>NZ_JAJGQM010000026.1 GCF_020784175.1 Xanthomonas campestris pv. asclepiadis
GCATCACGCCTGCCATGAAGTTGGCGATGGCCACTTAGCTCCACTTCTGGCGACCGCTAGAAGTGGGGGGATTACCCTCATTGCAGTAGCGGAGCTTCTTGAAACAATTGATCGTGGTAAAGAGGTGCTTTTCAGGTTACAGTTCCGCCGAGAATTGTCTCCCGTGATTGAAGATGCGGCGGGACGCTTGAGAGAATTTTCAGAGCGGCTTTATGGCGTCGAATCCGGAGATTATGAGGGGCTCTACGCTGCCGGGCTCACGGATATGCATCTATCTTTAAAATTGGAATCCTTTCAGTCATCGTTGCAGGCGTTTAGGGACACTGCAAGAGAGGACCGACTTGAGGAAACCTTAGAGAAAAGCAAAACCCTCTTGGGCAGCCTTGCAGGTGCGATCCCGGGCTTTGGTTCCTTTGCGCAAGAGCTTATAGAATTTCTTCTCAAAGAGTTAAAGCGACGGCTCTTTGGCCGCCGTTAGCTCGATCGCGCTATAACCTATGACAAGCCTGGACGACCAATTTGACGTCTTCTCAAACACCCTGCGACTGCTTGCGGAACAGGTCGTGGGGCTCAGTTATTTCCTAAGAAAAATAAAGAAGCCGGAAGAGGGCATCTCGAACATCGAGGCAGCTTTCAACAATGTGCTGAGTAGCCTGTATGGGCTCATGTGCGCGTTGAAGAACGCCGGCGCATGTAGTTCGCTTTACGAGTATGAAGCGATTTCCACGTTACTTTGTATACGTCACGTCCTGCAGCATCAACCCGGGCGCGTGAGGAACAACCTGCGCGACTCTTGGGCGAAGAGGGTGCACCCTGATGCGGGGCTACTTCGATTCCCTGTTCTCGCTGATCGCCTTCCTGCGCAACCTTTTTACATCCATATCGGATGGATATGTGACGGTATTGCCGCAAGTAACAACGCGAAACAACGCCCGAGCTTAGCGGCCTTCTGGAATCTAGAAAGGATTCGAGCGGAAGCGGAAAAGGCTGGATTTTCCCTGCAAGTCAGCTACGTTTGTGCCATGAGCTTAGTCCAAGAAGCGGCGAGGACTGTGGTTAGCAACTACAGCGCACACCTTAAAGCGTACGGTGAAGACAGCGAAGTGTATCTAAAGCATTTCGGGGATGTTGCCCCTGTCGACCCCTACAGATTTGCAATCACAGCGCAGAACTAATCCGATTCACAATGAGCATGGATTTCTATCGAAAGCACCTGTCGGGCGTTGCTTGCCGCGTTGCCTCACTACCGTAGCTTGCGAATATGCTTCGTGTGAGTGCTCAAAAACAAAGGCACCTGCAGACGCTCAAGGGTATTTGCCCGCACCATCTGACGTCTAGGGTTGTGTGGTTCAGAGCCGAGACCTGTAGCGAGGCCAGGCCCTCTTGTACCTCGCATGCTAATGGTGCCCCTGGCCGGGATCGAACCGGCACTTGCCGCTTATCTGGCGCTGACGGGATATAAATCCGCTGCTCTACCAATTGAGCTACAGGGGCGTGATCTGTCGGATCACACCCGTATTCGGAAGTAGCAAGGATCGTAGAGTCTTAGCATGAAAGAAGGATAGCACGCTCACATCGCATTGCATCGTTAGTCAATGGATGAGACGCGGACGGACCGGTCTAGAATTTGGGGCATCTGCTACCAATTAGCGGTCGCAGATGCAAAAAGGCCCCGCATGCGGGGCCTTTTTCATGCGCGCAACCACACGCCCGCGCGGCATCAGGCAAGGCCGTGCAGCGCTTACCCGGCAACAACCGGCGCATACCGCATACGCAGATCCTGCCCCAGCTGGCGCACATCCAGCAGCTGCAACGCAGAGCGCTGCGCCATCGTCTCGATTCCTAGCCCGGCCAGCAGCGGCCTGGCAGTATCGCCCAGCAGCACCGGCGCCATGTAGACCAGCAATTCGTCAACCAGCCCGGCCTGCAGCAACGCACCACTCAACGTTGCGCCGGCTTCCACATGCACCTCGTTGATGCCGCGCTCGGCAAGCAACGCCAACACCGCGTCCAGATCGAAACGGCCGGCGTGCAACGGCATCGCAGTGAATTGCGCATCGTCCAGCGACGGCGCGGCCACATCCTCGCCATGCAGATACAGCGTCGGCGCATCGCCCTGACGCATGTTCCTGCACGCCAATGTCCGCAGCCCGGCATCGAGCACCACGCGCAGCGGCGGCACGACCGGCGTGTCGTCGCCCAGCCGCACCGTCATGGATGGGTCATCGGCCAGCACCGTGCTCGCGCCAGTGAGGATCGCACCCGCACGCGCGCGCCAACGCTGCACATCCGCGCGCGCATCGGCACCGGTGATCCACTTGGATTCACCGCTGGCCAGCGCAGTACGTCCATCCAGGCTGGCGCCGAGCTTGACCCGCAGCCACGGCCTGCCCCGCTCCACCCGCGACAGGAATCCCCGGTTGAGCGTGCGCGCCTGTGCCTGCAGGACCCCACTCAGCACCTCGATCCCGGCCTCGCGCAGCAACGCGAACCCGCCACCGTTGACCTGCGGAAACGGGTCGGCCATCGCCGCGACCACACGCGCCACGCCGGCATCGATCAAGGCCAGCGCACAAGGCGGCGTGCGTCCATAGTGAGCACATGGTTCCAGCGTGACGTAAGCAGTGGCGCCCCGCGCCAGCGCGCCGGCCGCGCGCAGCGCAAACACTTCCGCATGCGGGCCGCCGGCACGTTGATGAAAACCCTCGCCCACGCACACGCCGTCGCGCACGATCACGCAGCCCACCATCGGATTGGGGCGCGTGGTGTAGGCGCCACGCTCGGCAAGGCGCAATGCCTGCGCCATCCAGCGATGATCGTCGGCTGTCACGCTCACGGCAGCACCGGTTGGATCTGCATCACCACGATCTGCATCGGCCCCAGCAACAACTCGGCGTGCGCGTGCCAGCCCAGCCGCTGGTAGTACGGCGCCAGTGCTGGCTGGCAATACAGATACAAGGCCGGCACGCCCATGCGCGCGGCCGCCTGCACGCAGTGCGTCACCAGCGCCTCGCCGATGCCCTGCCCGCGCGCTTGCGGCTGCACGTACAGCGACGCCAGCCAAGGCGACCACTGGCGAATACGCGCATCGTCGTTTTCCAGCAGGCTGACCGATCCGAGCCACTGCGCCTGGTCGAGCGCCACCCACGTGGTCGGGATCACGCCGTCGCGGCTGTGGCTGCGCAACTCGCGCAAGGCCTCGTCGAAATTCCAGTCCGGCAACAGGCTGCCGAAGGCCTGCAGGTGCGCCTGCGCGAGGGCCGGCAACAGCTCCGGCGTGTCGGCCACGCAGGCGATGCGCATCGCGCTCACCGCTTGCCGGGCTTGCCGGCGCGTTCCAGCGCCGCTTCCAGCAGCGGCAATTGCTCGATGCCGACCGGGAGCTCGCGCTCGAGCTTTTCGATTTCCTCGCGGAAATCGGCAACATCCTGGAAGCTGCGGTACACCGAGGCAAAGCGCACATAGCCCACATGATCGAGCTTGCGCAGCTCGACCATGACGTACTCGCCCACCCGCAGCGAGCCGACCTCGCGCTCGCCGGACATGCGCAACTGATGCACCACCGCGCGCACCGCCGCTTCGATCTGTTCTTCGGACACCGGGCGCTTTTGCAGCGCGCGGTCGAAACTAGTGCGCAGCTTGCGCGCGTCGAAGGCCTCGCGCCCGCCATCGCTCTTGACCACGGTCGGCAGCTTGAGTTCGATCGTTTCCAGGGTACTGAAACGCTCGCCGCACGCCTCGCACTCACGGCGCCGACGAATCGTCGTGCCGTCTTCGGACACCCGCGAATCGATCACGCGGGTGTCGTTGTGCTGGCAAAAGGGGCAGTGCATCAGGGCGCCGGGATTGGAGAGTGAGGATTAGGGATTGGCAACAGCAGGAGCAAGGACGCGCTTGCCGCGCATCCCCAATCCCGAATCACCAATCCCGGCACCTCAGCCATACACCGGATACTTCTTGCACTGCGCCGTCACCGCGTCGCGGACCTTGGCCAGCACCGCTTCGTCGCTGGGGGCGTCGAGCACGTCAGCGATCCAGTTGGCCAGGTCGATGCTGTCCTGCTCCTTGTAGCCGCGGGTGGTGATCGCCGGGGTGCCCAGGCGCAGGCCGGAGGTGACGAACGGCGAGCGCGGGTCGTTGGGCACCGAGTTCTTGTTGACGGTGATGTGGGCCTTGCCGAGCGCGGCTTCGGCGTCCTTGCCGGAGACATCGCGACCGATCATGTCCACCAGCATCAGGTGATTTTCGGTGCCGCCGGACACGATCTTGTAGCCGCGCGCGATCAGCGTGTTGGCCATCGCCTGCGCGTTCTTCACCACCTGCTGCTGATAGGTCTTGAAGTCCGGCTCCAGTGCTTCCTTGAAGGCAACCGCCTTGGCCGCGATCACGTGCATCAGCGGGCCGCCCTGGATGCCGGGGAACACGATCGACTGCAGCTTCTTCTGCAGCTCTTCACTCGCGCCCTTGGCCACGATGATGCCGCCACGCGGGCCGCGCAGGGTCTTGTGCGTGGTCGAGGTGACCACGTGCGCATGCTCCAGCGGGCTCGGATACACACCGGCGGCGACCAGGCCGGCCACATGCGCCATGTCCACGAACAGATACGCACCGACGCTGTCGGCAATGGCGCGAAAGCGCGCCCAATCGATCTTCTGCGAATACGCCGAGAACCCGGCCACGACCATCTTCGGCGTGTGCTCGGTGGCCAGGCGCTGGACCTCGTCGTAATCGATCAGGCCCTGCTCGTTGACACCGTACTGCACCGCGTTGAACAGCTTGCCGGAGACGTTGACCTTGGCGCCGTGGGTCAGGTGGCCGCCATGGGCCAGGCTCATGCCCAGAATGGTGTCGCCGGGCTGCAGCAGCGCCAGATAGACCGCCTGGTTGGCCTGCGAGCCGCTATGCGGCTGCACGTTCGCATAATCGGCGCCGAACACCTGTTTGATGCGCTCGATCGCCAGCTGCTCGGCAATGTCGACGAACTCGCAACCACCGTAGTAGCGCTTGCCCGGATAGCCTTCGGCGTACTTGTTGGTCAACTGGCTGCCCTGGGCTTCCATCACCAGCGGGCTGCAGTAGTTTTCGCTGGCGATCAGCTCGACGTGATCCTCCTGGCGGCCGGCTTCGGCAGCGATGGCCTGGGCCAGTTCGGGGTCGTAGGTTTCCAGTCGGACGTCGCGCGAGAACATGCAGAGCTCCGGGGCAGCTGTTGCCAGTAGGGGCGCAGATTGTAAGCCCCCACGTGGACAGGTGACCAATTGCGGCGCCGGCGCAGGCCACGCGGGCCTTGGCGCGCCCGGCTTTTGAACGACAAGGGCGCACCGGAGTGCGCCCTTGTGTAAAGCCCTACCCGCTTGCCGGGTCAGGCCGGCCAAGCCATTGCTGAACTTAGTTGTTGAGTACCAGGTCGGCGATCACACCGGTTGCAATGGCCACCAGTAGCAGATTGCCGGTGTTGTCGCGCTGCCACCGGTAGCCATACGGCGGGCGGCGCAGGTTGTAGCGGTCGTAGTCGTTGATCACGTAGACCGGGCCGTGATAGCGCTGGCCGCGGGCCCAGTACGGGCGCGGCGGCGGGCCGGCGCGGTAGTAGTTGGGGCGATCGTAGACATAGACCCGGTTGCGGTCGTAGCGACGGTCCTGATAGCGCGCGTCGCGATAGCCCTCACGGTAGCCATTGCTGTAATAACGGCGGTCCTGGCGCCACTCGCGGCGGTCGGCGCGGCGGTCGTCACGCCATTCGCGGCGGTCATCCCGGCGGTCATTGCGCCAGTCGCCGCGATGATCGCGGTGGCCGTGGTCATGCCCACGGCGGTCGTCGCGGTCCCAATCCCCGGCAAATGCGGCCGGTGCGGCGAAGCCCAGCGCCAAGATGGAGGAAAGCACAACAGTCACGATGCGTTTGCGGTTCATGGGATTGCTCCTGTCTGCGATGTCGCAATTTCATTAAGACGCCAATCGCCTTAACGCATTCTTGCTGGAATCGATTACGAAAACGCCCATTCAGGTGACAGGTAAGCTGCCGTTTAGCTGCCGCATCGCCGCCGCGAGCCAGGCCGCTTGCCCGTATAATCGGCGCAATCCCTTTTCCGCTGCCTCCGGCCCCGGCCGGTGGGCTGCCTGCGTCCACGGAGCACCCATGTCGCAATACATCTACACCATGAACCGCGTCAGCAAGGTGGTCCCGCCCAAGCGGCAGATCATCAAGGACATCTCGCTGAGCTTTTTCCCGGGCGCCAAGATCGGCCTGCTCGGCCTGAACGGCGCCGGCAAGTCCACGGTGCTGAAGATCATGGCCGGCGTGGATATCGATTTCGAGGGCGAAGCCCGTCCGCAGGCCGGCATCAAGGTCGGCTACCTGGCGCAGGAGCCGCAGCTCAACCCCGAGCACACCGTGCGCGAAGCGGTCGAGGAAGGCGTTGGCGACGTGCTGCAGGCACAGGCCGCGCTGGATGCGGTGTACCTGGCCTATGCCGAGGAAGGCGCCGATTTCGACGCGCTGGCCAAGGAACAGGAACGCCTGGAGGCGATCCTGGCCGCCGGTGACGCGCACACCCTGGAAAACCAGCTGGACGTGGCCGCCGATGCGCTGCGCCTGCCGCCCTGGGACGCGGTGGTCGGCAAGCTGTCCGGTGGCGAAAAGCGCCGCGTTGCGCTGTGCCGCCTGCTGCTGCAGAAGCCGGACATGCTGCTGCTCGACGAACCGACCAACCACCTGGACGCCGAGTCGGTGGAGTGGCTGGAACAGTTCCTGGCGCGCTACACCGGCACGGTGGTGGCGGTCACGCATGATCGCTACTTCCTCGACAACGCCGCCGAGTGGATCCTGGAACTGGACCGCGGCCGCGGCATTCCGTGGAAGGGCAACTACACCGACTGGCTGACCCAGAAGGACGAACGCCTCAAGCAGGAAGACAACCAGGAAAAGTCACGCCAGAAGGCGATCCAGAAGGAACTGGAATGGTCGCGCCAGAACGCCAAGGGCGGTCGCACCAAGGGCAAGGCGCGTCTGGCCCGCCTGGAAGAACTGCAGTCGGTGGACTACCAGCGCCGCAACGAGACCAATGAAATCTTCATCCCACCGGGCGAGCGCCTGGGCAATGCGGTGATGGAGTTCAAGAACGTCTCCAAGAAGTTCGGCGACCGCCTGCTGATCGACAACCTGTCGATGATCGTGCCGCCCGGCGCCATCGTCGGCATCATCGGTCCCAACGGTGCCGGTAAGTCGACCCTGTTCAAGATGATCACCGGTGCAGAAAAGCCCGATTCCGGCGAGATCGTGGTCGGCCCGACCGTGCAGCTGTCGTACGTGGACCAGAGCCGCGACAAGCTGGAAGGCAACCACAACGTGTTCCAGGAAATCGCAGGCGGCCTGGACATCCTCAACATCAACGGCGTGGAGATCCAGTCGCGCGCCTACATCGGCCGCTTCAACTTCAAGGGCCAGGACCAGCAGAAGATGGTCGGCTCGCTCTCCGGTGGTGAGCGCGGTCGTCTGCACATGGCCAAGACGCTATTGCAGGGCGGCAACGTGCTGCTGCTCGACGAACCGTCCAACGATCTGGACATCGAAACGCTGCGTGCGCTGGAAGATGCGCTGCTGGAGTTCCCCGGCAATACCTTCGTGATCTCGCATGATCGCTGGTTCCTGGATCGCATCGCCACGCACATCCTGTCGTTCGAAGGCGACTCGCACGTGGAATTCTTCCAGGGCAACTACCGCGAGTACGAAGAAGACAAGCGCCGCCGCATGGGCGATGACGCAGGTCCCAAGCGTCTGCGCTTCAAGGCGCTCAAGTAAGTACCACAAGGGCGCCGCAAGGCGCCCTTGTCACATGCGATGCGGCTGCGCGATTACAGGTCGTAGGACAGCACGTCCTCGAAACCGAAGGTGTCGAAGTTCTCGATCCGCGAGGGATACAGGCGGCCGACCAGATGGTCGTATTCGTGCTGCACCACGCGTGCGTGGAAGCCTTCGGCCTCGCGCTCGATCGGGCTGCCGTCCGGCGCGAAGCCGCGGTAGCGAATGACGCGATAGCGCGGAATGACGGCACGCAGGCCGGGAATGGACAGACACCCCTCCCAGCCGTTTTCCATCTCCTCCGACAGCGGTTCGATCTGCGCATTCGCCAACGCGGTGCGCGGCACCGCTGGTGCGTCGGGATAGCGTTCGCTGGCTTCGAAGCCGAACACCATCAGCTGCAGATCCACCGCGATCTGCGGTGCGGCCAGACCGACGCCGCGCGCATCGTCCATGGTCTCGAACATGTCGGCCACCAGCGTGCGCAGCTCGGCGCTGCCCAGGTTGGTCACCGGTGGCGCCACGCGCAGCAGGCGCTTGTCGCCCATGCGGATAATCTCGCGAATCATCTGACTGCTCCCGGGAAACGTTGCGGCGATTTTAGGACCTGTGCGGTAGGTGGGGGTGAGGTTGG
This sequence comes from Xanthomonas campestris pv. asclepiadis, assembly GCF_020784175.1. Taxonomy (GTDB): domain Bacteria; phylum Pseudomonadota; class Gammaproteobacteria; order Xanthomonadales; family Xanthomonadaceae; genus Xanthomonas; species Xanthomonas campestris_D. The sequence goes on from NZ_JAJGQM010000026.1 coordinate 8,436, forward strand.
GGATTCGGGAGTCGGGAGTCGGGAGTCGGGAGTCGGGATTGGGGATTGGGAATTAGGGATTAGTAGCTGGGGCGTCAGTGGCGCTGCTTGGCGTTTCGCATCTTGATCTGAGGTGGCTGCGCTTGATGTGGAGCGACTGCGTGTTTCGGGTATCTGTCTCAGCCCGTTACGCGTTGCCCGGCATCGTCCAGCACGCGTTCGCCGTCTTCCTTGACGAAGCCGTGCGTCGCCGGCGGCAGCAGGTCGAGCACCCGTTCGGAGGGGCGGCACAAGCGCGTCCCCGATGCGGTCTGGACAAAGGGTCGGTTGATCAGGATCGGATGCGCGAGCATGGCGCTCAGCAGCGCTACGTCGTCCAGCGCGGGATCGTCGAGCCCCAGTTCCAGATACGGAGTGCCTTTCTGGCGCACGGCCTCGCGGACCGGGATGCCGGCGGCGGCGATCAGGGACTGCAGTGTTTCGCGTGTGGGTGGGTGCTGCAGGTAATCGACGATCTGCGGTTCGATGCCGGTATGACGGATCAGGGCAAGCGTGTTGCGGGAGGTTCCGCAGTCGGGGTTGTGATAGATGACGGCGTGCATGGGGACCTGGTACGCGGAGTGGCTGAAAATATACGGCGCTGCGCCTGCACTCAACGCCCCCTGGCTTCGCTCGTACCCTCATCCGCCCCTGCGGGCAGCTTCTCCCGAGGGGAGAAGGGAGGCGTTCGGCCCAGCCGATTCGCGTCAAGAATCTGGCCAATCCGGTTACCAATCGCCGCTGCACTTTCCGGAAATTCCCCCGGCGCAAGTGCGCCGATGACTGTTTCAGGCTCTCGCTTCGCATTCAGCGGCCTGCATGTCAAAAGATTGACACACATCACGTATTCATGATTCAGTCATGAACAGACTGAAACGGAAGGATTCCCCCGACGCTGGTGTCTGCACGGCGTCCCTTTTCCCTGTTGGACTCAAGGAAACCCCAACGATGATGAGCTTTCGTAAGCCCGGATGGATGCTGTCCGGTGTGCTGTGCGTCGTCTGCCTGCCGGCCGTGGCCGTCGAGCAGGAGGCAGCAACCAGCAGCTCCAAGGTCGGTATCGACCCCGCCACCGGCAAGCTGCGCCCGCTGACCGACGCCGAGAGCGCGGCGCTGGATCAGCAGGCTGCGTCGGCTGCCCGCAGCAGCGCTGCCCGCACCGCGGTTCCGCAGACCGAAGCCGCCGCACGCGCGACCGAGCGACGCCTGCCCAACGGCACCGTGGCGCGCAAGTTGCCGGCCACGCAGATGAGCTCACTGGTAGCGACGCGTCAGGCCGATGGCCGCATCGTCATCGAGCACAACGAAGACGCCGCCACCCAACCCGCCCACGCCGAGCACGGAGCGCTGCCGCATGAATAAGCCCTTGTTGCTGTTGTCTCTGGCCGTGGCTGCGGCCATCGCGCCGCTGCACGCCAGCGCCGCCAACGTCACGCTGATCAATGGCGATGCCGGCACCAGCGTCGGCTTGAACGACCCCACCGCCGCGGCGCCGTTGGGCGGCAACCCGGGGCGCTCGGTCGGCGAGCAGCGTCGCATCGCCTACCAGTACGCGATGGACCTGTGGGGCGCGGTGCTGCAGAGCAATGTCGAGGTCAAGGTATACGCCTCGTTCGCACGGCTGACCTGTACCGCCACCGGCGGCACGCTGGGCCAGGCCGGCCCGAACTGGATCGTCAACGACTTCCCCGGCTCCAAGCCCAATACGCTGTATCCGTCCGCGCTGGGCGATGCGATCGCCGGGCAGGATCTGGTCCCCGATCCCAGCGATCCGGCCGACGTCTTCTCGCAATTCAACGGCGATCTGGGCAAGCCCGACTGCCTGGCCGGCTCGGGCTGGTATCTGGGTCTGGACGGCAAGACGCCCGAAGGCCAGATCAACTTCCTCAACGTGGTGATGCATGAGATTGGCCATGGCCTGGGCGCGGCGGGCTTCCTCAACAAGACCACCGGCGTGCTCGGTTCGGGCAGCGGCCTGACCGACGTCTACACCGCGCAGGCCTTCGACAACGTGCAGAACAAGCGCTTCGACGATCCGGCCATGACCAACGCGTTGCGCGCCGAAGCGATGCGTACACCCGGTCGTACGGTGTGGGCCGGCACCCGCGTCAACCGCGAGGCGGCGCTGATCCTGGATCCGCGCACCCTGTTGCAGGTGAGCGCACCGGCCAGCGCGGCCGGCAAGTTCGAGGTGGGCTTTGCCAGCTTCGGGCCGCTGGCCACGGCGGCCAATTTCCCGGCGCGCGCAGTGGTGACGGTCAATGACGGGGTGGCTGCTGCATCGGCCAGCGACGGCTGCGAAACGCCGTTCGTCAATGCGGCCGAGGTGGCCGGCAAGGTGACGCTGATCGACCGCGGCACCTGCGCGTTCGCGATCAAGGTCAAGAACGCACAGCTCAATGGTGCGGTGGGCGTGATCGTGGCCAATAACGCGGCCGGCGTGCAGACGATGGGCAATGCCGCCCCGCCGATCACCGACATCACCATCCCGGCGATCATGGTCTCGCAGGCCGATGGCGCGCGGCTGAAGAGCAGCACCGCGGTGGTGGCGGCGTTGTACGAAGATCCCGAGCTGTTGCAGGGCACCGACAGCGCAGGCCGCACACGGCTGTACGCGCCCAGCGTGGTGGCCGGTGGTTCGACGTTCTCGCACTTCGATACCGACCTGCAGCCGAACGCGCTGATGGAACCGTTCGATACGCCGGAAGTGCAGGCGCATCTGAACATCGACCTGACCCCGGCACTGTTTGCCGATATCGGCTGGACGCTCAATCGCGGGCTGGCCAAGCTGGGCAGCTGCAATACGCTGGTGCCGACGCTGGAAACCGGCGGGCTGATTCCCGGCGCGAACATCTCGGCCGAAAACAGCCTGTGCAAGGCGCAGAACGCCGGTAACCGCCTGGGTTACCTGACCTGCATGGACGAGCACGCACGCGAGTTGCAGAACCAGGGGGCGATCAGCCGCATTCAACAGGCAGCGGTGTTTGTCTGTGCCACCAAGGTGCGCCCGTAATCCGCAAGATTCACTGCGTGTAATGCGAACGGCGCCGTCAGGCGCCGTTCGTTTATCTGCAATCACCCTATTCAACGCAAGCGGATCGGCTGCCTGCCAGCGCAGGCGTCGCGATTTCGCTTCAGCATCTGCCATTCCCACACGGAGCTCGCTCCCAGCTGCGCGATTGAGCGATGCGCCGCACGGTTGCTGCTGCCTGCTGTGAGCGGCAACGATTTCTCGATGCGGTGCGCCGCGTCAGTCACTGCCGGGCGTGGTCACCCGCGTCCGGCACCGGCGGCAGGCCGAACACATCGCGCAGATAGCGCAGGTAACCCGCGTCTTCGCACATGCTCTTGCCCGGCGAGTCGCTGAGCTTGGCCACCGGCTGCCCATTGCAGCGAACCATCTTGATCACGATCTGCAGCGGCGTCGGCCCCAGGTCGTTGGTGAGGCTGGTGCCCACACCGAACGCCAGCCGGCAGCGCGTATGGAAGTGCGCGTACAGCCGCATCACCTTGTCGATGTTGAGGCCGTCGCTGAACACCAGCACCTTGGTCGCGGGGTCGATGCGGTGTGCCTGCAGGTGGGCGATGACACGCTCGCCCCATTCGAACGGGTCGCCCGAATCATGGCGCATGCCGTCGAACAGCTTGCAGAAATACAGATCGAAATCGCGCAGGAATGCGTCCAGCCCCACCACATCGGACAGGGCGATGCCCAGGTCTCCGCGGTACTCGCGCGCCCATGACTCCAGCGCGGCCACTTGCGAGTCGCGCAGCCGCGGCCCCAGCGCCTGGAACGCCTGCAGGTATTCGTGCGCCATGGTGCCCAGCGGGGTCAGGCCGTAATGCTTGGCGAAGTACACATTGCTGGTGCCGACGAACTGCTCGCCCAGGCCATCGCGCAGCAACGGCAGCAACTCGCCGTGCCAATGCCGCGAATAGCGCCGGCGGGTGCCGTAATCGGCAATCTTGCAGCCCGCCGGCATGCTGCGCAGGCTGCTCACCTTCTCGCGCAGGCGGCTGCGCCCTTCCTCGAAATCCGGCTCGGAGGTGTTGCGGAACCACACCTCGTTGATGATCGCCAGCAACGGCACTTCGAACAGGATGGTATGCAGCCACGGGCCGCGGATGGTCAGCTCGATCTCGCCCGGATGGGTGGTCGATGCCGACAGCTGCAGGTATTTGCGGTCCAGATGGAACAGCGCCAGGAAGTCGGCGAAATCCGGCTTGATGAAGCGCAAGCCGCGCAGATAGGCCACCTCGTCCTCATGCAGCCGCAGCCGGCACAGCGCGTCGATCTCGCGCGAGATCTCGTCGATGAACTGCGCCAGATCCACGCCGGGCGTGCGGCATTTGAAGCGGTACTCGACCTGCGCAGCCGGATGCTGATGCAGCACCGCCTGCATCATGGTGAATTTGTACAGGTCGGTGTCGAGCAGCGAATGGATGATCATGCCGCCGGATTATGCCCGCAGCGGCGATCGCGCTGCGTGCAAGCCAATCGATGCGCCGGGCGATTTAGCTTGGCGCTACCTCGGCAATTGCGCTCGGCACTGTCCCTGCACGATGCCGAGCGCATCGCTCAGCGCGCCAGCACCTGTTGCGCCGGTTTGCCCTGCACGGTGAAGTCGCTGTCGCCCGAGCCACCGGCCTTGGGGTCGGTGTACCAGCACCACAGCGCGATGCCTTCTACGCCGTGCGCCTGCAACACCTTGCGCCACTGCTGCAACACCTGCAGTTGCAGGCGGGTGTCGACGGCAGCGGCGCGTTGTTCCGGGCTTTCCCAGGGTGCGGCCAGGCTGCCGCGTGCAGACCGCAGGCCCAGCTCCGCCACCCACACCGGCTTGCCCAGGCGCTGGCCCAGTTGCTGCAGGCGCTGCGCAGCGGCGTTCATCTCGGCCGTGCGCGTGGCGGCCGCTTCGGACAGACGCGGATACAGGCTGGTGCCCACCGCATCGAACAACGACCAGTAGCGGAAGCTCTCGGCGTGCTCCATGCCGTCGGCCACGTACAGCAGCTTGCCGCGATAGACCTTGCGCACTTCCGCCACCAGGCCGGGCCACTGCGGCGCGTCCTGCAGCTTGCGCAGTTCGGTGCCGATCACCAGCGCTTCGGCGTGCTCGTCTTCGGCCAATCTGGCCAACGGCAGCACCGCGTTCTGATAGGCGGCAAACCAGGCTGCCTGGTCGGTGGGCGCGGTGTCGCCGGCCCAATGCCCGGGAATCCACACGTGCACCTTGAGCGTGGCCTGCAGGCCGGCCTGGTGGCTCTGCCGCAACGCGGCGCGCATGGCCTCCACGTTGCTGTCGCTGCCCAATACCGGGTCATTCGACTGCGGGTTGGCCTGCCACACAAACGCCACCAGCAGCGCCTTGCTGGCGCCGGTCTTGGCCAGCGCATCCAGCGACTGCCCCGCGGCCTCGCTTTCCCACGGCGCATTGGCCGAGACCTTGACGTTGGCGCCCATCCACGTCGATGCGTCCGCGTTGCAGCCGTTGGCCAGCATGCACGCGCCAACCAGAAACGCGGTGCTCAGAACGCGTTGGAACATGCGGCAGATGCCTCGGTGGTGGACGCGGCCGTGGTCCGCGCGCAGTCCATCGCACCGATGGCCGCGGTGTTCTTGCCCGGCCGCACTATCGCAGCAGTGGCAGCATCAGTAGGCACACTGGCGCCGTCAGCGCCCTGCGTGGACGCGGCCACGCCCACGGCGGTCGCCGCGGTCGGCTGAGACTGCGCAGCGTTTGCCGCCGGGGTCGCCGGGCCACTGGTCGGCAACGACACCGGCGCAGTCATGACGAAGGCCTCGCCCTGCAGCAGGGATTGCGCATCGGCAGGCGCCGCACGCATCCAACTGCCCCAGCCCTGCGGCTGTACCCAGGCCGCACCGATCAGGCCCAGCAACAGCAGGCCGGCGGCCTGAGTGCGCTGATCGGCATGCAGTGCGCGCAACAGCAACGCAGCCGGCACCCACAGCAGCAGCAAGGCGTCGAACCCGGCCCAGCCGAAGGCGAACGACAACGCCGCCGCACAGAGGACGGTGCCGGCACTGGCCACCACGCCGCGCGTGAGCGCGCTGCTGCGGCTGCGGGCCAGCAATGCCAGAACCGGGAAGCAGACTACCGCCGCCACGCCCCACCGCACCGCCGACGACCAGCCTTGCGCATGCTCGGCCAGCGGCAACGGCAGCGGATGCGCGCTCTGCCCGATGCTGGACAGCGTCGGCCACGGGGCGTTGAACACGGTCAGATTGACGTAGGCCCACATGCCGACCAGAAACGCGAACGGCAGATAGCACACCAGGTAGAACGAACCCGGCGCCTTGCGCAGCATCTGCGGCGGCATCACCAGCAGCAGCCACGGCGCCACCATCGTCGACAGCGCCAGGGTCTGCAGGTCCAGGCACAGCAGGATGCACAACCAGCCGGCGATGCGCAGATAGGTGAAGGCCTCCACCGGCGTCTGCAGGCGGCGCAAGGTGCGACACAAGCCGTAGAACGCCAGCAGGCCCACCGCCTGGCTTCCGCCTGCGGCGATTGGCAGCAGGAACAGCGGATTGCAGCCCACCAGCACCGTCAGTCCGCTCGCCCAGCCGCGTCCGAACACGCCGGCCAGGTCGCGCCACAGCAGCGACAGGAACAGCGCGTTGGCGGCGACCGCCAGGAACGGCCAGACCTGGAATGGCAGATTCCAGCTATCCAGCCCCAGATTGATCGCCCAGGACAACACACCGGTTGCCGGCAGGCCGTGCGCTGGTGCGATGGCCGGTGCGGCGGAGCCGACCGAATGCAGCAGCAACGGCTGGCTCAGCAGCGACAGGGCCACCACGGCGACCAGAAACGCCGGCAGCCCACTGTGACGACGCGCGACTGCCGACTCACTCTTCGAGTGCGGCGCGGCGCTCGTTTTCCGAATGCTTGCTGATGCCATGAGTGGTCTTCTCCCAGTAGAACGGATTGTGGATCAGCTGCCAGAGGCCCTTGTAAGCGGCGATCGACTGCAGCGCCCAATAGAACGGCACCGTCAGCGCGTAGGGCGCCAGCTTGAAGTAATCGCGTTTGAACGCGGCCACCAGCGTGATGTAGATGAAGAACGCATTGGCCAACAACAGATTGACCAGCGAAATGGTGGCCAGCCACGGCGGGAAGAAACGCTCGAACGCGCTTGTCCCTGTCACTGCCCAGACCACATACAGCGCCCACAGCACCGGCACGCCCAACGCGGTGAAGAAACCGCCGCCGATGAAGAACTGAAAGCCCCAGAAGCCCTTGAACCCGGTGCTGCGATAAAGATGCACCGGATCGCGCATGTGCACCAGCCAGGTCTGCATATAGCCCTTGAGCCAGCGCGAGCGCTGCCGGATCCAGTTGGGAATGCTGACGTTGGCTTCTTCGAACGTGGTGGAGTTGACCACGTTGACGCGGTAGCCGTTCTGGATCAGCCGCACGCCCAGATCGGCGTCTTCGGTGACGTTGTACGGGTCCCACGCGCGCACCTGGCGCAACACATCCAGACGGAAATGGTTGGAGGTGCCGCCCAATGGAATCGGGATGCGCAGGTATTCCAGCGCCGGCAGGTAGAAGTCGAACCAGAGCGTGTACTCCAGCGTGAACATCCGCGTCAGCCAGTTTTCGTCGGCGTTGTAGTAGTTCAACCGCGCCTGGATGCACACCACATCCTTTTCGGCCTTGCGGAACGCCGCCACCACGCGCTTGAGCTGATCGGGCTCGGGCTTGTCTTCGGCGTCGTAGATGGTGAGCAATTCGCCGCGTGCAAAATGCAGCGCGTAGTTGCAGGCCTTGGGCTTGGTCTTGGGTTGCGACGGCGGCACCCGGATGATTTCGAAGAACGCTTCCAGGCCGAGTTTCTTGGCGGCCTCGATGGTGTCGAAATCGTCCGCTTCCAGCACCAGCTTCACGTCGAGCTTGCTGATCGGGTAATCCAGCTTGCGCAGCGCATTGGCCAGGATCGGCAGGACTTCCGGCTCCTTGTACATCGGCACCAGCACGGTGTAGACCGGCAGGTCGTCATCGCGCAATGCGGCCACTTCGTCTTCGGTAACCTTGATGTCGATGCGGTGGCGCGAGCCGAACCACACCAGCAACAGCTTCAATCCGAAGGTCGCCAGAAAGCCCAGCGCCACCAGCACGTTGACGGTGATCAGGGCCGGCACCGGGAACAGCACCATCGCGATCACCAGCACCGCGGCGATTGCCCACAGCGTGAGCTTCTGCCCGCGCGTCACCACCTGGCGCGCCGAATAGGTCGGCGCATGCGCTGCGAGCAGGTTCAGCGCGTTGTCGGTGAGCTGTTCGTCGGCGTAGCGCTGCAGGCTCCAGATGATGTCGAACTTGGCGGTGCCGACAAACCGCACGTCTTCGCCATAGTGCGCACGCGCCCAGGCAAACACCGCCGGGTCGGGGTCGGCCACGGCCAGCACCAGCACGCCGTCTTCGCGACGCCAGGGCAGCAGCAGGCGCTGCGCATAACTTTCCAGATCGCCGGGGGTGAGCAGTTCCGGATCCGGCGGCTGTTGCACCAGGTCGACGAATTCAAGACCGAAGTGCGCGGCAACGATGGCGTAGAACCGCTGCGCCGGCACGCCGCGCTGGGCCAGGATCACATCGCCCAGGCGCGAATTCCAGCGTTGCTGCAACGCCAGCGCAGCGCGCAGTTGTTCGTCGGTGATGACGCCTGCCGTGACCAGCGCACGACCCAACAGACCGCGTTCGCGGCCGATGTCCGGTGCCCGTCCCAGCGCTTCCATTTCGCAGGTGACCGTCATTGTCGTGGCGTCCTTAGAACCGCCACCAGGCAGCCACGAATGGCCCACCTGCAGCAGCGGTGTTGCGGCCCATCACTGGCTGCTGATACCCCACCTGCCACTGGCTGCCGCCCGGCGCGGTGTACAGCGTGGACAACTGCAGCTTCGTGAGGTCGTAGTTGGTGCCGGTGGCAACGAAGCCGACGCCCCCAGCAGAGCCTGGGACGTCAAAATTGTTGCGCCCGTTGCCCAGGCCCTGGATCACGTTGACTTCGCCAAGCAGCAACCAGCTCGGGGTCAGGCTCAGACCGGTAGACGCGTCCACTCGCAGTTCGTCGGAGGCCGCACTGCCGCGCAAGCGTACTGCACCCCCCAGATCAACGTAGCCGTTGCGCCCGCCCAGCGTGTAACCACGCCCACGGCTGTAACGCAGCTCTAGGCCATAGTCGCCCAGGCCCAGCGCAGGATCGGTATTCGCACTGGGATTGTTCGGATGGTAGGTCTTGCTGCGGCCATAAGCCGGGATGCTGACCAATGCCTGCACCGAGCTGCGCCAGACGTCCTCTTGCGCGCTTGGCAGCGCATAGCGCAAGCCAACTTCCTGATCGGCAAGACCGGTCGTGCTGGTGCGGGTCCGGCCATCACCGCCGTAATTGCTGAAACCCACTTCGGTGAAATAGAAGTTGCCGATGAAGCTCAGCTTGTCGGTCAGCCCATGCTCGACGTAGACATTCAACTGGTCCTGGCGGCTACGCCCGTTTCCGTCGAATTGTTGGCCGTCGCCAAACGTCGTGCGGTGATGGCTGTCGTCGAACCAGCCGCGGCCATCGCTATGCAGCGCCTTGACGATCACCAGGGTGTCGCCCTGTGGCTGGGTCCAGGCACCGGCCACGGCAGTACCCGGCAAGGCGGCAATCAGGCAGCTCAGCGCGAGCGCCGACCTTGCGGCTACCGGCACGCGGCGAGGGATGGACTCAAGAGATGAGGGCGAAACAACCGGACTGGACTGCAGCGCGGCGGCGCACGGCAGACGTACCCGCAATTGCGGGTCGTTCTGTAAGGACATTTGCACGATTCCTGATGGGGGACCCGTAAGGGACAGGAAGCTAGTGATTGATCACACTTCGAGGCGAAACGTATCACAGTTATGCCCCGTCACCCATCACTGATTTATCGCAAATTTAACGCTAGCGGACTCATCTCTTTCGTAACAATCTGGGCACCTGGGCGGCGGCATGGGTCCAGATCGCCAGCCATACGCCAAACCGGATGACCAGCCCGCGCTGGCCCGCCTCGAACTTGCGGAAATAGCGCCACAGGCCGCGGTGTTTGTGCCACTCGACAAAGAACGGCCGCGACCGACTGGACACGCCGCGCACGTGCACGACCTGCAAATCATTGGCCACCGCCACCAGCGCGCCGGCCTGGCGCGCACGCCGGCACAGGTCCAGGTCTTCGGCGTGCAGGCGGTAGGCGCCATCCCAGCCGTCGAGCCGCTCGAACAGGCTGCGTTGCATCAGCATCAGTGCTCCGGAGATGGCATCCACCACCTGCAAGGTCGCAGCCGGATCGGCCGGTACCGCCAACTGGGCGGCAGCGCGCGGTGCGCGCAGCATCGCGGCAAAATCCGGATCGCGACGGCGCACCGCCGCATCCGGCTGCCCCTGCTCGTCCACCTGCTCCACGCCCAACAGCACCGCCGCGTGCCCGGCCGCGCGTGCGCACAGCTGCACCAACGTGTCGCGCTCGACCATCAGGTCCGGGTTGATGAACACCAGCCAGGGCGCCTGCGAGTCGCGCGCGCCCTGATTGCAGGCCGTCGCAAAGCCGGGGTTGTCCGGATTGGCGATGAAGTGCAAGCGTGGGTCGGCCAAGGCGTGCCGCTGCACGACCTCCAGGGTGTCGTCGCTGGAGGCGTTGTCGACCACCCGGATCTCGCTGATGCCCTCGGCCACGCGCAGCCGCGACAGGCATGCATCGATGGTGCTGCTGCTCTGATAGGTGACGACGACGGCGGCGATCTGGACACGAGTCATCGGGCCATTATCCGGTGCCGAGGCAGCGCAGCGCCATCATGCAGATGCCAGCCTCCACATGACGGCTGGCAGCAGCAGCAGGCATACTGCGCGCCCGGAGCCGCCCAGCGGTCTTCTGCAGGCGCCGCCCACGGCGCACCCCCACATTTAGTGTCGAGATGACGGCCAGCGACCTTTCGGTGTTGCGCTGCCTTTTCATTCCCTGCAGCGCACCCGCCTGATGGCGCATGCGCCGCAACGACGGCCTGGCAGCGCCGTCTGTGTTGTCGCCGGTGCGCGCGCCGGGTCCGCTACAACGGCACCAATTGGCTGGTCTATACCACTGACCTGCGCAGCATGGCCGGAGCTGCGTGCATGAGCACCTCGCATCAGGTGCACGGCATGAGCCTGGAATTGGCACTGCCGGACTGGCCGGTGTTGACCGCCGAGGAAATCCATCGCGTGCTGCAGCACTTTTGCGCTGCTGGCGATGGCGCATTGATTCGCTGGCATAGCGCACGCCCGTTTTCCGCCGCCGCCTGCGTGGACACCGCCACCGGCACGCTCATCGTCAAGCGGCATCACCGCAGCGTGCGCAGCATCGCCGACTTGCGCGAAGAACATGGCTTCATGGCGCACCTGCGCTGGGCCGGCGCGCCGGTGGTCGAGGTGCTGCACGATCCTTCTGGCCGCACCGCCCTGGCCGATGCGCACTGGGTCTATGAAGTACAGCGCGCAGGTCTCGGCCAGGACCTGTATCGGGACGCCTTGTCGTGGACGCCCTTTACCAGCACCGCGCATGCGTTGGCGGCAGGCGCCGCGCTGGCACGCCTGCATCTGGCTGCGCAGGGATTCGATGCACCGCCGCGCCAAAGCAGCGTACTGGTGGCCAACCTCGCCCTGTTCGCGCAGGCCGATCCGATCCGGGCAGTGGAACAGGCCTTGCTGGCGCGCCCCGGCCTGGCCGCCGATTTTCAGGACCGGCCCTGGCGCCGCGACCTGGCCGACCATCTGCTGCCCTGGCACGCCCGGGCATGGCCGATGTTGTCGGCGCCCGGCGCATTGCCGCCGCTGTGGACGCACGGCGACTGGCATGCCTCCAACCTGCTGTGGCGCACGCACGACGATGGCGACATCGAGGTCAGCGCGGTGTTCGACTTCGGCCTGTGCGACCGCAGCTTTGCGATGTTCGATCTGGCCACGGCGATCGAACGCAATCTGATTCCATGGTTGAACCTGGATGCGGGGCAACGCGCGCAGCCGCAGCTGGAACAGCTAGACGCCTTGCTGGACGGCTACACACGGCACTGCGCACTGGACGCCGCGCAGCTGCGGCAGCTGGCCGCCTTGCTGCCGATCGTGCATGCCGATTTCGCCCTGAGCGAGATCGACTACTTCGCCGGCATCACCCGCTCGGCCGACAACGCCGATATCGCCTATCACCGTTACCTGCTCGGCCATGCGGACTGGTTTGCCAGCGCCGATGGCCAGCGTCTGCTCGATCACCTGCACGTACGCGCGCGCCGGTTGCCATGAGCGGTCTTCCTTCTCCTTTTCGAGTCTTGCGCATGCACCTGTCCGCCCCCCTGCCCCACCACCGCCCGCTCGCGCTTGCACTTGCGCTATGTGTTGCCACGCCTGCACTCGCGCAGCAGCACCCCGGTGCCGAGGCGGTCGAACTGGATGCGGTCAACGTGCGTGGCGAACGCGCCGACGCCAGCACGGCGTTGACCGGCTTCGGCGCCACGCGGCTGCTGGATGCGCCGGCCTCGATCGCGGTGATCGATCGCCAGCAAGTGCTCGACCGCCAGGCACGCGTGCTCAGCGAGGTATTGCGCGCCGATGCCTCCGCCGGCGAGGCCTACGCACCGATCGGCTACTACGAGAATTTCGTCGTGCGTGGCTATTCGCTCAACGCCGCCAATAGCTACCGCATCAACGGCCTGAGCGCGGTGGGCGAGCAATCCATCGCGCTGGAAAACAAGCAGCAGGTGCAACTCCTCAAGGGTCTGGCCGGGCTGCAATCGGGCGTCAACGAACCGGCCGGACTGATCGACTACCGCACCAAGCGGCCCGAGTACGTGCGCAGCGTGACCCTGGGGACCGACGAACAAGGTTCGCGCTATGTCGCCGCCGACCTGGGCGACTGGTTCGGCGCCGAACGCAGCCTGGGCCTGCGCGTCAATGCCGCACGCGAAGACATCGACAGCTATGTCGACCACGCCGACGGCTACCGCAATTTCCTCTCGCTGGCCGGCGACTGGAAGATCACCCCGCAATCGCTGCTGCAGTTGGATGTGGAATATCAGCATCGCCAGCAACGCTCGGTGCCGGGTTATCAACTGCTGGGCGGCACCCAGGTGCCGCGCGCCATCGATGTGCATCGCCTGCTCGGCTACCAGCCGTGGTCGCGGCCGGTGGAGATGGATGCGCTCAATGCGCAGCTGCGTTACGCCTACCAGTTCAACGACGACTGGCGCGCCACTGCCGAAGCGGCGCGCAGCCGCTCGGTGATCAACGACTTCTCCGCGTTCGCCTGGGGTTGTTACGGCGCGGCCAGTTGCGCCGATATCGCCACACCGAACTTTTTCAGCGCGCAAGGCGAGTACGACGTCTACGACTATCGCAACCCCGACGACACCCGCGTTCACGATCAACTGCGCGCCACGCTGGAAGGCCGCGTGCTCACCGGCGGACTGGATCACCACCTGAGCATCGGCGGCGACTGGCTCCGCCGCACCATCGATCGTTTCGGTTCGGTCAACGAATTCGTCGGCAGCGGCAGCATCGACCGCGACCCGCAGGTGTTTGCACAAACCGACGTCGCCCTGGACCCGAAACAGCGCCGCCTGGACAGCCGGCAACGCGCCCTGGTGGTCGCCGACCGGATCGGGCTTGGATCGCAATGGGAGCTATCGCTGGGCGCGCGTTATGTGCGCCTGGACGAGCGCAGCTTCGATCGCGATGGCGTCCTGGAGCGCCGCACGCGCAAGGACACGCTGCTGCCGCAGGCGGCGCTGCTGTTCAAACCGCAGCAGCAGGTGTCGCTGTACGCCAGCTACGCCAAAAGCCTGGCCGCCGGCGGTACCGCCCCGTGGTTTGCCGACAACGCCGATGAGATCCTGCCGCCGACCAATGCGTACCAGCTGGAAACCGGCGCAAAATTCGATTTCGACGGCCTGCGCCTGGGCGCGGCGCTGTTCGACATCCGCCAGGCCTACCAGTTCACCCAGCCGCAGGCCGATGGAGGTCTGTTGTTCGTGCAACAAGGCCGCCTGCACAACCGCGGGCTGGAACTGTCGGCCGATGGCGCGGCCACCGCGCAGCTGCGCATCTTCGCCAGCATCGCGGCGATCCGCGCGCGCGCCGAAGACACCGATATTGCCGAGTACGAAGGCCACCAGGCCATCAACGTGCCCAAGCTGCGCGCCAGCCTGCAGGCCGACTACAGCGTGCCCGGCATCGATGGCCTGGTGCTGCTGGCGGGCGTGCAATACAGCGGGCGCAAGTTCGCCGACCGGCTCGGCAACGCCAGCGTGCCGGCCTACACCGTGGCCAACCTGGGCGCGCGCTATGCCACCGCACTGGGCGGGGTGGTCACCACCTGGCGCTTGAACGTGGACAACGTGTTCGACAAGCGCTACTGGCGCGATTCCGGCGAATACCAGGGCGATGCCTATCTGTTCCCGGGCGCGCCGCGTACGGCGCGCTTGACCGCGCAGGTGGATTTTTGAGGTCTGCTGCCCCCATCCGCCCTTCGGGCAGCTTCCCCCGCAGGCGGGGGAAGGATAGCGAACCGAAGGCCCCTGTGCCTGTGCGTGTTTCAGGCACTGGCTGAAGGGAAGCAGGGGTCAGCGGTGAGGGCGCTGCCGCGCTTGCATGCAGGCAGATTCAGGGCATCGCGCAGCATCCACTTCCGACCGCACCGCTGTTTTGCACGGCCTGCACCTCTTCCACCGCTGTCCACTTTCCATCAGGCATTGCATGTCATTGCTCGAATCCACCGCCGTCGTGATCAACCTGCTGGGCGTGTGGCTGACCGCGCGGCGCATTCGCTGGTGCTGGCCGGTCGGCATCGTGGCGGTGGCGCTGTATGCCTGGCTGTTCTATCAGTGGAAGCTGTATTCGGACATGCTGCTGCAGGGCGTCTACGTGCTGACCCAGCTCTACGGATGGTGGCACTGGCAACGCGGTGCCGCTGCAGAGACGCGGATTCGCCCGCTGCCGATGCCGGCTGCGGAACTGTGGCTATCGCTGTGCATCGGCGCGGCGTTCGCTGCTGCGCTCGGTGCCTACATGCATCACCGCACCGATGCCACGCTGCCGTGGCTGGATGCGGCGCTGGCCAGTTTCAGCTTGGTTGCCAGCGTGTGGGCCGCGCGCAAACGCATCGCCAACTGGGTGCTCTGGATCGTGCTCGATTGCATTTACGTAGGCCTGTTCTTGAGCAAAGGGCTATACCCCACCGCCCTGCTCTACGCCGGTTTCGTGGGGCTTGCGGTGTATGGATGGCGTAGCTGGAAAGCCCAACAGCAGCAGAACCCGGCAGGCGTCGCCTGAGCCACCTGCAGTTTGCGGGCGCGTTCTTCTTTACCATCGCCGCATGTACCTCTCTCACCCAACTGTCTTGCACAGGCGCTGCAGCCACCACCGGCGGATCGCCGCATGAGCGCACCGCGCCAGCACGCCATCACCGAAATCGTCTCCGCGCAGATCGCCGCCGGCGAATGGGGCCCGGACCAGCGCCTGCCGGTAGAGCGCGAGCTTGCCGAACGCTTCGGCTGCACACGCATCACCTTGCGTGAGGCCTTGCAGCAACTGGAAGCGCAGGGACGCATTTACCGCGAGAACCGTCGTGGCTGGTACGTCAGCGCACCGCGCGTGCGCTACGACCCCACCAGCATCGCCGGTTTCATGCAGTACGTGGCGGCGCAAGGGCGCAAGCCGCGCACCGAGCTGTTGAGTGCCACACGACAGGCAGCGGGGGCTGCCTACGCGGGCGCCTTACGGCTGGAGACGCCGTACGAAGAAGTCTTCGTGCTGCAACGCCGCCGCTGGATCGACCGCCGCGCGGTGCTGCTGGAAACCAACGTGGTGCTGGCCGCCTGGGCACCGGGCCTGCTGGAACACGACCTGGCCGGCTCGCTGTCGAGCGTGTTCAACCAGAAACTCGGGCTGTTCCTGAGCCGCGCGCAGCTGTCGATGCATCCGGCCGGGCTGGACGCCGCGCAAGCCCTGTTGCTGCAGTCCACCACCGGCACGCCCTGCTTCCGGCTGCAGCGGATCAGCTTCGCCGAAGACGGCCGCGCAGTGGAGCTGGATATCGAATCCTGGCGCCACGACGCGCTGGAAGTGGTGGTGCGGACCGAGGCACCGATGCGGTCGGCTTCTTGAGCGGCTAACAAGACTACGTCACGTCAGTCACCGCACTGCGGCCTGGCTGCAGGGCCCTTGCCGACCCACCATCGCGGGACACGCTGCGAGGACGTCCTTGTAAGCTCTTACGCGGCATCCATGCCGCGTAAGAGCCCGCGACGGGGGGCGGGCAAGGACCAGTCAAGATGGTCGGTGTGCGTGTTTTCAACAAAGCAACCGACTCCCTCTGTGGTGCGGAGTCCTCGCCGATTGCGGGACCGTGTGGCGGCATGGATGCGCCACCGAGCCCCCAGGGACGGGTTCACGGCGTGTCCCGCGAGCGGTGAGGGCACCGCGCCCTCGACCCACTCGGCGTTTGACCTGGACTTCCGATAGCACCCACCAACATACGGCCGACAAAGCCACTGCACTCACCGTACGGCGAGCAGTCGTCAGGTTGAATAGGACAGCGCTCAAGAACTGCACTGTACGAGTCCACCGAACACCGGCTGCACCCGCCTGACGGTGAGCATGCCGCTTTGGCAGCTGTTCTACGCGTCAAATAGTCTGCGTTGTGGATCCGGCGGCGGTAAATCGGCGAGCAACTGCGAGAGTTGATCGCGCTGCGCACGTAGCGGGTCGTGCATCAGGAAGTTGGCCAGGCGGGCGTGCCAGGCCGGCCAGCGCGTGGCCAGGGCATCCATGTCGCCATCGGCCGGGCGGCCTTCGTGCGGCGAGGCGACAAAGGCGGTGTCGCACAGCACGTTGCGCCATCCCAGCCCACCCATGCGCAGGCTCAGGTCCACCAGTGCCGCATACCAGGAGCCATAGCTGCTGGCGTCCAGGCCGCCGGCCTTGCGCCGCGCGCTGCCGCGCAGCAGCACCGCATGGCCGATCGCCGATGGCAGTTCCGGATGCAGCGGCGGCATCGCCGCACACGCAGCGGCCAGCCGCTCCGGCGCGGCCGGCAGCGGATTGAGTTCGCCCAGGCGTGGCCAGGCACAGGCTTCGCCTACATTGCTCCACGGGGTGGCGGTGGCGATCGCCGCATCGCGCGCAAAGCAGGCGTCGAGCTGATTCAACCAACCCGGCAGCGGGCAGGCATCCACCCCCAGCACCACCACATCGGCATCGCCGCAGCCGCTGAGCATTTCGTCCAGATGCGCCACCTCGCCGAGCATGCGCTGGCGCCGTGTGTGATGCGCCTGCAGGCGCGTACGCGCCAGCCAGTGCGCGATCACAGCACGGCCGCGTGGGCCGGCCTGCGCATCGTCGGCCAGCCACACCCGCGTGCCGGCGGGCGTGGCCGCATCCAGTGCACCCAGGCACGCATCCAGGGCCTCGTCGTCGGTGCCGACCGGCACCAGCACGACGGGCAACGTGTCGTTCATTAAACCTCAAGCTAGCTGATCAATTAGCTCCAAGCATATCAGGCGATATTGGAAAGAACTTCACCGTCCCGAGCGGCGAAAAAGACCTGTAAAACAGCGCCAATCAGCCAGAGATGCAAGCAATCTCTATTAATTTAAATTAATTATCGAAAATGCTCGATAACCACCCCAGGGCATATCCAAGCACTCGGCAACCCCGGAAGTTGTTGCAGTAATGACCCATCCCGATGGAATAGGGGAAACCCCGCACACCTGCATAGCGGCCTGTCCAACTGAATCGGCTAAAGTGTAAGAAAGATACATCGATTTACCTGGATCGTAACACTTCGCATCACCAGAATTTACGCGAGTAATAACCCAGTTCACAGGAATCTGCGAAATCGAGCACGCATTTATTTGCGATAGCCCCTGAACCCTCTCAATCCTGTAGGCCAAGTACCCAGTAGGTCCTGGGCAGTTCGGAGCCCCGACACTGTTTCAACAATTACCCAGCCGGCAGGGATTGTGGACCCTTGACACACTTCTATCACTGTGCTTTTGACCAAAGAGACATCCCGAACCCTTTTTACTAGACCATCTTTGCAATAGCCAGCCAGTTCATTTGATTTAATTATTGCATCTACAACGGATCCACTCTTAACCGCGTCACTGGCGCAAACATAATCAAAATCATCATATTCTGATGCCCTTGAAATACCAGGAACATAAATCAAAGCGATCGCGAGAAAAACTTGGCATAGAAACATCTGTAAAATTTTGGCGCGCATATCTTTTCACATCCATATGTGTACGTAGCCTTACGTTAACCGAGCACAGAGCTAAATTCCGCGACCGCAATCACAGAAAAAAATAACCTCGACGATTAATCACTTATTTCCTATCAATTATTTTTCCCGGGATGAAGAGGCTCCATCGCACGGAATCGTTGGCCGTATTCGTCGGTGAGGTTGCGCGCTTCCTGCGGGTTGCGCACGATCGACGGGGTAATCAGCACGATGACTTCGCGGCGAGTCGTATCTCTGGTCTTCTGACCGAACAACGCACCGACAACCGGCAACTTGCTGAGGAACGGCACCCCGGAACTTCCATCGCTAGTGCTGTCGTCGATCAGCCCGGCCAACATCATGGTGTCGCCACTCTGCACCGCGGCTTCGGTTTTGACACGGCGCGTGTTGATGTCGACATTGCAGGCGGCGCTATTGACGGTTGTGGTGGTCGCGGCCGTACACGCAGCAGGACGCGCACCAGGCGTACTGATTTCCTGCACGATATCCAGGAACACCATGCCGTCCTTGGTGACGCGCGGACGCACTTTCAGGATCACACCGGTATCGATGTATTGCACCGACGAGAAGCTGCTGTCGCTGCCCAGCCCGGTGTTGATCGATGTGGAATTGATCGGAATGCGCGAACCCACATTGAGCGTGGCTTCGGCGTTGTTTCGCACAAAGACCGATGGCGTCTGCAGCAAGCGAATATTGGTGACCTGATCGAGCGCACTGATGACCGCGGCTGCATTCTTCCCCAAGAACGTCCAGCCCACACCGTTGTTGGTGATACTTCCGGCGATATCGCCCCAGATATTTCGGCCGGCGGCCGGCGGCAATGCAGGCCCACCATTTCCATTGGCATCGAACGGCCGGGTCACTGCGTTCTCGAAATACCAGTTCACACCGTAGCTCAGCTGGCCCGTCAAATTCACCTCCGCCACCTGCGCCTCGATATGCACCTGCATCGGCATCACGTCGAGCTTTTCAATGACGTCGCGGATGGAGGACCACGCCTGCGGGGTGGAGCGCACCAGCAAGGTATTGGTTTCGGCCACCGCCGACACGCCGACCTTGTCGCCTTCCACTTCCAGCGTCACCGCGCCATTGCCGTTGCTGCGCGGCGACAGCTGCAGGCTGCCGTTGCCTAGTCCACCGCTGCTGCTGCCACTGCCGCTGCTGCCGCCGAAGCTGCTGCCGGAGGAGCTGCCATCGCTGCTCTCGCCGATGCTGCCGCCGGTGGTGCCCGAACTGCCGCCCATGCTGCTGTCGCGGTTGCCCAGCGCGCCGCCGAGCACGCTGGTTTCCGAGCCAGGGGCCAGCGAAGCGTTGGAGTCGCCGTTGTTGCCGCGCCCACCGAACACTTCCGACAGGCGGTCGGCCAGGTCCTTGGCCTTGATGTACTTCAATTCGTACGAGAACAGGCGCACGCCGCCGCCGGCGCTGTCGATGCGGTCCAGCCACTGCTGGATCTGGTCCAGGTAGCGCGGTTGCGGGGTGATCACCAGCACCGCGTTGGCGTTCTCCAGCGGCATGAACCGGAACATGCCGGCGCTGGGCGTCTTGCTCTGTTCGCCAAAGACCTTTTCCAGATCTGCAGAAACCTTTTCGGCCTTGCCGGACTGGATCGGGAATACACCCACCGACATGCCCGACAGCCAGTCCACGTCGAAGATCTGCACGGTGCGCAGGTAGTTCTCCAGCTCGGCGCGGGTGCCGCCCAGCGTGATCACGTTGCGCGAATTGTCGGTGCCGACGATGGCGTTCGGGCGCGCGTACGGCTCCAGCACCTTCTTCATTTCGCTGGCGGAGATGAACTTCAACGGCACCACGCGCACCTCGAAACCGCGCGCGGCCGACGGCGATGCGGTGCTGGGCGCGACGGTGCCGGCCAGCGCCTGGTCGGCCGGCACGATGTTGTAGCGGCCGCCGCTGAACACCATGCGCGCGTTGTTCCAGCCCAGCACCATTTCCAGCAGGTTCAAGGCCTGCGCCGGTGAGACCGGATTGGGCGTGGCCAGGGTCACGGTGCCCTGCACGCCGGGGGCAATGACGTAGTTCTGCCCGAGCATGTCGCCCAGGATCGCCTTGACCACCGCCTGCACCGATTCGCCTTCGAAATTGAAGGTGGCGCTGCCGCTGCTGGCCATGCCCAGCGTCGGTGCCGGGGCGCCAGCCGCGCCCTGGTTGATCATGGTGCCGCTGCCACGCCGGATCACCGGGGTGGGCTTGGCGCTGGCATTACCCTCGGCGCGTTGCTCGGCACTGGTCTGGGTGGCACCGGCAGCGCCGACTTGCGGGTCCAGGCGCGCGTCGCGGCGCACCTCCGGCGGCGGAGTGGAGGCGCAACCGGCCAACAGGCCGATCAGCAGGGACACGGGAAACAGGCGCTGCGTCATGCGTTCACTCATTGGGTCTGACCGGGGGTAGAGCCGCTCTGGCGCTGCTGTTGCAGCTGGCGGCGTCGGGCTTCGATACGTTCGCGGATGGCGCGCATCTGATCATCGGAGGGGCGTGGGGCTTCCTGGGCGCCATCGCTGCGCTGCGGCGGCACCGTCGGCGGTGTCTGCCCACCGGGCTGCTGTGGCGGCGTGGCGGGCTGGGTCTGCGGCGGCTGCGTCGGTGCGGCCGCGGCGGCATCGGGCGACGGTAACGGCGGCATGGCGCCGGCAGCGCCGCGCGCGCCCGCATTGGCGGTGGGCGGTTGCCCGCCCAGGCCGTTGAACACGTGCAGCTCCAGTGTCTGAGTGCCACCGGGGCCTTCGATGGTTGCGCTGCGCGGCTGCAGGGCGAGCAGGCGCCAGCCCTTGACCGCTTCGCCGCCCAGCTGCACACGCACCGAATCCTGCGGGTCCAGCGTCAGCGTGGCCATCTTGAAGTTGTCCGTCAGCAGCACGCCGGTCAGGCGCACCGTCGAGGCGGCGCTGCTGCCGTCATTGCCGGACAGGAAGAACGGATGTGGCAGGCGGTCTTCGGCGAAGGCCGGATGCGCGGCGATCTCCGAATATTTTTCGAACGCGCCCAGCCGTTCCGGCGCCGGTGCCGGCAGGGTGGGCAGGCGCTGCACCAGGGCCGGGTCGTCTGGCAGCAACTCCACGCGCTTGCCCAGCCCGGCCACGGCCAGCACGCACACCAGCAGCGCCCAGCCAACCACGGTGGCCAGCAGCCAGGTGCGCAGACCGATCATGTCAAGGCGCATTGCTGGCCTCCGCGGCGTCTGCAGCGGCAGGCGCGGCATCGGTGTTCAACGGCGCGGCGCTGGCGCCCGGGCGCAGGTAGCCGGCCAGTTCGAAGGCGATATCCAGGCCGTTGCCGCTTTCGTTGGGCGAGAGTTGGTAGCGCTGCGCCATCACGTTGAGATTGTCCACGAACAGGCGCGGTGTGCCGTTTTCCAAGCTGTACAGCACCGAGGCCAGCTCCGGCGTGCCGCAGCGCAGGCGCACCTGCACCGCGACGCGGGTGAAGCGGTCCTTGCTCTCCGGCTGCAGCGGCGAGCGGTTGCTGATGGCGCAGCTGCGGTTGCCGGGGCTGGCTTCCACCACGGCGCGCTCCAGCCGCTGCACCAGACCGGCCGAGGCCAGTTCGGCCGAGGTTTCCGGCAGGAAGCCGGGGCGGCTTTCCAATGTCTGGCGCGCCTGGCGCAGCCGCTTGCTGACTTCCGGCGCCTGCTGCAGTTGCACGCGCACGCGCAGCTCGCGCTCGCGCAGCGCTTGCAGGTCGTCCTGCACGGCGATCATCGGCTGGGTGAACCAGGGGTGCACCAGCACCAGATAGGCCACGCCGATCACCAGCAACAGCAGGCCCAAAGCGATCCAGCGGTCGCGCTTAACGCTGCGTGGCATCGGCCGCCTCCTTGGCATCGGGGCCGGCCAGTTCGGCGGTGATGGTGAAGCGGTCGACGTTGCGACCGGCATCGCTCTGCAGCACGCCGGTCAGCGAGGGCGTGCGCCACAGCGGCGAGCCCTCCAGACGCCGCACCAGCGAAGAGGCTTCGTTGCTCAACCCGATCAACTGCAATTGCCCGCCTTCGACCGAGAATTTTTCCAGATAGGTGCCGCCGGGCAGGCGCCGGCTCAGCTCGTCCCAGATTTCCACCGAGGTCGGGCGGGTGGCGCGCTGCTGCTGGAAGAACGTGGCACCTTCGACCAGATCCAGCAACTGCTGGCGTTCGGCGGCGACCTGGCGCGCGCGCGCGGCGTTGGCCTGCACCTTGGCACGCAGGTCGTCGGCGGCCTGGCGGCGGTTGTCCAGCAGCAGCCAGCCGGCCACGGCCAGCAGCACCAGTGCGGCGGCGGCCAGCAACAGATTCCAGCGCTGCATCGGGTCGCTGCGCCGCAGCCGGCGCGCCGGCGGCAGCAGGTTCACGCCCAGTGGCAGGCCCTGCGCATCGGCGACATCGATGCCGGACAAGGCGCTGGTCCATGCGTCGGGCACGCCATCGGGGCCATCGATCAGGCGTCGCGGTACGACCACCAGCTCGGCATCGAGCTGGCCATCTTCGCGTACGTCCAGCACGCGCGCATCGAAGTACACCTGGTCGGCGGTGAACGGGGTTTGCCGATCGATCTCGAAGCGCGCCACATCCTGCAGCCGCGCCGCGGCGGCGGCAGGCAGGCGCAAGGGACGACGCAGGGCATGCGCGGCCGGCAGCAGCCAGTGCCGCGGCAGGCCTTCCAGCGCGGTGGGCAGCAGGGCATTGACTTCCTGCGGCTGCACCGGCCACGGCAGGCTGGCGATGGACTCGCTGCTGTGATCGCGCTGACGCAGCAACTGCAACGCCTGCCCATCGAGCTGCAACAACAGCCGCGACGGCGACAGGCCCAACTGCCATTGCCAGCGCTGCGGCAGCCAGGCCAGCAGCGATTGCTGCCACCAACGCCAGAAGCCTCCGGCTCCCGGCATGGCGCGTACGCCGATACGACCCAAGGTATCCCGCCATGCGGTCATTGCACTGCTGCTCCCTCTTCCCAACGCAACACGGTATACGCCGACCCAGGTAATGCGGACGCACTGGTGGAGACGACTGCCCGCAACACGGCCTCGCGTCCCTGACTCAGTCGCGCCCGGCTCTCGATACTATAAGTGTCCGACCCACCGACCGTCGCCTCGCTGCCCGGCAAACCCGGCGGCGCGTCACGCTGGGCCAGCAGTTGCCGCGCATCCAGGCCCATCGCAGTCAGCACCGGGCCGGGCGCAAAGCGCGCTTCGGGACGCGAGCGGCCGCTGTACAGGGTGAGGTTGGGCAACAGCTTGCGATACAGCTCGCCATCCATGCCCAGCACCAGGCGCAACTCGCCCAGCGTTTCGAACGGGCCATCCTTGGCACTGTACGGCAATCCGGCATCGGCGTAATCGCGATCTTCTGCGCCACCGCCGGGCTGGCTCAGCGAGTCGCCATCGCGCCAGTCGACGATGGCGCCGGCAATGCGCGTATCGCGGCCCTGTTCGGCACCGACCGCGCGCACCAGGCCGGCCAGCAGCGCGGGCTCGGCCATGTTCAAGTCCACCTTGCCGCTTTCGTCGGTAATGCGGATCTCCACCGTGGCATCGTCCATCTGCCAACGATAGCGCCGTCCGTCTGCAAGCCAGCGCGCCTGGGTATCGGTGCTCTGCAGGCGGGACAACGCGTATTCCAGCCCGGAGCGCGCGTATTCCTGCGCCTGCGCGCCATTGCGCAGCATGCTGCCCTGCAGCGCTTCCACCCGCGCGGTCAGCGCGAATGCGCCGATCATCGCGGTGAGCAGCGCAATCAGCCACAGCACCAATACCAGCGCGGCACCGCGCATTGCGCTCATTGCCCTGCTCCCGGGTTGCTGGATTGCGGCAAGGCCACCACCAGCGGCGGCCAGGCGGCACCGCCGCTACGGATATCGATGCGCACCAGCAACGGCAGACGGTCGTGCCATTCCCACTGCGGCAACCATGCGCTCAGGCGGCCGCTCTGCGGATCCATGCCGCGATACCGAAAGCTCACCTGCTGCACGCCGTCGGCAAGTGTTTCCGGCGGCAGCGTGGTGCCCTCTTCGATCGACTTGCCCGATTGCAGCATGGTCAATGCGATCCGCAGCGTGCGCTGCTCGCCATCGCCGGCCACCGACAGATCATGCAGGTACGGCCCGCCACGGCCCAAGTAATCCGGCACATCGGCGGCAAAACGCATGCGCTGCGGTTCGCCGATGAACAGCATCGGCTGCTGACTTTGCGGGTCGATGCCCATCGCGAACGGCAGTGCCGCCGCCAATCGCCGGCGCAGGAATTCTTCCACCGCACGCACGCGCTCGCTGCGCTGGGCGATCGCCTCGCCGCGCTGGCTGACCGCACTGGCCGAGCGCAAGGTGGCAAACGCCAATGCCAGCCCGCCGACCAGCAACATCGTCGCCAGCAACACTTCGATCAGGGTGAAACCGGCGCTGCGCGAGCGACTCATGGCGCGCTTCCCGGTTGCGCCGCAGCCACCAGCCGCAAGGTGCGCCACTGCAGGACCTGGTTGGGTTGCTCGCCCCAGCGCACAACCAGGGTCAGCTGCAGCAGCGTGTGCGCACCGGGGGATACCGGCGCCTGCGGATTGCGTCGTGGCTCGTCGTACGGGCGCACATCCATCGACCAACGGAAATGCCCGTCTTCGAAGGTGCCTTGTTGCTGCTCGGGCACCAGCGGTTTGTCCATGCCCTGGGCGGCCAGCAACGATTGCGCATGCAAGGTGGCGCGCGTGCTGTCGTCGGCCGCACGCACCTGACGCGCGGCACCGGACAGCGATCCCAGCAACAGGCTCAACGCCAGCGCCAGCAACGCAAAGGCGACGATCACCTCGATCAGCGTGTAACCGCGCTGACGCTTCATGGCGCCGGCGTCCGCAACTGCCCGGAACGCACTTCGCCGGTGATCCAGCCCACGTCCACGCGCCAGATGGCGTCCTTGACGCGCAGATCGATGCGCCCGCCGGTGGAGGCGCCATCGGGGAAGAACTGGATGGCGCCCTGATCCTGCCGCGACTGCACCTGCCGCGCGCCGGTGAAACGCACCTCCAGCGACGACGGCAGATCGCCGTGATGGCCGCCGGGCGCTTCCCAGCGGCGCTGCTGCGGATCGATCAGAAAACGCTGCGGCGTGCCGGTGGCGATCGCCTGCGTGCGCGTGTAGCGCAGCTGCGAGGCGATCGCCTTGCCGGCGGTGCGCAATCGCATGCCGTCGATCCCGCCGTTGAGCGCTGTGGCGGCCAGCACGCCGGCCATCGCGATCAAGGCGATGACCAGCAGCATCTCCAGCAACGAACTGCCACGCGTGCGTGTGCGACCAGGGCCGACCACTCCATGCGGATGACGCAACGGCTGACACGCAACGCGCATGGCGAACGGCTTATTGGTACTTGATGTCCGAATCGTAACTGCTGCCACCGGGGCGGCCGTCCTTGCCCAGGCTGATCAGATCGAACGGCTGGCCATCGCCGGGCGCGCGGTATTCGATGGTGTGGCCCCACGGGTCGTTGAGTTCGGCCGGCTTGGCGTACGGGCCGAGCCAGCCGCTGCTGCCGCCCGGCTGGGTGACCAGATCATCGAGCTTGCTTGGCAACTTGCCTGTGTCGAGCTGGAAATTCTCGATCTTGCCGGCCAGCGTCTGGATCTGCGACTTGGCCAGGTTGGCCTTGCCGCGATCGGCACCACCGAGCACACGGCTGCCGACCAGGGTCAGCACCGCGCCGATCAGCACGATGACGATGATGATTTCCAGCAGGCTCATGCCGGCCTGGCCTGCACGCGATGGACTACGGGTGATGGAGCGCTTGATCATGAACGATTTCCTTGCACGTCGATGAAAGATGCTGCCGCCAGAAGATGACACGGCGGCCATTGCAATGGTTCCCGCATGGGTGTCGCGCGGTCGCCGGAAAGTTGTTGTGACTCCACTACCACGTTATCCGATGGCATTGGTCAGGTCATACAGCGGTACGAGCACCGAAATGATGACAAGCCCCACCACCGAGGCCAGCACCAGCGTGATCAGCGGCACCAGCGCGGCCAGCGCGCGGTCGATGGCCTGCGCGGTTTCCAGCTCGAAGGTGTCGGCGGTCTTGAGCAGCATCGTGTCCAGCGCGCCCGATTCTTCGCCGACCTGGATCATCTGCAGGGCCAGCCGTGGGAAGCGTTTGCCGCGTGCCAGCGACATCGCCAGGCCATGGCCGTTCTTGACGTCGTCGGCCGCGGCGTCGACATCTTCGACCAGCGCCAGATTGGACATCACATTGCGCGCAATACCGATCGCCGCCAGCAGCGGCACGCCGTTGCGCAACAAGGTGCCCAGGGTACGCGTCAGTCGTGCGGTTTCCAGGCGCGCGATCAGGCTGCCGACCACTTTCTGCCGCAGCAACCATTCGTCCAGCGCGGCGCGAAACGCAGCATTGCGCCGTTTGCGATCCAGCCATAGCCCGAGCACGCCCGGCACCACGATCAACACCAGCCACCAGTCGCGCACCAGCAGGCCCACGCTCAACACCGCCTGGGTGAACCACGGCAAGGCCACATCCAGGCTTTCATACATCTGCGCGAACTGCGGCACCACATAGCCGAGCAGGAACAGCAGCGCACAGCCGACCACCGCCAGCAGGATCGCCGGATAGATCAACGCGTTGATCACCTTGCCGCGCAGCGCACGACTGCGCTCCAGGTAATCGGCCAGGCGCTGCAGCGTGTCCTGCATGCTGCCGCCGGCTTCGCCGGCGCGCACCATGTTGATGTAGAGCTTGGAAAACAGCCCGTGCTGGCGTTCCAGCGCCGAGGACAGCGGCGCGCCGCCACGCACGGTGTCGCGCACATCGCCGATCACGCGCCGGCTCTTTTCGTCTTCGGGCAGATCCATCAGGATCGACAGGGCGCGATCCAGCGGCTGGCCGGCACCGATCAGCGTGGATAACTGCTGGGTGAATTGCACCAGCGCGGCGTTGTCGAACGGCTTCTTGCGCAGCAGCATGCGCAGCGACGGCGAGTCGTTCTCGCCGGTGGCCAGGCGTGTTTCCACCGGCAGGTGGCCCTGCTCCTGCAGGCGCAGGGCCACGTCGGCGTCGCTGGCCGCTTCCATCTGGCCATCGAGCATTTCGCCGTGGGCGTCAAGCGCTTTGTAGCGGTACAGGGGCATCAGGCTGGACGGCCGGGATTGGGGAATCGGGAATCGGGAATCGGGAAAAGCAGGATCCTGCGCTGCGTTGGCGCGAGTGGGCGCAGCTGTGCGCGTGCGTGACGCGTTGCCGGGACCTTGCCCTGGTTATCTTCCGATCCTGAGCATCCGATGCTCGTTGTGGCTCCGTTGACTCTCACGCATCCTCCGTCACGCGCAGCACTTCTTCGATGGTGGTTTCGCCACGCAAGGCCTTGGACAGTCCGTCTTCGTACATGGTGCGCATGCCGGCCTTGCGGGCCAGTTGTTCGATCTCGCCCATGCCGGCGCGACGCATCACCGCACGCCGCAACTCGTCGTTCATGACCAGGAATTCGACGATGGTGGTGCGGCCGAGGTAACCGGTCGGCGCGGCGGCAGAGGCGCGCGGACGATACAGGTATATCTCGCCGTCCGGCTGCAGCCGGCGCAGGTTGAAGCGTTCGATCTCTTCCGGCGATGCCGGATAGCGCTCGGCGTTGGCCAGGTCGAGTTTGCGCACCAGGCGCTGCGCCAGGATGCCATTGATGGTGGAGGTGAGCAGATAGTCTTCCACGCCCATGTCGAGCAGGCGGGTGATGCCGCCGGCCGCATTGTTGGTGTGCAGCGTGGACAGCACCAGATGGCCGGTGAGCGCGGACTGGATCGCGATGCGTGCGGTTTCCAGGTCGCGCATTTCGCCGATCATGATGATGTCCGGATCCTGGCGCACGATGCTGCGCAGCGCGTTGGCGAAATCCAGCCCGATCTGCGGCTTGGCCTGGATCTGGTTGATGCCTTCGATCTGGTATTCCACCGGGTCTTCGACGGTGATGATCTTCACGTCGGAGGTATTGAGCTGGCTCAATGCGGTGTACAGCGTGGTGGTCTTGCCCGAACCGGTCGGGCCGGTCACCAGCATGATGCCGTGCGGTTGCTCCAGCACCTTGCGGAACTGCGGCAGAAACTCTTCGGTAAAGCCGAGCTTGTAGAAGTCGAACACCACCGTCTCGCGATCGAGCAGACGCATCACCACGCTCTCGCCGTGCGCGGTGGGCACGGTGCTGACGCGCAGGTCCAGCTCCTTGCCCTGCACGCGCAGCATGATGCGGCCGTCCTGCGGCAGCCGGCGTTCGGCGATGTTGAGCTTGGCCATGATCTTGATGCGGCTGATCACCGCGGCGGTGAGTTTGGCCGGCGGGCTTTCGCCTTCCACCAGCACACCGTCCACGCGGTAACGCACCTTGAGCCGGCTTTCGAACGGTTCGATATGGATGTCCGAGGCGCGCAATTCCACCGCATGCTGGATCACCAGATTCACCAGCCGGATCACCGGCGCTTCGGACGCCAGGTCGCGCAGCGCTTCGATATCGTCGCTGCTGTTGGCATCGCCGTCGGCGGTTTCCACGATGGTGCCCATCGCGCTGCGGCCCTGGCCGTACCAGCGCTCGATCAGATCGTCGATTTCCGAGCGCAGGCCGACCTGCAGGAACAGCGGGCAACCGGTCGCAAGCCGCACCGCGTCGATCGCGTAATCATCGTAGGGATCGGCGATCCACAACTCCAGCCGGCCATCACGTTCGCCGACCGGGCATAGATGGAATTGCTTGAGGAAGCGCAGCGACAGCCCCTGCACTTCCGGCAGCATTTCCGGTGGGGTATCGCCGAGCTGGCGTGCATCCACCAGCGGCAGACCCAGCACATCGGCGCAGGTCTCCGCATGATCGCGTTCGGACACCAGGCCCAGACGGCCCAGTAAGGCCAGCAGGCCCATGCCGGATTCGGTCTGCAACTGGCGCGCGCGCAGCAGATCGGTGTCTTTCAGACGACGGCGTTCAAGCAGCGCTTCGACGATGCGTGTCTCCGCACTGCGATGCTCAATTGGATCGACGGCAACCGCGTTCACACTCGTCTCCACTGGTCCGGCGCCGACTGTAGCAGTTTGCCGCGACGATCAACCGTACGCATCTGAATCGTCCTGAAAAACGATGCCCCCGGTGATTGGCCGGGGGCATCGGTCACACTATGGGACGGCTTACTGTCGTGCGACGAGCGTCAGCTTCGTGTAGTCAGCAGCGCCCACCAACTTGATGTAGTAGGTGCCGGCCTTGGGGGCAGTGAAACGCACGGTTTCGCTGTTGCCCGGGCGGGTCGACTTGGCGTCGTAACTGGTGGCGCTGGGCTCGGCCTCATGGCTGACATACACCGACACATCGCCGGTGCCGCCGTAGGTCATGAAGCTGAGCACGGCACCGGCCTTGGCCTCGAAGCTGTACAGCGTGGAGCTGCCGGCGGCACCGCTCAGGCCGGTCAACGGGGCCTTGTTGGTCAAGGCGATGGCGGTCGGCGCGCAGCTCTCGGTGGCCGGATCGCAGGGCTCCACCAGCACCGCTTCCAGCGCGGCCTTGGCATCGACGATGCCGCTGCCGATCGGGGTGCTGGCCGGCGGGGTCACCGGGAAGCGGCGGCTGGTCTGCTTGAGCAGCGCTTCCACTGCGGCCGGAGTCAGCGGGCCATCGCCCAGACCGATCGACGCGCTCTGCACCAGCGCGACCACGCCGGCCACGTGCGGCGATGCCATCGAAGTGCCACCCAAACCCATATAGGTATAGGTGCCCGAGGTCGGCGTGGTCGTACCGGTGTAGCCGGCCTGCCAGATGTAACCGCCCGGATTGCCGTCCACGCTGCCACCGCCGCCCGGGCCGGACAGGTCCACCTTGCTGCCGTAGTTGGAGTAGTAGGTGATGCCGCCGGTGATGCGCGTGGCACCCACGGTGATGGTGTTGTTGCAGCTGGCCGGAGAATGGTTGGCCGCATCTTCACCGCTGTTGCCTGCCGCCACCACCACGGTGGTGCCGCGCGAGACGGCGCCGTTGATCGCCAGCTGGGTGGCCGAATCGCAGGGCTCGCCGCCGCCCAGGCTCATGTTGATCACCTCGGCCGGGTTGGTGTTGGCGGGCACGCCAGCAACCGTACCGCCGGACGCCCAGACGATCGCATCGGCGATGTCGGAGGTGTAGCCACCGCAGCGGCCGAGCACGCGCACCGGCAGGATGGTCGCCTTCGGTGCCACGCCGGCCATGCCTACGCCATTATTGGTCGCCTCGGCCACGGTGCCCGAGACATGGGTGCCGTGCCAGGAGCTTTCCTGTGCCAACGAGCCGTCGTAGCAGACGTTGTCGGCCTCTTCCCAGTCGCCGTAATCCAGCGCACCCGGCACGCGGGCATCGGTCGGACGACGCGAGACTTCGGCATCGGTAATGAAGTCGTAACCCTGCAGCAGGTTCCCGGCAAAGTCCGGATGGCCCGGCAGGATGCCGGTGTCCAGCACTGCCACCACCACGCCGGCGCCCTGCGACAGATCCCATGCGGCCGGCGCATTGATGCCGCCGTTGGGGTTGCTCAGATGCCACTGGTACTGCGCGTACAGCGGGTCGTTGGGCACCAGTTGCGGGGTTACGTCGGCGGCAGCAACGCTCTTCTTGATCTCGACCGGGCGCAGCATGCGATCGATCTGCACGTCGGCCACGGACGGGTCACTCTTGAGCTCGACCACCACCTTGTCCACCTGTGCGGTGGTCAGCGTGCTGGACAGCTTGATCAGGTCCGAGCCGATGCCGAGCTTGCGCACATACGTCGCCTTGGCGGCGGCTGCGCTGCTGCGTGCGCCGGTGCTCGCACCGACACGGCCGACGGCGGCCTGCACCGCGCTCAGCTTGCTGGCGCGATCGGTCGCAGCGGCGGTGTTGTCCTTGTAGCGCACGATCAGGCGGCTACTGAACGCAGCGCCGGCCGATGCTGCCTGGGTCGGTTCCTTGACCAGCAGTTGCGGGGCAGCAGCGAGCGTGCCCGATGCCCCGAGTGCCATCATCAAGATGGCGCCGGTCAGCGGGGAGAGACGGAAATTCTTGTCGATCACGGTGAAGTCCTCTTCGTGTTTTTCGTCGATCAGCTGGGAGCGGCTCTCGAAACTGCTGCGCGACTGCCGTGCAGCTCGCTGCGTTTGATCAGCCACTCCTGGTAAGGCCATCACTCCATCGAATCCGTTGGCCGGCCCAGCCACGGTCCTTGCCCGCCCCCTCGGGCCTTGCTCTGGCGCGGCGGCGCACATCGGCGCCGCCGCGTGTCATGCACCCAGCGCGTTACCAGCCGAAGCCGGCACCCACACCGATCGAACTGTCGTCACCACTGAGTGCGCCGCCCACCGTCAGCGTGGCGCGCGGGCTGATCGCACGCTGATAACCCACCGACAACGCCGACTCGCCGTTCTGGAAACCGACACCGGCACCGACGCGGTTCTGCGTGGCGATGCCACCGACGCTGGCGGCCATGTTCAACATCGCCGAGCTCATTGCACCCTGCCGATCCAGGCGACGGTTCTGCCGACGCAGACGGTCCTCGATATCGCCCTGGTAGGTCTCGAAGCTGTCGGCCATCGCGCTGTAGCGGCTGTCGGTATAGCTGTTGGCCGCGGCAACGCCGTTGTCCAGCTGGCCCTTGTTGACCGCGTCGGTGGCACGCGTGCCGGCGGCCACATTGGCCACCTGCCGCTCGCCGCCGACGCTGCCCACCGACACCGTGTTGGCGCGATCGGCGACCGAGCCCTGGCCCAAGGCAACCGCACCTTGTGCGCTGGCACGTGCGCCCTGACCGATCGCCGTGCCGGACGCCGCACTGACCTGCGCGCCCTCGCCCATCGCCACCGCATTGGTCGCCACCGCGGCAATCTGCGTGTTGGCGCCGACTGCGGTGCTGCCATCGGCATTGACGCGCGCATTGCTGCCGATCGCGGTGTCGTTGGGGCCATGCGCATACGCGCTGCCGCCGATCGCCGTGCCGGTCACGTGGTTGGCCACGGCCGCCGTGCCGACGGCGGTGGACGTTGCAGCCGGGGTGATGCTGCCGACCACTGCGGCGGTGGGCGTGCCCTGCACGCTGGCGCTGCTGTCGTCGACAACGTTGCTCGATGCAATCACTGCGCTGGCAGCAACAGCAGGCACCGCTGCAGTACGCAGCGATACCGTGCGTGCCGCAGTACCGGCCGTTGCAATACCAGCACCTGCGTCCAGCTCGGTGATCTTGCTATCCAAGGCGGTCAATGCCGCACCGACGTTGTTGTAGCTGGCACCTTGAATCACGTAGGTCGGCGCAACGAACACGCCTTGCGCGCCGATCGCCGCGCCACCACCAAGGAAGCTGGCCGCATTGCTGAGCGACTGGAACAACTGCCCGCCGTTGATCGCATCGGTGCTGGCACTGGAAATCGCGCCGCTGCCGACATTGACAATGCGACGCGTGGCCGGGCCGCCGCGGCCATCGCCGCTACCGACCGACACCACGTTGGCGTCATAGGTACGCGAGCCCGAGCCCAGCGCCACCGAATCGGCACCGCTGGCACCGGCATTGGCACCCAGCGCCACCGCATTGGCACCGCTCTGGCGCACGAAGGAGTTGTAGCCCAGCGCCACGCCGTTTTCGCCGATGGAATTGGTCTGCCGGCCCATCGCGGTGCTGTTCACGCCGCTGGCGCTGCTGTCCACGCCCATGGCGCTGGCGCCGGTGGCCGAGGCGCGGCTGCCGGAGGCGATCGCCACGCTGCGTGCGCCGCTGGCGGTTGCGCCGGCACCTGCAGCAGTGGCGCGGTCACCGGTTGCGGTGGCCACCCCTTCGCCGGTGGTCTGCACCATGCCGTTGGTGGTCTGCACATCGGCCGCCAGGGAATCCAGCTGGCCCTTGTTGACCGCATCGGTCGCCGCCTGGCCGTCGCTGACATTGACGATGCGACGCGTAGCCGGACCGCCGCGGCCGTTGCCGCTGCCGATCGACACCGTGTCGGCTTCGTAGGTACGCGAACCCGAGCCCAGCGCCACCGAATCGGCACCGGTCGCACCGGCATTGGCGCCCAGGGCCACACCATTGACCGCGCTCTGACGCACGAACGAGTTGTAGCCCACCGACACCGCGTTCTCGCCGATCACGTTGACCTGACGACCGACGCCGGTGCTGTTGATGCCGGTCGCCGATGCATCCACACCGACGACGCTGGCACCGACCGCATCGGCGCGACTGCCGCCACCCAGGGCCAGCGTGTTGTCGGCAAGTGCCGCAGCGCTCTGACCGAGCGCGGTGGCATTGACGCCGTCGGCATACGAATTCCAGCCGATGGCGGTGGTGTAGTCGGCCGTGGCCCATGCGCCCGCACCGAACGCGGCAGCGCCGGTGCCGGAGGCACGCGCCGGGATAAAGCCGAAGAACGTGCTGCCACCGACGGCCACGCTTTCGTCGCCGGTGGCTTCGCTGAACTCGCCCACGGCGACCGCGCTTGCACCGGAGGCCAACGATGCGGCACCGACCGCGGTGCTGTAGTCGCTCGAGGCCACCGCGCCGTAACCCAGCGCCGACGACAGCCGGCCGCTGGATTCGCTATAGCCGCCGAAGGCGGCGCTGCCGACATTGGAAGCGGTGCTGCGGAAACCGGCCGCCGTGGCCTGGTTGTCCGATGCCACTGCTTCGCTGCCGAGCGCGGTGGTATAGGTCGAAATCGCCTGCGCGCCGGCACCGTTTGCGGTGGCGCCGACATCGCTGGCCAGCGCATTGCTGCCAACGGCGCTGCTGTTTTCGCCGGTGGCCTGGGCATTGTTGCCCACCGCCGCTGCGCCGATTCCGCTGGCCAGCGCACTCACGCCAACCGCCGTTGCGTTATCGACCACCGCCTGCGCACCTGCGCCCAACGCCGTGGCGCCGGTGGCGGTGGCATTGGCGCCCTCGCCTGCAGCCAGCGCGTTGTCTCCTTCCACGTAGGCACCGGCATCGCTGTCATCGCTGCCGCTGGCCTGGAAGTACTTGCTGGTGGATTGCGCGGTTTCGGCAACGGCGTTGAGCTGGTCCAGATTCACCGCATCGGCGCCCTGCGTACCGGCGGCCACGTTGGTGATCTGACGCTCGTTGCCGGCGCTGCCCACCGAGACCGCAAAGTCGCGATCGGCCACCGAATCGGCGCCCAGCGCCACGCTGCTTTCGCCGGTGGATTCGGCAAAATTGCCGAGCGCGGTGCTGTTGAGGCCCGGTGCCCATGCAGCGCCGCCGAGCGCGGTGGAGAAGTCGCCGGAGGCTTCGGTCGGCAGCAGGCCGAGCAAGGCGCCACCGACCGACACGCTGTTGTAGCCGCTGGCCACGCTGCCCTGGCCGGCCGCAACGCTGTAGTCGCCGGTTGCGGTGGCATCACCACCCACGGCCACGGTACTGGAGCCGCTGGCGGTGCTGAAATTGCCCAGCGCGGTGCTGTTGAATCCGGTCGCGCTGGAATAGCCGCCCAGGGCGGTGGAGTAGTTGGAGGTGGCCTCGGCGCCGAAGCCGAACGCAGCCGCGCTGGTGCCATCGGCCACGCTTTCTGCGCCGACCGCGGTGGCCGAATCGCCACTGGCGCTGGCGAAATAGCCCATCGCGGTGGACTCGCTGCCCTGTGCCTCGCTCAGCGCACCGACTGCCAGCGAGCCATCGCCGTATGCACCTGCCGCTGCGCCGAGTGCAGTGCTCTGCGCGCCGGCGGCTTCGCTTTCACCACCCACGGCCACGGCGTAATCACCGCTGGCCTGGCTGAAGGCGCCGCTGGCCACGCTGCCGTAGCCACTGGCGGCGGCGTTGTAACCGGCCGCATTGGCGTACTGCGCGGTGGCGCTGGCACCGCTGCCGATGGCGACCGCGCCGATCGCGGTGGCCTGGCTGCTGGAGCCGAACGCGCTGCTGTAATCGCCATCGGCGGTGGCGTTGGACCCGGCTGCGGTGGCGTCCTCGCCCTGCGCGACGGCAGTGCCGTCACCGGTGCCTGCATACAGGCGCGCGGTGGTTTCGGCGGTTTCGCCGACTGCGTTGAGCTGGTCCAGGTTCACCGCGTCGGTGCCTTCGGTCCCGGCGGCGACATTGGTGATCTGGCGCTCGCCACCGACGCTGCCCACCGACACCGTGTTGGCGCGATCGGCAACTGCGCCGGCGCCCAGCGCTACGCTGTTTTGCGCGGACGCAAGCGCGTTGCTACCAATGGCCACGCTTTGCGCGCCATCGGCCTGCGCTTCCCAGCCCAGCGCAGCGCTTTCATCGCCTACCGCGGCAGATTCGCTGCCAAGTGCAATGGCACGCGCGCCCCACCCGTTGGCGAACGCACCCATCGCCACCGACGCGGTGTCGGCGGCGAAGGCATTGGGGCCCACTGCGGTGCTGTCGTAGCCATAGGCCGAACTCTCGATGCCGATCGCGGTGCTGCCATCGCCCCAGGCTACGCTGGCCATGCCCAGCGCAGTGGCCGAGCCGCCGTTGGCGATGCTTTCATAGCCGATCGCTGTCGAGTAGCGTCCGTTGGAGATGCTGTTGCCGCCGACGGCGGTGCTGAAATATCCCGATGCGTTGCTGTCGCCGCCGAGCGCAGTGGCGTAGTCGTCACCGGCGCTGCTGTTGAACCCCACCGCCGTGGCATTGGCGATGCTGGCATTGGCATTGCTGCCGACCGCCGTCGTGCCCAGCGCGGAGGCCTGGCTGCTCGCACCGAGCGCAATGCTGTCGTCGCCCGACGCGTTACTGGCGCCACCCAGCGCAACGGTGCGCTCGCCGAAGGCACTGCTGTTTGCGCCGATCGCAGTGGATGCGCTACCGCCGGCGGCGGCATTGGCGCCGAAAGCGGCGCTGTCATCGCCGAACGCGACGCTTGCACCGCCCACGGCCGTACTGGTGGCGCCGAAGGCCACACTGCCCACCCCCAGCGCAGTGGAGTCGGCCCCGTTGGCGATGCTCTCGTAACCCAGTGCAGTCGCGCCGCTGGCGGTGGCTTGGCTTGCGCCGCCCACTGCGGTGCTGGACTCGCCCGACGCGCTGCTGGCGGCGCCAAGCGCAGTGGCGTTGTCGGCGACTGCATTGCTGTTGAAACCGAGTGCGCTTGCATTCTCGCCGGTCGCGATGGCGCCGCTACCGAGCGCGGTGCTGCCCTGCGCGGATGCCGCGCTGGTCGAACCGAATGCAGCGCTGTAGTCACCCACTGCCGATGCGTTGGAACCGGCCGCAACGCTGTCGATGCCCTCTGCAATCGCGGTGCCATCGCCGGTGGCGACGAACGTGCGCGCAGTGGTGGATGCAACGTCGGACACGGCGGTGAGCTGATCGAGATTGACCGCATCGCTGCCTTCGGTACCGGCGGCGACGTTGGTGATCTGGCGCTCATCACCGGCCGCACCCACCGACACGGTGTTGGCGCGCGTGGCCACCGAATTGGCGCCCAACGCAACCGAGTTGGCGCCGCGTGCGGTGCTGTAGTAACCCAACGCCGTGCTCAGCTCGCCGCTGGCCCAGGATTCCGGGCCGACTGCCGTGGCACCTTCGCCAGGTGCATAGGCGAAGTAACCCACCGCGGTGGCTTCGGTGCCGGACGCTTCACTGAGCGTGCCGACGGCGGTGGTGTAGGTGCCCGATGCGATTGCACCGGCGCCCAGCGCGGTGGACGCTTCGCCGCTGGCCTGGGTCTGCACGAAGAAACCCAGCCCTGGAATGAAATCGACCGGACCACCGACAGCGGTGCTGCTGGTGCCGCTGGCGCTGGTCTGCGTGCCCACGGCGGTGGCGTAATCGCCCGCTGCATTGGCAACCGCACCAAAAGCGGAAGACTGCGCACCGGCCGCATACGCACCGACGCCGAACGACGAGGCGGCAAAGCCATCGGCATTGGCGCTGGCGCCAACTGCGGTTCCGCCGACGCCGGCACTGGTGGCGCCGGTGGTGACCGGCACGCCGCCACTGGTGATCAACGGCTCGCCGTCTTCGTCCACCGCAGCGCCGCCCACGGCCACGCTGCCGGGGCCGTGGGCCTGCGCGTTATGGCCGAATGCCGCGCTGTTCTGCCCGGAGGCGAGCGCATTGGCGCCGACCGCGGTGGCGTTGTCGGCCACCGCATTGGCACCGGTTCCCAGCGCAGTGGTCGCCGTGCCCACGGCATTGGCGGCATCGCCGGCAGCCAGCGCGCTATCGCCTTCGACATACGCGCCGACGCTGTCTTCGCCCGGGGTCGCCTTGAAGAACGTGGCCGTGTCTTCGGCCACATCGGCCACGTCGCGCAACTGCGCCACGTTGACCGCGTCGGTGGCGTTGACGCCGGCGCTGACGTTGGTGATGCGGCGCGTGGCCGGACCGCCGCGGCCATTGCCGCTGCCGACCGACACCACATCGTCTTCGTGGGTGCGCGAGCCTGCGCCCAGCGCCACCGAGTTGGCACCGGTCACGCCGGCGTTAGCACCGAGTGCCACGCCGTTTTCGCCGCTCTGGCGTACGAAGCTGTTGTAGCCGATGGCCACCGCGTTCTCGCCGATCGCATTGGTCTGGCGGCCGATCGCGCTGCTGTTGACGCCGCTGGCGCTGCTGTCGGCACCGCTGGCGAGCGCCCCGGTCGCGCTGGCGCGACTGCCGGCGCCGATGGCAGTGGCGTTGGCGGCAGGTGCCGACGCGCCGCGGCCGACCTCGACCGACTGCGCCATTGCAGAAAGGGGGATGGCGATGCCGGCGCTACCCAGCGCCAGTGCGATCGCGGCAACCAGGCAACGGCTCTGGCGGCGGTCGATGAATGCGGCGGTGCTCACTGCGCCCGGGCTGTCGCCGCTGGCCAATTCCGATGCCACGGCCCACACGCCTAACGATTTGTTCCAGACCTTGCGATAAATCCGATTCATCGACGCACTGCTCCTGAATGTTGGGACTGGTTTTTTGACGAACACCCACCATCGCGAGGGCCTTCCAGCCGCTGCGATCCCCGTGGTGATTGGCGCCATGGGCCAACTGGCGGTGCGCGGGAAGCAGCACCCTGGATAGTCAAAAAGTGAACGCTACCCAACCATAGAACTGAGCGAAGTGTTAACAGCGGTCAAATCAGGCGTCAAGTTTTTGACATAAAGCGAAGCTGAGTGTGCTTTCCATCACACTTCGGCTTGCTTTTATTCGTTTTTTGATAATTCTTTGGAAAACAGCGATCTAGATCATGTCTTGGAAGACATTTCCAAGCTGAATACGCCTGTCCACAGCAGACAAAAAAGCCCGCTGGCAGGACGCCAGCAGGCTTGGTTGCGCAAAACGGCGCGCCGAACAGGTCAGGAATCGGGTCAGCGCTCCCCGCGCCGACGACTCAGCCCATCACGGTCAACGACGAGAGCGGTTTTACCCGCATCACTGCGCCAGGAAACCGACGTCAGCGCCCCCTCGCGCCGCCATGTGTCAGATCACTGGCGCGCCAACAGGCTCACGCCATCGAAGCTGCTGCCGTCGAGCCGGATGAAATAGGTTCCGGCACGCGGTGCGGTGAAGCGCACCGTCTGGCTGGTTCCGCCGCGGCTGGACATGCCGTCGTTGTCGGTCGCGCTCGGCGCGCGGCCAAAGGCGACATACAGCGCCGCCTGCCCGCTGCCACCGAAGCTGATGAAGCTCAGCACCGCACCCGCGTTCGCTTCGAAGGCGAACACACCGGCGTCGCCGGCCACATTGGACAAGCCGCGCTCGGGCACGCTGTTGCGCAGCGCCTGCGCATCCAGCTGGCAGCCCAGATCGCCGCTGTCGCAGCGGCGCAGCGCGCGATCGATCGCCGCGCCGGCATCCACGATGCCGCTGCCGGCCGGCGTGCTCAACGGCAACTGCACCGGAAACGCGCGCGCACTGCGCTTGAGCAGGCGTTCCAGCGCCGCAGGTGTCAGCGGCGGCTTGCCATCGGCGATCAGCGCGCTCTGCACCAGTGCGGCAGTCCCCGCCACGTGCGGCGAGGCCATCGAGGTTCCGGCAAAGCCAGGCCCGATGTAGTCGAACTGGCCGGACGTGGGCGTGGTCTTGCCGGTGTAACCGGTTTGCCAGATCCAGCTGCCGATCGGGCCGTCGTACAAGGTGTCGGTTGCCAGATCGCGCGCGCCGCCGCCAGGCGCGGCCAGATCGATCAAGCTGCCGAAATTGCTGTAGTACGCCAGGCCGCCGGTCAGGCGGGTGGCCGCCACCGACACCACATTGGCGCAGTTGGCCGGCACCGCACTGGACACATCCGAGCCATCGTTGCCGGCCGCCACCACCACGGTGGTGCCGCGCGACACCGCACCGTCGATCGCCGCCTGCGTGACCGAATCGCAGGGGCCAAAGCCGCCCAGGCTCATGTTGATGATTTCCGCCGGGTCGCGATTGTCCGGCACACCTTCCACATGCCCGCCGGACGCCCACACGATGGCATCGGTGATGTCCGAGAACGAACCGCCGCAGTGACCGAGCACGCGGACCGGCAGCACCTTGGCCTTGTAGGCCACACCGGCACCGCCAATGCCGTTGCCGGTGGTTTCGGCGATCGTGCCGGCCACGTGCGTGCCATGCCAGGAGCTGTCATGCGCCGCGGAAAAAATGCCGCACTCGCCGTCTTCGGCTTCCCAGTCGCCACGGTCCAGCGCACCCGCCACGCGTGCATCGGTCGGACGTCGCGACCGGCCGGCATCGGTGATGAAGTCGTAACCCTGCAGCAGATTGCCGGCCAGATCCGGGTGCGCCGGCAGGACGCCGGTGTCGATCACCGCCACCACCACGCCCTCGCCCTGCGCGGTCTTCCACGCCGCCGGCGCATCGATGCCGCCGACCGGATCGGTGAGATGCCATTGATTGCTCGCCAGCAGCGGATCGTTGGGCAAGCTGCCGCCGCTGCTCTGCAACGGATAGGCGCGTGCATCGATCTGCGCATGTTCCACCGCCGGATCGGCTTGCAGCTCGCGTACCAGGCGGTCGGCGTCGCTGCGGCTGAGTTGCGTGGGCAGCCGGATCAACTCACCGCCCACCGCCAGGGTACGCACATGCGTCGGCGCGGCCTGCGCGCCGCTGCGGGCGGCCGGTGCCAGGCGCACTGCCGCGCGTGATGCCGCCGCAGTGATGGTGGCCGCCGACGCAGCGCCGACTTTGCGCGCGGTCACTGTGCCGCTGCGATAGGTGACGATGATGCTGTCGACCGGGGCGTCGCGCATGGCCTGCTGACGTTGCGCAGTGCTCACGCCGGAATCCAATATGGCCGCGGTGGCGATGCCGCTGGCGAGCGAAAGTGCGGCGCTGCAGGCGATGGCGAGCGTTCGGGAACGATGGGTCTGAATCACGATGACGTCCTCTTCAAGATGAAATGCAAAGCGAATGAGTGAGCACGCAGCGGCCGCACGCGCAGCCGTTGCAATGGCAAGGCCTGCGTTACCAGCCGAAGCCGGCACCCAGGCCGATCGACCGGTCGTCACCGCTGAGTGCGCCGCCCACCGTCAAGGTGGCGCGCGGGCTGATCGCACGCTGATAACCCACCGACAACGCCGACTCGCCGTTCTGGAAACCGACACCGGCACCGACGCGGTTCTGCGTGGCGATGCCACCGACGCTGGCGGCCATGTTCAACATCGCCGAGCTCATCGCGCCCTGCCGATCCAGGCGACGGTTCTGCCGGCGCAGACGGTCCTCGATATCGCCCTGGTAGGTCTCGAAGCTGTCGGCCATCGCGCTGTAGCGGCTGTCGGTATAGCTGTTGGCCGCGGCGACGCCGTTGTCCAGCTGGCCCTTGTTGACCGCGTCGGTGGCACGCGTGCCGGCGGCCACATTGGCCACCTGCCGCTCGCCGCCGACGCTGCCCACCGACACCGTGTTGGCGCGATCGGCGACCGAGCCCTGGCCCAAGGCAACCGCACCTTGTGCGCTGGCACGTGCGCCCTGACCGATCGCCGTGCCGGACGCCGCACTGACCTGCGCGCCCTCGCCCATCGCCACCGCGTTGGTCGCCACCGCGGCAATCTGCGTATTGGCGCCGACCGCGGTGCTGCCATCGGCATTGACGCGTGCGTTGCTGCCGATCGCGGTGTCGTTGGGGCCATGCGCATACGCGCTGCCGCCGATCGCCGTGCCGGTCACGTGGTTGGCCACTGCGGCCGTGCCCACGGCGGTGGACGTTGCAGCCGGGGTGATGCTGCCGACCACCACCGCAGTCGGCCTGCCCTGCACCGCGTTGCCTGCATCCAGCGCGCTCGCCGTTGCAGCAACCGACGACGCCGAACTTTCTGGCATGCCGTCGGTGGCCAGCGCTGTCGCCTGCAGGCCATCGTCTGTCGCATCCGCCGTGGTGGCGACAGTCGAGGCGTCCGCAACTGGTGAAGGCGCCGCCGCCACACGCGCAGCGCTTGAACGTGCGGCAGTGCCGGAGGTGGCCGTTCCACCTCGCGCATCCAGCTCGCTGACCTTGCTGTCCAGCGCGGTCAGCGCCTCTCCCACATTGCGGTAACTGCTGCCCTGGATCACGTAGGTCGGTGCCACGAACACCCCTTGCGCACCGATCGCCGCGCCACCGCCGAGGAAGCTGGCGGCGTTGCTGAGCGACTGGAACAACTGACCGCCGTTGACTGCATCGGTGCTGGCACTGGCAATCGCGCCGCTGCCGACATTGACGATGCGACGCGTGGCCGGGCCGCCGCGGCCATTGCCGTTGCCCACCGACACCACGTTGGCCTCGTAGCTGCGCGAGCCCGCGCCCAACGCCACCGAATCGGCACCACTGGCACCGGCATCGGCACCGAGTGCAACGGCGTTACTGCCCCCCTTGCCGGGTGAAGGCGTTGTAGCCCATCGCCAGACTGTTGTTGCCCAGCGCATTGGACTGCACGCCCAGTGCCACCGCCGCACTGCCGGTTTCACCGACGAACACGCCGACGTTGGCATTGCGCCCGATCGCGATCGCATCGGGTGCGTCCGCCTTGGCATTGCTTCCCAGGGCGATATTGTCGCCATAGAGGATCGACGTATTGGCGCCGCTCCCGATCGCGATGCTCCTGCTGGAGGTGGCGCGCGCGTCATAGCCGATGCCGATCCCCTCCACGCCCTCGGCAGATGCCAGTGCCCCCAGCGCCACCGTGCGCGGCGCGAACGAAGCGGCGCTATGGCCGATCGCCACCGCGTCGGCATTGTTGTCGTTGGAGAACACATTGGCGTTGTAGCCAAGCGCAACGGCGTAATCGCCGTCGCTTCGCGCACCGGCGCCGATGGCAACGCCACCGACCCGGAAGGCGCCTGCCGACCTGAGCGTGGAGCTGATCAGCGACATGCCGCCAAGCGTCACGCTGCGCT
This sequence comes from Xanthomonas campestris pv. asclepiadis, assembly GCF_020784175.1. Classification (GTDB taxonomy): domain Bacteria; phylum Pseudomonadota; class Gammaproteobacteria; order Xanthomonadales; family Xanthomonadaceae; genus Xanthomonas; species Xanthomonas campestris_D. The sequence continues at coordinate 50,995 of NZ_JAJGQM010000026.1, forward strand.
CGCCGGCGGCAACCGCCAGACTGCCCACGGCCACACTGCTCTCACCAAGACTGGAGGCGTTGAAGCCCATCGCCGTGGTCATGCTCGCGTTGGCCAGCGCACCAAAGCCGAAGGCCGACGACGCCGCACTGCGCGCGGTCGAAAAGGCGCCCACCGCAGTGGCAACATCATCCTGCGCACGTGCGCTGAATCCGGCGGCCATGGATTGCTCGCCGCTGGCCGCGGCCCCCGTGCCGACCGCAGTGGCGAAGCTGCGCTGGGCGATCGCCCCACTGCCCAGCGCCACGGCGCCGCGCGCCTGGGCCGAGGTGGCCTGTTCCTGTGCGCCGACGATGGAGCCCGCTGCATCGAACACCGGCACGGACGCGACGCCACCCACTGCAACGGCAGAGGCATCGGCTGCGCTGGCGTTGCGGCCGACAGCCACGGTATCGCGCCCGAGCGCCAGACTGCCCGAGCCCAGCGCATTGGCACCATCGCCGATCGCGTTGCTGGCGCTCCCCAACGCAAGCGCATTGAGTCCATCGACATGGGCAGCGACTTCGTCCGTATCGGTCTTGCCAATGGCCAGCGTGCTATCGAGCCGATTGGTGATCGCACGTACGCTGTCGAGCTGGGCAACATTGACCGCATCGTTGGCCTCGGTGCCTGCCGCCACGCTGGTGATCTGCCGCATCAAACCCGCCTGCACATCGCCCACCGACACCGTGTTGCTGCGGTACGCGTAGGAATGTGCGCCCAGTGCGACGGCGCTGGATGCAGAGCGATTCCAGGCATCGTCGACAAAATCGCCCACGCGCGCGCCATAGCCGATCGCCACCGCATCGATCCCGTTGGTCTGGGAATCTGCACCGACCGCGGTGTTGTTGCCGTTGAACCACGACGTGGCGGCACGCGCGCCCAAGGCGATACTGTTTTCCACGTAGGCCGTGCTGTCGTGACCGATCGCGATGCCACCATCGCCCATCGTCAATGCGAAACCATTCAGCGACACCGTGCGTGGCGCGAACGAGCCGGCGCTGTGGCCGATCGCCACGGAATCGGTATTACCTGGCGCATTGGGAAAGATGTTGGAATCGTAGCCAATGGCAATCGCATAATCGGACTGGCTCTGCGCACCTGCGCCGAGCGCGATGCCGCCTGTTCCGGTGGCGGCGGTGATCGAGCCGAAGTTGCTGATGCCACCCACCACCACGCTTTGCACACCGCTGGCCAATGCGGTATCGCCCACTGCAATACTGCTACTGCCTTCGCTGCGCGCCCGGTAACCGAAGGCGGTGGACGTATCTCCGCTGGCACGCGAACTGTAGCCGCCGGCGGTGGAGAGAAAACCACTGGCGGTGGACAGACCACCCACCGCGGTGGCGCCGTCGTTGCCGGTCTGCGCGCGATACCCCACCGCCGTGCCCTGCACGCCGGTGGCGCTGGCGCCGCTGCCCAGGGCGCTGGAAAACGGATCGCCCGCCAGTGCACCACCGCCGATGGCCGTCGCTCCCACCCCGGATGCTTGCGTGGCCTGTTCGCGTTGCCCGATGACAAATCCTAATGCGTCGTAGTCGTAGACCGTTGCCACGCCGCCGATGGCGGTTGCCGATTCCCCGGCGGCCGACACGTTGTGCCCGATCGCGGTGGCATCGCGCTCCAACGCCAGGCTTCCGCCACCGAACGCACTGGTGCCATCGCCCAGCGCATTGCTTGCATTGCCCAGTGCCAGCGCATCCTGCCCATCCGCAAACGCCGGTGCATCGGTATCGGCCGCAGGCGTTGCCGATGCTTGCGCGCTCGCGCTTGCAGACGCTGCGTTGTCGCTGGTCGCCGCATCGGTGTCGCAACGTTGCTGGCCCTCGACCACCGTGCAATGCGCAAGCGCATCGGCATGCGTGGTGGTGGCCTGGGCAGCTGCGGCCATGCCGGCAAGCGCCAGCAGCATCGCTGCCGCCAGCCTGCCGCGTGCATGTACCGGAGATCGATATACTGGGTGATTTCGGGTATCGCAGGCAAGCCTTACCGTTCGGCGATGAGCATACTGCTCACCACCGGCATCCAATTGAATTGATTTCATTAACGACTCACTCCCCATTGGTCTGGCATGTAAAAACCGACCACCGCGCGATTGCATCGCACGGTCCCCCTGAGGTTTATCGAAAACGCACTCGCCTTGCTTCTGCGCCGGCAAATACCCGCGCAAAAACATCCACGATCAATGCATAAAGTGCTGCAGAAACGCCATAAATCAGTGATTCATAACGTGGTCTGAATCTATTGAAAAACCAAAGGTTCAATTGAGATTGACATCACACAAGCAGCATCACTGTATACCGCAAGTAAATAACTAGTAGTTTTTATAGTTACTTGAAGCAAACCATGTATCGATTGTGACTAAATTTGGTGTGCCGCAGGATCAGCAACGACAACGGCCGTGTGCATCGCTGCACACGGCCGTCGAATGAAACTGTTGGCACGGCGCTTTAGCTCACGCCGCACAGCGCCACTTCATTCAACCGCACCACACCCGAGCATTGCGGAACATGCGCAGCCACGGCGAGTCCTCACCCCAGTCGGCCGGGTGCCAGCTCAGGTTTGCGGTGCGCGGGGTGCGCTCCGGATGCGGCATCAGGATGGTGGCGCGACCGTCGGTGCTGGTCAGCCCGGTGATGCCGTCCGGCGAGCCGTTCGGATTGAGCGGGTACTGCGAGGCCACCGCGCCATCGCCATCGATGAAGCGCAGGGCCACACGGGCAGCGGCCTGATCCACCACGGTGTCGAACTCGGCGCGGCCTTCGCCATGCGCCACCGCCACCGGAATCCGCGAGCCGGCCATGCCGCGCAGGAAGATAGACGGCGACTCCACCACTTCCAGCAAGGCGGTGCGCGCTTCGAACTGCTCGCTGCGATTGCGCAGGAACCGCGGCCAATGCTCGGCACCGGGAATGATGTCCTTGAGCTGGCTGAGCATCTGGCAGCCGTTGCACACGCCCAGCGCGAAGGTGTCGCTGCGCGCGAAGAACGCGGCGAACGCATCGCGCAAGGCCGAGCGCTCAAGGATCGAGGTGGCCCAACCGCGGCCGGCACCCAGCACGTCGCCGTAGCTGAAGCCGCCGCAAGCGGCAAACCCGGAGAACTGCGCCAGATCCACGCGGCCTTCGATCAGGTCGCTCATGTGCACGTCGAACGCACGGAAACCGGCGCGCTCGAAGTTGTAGGCCATCTCGATCTGCCCGTTGACGCCCTGCTCGCGCAGGATCGCCACCTTGGGCCGCGAACCGGTCGCCACGAAGGGCGCGGCCACGTCTTCGGACGGATCGAATACCAGCTTCGGACGCAATCCCGGCGCCTGGAAGTCGCATGCCTGCGCACGCTCTTCGTCGGCGGTTTCCGGGTTGTCGCGCAACTTCTGCATGGCATGGCTCACCGACCACCAGGCATCGAACAAGGCTTCCCAACGCCACTCGGCCAGCACGCGGCCCTGCCCGCTCACGCGGATGCGCGGCGCGCCGGTGGGGCGTGCGATACGCTGCGCGCATTCGGTCAGCGCATGCCGCTCGACCAGATCGGCGAACGCGGCGCGATCCTCGTTGGCGATCTGCACCACCGCGCCCAGTTCTTCGTTGAACAGGCTGCGGAACGCATCGTCGCCCCAGGCATCGAGCGTGATATCCAGGCCCTGGCGCGAGGCGAACGCCATTTCGCACAGCGCCGCAAACGCACCGCCATCGCTGCGGTCGTGATACGCCAGCAACAAGCCGCTCTCACGCGCCGCGCGGATCAGTTCAAAGAAACTGCGCAGCCGCTGCGCATCGTCCAGATCCGGCACCTCGCCGCCGAATGCCGGCAGCGCGGCATCGTCGGCATACACCTGCGCCAGCACCGAGCCACCCAGACGCTGCTTGCCGCCGCCCAACCCGATCAACCACAGCTCGCTCTCTTCGTCGCTACGCAACAACGGCGTCAACTGCGTGCGGACATCGCCGACAGGTGCGAACGCACTGATGATCAGCGAGACGGGTGAAACGCTCTTGTGCGTTTCCCCGGGAATGGGGAGTGGGGAATCGGGAATGGTGGAAGCGGAGGGCTCTGGCGTTTCGCCATTCCCGATTCCCGATTCCCCATTCCCGACAACCCACTGCGCCTGCATCGACAGCGAGTCCTTGCCCACCGGTACGCTCAGCTCGAGCGCCGGGCACAGCTCCATGCCGATCGCGCGCACGGCGTCGTACAGCAGGGCATCCTCGCCGGCGTGACCGGCGGCGGCCATCCAGTTGGCCGAGAGCTTGATGCTGTCCAGCGTCTGCACCGGGGCGGCGCACAGGTTGGTGATCGCCTCGCCCACCGCCATGCGTGCCGACGCGGCCGCGTTCAACAACGCCAGCGGGGTGCGCTCGCCGATCGACATCGCCTCGCCAGCGAAGGTATCGAAGCCGGCCAGGGTGATTGCGCAATCGGCCAGCGGCAGTTGCCACGGGCCGATCATCTGCTCGCGCGCGGTCAAGCCGCCCACGCTGCGGTCGCCGATGGTCACCAGAAAACTCTTCGACGCCACCGTGGGATGCGCCAACACCCGCAGACCAGCCTGCTGCAGATCCAGCGCGGCGGTCTGCAGCACCGGCCACTGCGGCGCCGGCGGATGCACCGCATCGCGATGCATCTTCGGCGCCTTGCCGAAGAGGACGTCCATCGGCAAATCAATCGGCAGCGGGGATTGGGGATTCGGAATTGGGGATTGGTTGGAAGCAACGGCGGACCCGGCAACTGACGAATCGCTTTTGCGAATCTCCAATCCCGACTCCCCAATCCCGTCCCCAAACACGCCATAGCCGACCACCAGCCGCTCCTCGGCCGTCGCCACGCCGACGGCGGCAAACGGGCAGCGCTCGCGCGCGCAGATCGCGGCGAATTCGTCCAGGCGTGCCTGCGGTACGCCCAGCACGTAGCGCTCCTGCGATTCGTTGCACCACAGTTCCAGTGGCGACAGCGAGGGGTCGTCGGTGAGCACGCGGCCCAGGTCGATGATGCCGCCCACGCCCGAATCGTGCAGCAACTCGGGAATGGCGTTGGACAGGCCGCCGGCGCCCACGTCATGGAACCAGCGGATCGGGTTGTCGGTGCCCAGCGCCACGCAACGGTCGATGACCTCCTGGCAGCGGCGCTCCATCTCCGGGTTCTCGCGCTGCACGCTGGCGAAATCCAGTGCCTCGGCGCTGTCGCCGGCGGCCACCGAACTGGCAGCACCGCCGCCCAGGCCGATCAGCATCGCCGGGCCGCCCAGCACGATCACCGCATCGCCGGGCTGCAGGCGCAGCTTCTCGACCTGGTTGCGATCGATCGCGCCCAGGCCACCGGCCAGCATGATCGGCTTGTCGTAGGCACGGGTCAGGCCCAGCCCTTCGGCAATCTCGAAGCTGCGGAAATAGCCGAGCAGGTTCGGCCGGCCGAATTCGTTGTTGAACGCGGCGCCGCCGAGCGGGCCGTCGAGCATGATGTCCAGCGCCGGGGCCATGCGCGGGTTCAGCGCGCGCGGCGCCTCCCACGGCTGCGGCAGGGTCGGGATGCGCAGGTGCGAGACCGTGAACCCGGTCAGGCCGGCCTTGGGCTTGCCGCCGCGGCCGGTGGCGCCTTCGTCGCGGATCTCGCCGCCGGCACCGGTGGCGGCGCCGGGAAATGGCGCGATCGCGGTGGGGTGGTTATGCGTTTCCACCTTGATCGCAAACGCCGATGGCAGCACTGCCTCGCTGCGGTACTCGCCGCTGGCCGGATCCGGCCGATAGCGCGCGGCCGGCACGCCTTCCACCACCGCGGCGTTGTCGCTGTAGGCCGACAGGGTGTGCTGCGGGGTCTGCTGGTGGGTGTGCTTGATCATGCGGAACAGCGAGCGTTCCTGCGGCTTGCCGTCGATGGTCCAGCTGGCGTTGAAGATCTTGTGCCGGCAATGCTCGGAGTTGGCCTGGGCGAACATCATCAGCTCGACATCGGCCGGGTCGCGGCCCAGCTCGGCGAAGCGTTCGCGCAGGTAGTCGATCTCGTCCTGCGCCAGGGCCAGGCCCAGGTCGCGATTGGCCTGCTCCAGCGCCCCCAGCGGCACGCGCTGCAACTGCCCGCGATCGGGTACGTTGAACAGCGCCTCGGCGGCCGCGGCCGAGCCAAGCAGCGACTGCGTCATCGGGTCGTGCAGCAGCTTGGCCACGGCGGCCTGCGTCGCGTCGTCGGCCGGCCAGCCGGCCAGATCGATGCGGGTGCCGCGCTCCACGCGCTGGATCGGCTGCCCGGCCCCGCGCACCAGTTCGGTGGCCTTGCTCGACCATGGCGACAAGGTGCCCAGACGCGGCACCACATAGCGCGAGGAGGCATCCTCGGCCTGCGGCGCGGGGGCGGCTTCGGCCTGCAGGATCCGCTGCAAGGTGGCCTGGTCGGGCGCTTGCCCGGCCTCGGCGCGGATGAAATAGACGTGCCAGGCGCCAGTGATGCGCAGCGCGGGGACGAGGGTTTGCAGGCGGGTTTCGAGCCGAGCGCGGCGGAACGGCGAAAGGGCGGAAGCGCCCTCAAGGACCATCATGTCCGGGGAACCGTGTCAGAAACGGGGCTGCAGATTGTAACGGAGCTGATGCGTCGGCGCCGGACCCGGGATGTGGCGGCCAGCGATCCGTGTGGTGGTGACTCGCACCGCACGGCGCGGATTCGGCACGTTCCGGCCAGATGCGGCAGCGGCGGATGGCGATGCCGACCCGGATTCGCACGCACGCCTGCCTTGGGCCGGATCTGCGCGCGGGGGCGACGTCCGCAGCGCTGGCCGCCACGCCGGTCCATCGCCGCTCTCACCCGACAAACCGTGCTGCCAGCGCAAACCCTGCGGCCAGCCGGTCCTGAAACGCAACAGGCCGGAATGCATGCGCATCCCGGCCTGTTGATCGATCACGCCGACCGTCGCGGCGGCCAGCGTCAGCGCAGCATCACGGCGCTGCCGTAGCCGACATCAGCGGCTGCCACCGGCGGTGGTGACCGCGCGCTTTTCCAGCGCTTCACGCAACTGCGCCGGCGGCAGGTAGCCGCCCAGCTGGGTGCCGTCCGGGGCGAAGATCGCCGGGGTGCCGTTGACGCCCAGGCGCTGGCCCAGCGTGTATTCCATCGACACCGGGTTCTTGCAGTCCTTGGCATTGACCGGCTGCCCGGACTTGGCCGCGGTCAGCGCCTGCTTGCGGTCGGCGGCGCACCACACCGCGATCATTTCCTTGTGGTCCTGGCTGCCCAGGCCCATGCGCGGAAACGCCAGATATTCCACCGCGATCCCCTGCTTGTTGAGCTCGCCGATCTCGCTGTGCAGCTTGCGGCAGTAGCCGCATTCCACGTCGGTGAACACCGTCACGGTGTACTTGGGGTTTGCCGGCGCAAACACGATGCGGTCGGCCTTGGGCACAGTCTCCAGCTGCTTGCGGCGGTAGGCCAGCAGGCCCGGGCTGGCAGCGAACTGCTTGTTCTGGATGTCGAACGGCTGCGCCTGGATCAGATAATGGCCGTCGTCGCTGACATACAGCACCTGCCCGCCGACCACCACTTCGCGGAAACCGGGAAACGGCGCGGCGCCGATGTAGTCCGGCTTGAAATCCGGATCCAGCGCCTTGAGCGCGACGCTCACACGCTGGTCCACATTGCCCGCAGCAGCGGGGGCAGCAGCGGCGGCTGGCTTGGCGCCGGCGTTGCTTGCCGCGGGCTGCGAGGATTGCGCGCAGGCGGTAAGGCTGATTGCGCCCAGCAGCGCGGCGATGGCAAGACGATACATTCACGCATCCAGTGGAATGGGGTGCCTGGATTCTCGCACAGCGCAGATGAAGCCAGGCAGCGAGCGGGATGCTTTGTTTGCCGGCCGAGCCGCTGAATGGGCCACGGCGGGTGGGCGCTGCGCCTGCGGCCGCAGTCAGCCGCGCGGATGATGGGCGGCGTGCAGCTTCTGCAGGTGCTGACGCGCCACCAGCGTGTAGATCTGCGTGGTGGACAGCGAGCTGTGACCGAGCAGCATCTGCAGCGCGCGCAGGTCCGCGCCGTGGTTGAGCAGATGGGTGGCAAAACTGTGCCGCAGCCCGTGCGGGCTGACCGTGGCGGGGTCGATCCCGGCCACCGCGGCATAGCGTTTGACCAACGCCCAGAACTGCTGGCGGCTGGGCGGCTGACGCGCTGCATCGATGAACAACGGTACCTGCCAATCCACCGCCGCCACCGCCTTGCGGCTGGCCAGCAGCGGGCGCGCCTGGCTCAGATACCGCTCCAGCCAGTGCTGGGATTCCTCGCCCAGCGGCACCAGGCGCTCCTTGCTGCCCTTGCCGGTAACCCGCAACACACCCTGACGCAGATTGACACCCACCGCCGGCAAGTTGACCAGTTCGCTGACGCGCAGGCCGGCCGCATACATCAGCTCGAGCATCGCGCGGTCGCGCAGGCCCAGCGGCGTGTCGATATCGGGCGCGGCCAGCAGCGCTTCGATCTGCGTTTCGGTCAGCGCCTTGGGCAGCGAGCGCGGCAGGCGTGGCGGGTCCAGCAATGCGGTGGGGTCGTCGCCGCGCACGCCATCGCGCAGACACAGGCCGTAGAACGCACGCAGGGTCGACAGCAGCCGGGCATTGCTGCGCGGCGAATAGCGCGCCTCGGTGCGCCAGCGCAGATAGTCGAACAACACCGCCCGATCGACACCCAGCAAGCCGCCGCCGGCACCGTCGCGCCAACGCGCCAGCCCCTCCAGGTCGCGCCGGTAACTGTCCAGGGTCTGCCGCGCCACGCCCTGCTCGGCCCACAACCGGTCCAGAAAGCGTTCGATGGCGGCGGCATCGGCGGCCTGCACCGGCGGCAGGTGTTGCGCCAGTTGGCGGCGTTCGGCAGGACTGCTGGCTGACATCGCAACAGCATAGAGCGTGGCACGCGTTTTGCGGCGCGCCGTGTCGGCGAAGGAGTGGGTTGGCTGTGCGGCTTGCCTCAACGCGCTGCACCGCGTGGCTCTCAGCTCGAAACGCGGTCCCAGCCTGATCCAGGATTGCCGCAGCGCGACGTTGCCCGATCGGCTGCGCCGGCTATGCTCGTGGCATGACTTCGCCCCCCGCGCCCCGCACCGCACGCGCCCCTGCCCTGATCGGTTGGCGATTGCTGGCCCTGTGCTACGACGTGTGGCCGGTACTGGCGCTATGGATGCTGATTTCCGCCGCTTTCACCCTTGGGTTCACCCTCGCCGGGCATCCCGCACGCGAAAACATTGCGCCCTTCAGCGGTTGGCAATGGCTGTTGTGGCTGTGCTGCTGGATCGCCGCCGGCCTCTACGCCACGGTGAGCTGGCGCCGCGGCGGCCAGACCCTGGGCATGCGCCCGTGGCGGTTGTCGCTGGTCGGCCCGCAAGCCTCCTGGCGCACGCTGTGGATCCGCTACGCGGTCGGCACGTTGTCGCTGGCCCTGGCCGGCGCCGGATTTTGGTGGGCATGGCTGGACCACGATCGCCTGGCCTGGCACGACCGCGCCAGCGGCACCCGGCTGCAGCGCACGCCCAAGCGCTGAAACGCCTGGGCCGGCAGCTTGCCGACCTCCCCGGCAGGCAGTGCTGGAATGGGGCCGCCATGCAAAGCCCTGGCAGCCACGCGGGCAAAGCGGTCACTGTTGCTTAGCGCAGGCAAAGGACGGTTCCAAAGACGCTGAACCGTCGCATCTACGTCAGCTACTGCGCCGTCGGAACAACCACGCCGATACGCCCAGCATCACCATCGGTGGCAACGCGTAGGCGATGCGGTAATCCAGCTTCAGTGCGCCGGCCATGCGGCCGAAGAACAGCTGCAGCAGCCAGAACCCCAGCGCGAACAGGATGCCCAGGAACAGGCGCTTGCCCAGGCCGCCACTACGCAGCGAACCGAACGAGAACGGAATCGCCGCCATGCACAGCGCCAGCACGTTGAGCGGATAGAACCAGCGGCTCCAGTACTGATCTTCGTAGTCGCGCGCATCCAGTCCATTGCGGCGGCGATACTCGATGCTCTGCTCCAGATCGCGCGCAGACAGGTTGCGCGGCTTGGCCAGCCCGGCCGCCAGCGCTGCCGGACTGAGCTGCGATTGCCATGCCAGCTCGGGGAAGGTTTCGCGCTGCACCGAGCGTTCCTGGAAGGTATCGCGGCGTACCTGGCGCAGCGTCCAGGTCCCGTTGCGATTCTCGGCCAGCGCTGCGTAGGTCAGTTGCGCCAGACGGCCGCTGGCATCGAGGTGATACAGCCGCACATCGTGCAGATCCAATGCAGTGCCGCCGCCGTCCAGCAGCTTTTCCTCGCCGCTCAGCGCATTGAGGAAGGTGTCGCCCTCGCGCGCCCACAGGCCGGAATAGCGCGCCATTGCCATGTCGCTGTTATAGCGGGCGCTGGTTTTCAGGGTATCGGCCTGGTTCTGTGCCCATGGCCCCACGGTCTCGCCGCTGATCACCATGGTGGCGGTCAGCAGCGCCATGGCGGCGACCACCGAGGCCGACATGCGCTTGCGCGACACGCCCAGCGCGCGCAGCGCGGTGAGTTCGGACGTCGCCGCCAGCTGGCCCAGGCCCATCAAGGCGCCGATCACCGCAGCGGTCGGAAACAAGGTGTAGGCCCGACGCGGCACGGTATAGGCCACATAGGCCACCGCATGGCCAAAGGTGTAGCTGCCCTGGCCGATGTTCTTGGCCTCGCTGGCAAAGGCATTGACCAGGTCCAGACCCAGCAGCACCGCCCACGTCAGCAGCACGGTGAACAACACCGCACGCCCGACGTACCAATCATGCACCCGCGGCATCAGCCTCATGCGCGCACCCTCGGCCGACGCACGCGACCATCGCGCGCATATGCCCAGATCGCCACCGCCAGCAGTGGCAAGGTCAGCCACCACAGACCGAGCGCAGCCGGTGTCTTGCCATTGGCGATCCACTGGGTGCCGACGATCATCAGATTGGTGCCCACCATGTAGGCCAGGAAGGCCAGCATGATCCGGCCGTAACGCTGCTGCCGCGGCGCGCTGCGCGACAGCGGCAGGGTCAGCAGCGCGAAGGCCAGCGCCAGCAACGGCGGCGCCAGGCGCTCATGCAGCTGAGCGCGCGCGGCCGGGCGCTGGTCCGAGAGCAACTGCGTGGTCCACATCACTTCCGGATCGTTGGCATCGTGCACCTGGGCCCGGTCGGGCAAGGCCACGTCGTTGCTGGCGAACTTCATCAAACGGTAGTCCAAGGTATTGCCGGCGGCCGGGCCTTCGATGCGGTAGCCGTCCTCCAGGCGCAGGTAACGGTCGGCCTTGCCTTCGAAGAACATCGCGCCGCGATCGGCGGTGACCACATCGATGCGGTCGTCCTTCTGGCGCTGCATGAAGACCTTGCCCAGGCCCTTGCCGTCGGCCGAGATCGTGGTCAGGTAGACCACCCCGCCGCCGGACAGCGGCGTGAACTTGCCCGACTCCAGGCCGGCCATCACGATGCTGCGGTTGGCGTCCTCCAGCATGGTCTCCGCGGTGCGGCTGGCCCAGGGGCCCAGCCACAGCGAGCACAACCCGATCACCACGACGACCGGTATCACCAGCATCAACATTGGCCGCAACATGCGCCGCGGACCCACGCCGATGGCGGTGATGACCGCCATTTCTGAATCGCGGTACAGCCGCGCCAGTGCCAATAACAGCCCCAGCATCAGCGCCAGCGGCAGGATGATCGGCAGATACGCAACGAATTGCAGGCCCACCTGAGACAGCAGCAAGCGAGCAGGGATGCGGCCATCGGCGATATTGCCGAGGATATCCACCAGCACACCGCCGACGCTGACGACCAGCAGCACGATCAAGGTGGCCAGGAAGCTCTGGGTGAAATCGCTAAGCAGGTATCGATCGAGCTTCGGCATGGGGTGGGCTTGTTTTAAACTCTCGGATTCGTTCGCGGCGGCGCCAGCCTAGTCCGGTTGGCGTAAACAGCCCGCGATTGTACGGATTTGCCTACGGAATCTGATCAATGGCCCTGCAATTCACCCTGAACCAAGACGCGCCGGCAAGCGCCGCCGTCGACTGCATCGTGGTTGGCGTGTTCGCCGACAAGACCCTGTCGCCCGCCGCCCAGGCGCTGGACAGTGCCAGCCAGGGCCGTCTGACGGCCCTGGTGGCACGTGGCGATGTGGCTGCCAAGACCGGCAGCACCAGCCTGCTGCACGACCTGCCGGGCGTCGCCGCCCCGCGCGTGCTGGTGGTCGGCCTGGGCGAGGCCGGCAAGTTCGGCGTGGCGCCGTACCTCAAGGCGGTGGGCGATGCGACCCGCGCGCTGAAGACCGGCCCGGTCGGCACCGCCCTGCTCACCCTGACCGAATTGCCGGTCAAGGCGCGCGACAGCGCCTGGAACATCCGCCAGGCGATCATCGTCAGCGACCACGCCGCCTACCGTTACACCGCCACGCTGGGCAAGAAGAAGGTCGACGAGACCGGCCTGACCACGCTGGCGATCGCCGGCGACGACGCCCGTGCCCTGGCCGTGGGCGTGGCCACTGCCGAGGGTGTGGAATTCGCCCGCGAGCTGGGCAACCTGCCGCCGAACTATTGCACCCCGGCCTACCTGGCCGAGACCGCGGCCGCCTTCGCCGGCAAGTTCCCCGGTGCCGAGGCCGAGATCCTGGACGAGACGCAGATGGAGTCGCTGGGCATGGGCTCGCTGCTGTCGGTGGCGCGTGGCTCGGCCAACCGCCCGCGGCTGATCGTGCTGAAGTGGAACGGCGGCGGCGACGCGCGTCCCTACGTGCTGGTCGGCAAGGGCATCACCTTCGACACCGGCGGCGTCAACCTCAAGACGCAGGGCGGCATCGAGGAAATGAAGTACGACATGTGCGGCGGCGCCAACGTCATCGGCACCTTCGTGGCCACGGTCAAGGCCGAGCTGCCGATCAACCTGGTGGTGGTGGTGCCGGCGGTGGAGAACGCCATCGACGGCAATGCCTATCGCCCCTCCGACGTGATCACCAGCATGTCCGGCAAGACCATCGAGGTCGGCAATACCGACGCCGAAGGCCGCCTGATCCTGTGCGATGCGCTGACCTACGCCGAGCGCTTCAACCCCGAAGCCCTGGTGGACGTGGCCACGCTGACCGGCGCCTGCATGGTGGCGCTCGGCCACCAGACCGCCGGCCTGATGAGCAAGCACGACGACCTGGCCAACGAACTGCTGGCCGCCGGCGAGCACGTGTTCGACCGCGCCTGGCGCCTGCCGCTGTGGGACGAGTACCAGGGCCTGCTGGATTCCACCTTCGCCGATGTCTACAACATCGGCGGCCGCTGGGGCGGTGCGATCACCGCCGGCTGCTTCCTGTCGCGCTTCACCGAGAACCAGCGCTGGGCGCATCTGGACATCGCCGGCGTCGCCAGCGACGAAGGCAAGCGCGGCATGGCTACCGGTCGCCCGGTGGGGCTGTTGACGCAGTGGTTGCTGGACCGCGCCGCAGGTGGGAATTGAGAATCGGGAATAGGGAATCGTGAAATCCCTCTCCTCTCAGTCACCGCCGCGACCTTCGAGGTCGCGGCGGTGCCGTGACCATTGCCGATTCCCCACTCCCGATTCCCTGCCCTGATGCCCCGTGCCGACTTCTACCTGATCGCCAAACCGCGCTTCCTCAACGAACCGCTGCGGCTGGTCTGCGAGCTGGCGCGCAAGGCCAACGACGCCAACCTGTCCACGCTGATCCTGGCGCGCGACGCCGCGCAGGCCGAGGCGTTGGACGACCTGCTGTGGGCGTTCGACGACGAGGCCTACATCCCGCACCAGATTGCCGGCACCGACGAGGAAGACGAGCTGGCACCGGTATTGATCGCCTCTCCGGAGTTCGATGCTCCCTCGCGCCCGCTGGTGATCAACCTGCGCGACGATCCCTACCTGGGCGCCTGCGACCGCGTACTGGAAGTGGTGCCCGCCGACCCGGCGGCCCGCGAACCGCTGCGCGAACGCTGGAAGCAGTACAAGGCCCTGGGCCTGGAACTGACCAAGTACGACATGTGAGAGGGGCGGGGATTGGGGAGTTGGGATTGGGGATTCGTAAAAGCAGATTTTTGCGTCTCCGAGGACTGCATCCAACGACTAATCCCAAACGGCCGACCTTCGCTCCACGGCACCACCACTGACGTTGATGACTGGATGCCGGCGGTTCTCGCCGGCCCCATGACGCAACCAATCCCGAATCCCGAACAACGAATCCCCGCCCCACTATGACCACCCTCGCCTCCAGCTACGACCCCTCTTCCTTCGAATCGCGCCTGTATGCGCAGTGGGAGGCTGCCGGGTATTTCGTGCCGTCCGGTCAGGGTGAGCCGTATACGGTGCTGCTGCCGCCACCGAATGTGACCGGTACACTGCACATGGGCCATGCGTTTCAGCAGACGCTGATGGATGCGTTGGTGCGCTATCACCGCATGCGCGGCTTCGATACGCTGTGGCAGGTGGGCACCGACCATGCCGGCATCGCCACCGAGATGGTGGTGTCGCGCAACCTGGCACTGGAAGGCAAGGGCGAAACACGCGACTCGCTGGGGCGCGAGGGCTTCATCGCCAAGGTGTGGGAGTGGAAGGCCGAATCCGGCGACACCATCGAGCGCCAGATGCGCCGCCTGGGCACCTCCAGCGACTGGTCGCGCAGTACCTTCACCATGGACCCGCAGCCGTCGGCCGCGGTCAACGAAGCGTTCGTGCGTTGGTACGAGCAGGGCCTGATCTATCGCGGCCAGCGCCTAGTCAACTGGGACCCGGTGCTGAAGACCGCGATCTCCGACCTGGAGGTGGAAAACGTCGAGGAAGACGGCTTCCTGTGGTCGATCCGCTATCCGCTGGCCGATGGCGTGACCTACGAGCACGTCGAGCACGATGCCGACGGCGTCGAGATGCTGCGCGAGACCCGCGATTACCTGGTGGTCGCCACCACGCGCCCGGAGACCATGCTGGGCGATACCGCGGTGATGGTGCATCCGGAAGACCCACGCTATGCCACGCTGCACAGCGCCCGCATCGTGCTGCCGCTGACCGGCCGGCAAGTGCCGGTGATCACCGATGACTATGTCGACCGCGCCTTCGGCACCGGCGTGGTCAAGGTCACGCCTGCGCATGACTTCAACGACTATCAGGTGGGTGTGCGGCATGAGTTGCCGCTGATCAACCTGTTCACCGTCACCGCCACCATCAACGAGAATGCGCCGGAGCGGTACTGCGGCCTGGATCGCTACGACGCACGCAAGCTGGTGCTGTCCGAACTGGAAGACCTGGGCGCCTTGGTCGAAACCAAGCCGCACAAGCTGCAGGTGCCGCGCGGCGATCGTACCGGCCAGGTGATCGAGCCGTATCTCACCGACCAGTGGTTCGTGAAGATGGACGCGCTGGCCAGGCGCGGCCTGGAGCTGGTCGAAAGCGGCCAGGTCAAGTTCGTCCCGCCGAACTGGATCAATACCTATCGACACTGGATGGAAAACATCCAGGATTGGTGCATTAGCCGTCAGCTGTGGTGGGGGCATCGCATTCCGGCGTGGTTCGACGAGGCAGGCAAGTGCTATGTCGCCCATGACGAAGCCGAGGTGCGCGCGAAGCACGGCCTGGGTGCCGACGTCGCGCTGCACCAGGACAGCGACGTGCTGGAAACCTGGTTCTCCTCGCAACTGTGGCCGTTCTCCACGCTGGGCTGGCCGGATGCGAACGCGATGGCCGAGCGCGGTTTCGCGCGCTATCTGCCGTCGTCGGTGCTGGTCACCGGCTTCGACATCATCTTCTTCTGGGTGGCGCGCATGATCATGGCCACCGACAGCTTCACCGGCCAGGTGCCGTTCCGCGATGTCTACATCACCGGCCTGATCCGCGATGCGCAGGGCCAGAAGATGTCCAAGTCCAAGGGCAACGTGCTCGATCCGCTGGACATCATCGACGGCATCAGCATCGAAGACCTGGTGGCCAAGCGCACCAACGGGTTGATGCAACCGCGCATGGCCGAAAAGATCGAAAAAGCCACGCGCAAGGAATTCCCGGACGGCATCATCGCCCACGGTGCCGACGCGCTGCGCTTCACCATCGCCGCACTCGCCACGCATGGCCGCGACATCAAGTTCGATCTCGGCCGCGCCGAAGGCTACAAGAATTTCTGCAACAAGCTGTGGAACGCCACGCGCTTTGTGCTGATGAACACCGAAGGCGCGCGCTTTCCCGGCGTGCCGCAGCCGCGCACCGAAGCCGAGCAGTGGATTCTGGCGCGCCTGGACAAGGTCACTGCGGAAACCCACGCACACTACGCCAACTACCGCTTCGATCTGCTTGCGCAATCGCTGTACGAGTTTGCCTGGAATGCGTTCTGCGACTGGTTCGTCGAACTGGCCAAGCCCGCACTCAATGGCCAGGACAGCGAGGCTGCCGCGAGCACGCGCCACACCCTGCTCTACGTGCTCGAAGCGCTGCTGCGCCTGCTGCATCCGCTCACCCCATTCGTCACCGAAGAACTGTGGCAGCAGGTCGCACCGCGCCTGGGCATCAGCGCTGCCACGATCTCGTTGCAGGCATTCCCGCAGGCCGGCGATGTCGACACTGCGGGCTACGCCAGCGCAGAGGCCGATGTCGAATGGCTGCAGTCGATGGTGTCGGCGCTGCGTCGTGTGCGCAGCGAGTTGAACGTGCCGCCGTCCAAGCAGGTACGCCTGCTGCTGCAGGCAGGAACTGCCGACGATCGCGCCCGTGTCGGCCGCTTCGCCTCGCAGCTGTCGTTCCTGCTCAAGCTCGAAGCGATCGACTGGCTCGACGCCGGCCAGGACACGCCGCCGTCGGCCACGGCCATCGTCGGCGAGCTCACCCTGCTGGTGCCGCTGGAAGGCCTGGTCGACATGGATGCCGAACGCACGCGCCTGGACAAGGAAATCAAGCGCGTGGAAGGTGAGATCGGCAAGTGCAACGGCAAGCTGGGCAACGCCACCTTCGTGCAGAACGCACCGGCCGTGGTGGTCGAGCAGGAACGCGCGCGCCTGAACGACTGGACCACGCAGCTGACCGGCCTGCGCGAGCAACGCGCCAAGCTCTAGGACCGCCAATCACTGTTGGCCGGGACGGGGTCAACAGCCGAGTGAGTCGAGGGCACGGTGCTCCACCGCACCAGACAGTCTGCTGGTTGCTTTGTTGAAAAGCATGCGCACCGACCATCTCGACGGGTCCTTGCCCGCCTACCGTCGCGGGACCTTGAGCGGCATGGATGCCGCGCCAGAGCCTTATCTGTTCGGATTCTGGCAGTTTGGGCGTCGA
>NZ_JAJGQM010000027.1 GCF_020784175.1 Xanthomonas campestris pv. asclepiadis
ACGCCCGCCGAGTTCCGTGATCAACATCAACCGCAGACCTCTAGTTTTGGCTGGCATTGAATTAGGGGGAGTCGACAATCCCACCTCACAAAGCGCCCGCGTCGCAGGTGACTCTCTGATCTAACTAAAAGCGCACGCTACGAGATGAGCTCATCATCACCGGCCCTGCCGCATCGCTCTGCGCCGCCCTTTTGCGCTCGTTGGATTGAAGCTCTCTGCGCTGCTTGGCGGTATCAACTCTTGCAATTGCCTCATCAAGCTTCGCTTCAATCGCTTCGTCTGTGATCAGGTCCCGCACATGATCCAAGTTCACTCGGCGAACCAAGATGTCGGCCACCTCATCATGGCCATTTTCGAGTGCGACGTGCAAAGCGAATTCGGGATAAGCGGTCTTGTGCGCAAACTCCAAGATGGACTTGACGATACCTACATGCCCGGTTCGTGCTGCAGATTGGAGCGCCTCTTCGCCAAAGTCACGGGGCACACGGTGGGTTGTCACAATCGCTCCGAGCAAGGTGCGCACCAGCTGTTCATGGCCTTTCGCAGCAGCGACGTTAAGCCCTAACGCGTAGGTGTCTTCCGGATCGGGAAGGCCAGCTTCTACCAAGAAATCCACGACCTCGACATGGTTGTTCTCGGCTGCCGCTGCCAAGCCATGCTGCGCACATTGGATCTTGGATGAATAAGGCAACAGATGCTTGACCACTTCCAAGTGGCCTTCCCGACAAGCGGCGATCAGCGCCCGGCTGTCCTGCGCTTTGGCATCTGAGAACAGGACCAATTGAAAGACGACATCTGCATGACCACGGCGCGCGGCCTCATACAACGCAAGTGAGTCATGTTGCAGAGGGCTACACTCTTTGAGCAGGCGTTTGACGCACTCCGTGTGCCCGTGCCTGGCAGCAAGCACCAATGCCTCGTCATCCTCAGCATTGCAAAACGCCATGAGCTGCTCGACCGCTCGCACTGAACCTGCTTTGGCAGCCACATCAAGCGGGTAGGCCTCGAACGACTTTGACAGCAGTGGAATCAATTGATCGACCAAGCTCTCCTTGCCGCTCCTGATTGCCACATCAATGGCGTAGCGTGCAGCAGCATCGATGTCACCTTGAGCCTGACAAAGCGACTGCACATACGCCTCGCTTCCCTGCTTCACTGCCTGCCTAATTTTTCTTTTAAGTGCCTGGTCCATTTTCTCTCCTCCCCTTCAACTTAACGCCATCACGCTTTTCGTCAAGATCACAGCGTGATGGCGACAATCGATTGTGCAAGCCAAGCGGGACTTACAGATCGTCGATGTCTGGAACATCGTTATCGTAGTCGCACGCGATGAGCGTTCCGGAGTCGTCTTCAATGCGTTCGATCGTAAGGTCACTGACCCATTGTTCGAACTCGAAGTCACTCTCGCCCAGTGCATCGATATCGCACTTGGCAAGTGCTTCTGCTGGCGAGTTCGCCTCAATTGTCGCCCAATGAACAACTTGGACGGTGCCGTTGATCTCAATGATGTATTTCATGGTGCGCTCAGTGCTTGGCGTTGGCCAAGCTTCGAAGCGCAATCTATGCATCGGATGCATCTTGCTGAAGGATGAAAACGCCCCGGATCGATGAACAACCATTCATCCGTAAACTACAATCCTGGCGAATTGATGCGCCAGACCGTCAATGTCGTAAGGCGGCCTGGCTAGACGGGCTTCGTGTCTTCATCCAGCTCTTGGCGATCCAGTAGGGCCATGTGGGCTGCATGGACCGTCATCAGATGGGATCGGTAGGCGTTTCGCCAGCGCCTCTTCTCAGAGCTTGATTGCCAAGGCAACTCCAAGACCTGATCGATGGTCAGAGCCAAGATCGTCGCTCCCTGCTGGAAGGCTTCTTCAATCGCACTCATGTCGAGGCCTGTGATCCCTGCATGCGAGATCACGCTCTTGATCTTGTCGGGCGACTCGCGGATCACAATGAAGGGAATGCCCTTCCCAGTTCTGCCAAACTTGCCCGAAATCGGCTCTTGGATCTTTTCGCGCGCTTTGGTGACTTGGGCATACCACGTCAAGAGTTCTACCTTAGCAATCGAGCGTGGCGTGCTCTTGCTGATCAGAAACGGATTGCCGTGCTCACGCTTGAACTGGTCGAATTGGCGTCTCGGGATGCCGAGGTAGAACTCCGCCATGGCTTGGGTAAAGCGCGTTGTGCCCAGGGATTGATCAAGCATCTTGCGAAGACTGGGGAAGTCTCGTGCATTGATGATCGCATTGCGCTCATCGCGCTTCGCGATGACTTCAAGCGCAGCGCGTAAAAATCCGTCCTCGAAGCTTTCCGCCTTGCTGATATTGGTCATCCAAACCGTCCTTCGTTCAATTCTTACTGCAAGCAACTTGCGCCGCAAGCTTGCCACTCATCAGCCTGACAACCTGTGGGCGATGGCGCTTGCCTGAAAATCCTAACGTATTCGTGGAGGAAGCACAGCGGGAAATCCGTCCGACGTCTTGGCAGCCCATCGCACCGCATCTTGGCTACCAGTTGTGATTGCGAGTTGCATGTGAGCCATCACCACGAGCGCGTTGCTTTGTTTGACGACCAGTTCCACGAGTTCAAGCGGGAAGCCCGTTCGCAACCGATGAAGTGCATGTGCGCCCGCGTGGACAAACGAGTTGAGTGCCGCCCAAGAGTATTTCTTGAACTCCAAAAACGCCCGCAATGGCTCGGCCGCCTGCGTCACCGCCTCAAGAGCGATCAGCATCTTGGATAGCATGGGCAAGCGAGCAGCTAATGATTCACTTGTCGGCGTCAATTCGTCTTGCAAGCAGGCCACCTCATCATCGCTTGCACAGTAAAGGACCCAGACGGCTCTCACCAGCGCTTCGAACTGCGCGCGGTGGATGATAACCGTCGATGGTCCCGCACCGGCCGCAAGAAGGCAGCGACTCGCAACGGCATGCTCAATCGAAAGCAAACAAAGTGCGCGACAGACTTGCAGCTTGGCCGTTTGATCAAACGGCGGAGCCGCTATGATCGGCCCCAAGGCCTCTAACAGCGCGTCGGACCCATCAAAGAGCTTCTCAACCCGCTCAGACATCATGCTTTCCCCAAGAGATGTCGCACTTCTTATTGCTCCCCATACACCATTCAGATTGATACAGCACGGATCGGCGGAATCCAATCATCAAAATCGAATCACACAAAGCACATGATATAAAATGATTTGGGCGACTATTAAAAAACCTAAGACCCGTAGTGAATAGCGTCAAGCATTGCTGCCCTACCCATCCAGATCTCTTTCTCCAACTCGTCTTCAGGAATTTCGCTCTGCCACCAGGGTGAAAGCATTAAGGGCGCAATCACACGATCCCAATAATTGTCTAAATTAGTCGTCGTCGGTGCGCATCCAAAGTAGCCGCATACACCTGCGCGGTTAGCACTATCGATGCATACGAACTGATCTGGACGCTTCATTGCAAGCAGTCGCGTCCCCATCCCGATCCAATTTTTCGACGCCTCTGGAATTCTATAAAACGCCTGGCGATACGCGTCATAATGACGACGAAGGACTGGACCTTGAAGTGGAATTTGACCTAATGCCCTGGAGAAGAGCCTTACTCGTTCTCTTAGGATAGGAGAGAAGCGACCATACGCCGTCATGTTACCGAAGAAACCCCAATCTGTATCACCCCAAACAGCCTTGGGTATTACACCAGCGATCCGCTTCCGATCATCCTCATCAAGATCGCTAAAATTTACCTCTTTAGCGAAAATCTGCCGTGCCTGAGATAGCACACGCAGCCGGCCGGCATAGCCGTTTACTACATCTTCTTTCACCATCGCAACGAACTCTGCCCACGCCATGTGCTGAGGCGCGCTGGGGCCTGAGGAACGCCCCAACGCTACGCCTACCTCAACAAATTTATCCAAATCCCGCTTGGAATCCTCCACTTGGCGATAGTTGAGTCGGTACGTGCTCGCGAAATTCGAATCGAGAACTTCCGCACCTTCCCATAGTTTAATGACATGATCTCTGAGCAACTTCAAGGAGGGCTCTTCAACTGCCCCCGTCAGGAAGACTCCACATTCGATATTTCTTTTCAGCCCACCCATCGTCAAGTTCGCGCTCCCGACAAAGACTTCTATTTGGCCAGAAATCTCGAATACATAAAGCTTGGGATGAAAGAGCGGACCTGTTGGACGCATCACGCGCACGGTTTTCATCCCCACACATGAATCCAATACCTGAGGCGAAGTGAAATAGTGATGCGTCCCGATGACAAAGAATGCCATCTTCTTGGACGCTATCGCTAGATCTAGTAATTTTGATGGCGCCGCCCATGCAGTAGCCCAATAGAAGCGGTCACACTTTTCAGCTAGGGTGGTAAGACGCTGCTGAATTTCTTTGGCGCTGGTTACGGCTCTAACCTTCATGTTGGTCGTCCTTGCTTGTTGATTGCATCTTACGTAAATGAGTTGAACAAGCTATAGGCAAAATCAGATACAGCTTAGACATTGCCAAGTTACAGAATGTAAGGCTGTGCCCACCCTCTTGCTGCAAGGCTGGTGTGCTGACACCCGCCGATCACCAAGTGGTCCAGCGCCCGGATGTCGAGAAGGCCCAGAGCCTGCTGCAGGCGCTCGGTGACCTTGCGGTCAGCTTCGCTGGGCTCGGGGTTTCCGCTTGGGTGGTTGTGGAAAAGGATGACGGCGGCGGCGTTCAAGTCCAGGGCGCGCTTGGCGACCACCCGAGGGTGCACCTCGCAGCCGTCGATGGTGCCGAAGAAGAGGTGCTCGGTTGCCAAGATCTGGTGCTTGATATCCAAGAAGACGACCCCGAAGACTTCGTGACTGAGGTGTGCGCAGCGGGCAATCAGGTAGTCGCCGGCTTGGTCCGGGCTGTCGATGCGACCTTGCCGATGAAGGCGTTGTTCCAAGATGGTGGCTGCTGCGAGCAAGATGCCTTCCTCGTCCACCTGGATTTGGTATTGAGTCTTGGTGTCTCGGGTGCTCTTCATCGGTTCTTCTCCACCAGCGCGTTGTCCGCCTCGTGGGAACCGACAGGCGAAGCGTCCGGCCCTACCGCACCCGAGAGCGAGCACTGCGAAAGCGGCGCGCAGCGAAGGGCCGCAACAAAGCGCCAGCGTCGAGAAGGAGGCCTGTCCTTGCAGTCGGGACAGCGAAGCTAAGGTCCCTTTCAGAGGCCCAGCGCTGGTGGACAGCACCATGCATGCCCAACAAGGCTTGCGGATCAAAGCGATGGCAAGTGGACGGGCAGCGATTGATGTCAGCGGGCGCTTTCGTCGCTGCTCTCGAGCCCGTGCCACGACAAGATTTCCTCGGCTCGACGGCCGACGAACTGCGCGTCTTCGCTCGTTAACGCCTTGCTCTCGATGGCAAAGACCATGCTGGCAAAGGCTTGCCAAAAGTGGCGCCGGTCAGGACTGGAGGCCCGCAAAGCGGGCACAGCCTTATCTAGGCGTTCGAGGTGAAGGCGCAGCTCGGCTCTGTCCATGGAGTTAAGTATCGGCAGCAGTGTCGCATCGTCTGAGACACATGGCCGCGCCCCCCTAGGTGAGAAGCCAGCGCAGGAGGGCCTAGCGCCCTTCTACGCCCGTTTGCGCAAAGCAGCCCCGCCAAGCCCCACATTTTCTAAAAAAGCAACACACCACGGGGCTTTTTAAAGCTCACCCCGGATATTTAGGAAACTTCTCATCCGGGTGCTTGGCTTTCCATTCCTTGTAAGACGCACTGCCCTGCCAAATGGTGAAAGCCTTAGGCGGACGCCCACGCCCTGACCACGTTTCTTGGTTGTGTGGCAGCCAATACTTCGGCGCCACTTCTTTCTTTGCGGAAGCAGCTTTTTTTGGCTTGGCCACACCAGCACCGATCAGAGCCGCAATCTCCGACTTCTGCTTTGCACTGAAATGATCGGTATATTGGTCGAGCAACTTGACGATCTCTGTATAGGCTTCAGATGATTGCTGCTGGCGTAGCTGAGCTTCCTGCTCTTCCAATTTCCGAATTTCTTCTGCCAATTTTTCTTTAGCAGCGGCAAGGGCACTCAAAGACGCGGTTTTCATTCAGGACTGTTCCAATCAGTTGATTAGCAAATTATTCGGGAGAAATTTATCGCAGTAAAACTATGTCTGGTCAAGTCAGCAAGCTCAAACTGTTTGGCCTTCGTAGCATGTTTTCGCAACAACCTAAGGAACTAGCCGAACACGCCTGAACGATATAGCTTTCATGCCCCCGTCTGCACTCAGGCATTTGCGAAGAAGCTCGACGTTCAAGCCGTATTGCAAGGAGCTTAAACCAAGAGAGTGCTCGCTAAAACCATTGAGCTTTTCTGCGACGGTGAGATCACGGCTATATGCCGCATGGTGCTCGTCATCTAATTCATGACCCACGATCTGCGCACGCAGCTCTGACGACACACCCAGTCCTTGCAACTCTTGGATGAAGGTCTTCCGCAAAGAGTGGAAACCACGCTTGGCCTTAGGCCAATCCTTGCCGATCTCACCCAGGTAACGGCTAAACGCCTTCGTGATCCAGTTCCCCTGCCCGTTCATGGCATCTGCTTTGGCGTGCGGGAACAAGCGCTTGTGATCAGCAGCCTTTCGACCCTCAATCCAGTCCCAAAACCCCAGCGGCAGCAGCTCGGGATGGATGGGCACCGTGCGCAGGCTTACCTCGGTTTTGACCTTCTGGTGCTCTCCCTCATCTGAAATCCGGATGCAAGGGATGTTGTCCTCGTTGAACACATCCGCCACCAACAACTGTCCAACCTCAGAGGCTCTGGCTCCCGTGTAAAGGCCAATGAGCGCTGCCCAGCGGGCATTTGGAGAAAGCCTGGGGAAGTTGACCGGCGAGAAGATTGCCTGGATTTGCTCACGATCAAAAGCCTTAAACCCAAGCTTGCGGCGCGCACGCCGTTCCCTTGCCGAATAGCTCACATGGCCCTTCGCCGGATTATCGCCTTGGGGGTAGTGACCGGAGACCATAGCCCAATCGAAAAATCCTCCCTTCCCGCCCATGTAGCTCTGCTTGTTCGTCAGCGTTGGTGTGGACGCACCCTCCTTGCGCATCTGCTGATACCAGCGAGCCAGGTCTGACCGCGTGATTGTATGGATCTTCGTCTTCTCACCCAGGTAGTCCACCAATGCTTGGATGGCCGACTTCTTGATGACATAGGTCTTGGGCAAGGTGCGGCCCTTCAAGGTCGCCAACCACGCATGCCGCGCCTTCCCAAGTGTCATTGGCTCAAGGAGCGAGCCGAGCTTGGCGGCATACGCTGCGATGGCCAGTGGCGATGCCGGCAGTGGGACTGGTCGTTCGCCTTCCGAGCCGTGGCCTTCGTGGAGTTCTCGAAACAGCCTCACGCCTTTGGTGCTGTCGATTTGCCAGCGCTCATGCACGGTCCCGTCTGGCGTCTTGGTTCGATGCAAGGTCAGGTTGCGGAAGGGTATTGCAGCAGAGGCGGATGCCACCAAGGCGGAAGCGTCTGCCTGACTGCGATCATCCAACACGTCGTCCCGCAATCGAGCGAACAGCCGCTCGTAGTGCGATGCCAAGGTGGCCGCGCGCAGTTGCGCCTCTTCCAAAACGGTCGTGTGCAAGGTGCGCTTGATCGCCTGCAAGCCGAGCAGCGGTTGGAGGTCAGCGGGAACCCGCTGCCGAAAGGACCATCGACCGGAGGGCAACGAACGCGACAAATACTGAGGGATACGCATCAACAACGAACCGGCTGCGCGATGCCTTGCCTCTCTTGGAGCTCCGGTTGAGCTCCGAAAACGACAACAGCGCGGACCGATCGACCTCTCAAACCAAGTGCGGGGGCAGCAATATCGCCGGAGGCAACTGGTGGTCAAGGTTGCGGCTTCGCTTTGCGAGAGCAGCTGTCAGCAGTCGAGGACTTGGCCTATCGCCAAACCCTGAGGCGTCGGTCTTGGAGTGTGGCAAGCCAAGACGCGGCAGCAAGCTGGACTGCTGAGCACCCATCTCAGATAGGGGCTACCGATCAAGCGGTGCAGCCGGCTGGCTTGCTGCATTTGATCGATAGCGCCATTCCCCACTTCCTCAGCTCAGGACTTTAGGTATCATTCGAGGTATCAAAGCAGGCTCAGCTGGAAGACCCGAAATGCTTTAGGGTCAATGGCTTGCGTAGGGGCGTCTTCAGGCTCCGCCCACCTCCACCAAACAACGGTCCTAAGACGACCGACTAAGGCCGGGACTCCTCGATGCAGAGGGCTCCCGGCCTTTTTCATGGGCGAAACCGATACCGCCTGCTCCGGAGAACGCGTGATCGGTGGTCAAACAGCGCTAAAAGCTGCCACGCCGTTGTTGCCAGATCACGGAACACAAGACAGACCGAACATCGCGTCGGTGCTGGCGCATGCGTCGACTGCCCGTAGCGTGTGCTTATCCCTCCTGCGCGCGGGTCTCTAACGCCTCACCACCCTGGCTCTTTGAGACCTCGCTACACATCGGCAGCTTGTGTATCGCGCACAACAGCACGCTACAGGATGCGTCAATTACTGACGTAGGCGGTCTGCTCGGTGCGCCCGGCAGGGAGGCCTGCGACGACGTTGACTTGGTCGTGCGCTAGCGCCACATCGCCACGCAGTTGGTCGAACAGCGCGAGCAGTTCGGTGGCTTCCTGCTGCAGCAGGACCAGGGCGCTCTTGTTAGGTTCTTGCATGTCGCTTCCGTCGAAGACGCTCCCCAGCGTTCTCTAGGGCTGGAGCAAACCGCATGCCAGCTTGTCTGGCGCTGGCGGGCATTGGTCTGGTCACTGCAACCAGGCGCGCCGGCACCTGCGCTCAGGCGGGTTCGAGCTGCCGCTGCGCTTCGGCGTGCATGGCTTCCAACGTCACCATGCCGGCGACGCGGGCGGCGGCCATGGCGCTGCGGTGGTCGGGGAACGTGGCAGACAGGGCGCTGCCTGCCAGGTCGCCGGTGCTTGCGGCACCGATCTGGGCGATCTGCCAGTCGGCAACCCAGCCGCGGCTGGGGCCGTCGCCCTGGGCAGCGCGACAGGTCAATTGATAGCTACCTAGAAAAATGACCAATCTGTTGCCCGGCTCGATGACGAGCACGAAGGATACCGCCGTGCCGACGCCGGAGCGACCGTAACCCCGTCCCGCAGCTGACTGGGCAAGCGAAGTGAAGTATAGGCACGCGACTTGCATCGACCTCTACCAGACGATCGGTGTTGGGGGAACACGGTGTTGACCAGAAAAGCAAAACGCCACGCCGCCGGCGCCTTGTTGCTCGGCGGGATGATCTTCGTCCTGATCGGCGTGGGCGGTTATTTCACCACGCAGCGTTCGTTGTCCGACGCCGGCTGGGTGACGCATACGCAGGAGGTGATCGCCAGCATCGATGAGATCCAGGCAGGGCTGCTGTCGGCGGAGTCGTCGGTGCGCGGCTATGTATTGACCGACAACGAAGCCTTTCTCGGGGTGTATGCCGATGCGATCGGGCGACTACCCGAACGCATCGTGCGGCTGGATGCCCTGGTGCAGGACAACCCGGTGCAGCGGCGCAACGTCGCAGAGCTTGGACGTCTGCTGGACACGCGCCTGGTGCAGATCAACGACCTGTTGCACAGTTATCGCCGGCAGGGCCTGGATGGTGCGCGCGCCTCGATCGCACGCGGCGTGTTCCAGACCTCGTCTTCACTGCGCCGCCAGGTGCAGATCATGACGGAACTGGAGCGCCAGCAACTGGTGAAGCGCAACGACACCAACACGCGCAGCGCGCAGTGGGTGCTGTGGGTCACTGTGATCGGGATTTTCAGCGGCTTGCTGGTGATGTTGCTGGCCTACCGATTGCTGTCGCGCGAACTGGAACGGCGCGTACATGCCGAAGACGCAGCTAGCACGACCAGCGAGCGCCTGATCGAATCGTTCGCAACGCTCGAACGCACGTCGGCGGGACTGGAGGCGCTGGCGCGTTACTCGGGGCTGCTGCAGAACTGCCGCAATGCCGAGGAAGCACTGGAAATCACCGCACGCACGATCGCGCCGCTGGTCCCAGGCGCGGCCGGCGCGGTCTATCTGCTGCGCGCCTCGCGCGATCGCGCCGAACAGGTGGTGGCCTGGGGCACGATGGCCGACGACGACAACGCCAGCATCGCGCCGGACACCTGCTGGGCCTTGCGCCGCGATCGCACGCATGTGGTGGAAGACACCAGCCAGGGCATGCTATGCCAGCACATCGGCGCCAATCTTCCGGCGCACGCGAGCACCGTCTGCATCCCGTTATCGGCACAGGGCACGCAATTGGGGATGCTGGCGCTGCGCAGCGAGGATCCGCGCGACCTGGCCTCGTTGACCGTGGCCGAGGCAGCGGCCGAGCAGCTGTCGCTGGCGCTGCACAACCTGCGTCTGCGCGAGACGCTGCGCCAACAGTCCATCCGCGATCCGTTGACCGGCCTGTACAACCGCCGTTATCTCGAAGAGGCGCTCAATCACGAACTGGCGCGCTGCACGCGACGGGTACAACCCTTGTCGGTGCTGATGCTGGACGTGGACCACTTCAAACAGTTCAACGATCTGCACGGCCATAGCGGCGGCGACCGCGTCCTGGCGGCGATCGGCGACTTCCTGCTGGCGCAGACGCGCGGCGAAGACATCTGCTGCCGCTACGGCGGCGAGGAGTTGACGATCATCCTGCCGGAAGTGGATCTGGCGACCGCCTGCAGGATGGCCGAGAAACTGCGTGCCGGCATCGAGTCCCTGCAGGTCATGGCCGATGGCGTGTCGTTGCCGAAGGTCAGCGCCTCGTTCGGTGCGGCCAGCTTTCCCGAACATGCAGGCAATATGGCGCAGCTGCTGCGGCGCGCGGACGAGGCGCTATACCGCGCCAAGCAGGCCGGGCGCAATCAGGTGGTGAGTGCGGGCACCCCGGCTACAGGCTAAGGCATGCCGTTATCGGGATTGGATCTGCGTCTGCGGGCATACTTTGACGTAGCGCCCTGCAATACAGGCGTTTTAGTGCCCGCGCAGAGCAGGATTCAAGCGCAACTGCGCCCATCCTCATCAGTTGGAATCAGGCCGGCGCCCGCCAGCATGCCGTCCACACGGGTCCGCACATAGGCCGCGTCCTCGTCCGCGGCACTGCTCAGCAGGGCCTGGGCACGCGCCTGGAAATCGAGGTAGTCGAAACCCGCGCCCTCATCGGCGGACAGCTGCGGCAGTTCGTCCTGCAGCGCATCCAGGCACGTGTCGAGTTCTTCGCGTGTGGGCATGGCAGACTCCGACGGCAAAGACGCTACGGTTGCGGCTCGGCCGTCAAGGATGTGCGAAGCCCGGCCCGGCAACGCTTCATTTTCCTACCCGTTGCCGCGGCGCGTGCACGCTCAACTTTCGCAAGGCTCCGCCGATAATGATGCCGACTCCTATAGAACCTTCCCTGTGATCCTCCACCTGCGGCGGGATTTCCGCCTCGGCATCGTCAAGACGCTGGGGCCGATCACCGCGCTGTTGCTTTGCCTTTATGCGGTGTACCTGGCCATCACCGGTCAGGCGCTGGCCTGCCTCATCACCGCCTCGCTCGGTATGTTTGCGATATGGCGGGGCTGGAGGATGCGCGATGCCGAACGCACTGGCGCTGGTGGCGTGTGGCTGGCCTCCATCAACGTCGGTGGCTGTCTCGTGGCCTGCTGGACCGGCGGCGATGGTGCCCTGCCCTGGCTGTTTCCGGTGCTGGCCACCAATTACTTCCTGTGCGGCCCGCAACGCGCGGTGCTGCTGAGCCTGCCGCTGCTGGCGGCACTACTGCTGTTGCCTGGCCTGATCGTCAGCCCCGGCCAGGGCGTGTCGACGGTCGTGGTGACGGTGGTGACGCTGGCGGTGGGCTATGCGTTTTCGCTGCGCATGCAGGACGACAGCGTGCACCTGGAAGAGCTGGCCTCGCTGGATGCGCTGACCGGCCTGCCCAACCGGCGCATGCTCGAACGCGCGCTCACCCATCAGATCGATCGGCGCCAGCCGCATGAACGGCTCAACAGCCTGATCATTCTGGACCTGGACCATTTCAAGGAAGTCAACGATCTCTACGGGCATGCCGCAGGCGATGCCGCGCTGTCGGATCTGGCCACCATCCTGCGTTTCGAAGTGCGCGAGCCGCATCAGGTGTTCCGCTTCGGCGGCGAAGAATTCGTGGTGCTGTTGCGTGCTGGCTCCCTGCAGGAACTGGAAGCGGCCACCGAACGCCTGCGCAAGGTGATCCGCAACGGGCTGCGCGGACCGGGTGGACGGATCACGGTGTCGCTTGGGGCGGCGCGCCACGATGGCGAAACGCATTGGCAGGACTGGTTTTCGCGTGCCGATGCCGCGCTGTATCTGGCCAAGAACGGTGGCCGCGACAGCGTGCGGGTTGCCGACTGAGCGCGGGGCATTGTGATCGGCCGGTCAGCGGGCATACCGGCTCGGTGACTGAGATCCAGGTGCCGCATTGGTCGCCGATGCGTCGGCGCTGCATATTTCCCGCCGGCGCAGCCAAGAATGGCTAACACGGCATAGCAGTCGTCAGGTGGCGCAGGAATCGGCGTGTACCAGTGGTACTTGCCGATTCCGAGCCCTCACTGCACCTGCCTGACGGATGTCCATCAGTTGTCAGCCGCGCCAAAACGCCGGCCTATCCAAGTGCAGCTGCAGGGCGACCTGGCGGCCGCCCCGCATGCCTGTCCTACCGGTTGAGCACTGCCACCGGTGCCGCAGGCGCTTCGCCCTGCTTCCAGCCGCCCAACGCCTTGTACACACCGACCACGCCGACATTGACCGCTGCTTCGGCCTGCGCCAATGCATCGTCGGCAGCCAGTTGGGTGCGTTGCGCATCCAGCAGGGTCAGGAAGTCTTCCGAGCCCTCGCGGTAGCGGATTTGCGCCAGTTGTTCGGCACGCCGCGCCGCATTGGCCTGCTCCACCACGATCGCCAGGCGCGCCTGCTGGCGGCCATAGCCGGTCAAGGCGTTCTCGGTATCTTCCAGCGCCAGCAACACCGTCTGCTGGTATTGCGCCAACGCGCCGTCGGCCTGCGCCTTGCTGGCACGCAGGCGAGCACGCACGGTGCCGAAGTCGAATGCCGCCCAGCTGATCGACGGGGTGATCGACCAGGCCTTGCCGCTGCCCTCCGTCAGCCTGGCCGCATCACCGGACAGGAAGCCGACAAAGCCGCTGACGCTGATGCGCGGAAACAGATCGGCCGTGGCCACGCCGACCTGCGCTGTGGCCGCTGCCAGCCGACGTTCGGCGCTACGCACGTCCGGGCGCTGACGCAGCAAGCCAGCGGTATCGCCCAGTGGCAAGGCACGTGCGAACGCCGGCGTGGTGCGCGCCACCAAGGTGGCATCCAAGGCATTGGGCGCCTGGCCGAGCAGTACCGCCAGGCGATGGCGATATTGCGCTTCGGCGGTTTCCAGCAACGGAATATCCGCTTCAATCGCCTTCAACCGCGCCAGACTGCTCTGCACATCCAGCTCGCTGCCGGCGCCCAGGTCCCAACGCGTCTGCGTCAGCCGCTGGGTGTCGTGCAGGTTGGTCAGCGTGCGCTTGGAGACCTCCAGCTGCTTTTGCGTGCCGCGCAACTCGAAGTAGTTGCGCGCCACTTCGGCAGCGACGGTGACCTGCACGTCGAGCAGACCGGCCTGCTCGGCTTCCAGATCCGCGCGTGCCGCTTCGGAGGCGCGCCGCTGACGGCCGAACAGATCCAGTTCCCAGGCCGCATCCAGACCCAGGGTGGTCTGTTCGGTGAGGAAACGCTGGTTGCCGGCGATCACCTGCTGCTGTTCGCGCCGATCGAAGCTGCCCTGCGCGGTGATGTGCGGGGCCTGGTCGAGACGACGCTCGACGAACACCGCACGTGCCTGCTTGACGCGTGACACGGCGATGCGCAGATCGTGGTTGGCGAACAAGGCATCGCGCACCAGCTGTTCCAGCACCGGGTCGTCGAACTGCGACCACCAGTTGCCGACCGGCGATTCGGTGCTGAAGGCCGCATCCTGCGCGCCCTGCAAGGTCACCGCGGCGGGCGGGTCGGGCCGGTAGTCGGGCCCCATCGCGCAACCGCTGAGCACCAGCGCGGCCAGTGCCACGCTCAGAAAGTTCCTTACCATGGCAATACTTCTCCCAGATGCGTGAAGCTGCCGGTGGCGCCGTGCGCGTCGAGCAGTGCCATCTGCACGCTGCTGTGCGCGCCCTGCTCCACCTCGAGCTCGCCGCCGCCGCCGTTCATGTCGGTTTTGACGTAGCCCGGATGCACGGTGTTGACCTTGATGGCGGTGTCGCGCAACTCATGGGCCAGATGCACCGTCCAGCTGTTGACCGCGCTCTTGCAGGCGTCGTACGCGGGAATCTTGAAGTCGTAGATCGGCGAGCCGGGCTGGGTATGCAGGGTCAGCGAGCCGAGCATGCTGGACACATTGACGATGCGCCCGGCCAGCGAACGACGCAGCAGCGGCAGGAATGCCTTGGTGACGCTGACGACTGCGAACAGGTTGGTGTCGAAGGTGCGCTTCCACACCTCCAGGCTCTGCTGCGACGGGGTGCGCTGCATGTCCTCGATCATGATGCCGGCGTTGTTGATCAGGATGTCCAGGTGGCCATGACGCTGCTCCACCGTGCCGACCGCCGCGGCGATGCTGATGTCGTGGTTGACGTCGAGCTGGATGGCCTCCACCGGCAGGCCTTCGGCCTGCAGCTTGAGTGCGGCGGCGACGGCATCGTCGCGCTTGCGCCCGGCCAGCAGCGTATGCACGCCGGCCTGGGCCAGTTGCCGAACGGTTTCCAGGCCGATGCCGCGGGTGGCGCCGGTGACCAATGCGATCTTGTGGTTGCTCATTTCAATGTCCTTCTACTGCGAATGGGGGTTAGGAACGACGCACTCACGCCTTGACGTGATCGTGCGCAACAGCGGCCGGTGCGTCGGGTTCGCGACGCGTCACCCACTTGCGCAGGGCCACGTAGAACACCGGGGTGAGGAACAGGCCGAACAAGGTCACACCGAGCATGCCGGCGAACACGGTGATACCGGTGACCGAGCGCACTTCGGCGCCGGCGCCATGCCCGAATACCAGCGGCACGGTGCCGGCGATGAAGGCGATGGAGGTCATCACGATCGGACGCAGACGCAGGCGGCAGGCTTCCAGCGCGGCCTCGACGATGCCCTTGCCATGCATTTCGAGTTCGCGGGCGAACTCCACGATCAGGATCGCGTTCTTGCATGCCAGGCCCATCAGCACCACCAGGCCCACCTGCACGAACACGTTGTTGTCGCCACCGGTGAGCCACACGCCGAACAAGGCAGACAGCAAGGTCATCGGCACGATCAGGATCACTGCCAGCGGCAGCGTCCAGCTTTCATACAACGCGGCCAGTACCAGGAACGCCAGCAATACCGCCATCGGGAACACGATCAACGCCGAGTTGCCCTGGGTGGATTGCTGATAGCTCAGATCGGTCCACTCGATGTTCATGCCGTTGGGCAGCACCTTCGGTGCCATGCCGGCCAGCGTCTGCATCGCCTCGGTGGAGGAGAGCACGCGCGGGTCCGCCTCACCGATCAGATCGGCGGCCGGGTAGCCGTTGTAGCGGATCACCGGATCCGGGCCATAGGTCTGGCCCAGCGTGACCATGCTGCCGATCGGCACCATCTCGCCGTTGGCATTGCGGGTACGCAGGTTGGCGATGTCCTCGACGCTGTCGCGGAACTGTCCATCGGCCTGGGCGATCACCTGATAGGTGCGACCAAAGCGATTGAAGTCGTTGATGTAGGCCGAACCCAGATAGGTCTGCAGCGTGTCGAACAGATTGGTCAGCGGCACGCCCTGCGCCTTGGCCTTGTCGCGATCCACCTTGGCATCGAGCTGCGGCACATTGGCCTGATAGGTACCGATCGGGAACTGCATGCCCGGCGTCTGCGAGATCGCACCGGACATCGCATTGACCGCACTCTGCAACTGGCCATAGCCCAGACCGGCACGGTCCTGGATGTACAGCGAGTAGCCCGAGCCTTGCCCAAGTCCCAGAATCGGCGGCGGCATGAAGGCGAACGCGAAGCCCTGCTGGATCTGGCTGATGCGTGCATTGAGCTCGGCATTGATCTGCACGGCGCTGCGGCTGCGCTGACTGAACGGCTTGAGCGTAATGAAGACCGTGCCGGTGTTGGGCGTGTTGGTGAACTGCAGCGGATTCAGACCCGGGAACGCAATCGTGTGATCCACACCTTCGGTCTGCATCGCGATCTGGCTGATCTGACGGATCACCTCGTTGGTGCGTTCCAGCGAAGCGCCTTCAGGCAACTTGGTACCGGCAATCAGATAGAGCTTGTCCTGGGTCGGAATGAAGCCGCCCGGCACCACCTTGAACATGAAACCGGTGGCCACCAGCAGCAGCACATACACCATGAACACCGCACCGCGCTTGCCCAATGCACGCGACACCGCGCCCTGGTACTTGTTCGAGCTGGTGTTGAAGAAACGATTGAACGGACGGAACAACCAGCCGAACAACCGATCGATCAACCGCGACGGACCATCCATCGGTGCGTCGTGCGCCTTGAGCAACATCGCCGCCAGCGCCGGCGACAAGGTCAGCGAATTGATCGCCGAAATCACCGTGGAAATGGCGATGGTCACCGCGAACTGCTTGTAGAACTGGCCGGTCACGCCCGACAGGAACGCCATCGGCACGAACACCGCGCACAGCACCAGCGCGATGGCGATGATCGGCCCGGACACTTCGCGCATTGCCTGATGCGCAGCAGCCAACGGGCTCAGGCCTTCTTCGATGTTGCGTTCGACGTTTTCCACCACCACGATCGCGTCGTCGACCACGATGCCGATCGCCAGCACCAGGCCGAACAGGCTCAGCGTATTGATCGAAAAGCCCAGCAGGTACAGCGCGGCAAACGTACCGACCACCGACACCGGCACCGCCAGCAACGGAATGATCGAGGCGCGCCAGGTCTGCAGGAACAGGATCACCACCAGCACCACCAGCAGCACCGCTTCCAGCAAGGTATGCACCACCGCGCTGATCGAGTCGCGCACGAACACGGTCGGGTCGTACGCAGCCGACCACGCCATGTCCTGCGGGAACTGCTTTTCCAGCTCGGCCATCTTGGCGCGCACCGCATCGGACAATTCGATCGCGTTGGCACCGGGCGACTGGAACACACCCATGCCGACCGCGTTCTGGTTGTCCAGCTGCGAGCGCAAGGTGTAGTTGCCGGCGCCCAGTTCCAGACGCGCCACGTCCGACAGGCGCACGATCTCGCCGCTGTTACCGCTGCGGATCACGATGTTGCCGAACTCTTCTTCAGTGGTCAGGCGGCCCTGCGCATTGATCGAGAGCAGGAAATCGCTCTTGTTGGGCATCGGCTCGGCACCGAGCTGGCCGGCGGAAACCTGCACGTTCTGCTCGCGGATGGCCGCGACCACATCGCTGGCGGTGAGCCCGCGCGCGGCGACCTTGTCCGGATCCAGCCAGATGCGCATGGCGTAGTCGCCGGCACCGAAGATCTGGATCTGGCCCACGCCCGGCAGGCGCGACAGCTCGTCCTTGACCTTCAAGGTGGCGTAGTTGCTCAGGTACAGCGAGTCGTACTTGCCTTTGGGCGAGGTCAGATGCACGACCATGGTCAGCGTCGGCGACTGCTTCTGCGTGGTCACGCCCTGACGCCGCACGTCCTCGGGCAGACGCGCCTGCGCCTGGCTGACGCGGTTCTGCACCTGCACCTGCGCCTGGTCCGGATCGGTGCCCGGCTTGAAGGTCACGGTGACCACCAGCACGCCATCGGAGCCGGCGACCGACTTCATGTACATCATGTCTTCCACGCCGTTGATGGCTTCCTCAAGCGGCGTGGCAACGGTCTCGGCGATGACCTTGGGATTGGCGCCCGGATACACCGCACGCACCTGCACGCTCGGCGGCACCACTTCCGGGTACTCGCTGATGGGCAGCAGCGGCATGGCGATCAGGCCGGCAGCGAAGATGATGATCGACAGCACCGCGGCAAAGATCGGTCGGTCGATGAAAAAACGGGAAAAGTCCATGGGGGTGGTCCTGAAAGAGGTTGCCGCCGGGTGGCGGCGCGGCACAGCGGCCCCGAGCCGGCCTCGTTGCGAGGCCGGTGGTCACGGGTGCGATGCAGCGATGAATCAGTTCGACGCGGTGCGCTTGTCCGGTGCCGTGGCCATGGCAACGGGCTTGGCATCGACCGGCATGCCAGGCATGAAGATCTTCTGCACGCCATCGACCACCACGCGGTCGCCGGCAGCCAGTCCCTTGCGCACGATGCGCAGGCCATCGGCATTGCGGCCAAGCTCGATATCGCGCCGTTGCGCCTTGCCGTCCTTGTCGACCACGTACACGTACTTGCGGTCCTGATCGGTCAGCACGGCCTTTTCGTCGACCAGCATGGCCTTGAACTGGCCGCTGCCCAGCAGCTGCACGTGTGCATACAGGCCCGGCGTGAACTGGCGCTGCGCGTTGTCCAGCACTGCGCGCACGCGGATGGTGCCGGTGCTGCGGGTCACCTGGTTATCCAGGAAATCCACGCGCCCGGTGTGCGGGAAGCCCTGCTCGCCGACCAGGCCGATGCGCACCGGCAACTCGCCACCGCGCGCATCCGGACGCTCGCCGTTGCGCGCCATCTGCGAATAACGCAGGAAGGTGCCCTCGTCAGCATCGAAGTACACAAACACCTTGTCCAGCGACACCAGCGTAGTCAGCACGCTGGCACTGTCGCTGGCGGTGACCAGATTGCCGGCAGTGACCATCGCACGTCCGGCGCGGCCATCGATCGGCGCACGCACGCGGGTCCAGTCCAGGTTGAGCTTGGCGGTATCCAGCGCGGCCTGCGCGGCCAACAGATCGGCGTCGGCCTGATCCGCGGCAGCGCGACGCTGCTCCCAGGTCTCGGTCGAGATGGCCTGCTGGTCGGACAACTTACGTGCGCGTGCCGCTTCGCTGCGGGCCAGCGTGGACTGCGTGCGTGCACGCACCAGCGCGGCGTTGGCGCGCGCGAATTCGGCACGGTAGCTGCGGTCGTCGATGCTGAAGAGCACATCGCCCTTCTTCACTTCGGCACCTTCGACGTAGTTGACCTTGTCGATGTAGCCGGACACGCGCGGGCGCAGCTCGACGCTTTCCACCGGCTCGATGCGGCCACTGAATTCGTCCCACTGGCTGATCTCCTTCAGCAACACCGGGGCGACGCTGACGCTGGGCGGCGGCGGCGCGCCGGTCTCGGCAGCCTTGCTGCCGCAACCGGCCAGCACAACCGCGAGTACGGCGCCCGTCAATACAGTACGCAAGGGAAAACGGAACGGGGTGGCGTTCGGGGTCATGGGGAAATCTCTTGGGTGGGGATGGGAAAATGCAGACCGGCGAGCCGGTCGGCCGATGGAGCGGCGTGCAGGCGACGGCTGACGGTCACGATGGCTTGTCCGGGCTGGCCAGGCCCGGCGATCAGCGAGACAGCGGCGCGGCCAACATCCACGGCGCGGATCCATTCCGGACATGCGTCCTTGGCACGGCCCGGCGTGCACACCGGCTGCTCGACCGACAGCAGATGCACGCGGACACCAAACGGCTTGGCCTCCTCGTGCAGGACCTGGGCGAGCATGCGCGTGGCCGCGGCGGCAATGGAGGTATCGCCGTGCGCGGCCCAGGCACGCAGCGCGCAGGGGCTGCCCAGCAACAGGTAGCGACCACCGCCTTCGGCCTCGGCCAGCAGCGGCAGCAGATGTCGCGCGGCCGCCAGATGCGGCAGCACATCGCGCTCCAGGCGGCGGCGCAGCGCAGCGACCGGGCGGTCCAGCAGGCGACCGGCCTTGAGCGGGCTGCCCAGGCTGGCGATCACCGCGCCTAGCGGACGCGGGCGCTGGGCCAGTTCGCTAGCCAGCGCCTGCGCCGACGCGTCGTCGGCCACCGAGCCCCGCAAGGTCTCCAGCAGTGGTGTGTTGCCATGCTGCGCGCGCAGTGCGTCGAGCTTGGCGGCATCGCGTCCAATCACCAATACCGGCATCCCGGCATCGAGCAAGGCGGCGACGATACCGGCACCGACATTGCCCGCGCCGCCGATGACGGCCGTCTCGGATTGGACCATCCCGGTCATGGGACTTTCACTCCCGACATCGGGACAATTCCACGCTGCGCCAGACGCGCCGACAGTCCGGTCCGCTGCGACGGCGCACCGCCGGCCTGACGCCTGGGAGAGGCCGAAAATGCACGCGAAACACCGGCGCGCGGGCTTCTTACCGTGGAAACCACAGGATCGAAGGCGCCTTCAATGGCGCTGCGGGAGGTGGACGACACGCCGAAAACATTGCACAACCACATGGCCGTGCTCCTGCATGGAGGGGATGCCACATAAGTTAGGCCTCAAACCAGCACTTGATTAGTCCGGATTTAGGGGAATAATCGTCCCGTAAGCGGTCTAATCCCTCCTGACCCCCGGAAGGCAGTCCCATGACTCACGATCTCAACGACACCCTGATCTTCGTCAAGGTGGTCGAACAAGGCAGCTTCATCGCGGCCGCCAACGCGCTTGGCCTACCCAAGACCACCGTCAGCCGCAAAGTGCAGGAACTGGAAACCCGCCTGGGCGCCCGCCTTCTGCACCGGACCACGCGCCGCATCGGCCTGACCGAAGCCGGCTCGGTGTATCACGAACATTGCCAGCGCATCGCGCGCGAACTGGAAGAAGCCGAGAGCGCCGTCGGGCAATTGCAGTCCGGCCCACGCGGCTGGCTGCGCTTCACCGTGCCCTACTCGCTGGGCATCACCTGGATCGCACCGTTGCTGGGCGAGTTCCATGCGCAGTACCCGGAGATCCAGCTGGACATGCATCTGGGCAACGAGAAGCTGGACCTGATCGGCGGCGAAGCCGATCTGGCACTGCGTGTCGGCGCCCTGCCCGATTCCAATCTGGTCGCGCGCAAGCTCGGCAGCCTGCGCACGCAGGTCTTCGCCAGCCCGTCCTACATCGAGCGCTATGGCGAGCCGTTGCATCCGGACGAGCTGCAGTTCCATCGCACGCTGGCGCTGCGCAAGAACCGCAACGTGCACAACAACCGCTTTTTCTGGTCGCTCAGCGACGGCAGCGATGTGCGCGATTTCCCGGTCAATCCGTTGATGGTAGCCAACGATCCGGCTGCGCTCAATGGCGCGGTGTTATGCGGCGAGGGCCTGCTGTTGACTGGCGATGTGATGGCCAAGCCATTTGTGCAATCGGGCCTGGTCCGCCGGGTGCTCGCAGGTTGGACCGGGCCGGAGGTGGACTTCAACGCGGTGTTCGCCGGGGGCCGTCTGGTCTCGCCGAAAGTGCGCGCCTTCGTGGACTTCCTGGTGACGCGGATGAACTTCGATGCGGACTACATGATGGCGCAGTGCCCTGCGCGTCTGGCCGCGCAAAAGGCCGACAACTATGCAAAGATCGAAATCGGCGCAGACGCGCAATTGCGTGCAGAAGGCAAGCGCATCCTGGAAAACGTCACGGCATAGTCCGTGTTCCATTATTCGCCCATAGGCGTGAGTCAGAAGCCTAGTTGATCGAGTGCGCGGTGCCCTTGCCGAGCGGCCATCAAGAGATTGCGTGCCGCTGTTGATCGACAAGATTCGCAGCGCAAAAAAAACAGGCCGCTTTCGCGGCCTGTCTTGTTTACTCATCGCGGCTCGTCAATCGACTCGTCACGACTCAGTGCGGCAGACTCAACGCATGCCCGTGTTGTTTCCGGCACCCTCCGAGCGCAGCGGAATCAGGCGGATTTCGACGCGGCGGTTCTGTGCGCGACCTGCATCGGTGCTGTTGTCGGCGATCGGGTAACGCTTGCCGGCGCCCATGGTTTCCATGCGCTCGCGCTGCACGCCTTGGGCGGTCAGATACTGCGCGACCGCGCCGGCGCGTTCTTCGGACAGACGCTGGTTGACCGCGTCGCTGCCGACGCTGTCGGTATGACCGACCACTTCCACCAAGGTCTGGTTGTATTCGCGCAACGTGGACGCCACGCCATTGAGCGCGCTGTAGAACTGCGGCTTCAACGCAGACTTGCCGAAGTCGAAGGTGATGCCGTCGGGCAGGTTCAGGGTGATGTTGTCGCCCTGGCGCTGCACCTCGATCCCGGTGTTGGCGGTGCGCTCACGGAGCGCGCGCTCCTGGCGATCCTGGTACTGGCCAACCGCCGCGCCGCTGAGCGCGCCGATGCCGGCACCCACCATCGCATGCTGACGACGCTCGGTGGCGCTGTCGCCGGTGAGCAGACCAGCGGCCACGCCGATCGCAGTACCGATCAGCGCATTGCGGCCGGTGCGATTCTGCTGTTGCGTCTGCTCGCCATATTGGTCGCGCTGCACATACGAGCCGCCGGTGGCGCAGGCGGACAACGCGATGGCGCTGGCCAGTGCAACGGCAAGGCTCTTGGTGGCTGCTGGGGACATGGTGTTCTCCTGTGGCCGGACCATCCGGCACTCAATCGTGTCGGCGAGGATAAACAGGCCAACGCGACTGGCGCATGATGAAACCGACCGCCGGCTGCATCTGGCTAGTGCTGCATTCAGGAAAACGTTTTCTGTTCGAACTGCGCCTTACATATCTGCATCGTCTTCGTGCGCGTGCCACGCAACCGACGCAGCGCAAGCATGCGACGGCTCAGCCCTGCAAAAGAAACGCGCGGAACTTAGGTCTCAGGTGAGTACGCAGCACCGTTGGCCTTCTTGCTGACGCGCGCGCTTATCCGCGCGTTTTCGCATAGGCCGCCAATGCCGCATCGCGGCCTTCGGCCAGGCCGATGATTGGCGTGCGCGGATACTCCGGTGCCAGACGCGCCAGCGACAACGGATGCAGCCACGGCGCGAAGCGCTCCTTCACCGCAAGCTTGCCGAGTTCCGGTATCCAGCGCGTGATGTAGGCCGCCTGCGGATCGAACTTCTCCGCCTGCGTCACCGGATTGAATACGCGGAAATACGGCGCTGCATCGGCGCCGGTACCGGCGACCCATTGCCAACCCAATGTGTTGTTGGCCAGGTCCGCATCCACCAAGGTGTCCCAGAACCAGCGCGCGCCCTCGATCCAATGCACGCGCAGATGCTTGCACAATAGACTTGCCACGATCATGCGCACGCGGTTGTGCATCCAGCCGGTGTGCCAGAGCTGGCGCATGCCGGCATCGACGATCGGAATGCCGGTGCGGCCACGCTGCCAGGCCTGCAATGCGACCGGGTCTACCTTGGCCCAATCGAAGCCTTCAAAGCGCGGGTTGAGATTCTGGTTGGTGGTGTCGGGAAAATGATGCAGCAGGTGATACGCAAAATCGCGCCAGCCCAATTGCCGGATATAACCGTCGATCTCCGCCCCGTTGCGTGCGTTGCGGTTGGCTTCCAGCGTGCTGGCGATCCGCCACGGCGCGATCTCGCCGAAGTGCAGATGCGGCGACAGTTGCGAGGTGCCGACCCGGTCCGGCCGATCACGGTTTTCGCGATAACCGGACAGCGCGCCATCGATGAAGATCTCCAGCATCTCGTGCGCGCCGGCCTCGCCGGGCTGCCAGTGTTCCCAGAAGCCTTGGTCCCAGTCCAGCGGCGGCAGCAACCCGAGCGTGTCCAGCGCAGCGCTCTTCAATTGCGCAGGCAGCGGCGGCAGGTTGCGCGGTGCCGGCATGACAGCCGGCAGTTGCAGCTGCGTGAGCGCGTTGCGCCAGAATGGGGTGAACACCTTGTACGGACTGCCCTGCTGCGTCGACAACTGCCAGGGTTCGAACATCAGTGCGGAGTTGCAGCTCTGCACCTCGATCCCGCGCTCGCGCAAGGTGCGCTTGATCTGCGCATCGCGCGGCTGCGTGGCCGGCTCGTATTTGCGGTTCCAGTACACCGCAACCGCCTTGGTCTGCGCGATTACCTCATCCAGTACCTGCGCGCTGTCACCGGCGCGAACCACCAGGCCGCTGCCCAGCGCGCGCAAGGTGGCATCCAGCGCCGCCAGCGAACGATGCCGCCAGCTCCGCGAGGCCGCGCCGGGTGTCCACTCGCCTTCTTCGTGCGGCGCATCGATATACAGCGGAATCGGGTGATGTCCCGCATCCAGCGCAGCCTGCAAGGCCGGGTTGTCTTCCAGGCGCAGATCGCGACGGAACCAGACGATGGCGTATGACATACAAGCTCGGCAGCGACGATGAGGCGCGCAGGATAAGCCAGCAACTGCAACGATGGCGCGATGCCGCAGCGACGCATTGCCACCCGGCAGCGCGCATCAGGCTTACTCGAAACTCCCCACCGAATCGTGGGCAAGATTGTCGAAACGGGTGTATTCGCCGAAGAACTTGAGCTTGCACGACCCGGTCGGCCCACCGCGGTGCTTGCCGATGATGATCTCGGCCAGGCCCTTGTCCGGCGAATTTTCCTTGTTG
Organism: Xanthomonas campestris pv. asclepiadis; assembly: GCF_020784175.1. GTDB lineage: Bacteria > Pseudomonadota > Gammaproteobacteria > Xanthomonadales > Xanthomonadaceae > Xanthomonas > Xanthomonas campestris_D. The sequence goes on from NZ_JAJGQM010000027.1 coordinate 24,388, forward strand.
TAATAGTCGTCGCGATAGATGAACACGATCATGTCCGCGTCCTGCTCGATCGCGCCGGATTCGCGCAAGTCGGCCATCACCGGGCGCTTGTCGGTCCGTGTTTCCAGCGAGCGGTTGAGCTGCGACAACGCGATCACCGGCACGTTGAGCTCCTTGGCCAGGCCCTTGAGCGAACGCGAGATTTCCGAGATTTCGGTCGCGCGGTTTTCGCTGTTGCCCGGCACCGACATCAGCTGCAGGTAGTCGATGACGATCAGGCCCAGGTCGTGCTCGCGCTTGAGTCGGCGGCACTTGGAGCGCAGCACTTCCGGCGACACGCCCGGCGTATCGTCGATGAAGATCTTGGTTTCCTTCAGCATCTTGATCGCGCCGGTCACACGCGCCCAGTCCTCGTCTTCCAGTGCACCGGTACGCAACCGCTGCGCGTTGATGCGGCCATTGGACGAGATCAGGCGCATGGCCAGCTGCGATGCCGACATTTCCATCGAGAACACCGCCACGCCCTTCTTGGATTTGATCGCGGCGTATTCGGCGATGTTCAGCGCAAAGGTGGTCTTGCCCATCGCCGGACGCGCGGCCAGGATGATCAGGTCGGTCGGCTGCAGACCGGAGGTCATCGCGTCGAAATCGTTGTAGCCGGTCGGCAGGCCGGTGATGTTGCCGCCGTTTTCGAAACGGCTGCGCAATTCCTCGAAGGCGTCCTTCAATGCGCCCGGCATCGCCACGAAGTCGGTGCGCCCACGCGCGCCGGCCTCGGCGATCTTGAACACCGCCTTTTCCGCCGACGACAGCAACTCCACGCTTTCGCGGCCCTCGGGCTGAAAGCCGTCGTTGACGATGGTGGTGCCCACTTCGATCAGCTGCCGCAGCACCGCCTTGTCGCGCACGATCTCCGCGTAGGCCGCGATATTGGCCGCCGAGGGCGTGGTGCTGGCCAGCTCGATCAGGTAGGCGCCATCGCCCACCTGTTCCAGCTTGCCCTGCGACTCGAACCACTCGCCCAGGGTCACCGCATCGAAGGGACGGTCCTTCTCGTTCAGTTCGCGAATCGCGCGGTAGATCAGCCGGTGATCGCGGCGGTAGAAATCGTTGTCGGTCAACTGATCGTTGACCCGATCGAACGCATCCGGCGCCAGCATCAACCCGCCGAGCACGGCCTGCTCGGCCTCGACCGAATGCGGCGGTACCCGCAACTGGTCAAGCCGCGGCTCGGGACGATCGTAATCGTCGTCGTCGCGATCGCGATTGCGCTTGGAACGGAAACCAGGACGAGCGGACATGGACAAACAGACCTGACACGAGGGGGACGGGGGCAGGAAGCATAGTCATCGGCGGCGCCGACGACCATGCACAACTCTGTGGATAACTGGTGGACAGCCGGTGCATCACCGTTCTACGCGCTGGCTGTCGCAACCGCCGAGACGCTTGCCGCGCCTGGGTTTGCGCTGCACCACCGGCCGCCAATGGCGACTGCCTACAGGCGCAGCGCCGCTGTGATCAACTCAGCGCTTGAACTGTTCGGTCAGGCCCAGGAAGGCGTCGACAAAGCCCTGCAGGAACTTGCGGCTGTCGGCGTTGGCAATCTGGCTGTCGGCCCCGAACAGCCCGTCCTTGTACTGCAGGAAGACTTCCGGCTGGCCGAGCACATGCATGTCCAGATACGACAACACATTGCGCAGATGCTGCTGCGCGGTGGCGGTGCCGATCGCCCCGACCGAGATGCCGACCACGGCGGCCGGCTTGCCCGCGAAGGCGCTGTCGCCGTAGGGGCGCGAGCCGGTATCGAGGGCGTTCTTGAGTACGCCGGGAATCGAGCGGTTGTATTCGGGGGTCACGAACAGCACCGCGTCCGCCGCCCGGATCTGCTGCTTCAGACGTGTGCCTTCGGCAGGAAAGTCGCCGTCGCGGTCCTGGTTGTACAGCGGGATGTCGCCGATCTCCAGATACTCGAACACCGCCTTGTCGCCGGCCAGATGCTCCAGCGCGTGCGCCAGCTGGCGGTTGTAGGACTCTGCACGCAGGCTGCCGACCAGTACGGCGATGGTGATCTTGCTCATGGGAACGCTCCATTGGGGAATCAGCGCCCGACTCTAGTCAGCCTGGCGCTCATACCCGGTGAAGCGCGCCGCCTCAGCGGTCGATCGCGGCGCGTTGGGCGCGCCAATGTGCCTGCCAGGCCTGGAACATGAGCACCGTCCACAGGTGCGTATGCCATTTGCGCTCGCCGCCGTTGAAGTCGCGCCACAGCCCGGCCACGGTGTCGGCGGCGAACACGCCGTCGCGCTCGAGCGTGGCGTGCGCCAGCAGATCGTCGGCCCAGCCGTGCAGGTCGCCACGCAGCCAGGCACTGACCGGCGCGCCGAAGCCACGCTTGCCGCGGTAGACCATCGGGTCGGTCAGATAGCGGCACAGCACGCGCTTGAGCAGGTACTTACTGACCCCGTCGCGGTACTTCAGCGACAGCGGCAGCGACCAGGCGAACTCGGCCACGCGCCAGTCCAGCAGCGGCGCGCGCGCTTCCAGCCCCACCGCCATGGTGGTGCGGTCCACCTTGCACAGCAGGTCGTCAGGCAGATACGCGGCAAAGTCGGCCAGCATCATCGCGTCGGCCGGCGTGCCGGAGCCGTGCAGCGGGTCGGCCAGGCTGTAGAAACTGTCGGGCTCGGTCGCGCCCAGCACCACCGCGGCCGGATCGCGCCAGCGCGAAATGCGGTTGCGGTAGATGTCGCCAATGCCGCGTGCGCCCGCCTCGGCCACCAGCGCGGCCAGGCCGCCGGTGCGCGAGGACTCGCCGTTGCGGCGTGCCGCCAGCGCCATCAGCCGCCGCAGCGGCCCCGGCACCAATCCATGCATGCGCCAGTTGCGCAGCGCACGCTGGTACCGGCCGTAGCCGAAGAACAACTCGTCGCCACCATCGCCGGACAGCGCCACCGTCACCCCGCCACGCGCCAGCCGTGCGACCAGCGCGGTCGGCACCTGCGAGGCATCGGCGAAGGGCTCGTCGAACATGTCCGGCAGGGTCGGCACCACCGCCAGCGCGTCGGCGCCGCTGACATACAGCTCGGTGTGGTCGGTGTGCAGATGCGTGGCCACTTCGCGCGCCAGCGGCGCCTCGTCGTGATGCGAACCTTCGAAGCCGATGCTGAAGGTATTCACCGGCTGGGCGCTCTGCGCCTGCATCATCGCGGTGACGATCGACGAATCGGTGCCCCCGGACAGGAACACGCCCACCGGCACGTCGGCCACCATGCGCAGCGCCACCGCATCGCGCAGCACCGCATCGAGTTGTTCCTCGGCCTGCGCATCGCTGCCGGTGAACGGCGCCGCCAGCGCACGCTGCATCGCTTCGCGCGCGTTCCAGAACGGCTGCTGCGCCTGGTCCGGCCGATGCGCCGCCGAACCGGCCGCCACCATCTGCGCATCCAGCCGCAGCACCCGCCCGGGCATCAACTTGAAGGTCCGCTCGTGGATGCAGGCCGGCGCCGGGATGTAGCCCAGCCGCAGCAGCAAGGTCAGCGCATTGCGATCGACGCCGTTGTCGAAATCTGGATGCTGCCACAGCGCCTTGAGTTCGGAACCGAACACCAGGGTGTCGCCGGCCCAGCCGTAGTACAGAGGCTTCTTGCCGACGCGGTCGCGGGCCAGAGACAGGCAGTTGTCGCGCTCGTCCCACAACGCCAGCGCGAACATGCCGTTGCAGCGGGTCAGGGTGTCGTCCAGCCCCCACTCCACCACCGCCGCCAACAGCACTTCGGTATCGGAATGACCACGGAAGCGGTGCCCGAGCGCGGACAGCGCCGCGCGCAGCTGCGCGAAGTTGTAGATCTCGCCGTTGTAGGCCAGCACATAACGGCCATCGGCCGAGCGCATCGGCTGATGGCCGAGTGGCGACAGATCCAGAATGCTCAAACGTTGATGCGCCAGCGCCACGCCGGCCTGCGCATCGCACCAGGTGCCGGCATCGTCGGGGCCGCGATGACGCAAAGCGGCGCCCATCGGCCGCACCAGCGCATCGAGTTGTTCGCCATGCATGCGTGGCGATGCCAGCAGCAGTCCAGCCAATCCGCACATCGTCAGTGCTCCTGCGGGGGGCGCATGCTGCTCATGCCGTCACCGCGCTGGGGGCAGATGCCGGCATTGCGATAAAACCGGGCACTGCCTGCACGCGCTGCAGCCAGGCACCGATCGCCGGCCAGCGCTCCAGATCGAAGCCGCCGTCCTCGGCGCAATGGGTATAGGCAAACAGCGCGATATCGGCGATGCCGTAGTCGTTGCCGGTGAACCAGCGGTGCTGCTGCAGATGCTGTTCCATCACTGCCAGCGCCTGCTCGCCGCGTGCGCGCAGCTGCGGCAGTTCGGCGCGGCGCGCGGCATCGCGCGGCGTCCACAGGCTGATGAAACGCGCCACTGCGATGTATGGCTCATGGCTGTACTGCTCGAAGAACATCCAGCTCAAGGCTTGCGCGCGCTGCCACGCGTCGGTGGGCAGATACGGGGTGCCTTCGGCCAGCCAGAACAGGATGGCGTTGGATTCGGTCAGCACGCGGCCATCGTCGCGCTCCACCATCGGCACCTTGCCGTTGGGATTGATGGCCAGGTACGCGGGCGTGCGGGTTTCGCCGGCGACGCTGTCGACCTCGACCCAGTGATAGCGACTGCCCAATTGTTCCAGCAGCAGGCGCACCTTGTAGCAGTTGCCGGAACTGGACATGCCATGGACGGTCAACGGGGGACGCACGCTCGACATCAGGCTGGCTCCGCGGCAGCAACGAGGGGGCTGGCAGTGTCACAGCCCCGCGTGTCTTTGCAAAGCCCTGCCCCGTTTCTGCTGCAAGGCGTGGCCGCGGTTGCGGGTTGCGGGCTGCGTGCCTCAGCGCATCACCACCAGCGCCACCGGCACACCCAGCACGGCGATCAGCATGCCCAGCACCGACAACGTCAATGCCAGCGCACCGAAGGCACGTGACCGAGCGCAGCCGGTCGCACCGGCGACCGCCTGGACCGCCGCGATCGACCACCACAGCCCGCCCAGCAGCATCAGCAGGACCGCCATGGCCAGCTGCGCCAGCCTGGCTGGATCATGCACGCCGGTGCCGAACAGGACACTATCGCCACCGAGCGCGGCCAGCGCCGCCAGCAGGCAGACCAGCCATGGCAACGCGCTGCCCAGCAGCGCCGGCAGCAACGCACCGACCTGTGCGACACCGCCCATCCAGCGCAGCATCCGCTGCAGCAGCACGCAGCCCACCAGCGCGATGGCCAGCATGATCATCACGGCGATGGCGTGCACCCACAGCGGCCGCGGAGACACCCACATCCAGCTCGAAAGCACGAGGATCAGGCCGAATACACACCACGCGCTCCAGCGCACGCCGGGCTGCGCGTGCAAGCGCTGCGCAACGGTGTGCGGATCGAACAGCATCCCGCCCAGGCCACCGCCGCGCCACCAGGCCAGGCATGCCAGCACCAGCACGACCAGCGCCAGCAGCCCGGCCAGCGGATAGACGAGCATCTGAAAGTCCAGCGGCTGTATGGGCGGTTGTGTCTTGAGATCGTGATTGAAGTACAGCAGGTCGCGGGCACGCTCCATGTCGGCGGCCGCACGCTTCACGCCGCTGGCGGGGATGCGGTCGGACAGGCGCTGCCACTCGCCGACGATGACGAGGCGTCCCTCGTGCATGGAGACCGTGCGCGAGAACCGGAACCACGGGTTGGCGACCACCTGCGTATCGGCCTCCACCCGCACCGCCGGGTCGACCCGCACCCGCACGGTCTGCCGCGCCAGCCGCGGGCCGCCCAATGCCAGCGGGCTCTTGCGCGCCGCGGTGGGCAAGGCGTCCATCCATTCGCCGAGCTGGAACAGCGGAAAGCCCAGCTCGTCGCCCTCGGCGGTCGGCCACTCCAGGCGATAGGCCTCGTGCGTGCGTACGTTCAGTCGATCGGTCGCGTCGATGGTCGGCACGCCGACCTGGGTCAGCGCGGTGTAGTACTGCTGCATGAATTCCAGATAGTGCTCGCCGACCGCCTGCGCGCCGTTGTCCTCGAAGCCGGTCGCCACGCGCTCGCCGCGTCCCTGGCGGTACGTCGTGTCCACGCTGAAGGTCGCCACGCGCTGCGGTTTGCGCAGCGAGATCACGATCTCCTCGTCCACCTCGACCTGCGGCAGCGTCGGCATCGGCGATGGCACCGCCACCAGATCGCGCTGGCCGGCCACAACCGGCAGACCGCGCACGAACGGCAGCGGCCGACGTTGCGCCAGCGGGCCCTCTTCGCGATCGCGCGTGGCATCCACCCACACCTCGCCCTGCGGCAGATGCGCGCGCACCACCACATGGTCGAACGCATACGGACTGGGCAAGCGCAGATCCAGTCCATGGCCCTTGTCGCTGTTGACCAGCACCGGCTCGGCGCGGATGCCGGCAAGCTGCAGCAACGCGATCAACAGCGTCGCCTTGTCCTTGCAGTCGCCATAGCGGTTGCGCAGGGTCACCTCCGGCGTATGCGGCGCGTGCGAGTTCTCGCCCATGTCCAGGCCCACGTAGCGGATCTCGCCCTGCACGAAGGCCACTGCACGCAGCAGTGCGCCCTGCGGGTCGTCGCTGCGCAGCTGCAGGCTCTGCACCATGCCCTCGGCAATGCGCGCGTCCTTGAACGCGCGTGGATACAGCTGCGCTGCCCACGCCGCCACCGCCGCCCAGTTGCCGGCGGTGGAGACTTCGATCAAGCCATACGGATCGACATCCTCAGGGGCATCCTTTTCTTCCTGCACCGCGGCTATGTCGCGCGCCGCAATGTCCAGCGTCGCCACATCGCCGGCGCGGCTGACGTTGCGGCTGAAGTCCGGCGCGCTCACCCGCCACTGCAATCCCATCCCGGCGGGATACCGCACGCGCACCCGGCGCTCGCCCAACGGCACGCCGTAGCGCGCATCGAACACGTCGTAATAGCCCTTGCCGAACACCGGATTACTGCCGGTGATGGTCACGCCGTAATCGACCCGGTCGCCAACGCGCAGATCCGGCAAGGTGATCGACAGCGTCAATGCGCCATCGATCAAACCGTCTTCCAGTCCGCTTTCGCGGCGCAACCTGGCGTAGTGCGCCTGTTTGCGCATGTCGATGCGCCTGCCGTCGCGCCAGACCTCCAGGCTGTTGAGCGCCAGCTGCTGGTACTGCGGTTGGTAATCGATGGAGATCTGCCCGGCCTCGTCCAGGCTCTTCGCACGCTGCACGGTGTAACTGAGGCGGCGATAGGCCTGCGGCGTGGCGCCGGTCAGATCGACCTGATCGGACACCAGTGCATAGCGCAGCCCGCTGGCACCGGGCACCTTGTCGGGCACCGCATCGGCGATGACCCAGGCCGGTGGCGGCGCCATGCGCGGCGCCTCGCTGGCCTGTGCCGGTAAGATCACGCTCGCCACCACCGCCAGCAGGCAGAACATCCAGAACACGCCACGCAGGCGTCGCCTCCCATCCCTGTCGATCAACACCCACTCCTCGTCAAAACGCATTGAGTCCCGTCAGTGCACGCCCGACCACCAACTGATGCACGGTCTCGGTGCCCTCGTAGGTGATCACCGATTCCAGGTTCAGCGCATGCCGGATCGCCACATGCTCGGTGGTGATGCCGGCCGCGCCCAGCAGATCGCGGCACTCGCGCGCCACGTCCAGGGCCATGCGGCAATTATTCCATTTTGCCAGCGAGATCTGTTCCGGCCGCAGCGTACCGGCTTCTTTCAGGCGCCCCAGCTGCAGCGCCAGCAATTGCGCGGTGGAAATGCGCCGGGCCATGTCGGCCAGCTTGATCTGCGCGCTTTGCGTAGCCGCCAGCGGCCGGCCGAACAGGATGCGCTGCCCGCTATAAGCCAATGCTTCGCGCAGACAGGCCACCGCCGCACCGATCGCGCCCCAGGCAATGCCGTAGCGCGCCTGGTTGAGGCAGCCCAACGGCGCCTTCAGACCGGCCGCATTCGGCAGCCGCATCTGCTCCGGCACGTAGACGTTGTCCAGAAACAGACCCGAGGTCACCGATGCGCGCAGGCTCATCTTGTGCCCGATGTCCTGCGCACTGAAGCCGGCGCTGCCGGTCTCCACCAGAAAGCCGCACACGCCGTCGTCGGTATGCGCCCAGATGATCGCCAGGCCGGCAATACTGCCGTTGGTGATCCACATCTTGGCCCCGTTCAAGCGCCAGCCGTCGCCCTGCCGTACCGCGCGCGTGGTCATCGCGGCCGGATCCGAGCCGCCCTGCGCTTCGCTCAGCCCGAAACAGCCGATCAGACGGCCGGCTGCCATCTCCGGCAGCCAGCGCTGGCGCTGCTCGTCGCTGCCGTAGGCATGGATCGGGTACATGCACAGCGAGGACTGCACGCTGACGAAGCTGCGCAGGCCGCTGTCGCCGCGCTCCAGTTCCTGGCAGATCAATCCGTACGCCACCGCGCCCAGGCCCGCGCCGCCATCGCGCACCGGCAGGCTGGCACCCAGCAGGCCAAGCTCGGCCAGTTCCGGTACCCATTCGCGCGGAAAACGCCCTGCGTCCAAGGCATCGCCAATCGCCGGCAGCACCCGCGTATCGGTGAAGCGCGCCACCGCATCCTGCACTGCCCGCTCTTCGTCGGTCAGCAGCGCACGTACATCGAATAGATCATCGGGGCGCACCGGCATGTCGGCTTCCACGGCAGGAGAAGTGGCGATTATCAGCCAGTTGCCGGCCAAACATGGCGGCGCCCCGTTCAGCGCACGGACGTCGTCACCAGCGCCTGGAAACGAAAAGAGCCGGCAATGCCGGCTCTTTTCTTGCCAACCAGCGATCCTGGGCGGATCGCTGCCAGCGGTTTACTGACGCGTGCTGCCCGCATCCACACGAACGCCCCTGTCACCGGCCGTCGAAGCGGTCTGGGTCACCAGCTGACCATCGACCACCGGCAGACGATCGCTGGCCGGCTTGTCGTTCATGCGCACGGTCTTCTCGAAACCGTCGTAGCGGTAGGTCACGTCGTAGGCCACCACGTTGTCCGCATCGCCCAGCGAGATGCGCTCGCCCGGCTTGCTGTCCATGCGCATGGTGCCGGTGGTGCCGTCGGCATTGCGGTAGGTCACGTCGTAGCCGACCACGCGCGAGGACTGCGAATTGGCATTTTCGGTATGGCACTGGCGCTCGGTACGATCCACCACGCGGCCGCCGACATGATTGCGGTCGACACGGTTACCGACCATGCCGCCACCGACCGCACCGGCCACCGTGGCCAGCTTGCGGCCGTTACCGCCGCCGACCTGGTTGCCGAGCAGACCGCCGATCACCGCACCGGCGACGGTACCGCCGACATTGCCATCGCGCTCGGGCAGACGTTCCTGCACCACCACGTCGCGGCAGACTTCGCGCGGCGAGGAGCTGGTGGTGGTTTCGCGGATGGCCGCGCTGTTAACGACCTGCGCGTACTGCGGCTCGCGCTCGGTGATCGGCGCGACCTTGACCACGTCGGCATATTCCAGACCACGCGGTGCCGGCTCGCCGTTGGCGACGAAATCGCCGGACGACGGGCGGTTGTTCATGAAGGCGGCCGTAGCCACGCCTCCAACCAGCAACGCACCAGCAGCGACCAGTATAGTTGTCGTATTGCTCTTCATGATCCAGCTCCGTGCGGACACGCCGCGTTGTTGACGGCGTGATTCCAGCACGCGAACCCTGAACAAAAACGCCCTCGCTCATGAACGCCGCAGTTAAGTTCAGCTAGCGGTTATTTCATGCACTTCTAACAGCCGGAGCATTCGCATGCGCAATCCCGTCACCTCGCGCGCCCTGGAGTGGGCCAGCAAGCTGCGCTACCCCACCTTGTTTAAGCTGGCGGCGGCGCTGTTTCTGGTCGACCTGGTGCTTCCGGATCCGATCCCGTTCCTGGACGAGCTGCTGTTCGGCCTGACCACGCTGCTGCTGGCCAACTGGAAGACGCGCAAGGCGCCGCTGCCCGCGCCGGTGCGCCGCGATTGATGCAGCTGGTCGATAGCCACTGCCATCTGGATGCCGGCGAGTTCGACCACGACCGCGCCGCGGTGATCGCGCGCGCGCAGGCGGCCGGTGTCGTGCAGCAGGTGATCCCGGCGATCACCGCCGCCAGCTGGCCGGCGCTGCGCTCCGTCTGCACCCAGGCACCCGGGTTGCACCCCGCCTACGGGCTGCACCCGATCTTTCTCGATCAGCACCGCCCCGAACACCTGCAGCTGCTGGCCGAGTGGATCGAGCGCGAGCGGCCCTGCGCCATCGGCGAGTGCGGGCTGGACTTCTATCTGGACGGGCTGGACGCGCAGATGCAGCGCGATTATTTCGACGGGCAACTGCAGCTGGCCAAGCGCTTCGAGCTGCCGCTGATCGTGCATGCGCGGCGCGCCACCGAAGAGGTCATCGCCCGCATCAAGGCCGTGGGCGGCCTGCGTGGTGTGGTGCACAGCTTTGCCGGCAGCCCCGAACAGGCGCAGCAATTGTGGAAGCTGGATTTCATGATCGGCCTGGGCGGCCCGGTGACCTACCCGCGTGCCAATCGCCTGCGCGGCCTGGCTGCAACGATGCCGCTGGACTGGCTGCTGCTGGAAACCGATGCGCCGGATCAGCCCGACGCCAGCATCCGTGGCCAACGCAACGAGCCGGCCTACCTGCGCACGGTGCTGGACTGCATCGCACAGCTACGCGGCGAGGCAGCCGAGCACATCGCCGCGCAGACCACCGCCAACGCAAGGCGATTGTTCGGATTGCCGGGCTGATACCGGTGCGCGCTGCAGGCGAGGTGACGCAGCGCGCGTGACGTCATGGGCTTGCAGCGACCTCGGCGGTGGGCGACGCAGTTGCCGCCACAGCCACCTTCGGCTTGAGCAACATCTCCAGGGCCTTGCCCACCGCGACAAACGCAAAGGTGCCGGTGATATGCGTGGCTGCGCCCAGCCCTGCCCCGCAATCCAGCTTGAGCGTGGCGTCGGCATCCAGCTGCGGGCGGATGCCGCAGACGCTGCCATCGGCCTGCGGATATTTGACGTTCTCCAGCGAGTACACCGCCGGCACGCCGAAATAGCGCTGCGGATTCTTGGGGAAGTTGAACTCGCTGCGCAGCTTCTTGCGGATCAGCGCCAGCATCGCGTCGTGCTCGGTGCGCGAGACATCGCGTACGCGCACCAGGGTGGGATCGGTGCGCCCGCCAGCGGCGCCCACCGTCAGCAAGGGAAGCTTGCGTCGGCGGCACCAGGCGATGGTTTCCACCTTCACTCGGAAGCTGTCGCAGGCATCGATCACCAGATCGAAGTCATCGCCGAGCAGCTGTTCGATATTGCCGGCGGTGAGAAATGACTCCACCGCATCGGCTTCGATCTCCGGATTGATCGCCACGCAGCGCTCGGCCATCGCGCGCGCCTTGTTGCGTCCGTACTGCCCTGCCAATGCCGGCAGTTGCCGGTTAGTGTTGGACACGCACAGGTCGTCGGCATCGATCAGGCGGATGTACCCGACGCCGGTGCGCGCCAGCGCCTCGACCACCCACGAGCCCACGCCACCCATCCCGACCACCGCCACCCGGCAGGCGGCCAGGCGCTCCACCGTGCCGACCCCGTACAGCCGGTCGATACCGGCAAAGCGTTCACGCCATTGTGCTTTCATCGGCCTATTTTACGCGCGCCGCTGCGCGCGCGCCCACCGACGTGGCGACACCTCACGTCCACCGGAGTCCTTGCATGCCCGCCTCGTCCACCGAACAATCGCGCGCGTCCCGCTACGCCTTCCTGCTGGTGCTGGGCATCCTGATCGGGCTGGTCTGCACGGTGATGGTGGCGCGCGTGCTGCAGGCCACACGCAACCCGGTGCCGGACAGCCTGATGCAGGTGATGGCTTACCAACTGCGCGCCTTGCAACCCGACCCCGATGCCAGCTGCGACCCCGCACGCCAGCGAGCGCGACTGCAATCGTTGCGCCTGCTTGCCGACGAACTGGAACCGGCCTTCCCGGACATCGGCGAAGACCGCCGCTTCGGCGAGCATGCCACCGCCTTGCGCACCGCACTGGATCAGGTACGGCGTGCGCCGCCAGCCGATTGCGCCGCGATTGCCGCAGTCGGGACACAGATCACCGACAACTGCGAGGCCTGTCATCGCGACTTCCGCTGACCCGCGATCGCGTGGTTGGGTCGATGCGCACCGCAGTGACGGTGAACAGGACGCTCGGGTTTCGTTAAGCCTGGAGTGATCCAGTTGGCAGACCGTTCACCCTGACCAACACAGGATGACGTCGCCGCGGCCCTGACCGCTTTTTCGAACCACCCCGGAGAGACCTCATGAAGACCCGACTGCTCGTCATTGGCCTGGCTGCAACCGCGACGCTGGTTGGCTGCGCCACCTCCCAGCCCCAGTACGGCAGCTATCGCGGCGACCGCGGCTACGACCAGGGCTATTCGCAGCAGCAGGCACGCTGTGTGGATTGCGGCATCGTGACCCGCATTGATGAAGTCGGCCCGACCCGCAGCGCTCCCACCGGCACCGGCGCGGTGCTCGGCGGCATCGTCGGCGCGGTGGCCGGCCGCCAGATCTCCAAGGAGACCGGTGGCAGCAAGGGCAACAAGAATGTCTCGGCCGTGGCCGGTGCCGCCGCCGGCGCGCTGGCTGGCAATGCGATCCAGAACAACGTCACCAGCGACAGCTTCGATGTGCAGGTGCGCATGGACGACGGCCGCGTCATCGTGGTGAACCAGCGCGATCTGGCCGGCGTGCGCGAAAACGCCTACGTGCGTGTGGTCAACGGCAAGGTCGTGCTGCGCTGATCGACGCACGCACCAAGAGCGGCCAGGAAAACGACTGCGCTCACCGTCAGGCCGGCGCGGTCGGCATCCGGAATCGGCATGCACCACGCGCGCATTCCAGTTCCTCCGTAACTGGCTGACGACTGCTCGCTACATTCGATTCGCCAGCGTTGGCGAGACGACAGAAAGGCCCGGCGACGGGCCTTTCTGCTGTCTGCACGATGGCCTGGCGTGTCGCGTCGCGCTCAGACCACCTGTACCGCATCGGCCTGCAGGCCTTTTTGTCCTTGTACGACGGTGAAGCTGACCTTCTGGCCTTCCTTGAGGCTTTTGAAGCCCTGGATCTGGATCGCACGGAAATGGACGAAGACGTCCTCGCCGTTTTCGCGACTGATGAAGCCAAAGCCCTTGGCATCGTTGAACCACTTCACGACACCATTCTCGCGTTCGATATTGGACATCTCGACTGACTCCCTACGACACTGTGATGGACTGACGGTGGTGGCTGTGATTGCAAGGAGGAAGCGAGGTACAAGGATGTAGCGGATCGAACGATCTGCCGCATCAGGCCACGATTCACGGTGACCGTTGCAAACAGCAGCGCTCGCAACTTAACCCGCACCAAACGAATTTTCAAGCAGGCCTTGCACAATTCCGTCAAGCCTGAAAAAGGACATTTTTGAACATCATGGACACGACCGTCGTCTACTACATCCTGGCTGGCGTGCTGGTACTGATCGGCCTTGCCGGGGTCGTCCTGCCGGCGCTTCCGGGTCTGCCGCTGGTGTTTGCGGGATTGCTGGTGGCCGCCTGGGCCGACGGCTTTGCCCACGTCGGCTGGCTGGCGCTGGTGATTCTGGGCCTGATGACGGCGTTGTCGTTTGCGATCGACTTCCTCGCCACGGTATACGGCGCCCAGCGGGTCGGTGCCAGCAAGGCGGCATTATGGGGTTCGGTGATCGGCTCGGTCGTCGGCATCTTCTTCATGCCGATCGGCTTGTTCGTCGGCCCGTTCGCCGGCGCGTGGATCGGCGAATACTGGCAGACCCGCAAGTCCGACCAGGCCACCAAGGTCGGTATCGGCACCTGGCTGGGCATCGTGTTCGGCACCGCGACCAAGCTGGCGCTGGGCCTGTGCATGCTGGGCGTGTTCGCCATCGCCTGGTTCTTCTAGCGGATTCCCGGCGAACACCGATGCTGATTGCGTGAGCGGGTCGCCTGGACGATGACAGCGCAGGCGTCCAGTCGGCTGCCAAGCCTGTCGCTTGCAGCGCCGCCCGGATGTTATGCCACCGTGTACACACCGCGTATGCAGGCGCGACCGTTAAGCTTCGCAGCTGACGCGCCTGCCTGGCGCCTTTTTCGGCCAGACTGCCCATGTCCAAGCACCGCACCCGTCCCTTGATGCTGATCGCCCTGGCGGCTGCGCCGTTGGCGCACGCCCAGGAAATCGCCCCTACGCCCGCTTCGCCGCAAGCCTGCACCTCCGTCACCTCGGACGCGGCGCGGCTGGCGTGCTACGACCAGGCGCTGGGCTACACGCCGCAGTTGACCGCCGAAGCCGACGCCGCCGCGCAGATCGCCAAGCAGAAGGAATCCAAGCCGCAGGACGAGCGTGCCATCAGCCGCGTCGGCGATTTCTTCCGCGCCGACGGCCAGGACCAACCCAAGGCCGAGGCGGTCGCCAATGCCGGCCGCGGCTCGTTGCTGGATCGCCGCTGGGAGCTGGCCAAGGATTCCAAGCTGGGCACCTTCCAGCTACGCGGTTACAAGCCGGTCTACCTGTTGCCGGCGTTCTGGACCAGCGACTCCAACCGCACCCCGCAGTCGCCGAATCCGGCCAACTCGGTGTCCTCTCCGCAGCAACTGGACAGCACCGAGCTGAAGTTCCAGCTGAGCTTCAAGACCAAGGTGGTCGAGGATCTGTTCGGCGACAACGGCGACATCTGGATGGGCTATACCCAGAGTTCGCGCTGGCAGGCCTACAACACCGATGCCTCGCGCCCGTTCCGCGAAACCAATTACGAGCCGGAAGCGATGCTGGTGTTTCGCAACAACTACAGCCTGTTCGGCTGGAAGGGCCGCATGAGCGGCATCAGCATCAACCACATGTCCAACGGACGCGAAGATCCGCTGTCGCGCTCCTGGAACCGGGTCATCCTCAACATCGGGCTGGATCGCGAGAACTGGGCATTGACGCTGCGCCCGTGGTTCCGCATCAAGGAAGATCGCGCCGACGACAATAATCCCGATATCGAGGATTACATGGGCCGTGGCGACGCCACCCTGGTTTACAACAAGGACGGGCACGAAGTGGCGTTGATCGCACGGCATTCGCTGCGCGGCGGCGACCGCTCGCACGGCTCGGTGCAGCTGGATTACGGCTTCCCGATCACCAACCTGCTGCGCGGTCACGTGCAGGTGTTCGACGGCTACGGCGAAAGCCTGATCGACTACAACCACAAGGCCACCTACATCGGCCTGGGCGTGTCGTTGCTGGAGTGGTTCTAAGCACATCGCGCCAATAGCATTGAGCAACTGAAAACAGCGCAGGAGATCATCCTGCGCTGTCTTTTTGTGAAGCGGCGTTACCAGCGATCAGACGTCGAAGAAATCGACCTTGCCATCTTTCAAGGTGTAGTACGCGCCGACGACGCGGACATTGCCTGCGCGCAGCGGTTCGAGCAGCGCCGGTTCGGACGCGCCACGCAGGCGGTCGACGGTGCGCTTGACGTTGGCCTTGACCGAGGCCGCCAGCAGGTCGTCGCCGCCCTTGCTCTTGGCGGTCAGCACGGCTGGGACGATGGGCTCGATCATCGCGCCGATCGCGCCCGGGAAGAAGGCGTTCTTCTCCACCACCGACACCGCCGCGGCGACCGCGCCACAGCTCTCGTGGCCCATCACCACCACCAGCGGCACGCCGAGCTGGCTGACCGCGTATTCGATCGAGCCCAGTGCCGTGGTGTCGACGGTATTGCCGGCATTGCGGACGATGAACATCTCGCCCAGGCCGCGGCCGAACAGCAGCTCCGGCGGCACGCGCGAATCCGAGCACGACACTAGAATCACGAACGGGGTCTGCCCCAGCGCCAGTTCCAGACGGCGCTTGCTGTCGGAAATGACCTTTTTGGGGCGGTTTTCCACGAACGCGGCATTGCCGTCACGCAGCACCTGCAGGGCCTGCTCGGCATTGAGATCGGTCTTCTTCGACGGCGCCGCGCCTGCGGCGAACGGCAGTGACGCGGCGGCGGCGGCAATCGGCGCACAACAGGCGCACAACAGGCGCATTGCAGCAGTTTTCGACGGGATGCGGAATGCGACATGGACGAGCCCCTGCTCTCTGGTTGTCTCGCGATCGTACACCGGGGCAGGCGCGGCACCATGGCCCGGCGGGAGTTTATGTCGACACGATTTCGCAAGCCGCGCCTCTGGGTTCAGGTCCAGTCCGTCAGGCCCTCGCGGCGATAGGTTTCCTGAAATGCCGGCCGGGCTTTCATTCGCTGCGCATGGGCCTGCAAGGCCGGCCAGGTATCGCTGGGCCGGGGCATGTTGCGCGACCAGCGCATCATCATGGTCAGCATGAAATCGGCCGCCGACAGCGTCTGGCCCAGCAGATACGGACCATTGGCCTGCAGATGCGTGTCCACCTGGGTCCAGGCCGCTTCGAGTTTTTGCCGTGCCTGCGCCTGCGCCGCATCGCTGTGTTCGGCGCCCGCCGGCTCGTGCGGGTAGAACCAGGCCCGGTAGGCCGGCTGCAAGGTGTTGGCGCAGAAGAACATCCACTTGTAGTAGGCCGCGCGCTCGGGCGTGCCAGGCGGTGGTGCCAGTCCGGCCTGCGGATGCAGGTCAGCCAGATGCAGCGCGATTGCTGCGGCCTCGGTCAGCACGTGTCCGTCGAGCACCAGCGTCGGCACCACGCCGGCCGGATTGAGCGCCAGATACTGCGGCGATTTCTGCTCGGCGCGTTCGAAATCGAGCGGATGCAGCACGTGCGGCACATCGAGTTCGATCAGCAGCCAATGCACGACGAACGCGGCGGTGCTGGGGGTGTGGTACAGCGTCGTGGTCATGCAGACTCCTTCGTTAGTTGGTACAGGACTAGTTGGTACAGGAACGCAAGCAGGCGAGCTTGCGGGGTTCACAGCGATTGACATCGCTCTGCTGGGTGCAATCGAACACCTGGGCCATGCAATTGGCCCGCTGCGCCGGATTCTGGGTTGCGTCGCAGCTCTTTCCGCGTGGTGCCACCGCCATGCGGCAGCTGCTTTCGCTGGGCCGGTCGGCGGCGCACTGCGCGGCGCGGCTGTTGCACTGCGCGATGCAGCGCTCCATCGCCGAGGGGCCGTTGAAGCGCGTGGCGGTGTCATTGGGCTTGAGCGGCTTTTTCTCGGCAAACGGTACTGGCGCGGTGGGTTGCGGCGCATAGTTGCCGGACGGAAACAGCACGGTGGGCGGGGTCCTTTGTTGCGCTGCCAGAGGCAGGCTGGCGCACACCAGGACGGCGAGGCAGATGAGACGGAGCATTCCTGTTCTCCTGAGGGTGCCGGCATGTATGCCCCGAGCATAGCCCGTTCCTGCTGGGCCGTTCGCCACCCGACGTGAGACACGCAGGCGTTTTTTCCAGGACATAGGCCCCGCGTACGAACAGCAGGCACGCGTAGGGCCCAAACTGAAAACGACGACGCAGGGTAAGTGCGTCGCCGTTCCAGGTTTACTTATTCCACCACCACCGGAATCTTGCCGATGCGCGATTGCCATTGACGCGGACCGGTCTTGTGCACCGATTCGCCGGTGGAATCCACCGCCACCGTCACCGGCATGTCCTTGACCTCGAATTCGTAGATCGCTTCCATCCCTAAGTCTTCGAAGGCCAGCACGCGTGCGGCCTTGATCGCCTTGGACACCAGATAGGCCGAGCCGCCGACCGCCATCAGGTAGACGGCCTTGTTGTCGCGGATCGCATCGATGGCGGCGTCGCCGCGCTCGGACTTGCCGACCATGCCCAGCAGGCCGGTCTGCTCGAGCATCTGGCGGGTGAACTTGTCCATGCGCGTGGCGGTGGTCGGGCCGGCCGGGCCGACCACTTCATCGCGCACCGGATCGACCGGGCCGACGTAATAGATGAAGCGGTTGGTGAAGTCGACCGGCAAGGTTTCGCCCTTGTTGAGCATGTCGATCATGCGCTTGTGCGCGGCGTCGCGGCCGGTCAGCAGCTTGCCGTTGAGCAGCACCACCTCGCCCGGCTTGAAGCTGGCGACTTCCTCGCGGGTGATGGTGTCCAGGTTGACCCGGCGCGCGTTGGTCGGGTTGTAGGTGAGCTTGGGCCAGTCCTCCAGCGACGGCGGGTCCAGCATCACCGGGCCGCTGCCGTCCAGGGTGAAGTGCGCATGGCGGGTGGCCGCGCAGTTGGGGATCAACGCCACCGGCAGGTTGGCGGCGTGGGTCGGGTAATCCTTGACCTTGATGTCCAGCACCGTGGTCAGGCCGCCCAGGCCTTGCGCGCCGATGCCGAGCGCGTTGACCTTTTCGTACAGCTCCAGCCGCAGTTCTTCGGCACGATTGGAGGCGCCGCGCGCCTGCAGGTCGACGATGTCGATCGGCTCCATCAGCGCTTCCTTGGCCAGCAGCATGGCCTTCTCTGCGGTGCCGCCGATGCCGATGCCGAGCATGCCCGGCGGGCACCAGCCGGCGCCCATGGTCGGCACGGTCTTGAGCACCCAGTCGACGATGGAGTCGGACGGGTTGAGCATGGCGAACTTGCTCTTGGCCTCCGAGCCGCCGCCCTTGGCCGCGACGATCACCTCGACATGGTGGCCGGGCACGATCTTGGTGTTGACCACCGCCGGGGTGTTGTCGCGAGTGTTGGTGCGCTTCCCGGCCGGGTCGGCCAGCACGCTGGCGCGCAGCTTGTTGTCGGGGTGGTTGTAGGCGCGGCGCACGCCTTCGTTGACCATGTCTTCCACGCCCATGGTGGCGTCGTCCCAGCGCACGTTCATGCCGATTTCCAGGAACACGGTGACGATGCCGGTGTCCTGGCAGATCGGGCGGTGGCCTTCGGCGCACATGCGCGAGTTGATCAGGATCTGCGCGATGGCGTCCTTGGCCGCCGGCGACTCTTCGCGCTCGTAGGCAGCGGACAGATTCCTGATGTAGTCGACCGGGTGGTAGTAGCTGATGTACTGCAACGCGTCGGCGACGGACTGGATGAGGTCTTCCTGCTTGATCGAGGTCACGGCTGGCTCTACGGCTGGCGGGGGCAATCCGGCCATTTTAGTCGAAACTTCCGGCGCGTCCGGGCGTTGCGTCAATCGAGGCGATTGATCGGGCCATCGATCACGCGAGGCCGGCCCGCGGCACGGGCGCGCTGGCAGACACCGATCGCGCTGCCTTGCAAGCGTGCAGTCAGCGCCGCAGCGGCGCTCGCGCGCCAAGGCCGCAATGCGCGCCTCCAACACCCCGCGCCCACGCAAGGCGCTGCACACTAAGCTGATGTCAGCCTCCCGTTCCGGCGCCTCTGCGCCTGCCGCTCCCCGTACCGGCCCCACCCTGCGCGAGCGCCTGGATGCGCTGCGCAACCTCCCGCCTTTCCTGCGCCAGATCTGGCAGACCAGCCGCTGGCTGAGCGCCAGCAGCATCGGCCTGCGCGTGCTGCGCGCGTTGATGCCGGTGGCCTCGTTGTATATCGGCAAACTGATCATCGACGAGGCGATCCACCTGGTCGGCCAACAGCCGGCCTTCGACTCGCTGGCCCAGGCGCTGGGCAGCGGGCGCCTGAACCGGCTGCTGGAATTGCTGGCACTGGAATTGGCCCTGGCGATCGGCTCGGACCTGCTCGGCCGGCTGGTCGGCTATGCCGATGCCCTGTTGTCGGAACTGTTCAACAACACCGCCAGCGTGCGCCTGATGGAGCACGCTGCGCAGCTGGATCTGGAGGATTTCGAAGACCCCGACCGGCAGGACAAGCTGGATCGTGCGCGGCGCCAGACCATGAACCGCATGAACCTGATGAGCCAGCTGTTCGGCCAGGTGCAGGACGCCATCACCGTGGCCAGCCTGGCGGTGGGCCTGGTGGTGTATGCGCCGTGGTTGATCCTGCTGCTGGCGATCGCGCTGATCCCGGCTTTCATCGGCGAGGCGCATTTCAACGCATTGGGCTATTCGCTCAACTTCCAGTGGACGCCGGAGCGGCGCCAGCTCGACTACCTGCGCCAGGTCGGTGCCAGCGTGGAGACCGCAAAGGAAGTCAAGATCCTCAACCTGCACCGTTTCCTGATCGCGCGCTATCGCCGGCTGGCCGACAAGTTCTTCCAGGCCAACCGCGCACTGGCGCGCAAGCGTGCGTTGTGGGGCGCGCTGCTGGCTGCGCTGGGCACCTGGGGCTACTACATGGCCTATGGCTACATCGCCTGGCGCACCGTGCGCGGCGATTTCAGCATCGGTGACCTGACCTTCCTGGCCGGCAGTTTCCTGCGCCTGCGCCAGTTGCTGGAAGGCCTGCTGATCGGGTTTTCGCAGGTCGCCGGCCAGGCCTTGTATCTGGACGATCTGTATTCGTTCTTCAACATCGTGCCGGAGATCCGCTCGCGCCCGAATGCGCTGCCGGTGCCGCGCCCGATCCGCCACGGCTTCGTGTTCGAGGACGTGGGCTTCCGCTACCCGGATGCCGAGCAGTGGACGGTGCGGCATCTGGATTTCGAACTGCGCGCCGGCGAAGTGCTGGCGCTGGTCGGCGAAAACGGCGCCGGCAAGACCACGCTGGTCAAGCTGCTGGCGCGGCTGTACGACCCGGACGAAGGCCGCATCCTGCTCGACGGCCACGACCTGCGCGATTACGACCTGGACGATCTGCGCGCCAACCTGGGCGTGATCTTCCAGGACTTCGTGCGCTATCACCTGAGCGTGGGCGAGAACATCGGCGTCGGCCGGGTCGATGCGATGGACGATGCGCCGCGCATCCGCGCCGCTGCGCAGCGTGCGATGGCCGGCGAGCTGATCGACAGCCTGCCCGACGGCTACGACCAGCTGGTCGGGCGCCGTTTCAAGAACAGCGTGGACCTGTCCGGCGGGCAATGGCAGAAGATCGCCATCGCCCGCGCCTACATGCGCGATGCGCAGCTGATGATCCTGGACGAACCCACCGCCGCGCTGGATGCGCGCAGCGAGTTCGAGGTGTTCCAGCGCTTCAAGGAGCTGTCGGACAACCGCACCGCGGTGCTGATCTCGCACCGCTTCTCCAGCGTGCGCATGGCCGACCGCATCCTGGTGCTGGCCGCAGGGCGCATCGAGGCCAACGGCACCCATGCCGAGCTGATGGCGCAAGGCGGGCGCTATGCGGAACTGTTCGAGTTGCAGGCGGCGGGGTATCGGTGAGGCTGGGAATGGGAATGGGGAGTCGGGAACGGGGAATCGTTAGAGGCGGCTTCGCGGCTGCTGACAGGTACTCAACCTCCCGATCCTGAAGGGGCCCAGATCTTTCGGCGCTGCACTCCATTCCCGATTCTCCATTCCCTACCAAATGAGAGTTCATCTCATTTGGCCGGTTTGAGGTAGAATTGGCCGGTACTCTCCCCCACGACACTTACCGGTATGTCTTCCGCTTTCGGCGCCGAAACGGTGCTTGAGGTCCGTCACTGGACCGATGCCTACTTCAGCTTCACCACCACCCGCGATGCCGGTTTCCGCTTCGAGAACGGGCAGTTCGTGATGATCGGTCTGGAGACCGAGACGCGGCCGCTGCTGCGTGCGTACTCGATCGCCAGCGCCAATTGGGAAGAACATCTAGAGTTCTTCAGCATCAAGGTGCCGGACGGCCCGCTGACCTCGCGGCTGCAGCACATCCAACCGGGCGACAAGGTGCTGGTCGGCAAGAAGCCCACCGGCACGCTGCTGATCAGCGACCTGCACCCGGGCCGCAACCTGTATCTGCTGGGTACCGGTACCGGCCTGGCGCCGTGGCTGTCGGTGATCAAGGACCCGGAAACCTACGAGCGTTTCGACAAGGTGATCCTGACCCAGGGCGTGCGCTTCGTGCAGGATCTGGCCTATCGCGACTACTTCGAGCGCGAGCTGCCGCAGCACGAATTCCTCGGCGACCTGCTGCGCGAGAAGTTGCTGTATTACCCGGCAGTGACGCGCGAAGCGTTCGCCAATCAGGGCCGGCTGACCGAGCTGATGGAAGACGGCCGCATGCAGCAGACGCTGGGCTTGCCGCCGCTGGATCCGGCCAACGACCGCTTCATGATCTGCGGCAGCCCGCAGATGCTGGCCGACTTGCGCACCCTGCTGGATGCGCATGGCTTCCAGACCTCGCCACGCATCGGCACGCCGGGGCATTACGTGTTCGAGCGCGCCTTCGTAGAGAAGTGATGCGGCGCGCGTGAAACGCCAGCGATGGTGCGGCGTTTTACGTAGACCGCATCGCCAGCGCGCGTGCGTCGTAGGAGCGCCCCTGGGCGCGATGAAGCATTCCCGGTAACGCCTCATCGCGCCCAAGGGCGCTCCTACGTTTGAGCAACACGCCCTGCGCGATCACGCGCCCAGC
The DNA here is from genome assembly GCF_020784175.1 of Xanthomonas campestris pv. asclepiadis. Classification (GTDB taxonomy): domain Bacteria; phylum Pseudomonadota; class Gammaproteobacteria; order Xanthomonadales; family Xanthomonadaceae; genus Xanthomonas; species Xanthomonas campestris_D. The sequence continues at coordinate 46,698 of NZ_JAJGQM010000027.1, forward strand.
GCGCGTTCGATATCCGCTGCCAGGGCGTCCGGCTTGGTGGTCGGGGCGTAACGCTCCAGCACCCTGCCATCGCGGCCGATCAGGAACTTGGTGAAGTTCCACTTGATCGCTTCCGATCCCAATACGCCGCGCTGTTCGTGCTTGAGCCATTGCCACAGCGGATGCGCGCCGCTGCCGTTGACCTCGACCTTCTCTGCCAGCGGAAAATCCACCGCGTAATCGAGCGAGCAGAACTGGCGGATCTGCGCGGCATCGCCCGGCTCCTGGTGACCGAACTGGTCGCAGGGAAACCCGATCACCACCAGGCCACGCTCGCGATAGCGCTGCCACAGCGCCTGCAATCCGGCGTATTGCGGCGTAAAGCCGCATTTCGAGGCGACATTGACCACCAGCACCACCTTGCCGGCGTAATCGCGCATCGACTGGGGACGCCCTTCCAGGTCGGTAAATTCGAACGTGGCGATGTCGCTCATGGCTGCCCTGATGTATGCAAGGAGGGCAGCGTAACGCAGCAGCGCGCATTGCGGCATCGCGATCGCAGAGCGCGTCAGCCGGGAAGAGGCGGTTTTCAACGGATCGGTCGCCGCAGCCATCTGCCCTTCCCGCTGGTCCCGACTGGTGCCGGCCGCTGACACGGCGCGCTACCGGCCAGCATCCGTCAGGCGGACGGATCGAGACCTCGCTGCTCGCCGAGCAGCCGGAATGCAGCCGAGAGGAACACGCCGCAGCGCGTACCGGCAGCGACGGTCCGGCGGCTGCGCGCCCATGGCGTCATCGTTCCCGAGCTTGCAAGGCGAGCACCGCTCGCGCCCGCCTGATGGCGTTGCAATGACTCTGCAGCCATGCCTTTTGTCACACGCCTGTCCGGCCCGGCTGGGGTAGCCTCGGCGGTTCGCACTTTGGAGCCACCCTCTTGACCACCCGTCTCGCCTTTGCCCTGGCCGCTTCCCTGGGACTTGCCATGCCGTCCTACAGCATCGCTGCACCCGCCACCACGCAGGCCGCCACCCAAGCCAATCCGTTTTTCACAGACAGCACGCTGCCGCTGCACTACCCGCAGTTCGACAAGATCACCGACAGCGACTTCGCACCCGCCTTCGACGCCGGCATGGCCGAGCAGTTGAAGGAAGTGGACAAGATCGCCAACCAGAAAGCCAAGCCGAGCTTCGACAACACCCTCATCGCGCTGGAAAAAAGCGGCGCCACGCTGGATCGCGCCACCACGGTGTTCTTCAACCTGGTCGGTGCCGACACCAACGACGCGCGCAAGAAACTGCAGGCCGACTATTCGGCGAAGTTCGCCGCGCACCGCGATGCGATCTCGCTCAATGGCAAGCTGTTTGCGCGTATCCAGACCCTGTACGACCAGCGCAGCAAGCTGGGCCTGGACGCCCAGGGCGTACGCCTGGTCGAGAAGTACTACAGCGATTTCGTACGCGACGGCGCCAAGCTTTCCGATGCCGACAAGACCACGCTCAAGGCGATGAATGCCGAGCTGGCCAACCTGGGCACCACCTTCAGCCAGAACGTGCTGGCCGAAGTCAATGCCGCCGCCGTTGTCGTCGATGACGTCAAGCAGCTCGACGGCCTGTCCGAGGAACAGATCGCCGCCGCCGCCGAAGCCGCCAAGGCGCGCAAGCTCGACGGCAAGTACGTGATCGCGCTGCTCAACACCACCGGCCAGCCGCCGCTGACACAGTTGAAGAATCGCGAACTGCGCAAGAAGATCTACGACGCCTCGGTCTCGCGTGGCAGCCACGGCGGCCAGTACGACAACACCGCGCTGGTGTCGCGCATCATGAAGCTGCGCGCCGACAAGGCCAAACTGCTCGGCTTCCCGACCTACGCAGCCTATTCGCTGGAAAACCAGACCGCCAAGACGCCCGAAGCGGTCAATGCGATGCTGGGCAAACTGGCGCCGGCAGCGGTGGCCAATGCCAAGCGCGAAGCGGCCGATCTGCAGGCGATGATCGACAAGGAACAAAAGGCCGCGCGCAAGCCGAGCTTCAAGCTCGAGGCCTGGGACTGGGCCTACTACAGCGAGAAGGTGCGCCAGGCCAAGTACAACTTCGACGAATCCCAGCTCAAGCCGTACTTCGAGCTGAAGAACGTGCTGGAAAACGGCGTGTTCTATGCAGCCAACCAGGAATACGGCCTGACCTTCAAGCAGCGCACCGACCTGCCGACCTACCGCGACGACATCACCGTCTATGACGTGTTCGACGCCGACGGCAAGCAGCTGGCGATCTTCATCGCCGACATGTATGCACGCGAATCCAAGCGCGGCGGCGCCTGGATGAACTCCTACGTGTCGCAGTCGGCGCTGACCGGTTTCAAGCCGGTGGTCGCCAACCATCTCAACATCCCCAAGCCGCCGGCCGGCCAGCCGACGCTGCTGACCTGGGATGAAGTGACCACCATGTTCCATGAGTTCGGCCATGCGCTGCACGGCATGTTCTCGGACGTCAAATACCCGTATTTCTCCGGCACCAGCGTGCCGCGCGACTTCGTCGAGTTCCCCTCGCAGGTCAACGAGATGTGGGCCGACGAACCGTCGATCCTGAAGAACTACGCCAAGCACTATCAGAACGGCACGCCGATGCCGCAGGCCTTGCTGGACAAGGTGATTGCCGCGTCCAAGTTCAACCAGGGCTTTGCCACCACCGAGTATCTGGGTGCGGCCATGCTTGATCAGAACTGGCACCAGATCAGCGCCAGCCAGGTGCCCGACGCCGCCGGCGTGATGGCATTCGAAGCCAAGGCCCTGCAGCAGGACGGCATCGCCTACGCGCCGGTGCCGCCGCGCTACAAGACCCCGTATTTCAGCCACATCATGGGCGGTTACGCGGCCGGCTATTACGCCTACATCTGGTCGGAAGTGCTCGACGCCAACACCCAGCAGTGGTTCAAGCAGCATGGCGGGTTGAGCCGCGCCAACGGCGACCGGTTCCGTCAGACCCTGCTCTCCCGCGGTGGCAGCGTCGATGCGATGGAGCTGTTCCAGAACTTTGCCGGCCATGCGCCGCAGATCGAGCCGCTGCTCGAGAAGCGCGGCCTGAGCGTGCAAGGTGGCGATGGCGCCACACCGGAAGCGCCGCAGTCCAAGCCGTAATCGCACTGCGTTGAAACCAAACGCCGCCCGGATCGCTCCGGGCGGCGTTTTTGCTGGTCGCGATCAGACCCGCTGCAGGCCGCGCAAACGTCGCGCTCAGAGCTCGACCGAATCCACGCCGTCGAGCAATTTCCTCAACAGCTTTTCCAGCCGCACCTGCTCGGCATCGCTGATGCTGGACGTCTGTTCATTGAGCAGCGTGCAGGCGTCGGGAAGCAGACTGTTGATCAACGCCAGGCCTGCCGGCTGCAGGGTCAACATGATCTTGCGTCGATCGTCCGGGCTGCTGCCCCGCGCGATCAGCCCCTTCTCGCACAATTGGTCGGTGAGCCGGGTAATGTTGGCCGGCTTCTCGCTGGCGGCCTCGGCCACCTCGGTCGGCGTGATCGCCTGTTCCGGGGTGCCGTAGAGCATCATCAAAATTTCATACTCCGGCGGGCTGATGCCGTATGGCTTCAACCGCACACAACCTTGCGTATGCAGTCGCTTGTAGAGATGCTTGATCAGCCGCACCAGGACGGCCGGTTCACGCGGAAACGCCGGATAGCGAACACAGGTGTGGTCCACGCGACGTGCGGTTGGATCGAAACTGCTCATATCACCCGTTTGATTACATTACTGAATGGCCAAGCCATTCAATCACATCATCTGCGGGGTGACACCTCAGCGTGCGAAGAGATGTACATATTCCGGCGCGACCCATGCCAACAATGTCGCACCAGCGACCTCGGCCGTCTGCGTGCCATCCGAATACGGCCCCACCTGATACGGCGGAAACACGAAGCGAAGCGCGGTGATCTGCCCGGCCGGATTGAGCACCGGCACGAACTGGGCGAAATTGTCGACCTGCGCGGCAGTGCCTTCGGCAATCATGCGATCGGCCGAGGCCACCTGCTCGGCCTGCTCTTCGATCGGCACACGCTCGGCTTCCACGCGCTGGGTGGCGGCGTTATGCAATTGCACGGCCACCTCGCGCCCGATCTTTTCCCAGCCCGCCGGGTCCGGAATCAAGGCCTGCGCGGTCAATGGCTTGCGCTCCTTGACCAACCAGACGAAGCGCGCCACCAATGGCTCGCCGTGCGCACCACCGGTATAGCGGCTGCCGTCAGCGGACACCACGATCAGGTCCGGGGTCTGCAACACCGTCTCGAACGCCAGCGACAATTCGTAAGGGGCGGCCGGCTTGTCGTTGCCGAGCCCGGACACCGCTTCCATGAGTTCGGCACGCGCTGCCTGCGCATAACTGCGGATCAGCGCGCTCAGCTCGGGGAATGCGTCCAGCCCGCGTGGATAACTGATGCCCACCATATAGGCGGGCGCGTGTTCGATCACGTCTTCGAGCGGGCCGCTTTGCACAAGCACAGGCTCGGTCGGCGGTACCGCTGCGGCAGTCGCCTCCGCTGGCGGCTCTGCCGATTCAGCCGTTGTCGGCTCGCGCTGGGTACAGCCTGCCAACACGGCCAGCATCAGCAAGCCCCGGACTGCGTTCACTCCTGACAACCGCCCCATTCCCGCCTGCTCCCTTCGATACATCATCTGCAAAGACACGCTGCCGCCGATCAGGCCAGCAGATCCTGAAACTGTTGGTGCCGCCGGATATACGCCTGCGCGTAACTGCAGGCAGGCACCACCTTGTAGCCCTGCTGGCGTGCATAGGCCAAGGCCGCCTCGACCAGCACTGCGGCAATGCCGCGCCCACCGATCGCATCCGGCACCTGCGTGTGGGTAATGGTCATGCGCTCGCCTTCCAGACGGTACGCCAGCTCGGCGCGTTGTCCATCGGTGTCTACGCTGAAAAGCTGCTGCGCGGAATCGTGATCTGCCTGCACTGTCGCTGCCTCCATGGTGGTCTGCACAAGGCAGTGACGATGGCGATCAGTGTGACCAGCGCAGCGCCGCGCCTGCGTGAAAATGAATCGATGCTGTGACCACGCGCGCAGCCTGCCGAACCGGCACTTAAGTTCGCTCGTGCTGCGCCGATAGCTCAGCCGAAGGCGCCCGTTGCAACTCGGGTCCGTGCGATCCGCCGACGCCCTCGCCTTACCTACCAGGAGTCACCGCATGAACAACGATTCGGCAGGACACAGCGCAGACAGCGATAGCTCGTTGCTGGAAGGCTTGTTCCAGTTCGCCATCAAGGGCGACACCCATAACCCCGACTTCGCGCAGCTCAACGATACGGTGTACCAGCGCCTGCAGCAGGCCTACGGTTCGGTGTCCGGCAGCAGCGTCAGTAACGAGCAGAAACGCGACGCGGCCTGAGTCGACACCGCGTCATTCGCCAGGACCTCTCGCGCCTTCGCGATGGTCCTGGCCCGGTCGCCGAAGGCGGCCTGCTATTCTCCCACCACTTCGACCTACCGCGCAGGCCCACCTGGGGCCAGCTGTCGGTGTGCCCACCGGGATCAGCCGAAGCGCGGGTTGGACAGCTGCTCCAGGAATACCTGCAGCACGCGCGGCTCCATGATCAGCATGAACATCACGCCGAACGCGGCACCGGCCAGGTGCGCGCTGTGGTTGATGCGGTCGCCGCCGCGGCGGTCCATCCACAGGCTGTAGCCGACGTAGAACACCGCGTAGATGATCGCCGGCGCCGGAATGAACAGCACCAGGATGATGGTCCACGGCTGCAGCAGGATGAAGGCGAACAACACCGCCGACACCGCGCCGGAAGCCCCCAGGCTGAGATAGTTCGGGTTGTTCTGGTTCTTCAGATAGCTGGGCAGGATCGAGACCACCAGCGCCGCCAGGTAGAACAGCGGATAGGTCAGCACACTGCCGGTCAGCTGGGTCATCACGTTTTCGATCACCCGGCCAAAGAAGAACAGCGTGATCATGTTGAAGACCAGGTGGCCCAGGTCGGCATGGATGAAGCCGTAGGTGACCAGACGGTCGTACTGCTTGTGCTTGTCCAGCGCCGGCGGCCACAGCACCAGCCGGTCGGCCAGCTTGCGGTTGTTGAACGCCATCCACGAGACGATGCCGGTGATGGCGATCAGGATCAGGGTAATCATGCGGACCTCAGGCAGAACGGTAATTGTCGACCATGCGATACCCACGCGCGTACAGGCCGAAGGCCAGTGCCGCCAGGAACGCGAAGGCCGCGAAGAAGAACATCAGAAATGCCGCCTCACTGAGCCCAGTATCGGCGATGTGGGAGGTCACCGTCGCATTGCGTACCGCCACGTTCGACAGCAGCACCCATAGATTGCCCACCGTGGTGGTCAGGTACCAGAAGCTCATCACCACGCCCTTCATCGACGGCTGTGCCTGGCTGTAGGCGAACTCGATCCCGGTGGCCGACACCAGCACCTCGCCGAAGGTCAGCAGCGCATAGGGCAGGATCTGCCAGGCGATATGCATCGGCTCGCCGCCGTCCATGCTGATCTGGATGGCGCCGACCGCGATCCAGGCCAGGCCGCCGAAGGCGATGCCGCAGGTCATGCGACGCAGCGCGGTCGGCTCCCAGCCGCCACGCCGCAGCAGCGGATACAGCACCAGATTGTTGAACGGGATCAGCAGCATCACCAGCAGCGGATTGAGCGCCTGCATCTGCGAGGCGGTGAACCAGGCCGGCATCGTCATCTCGCGCCCCTGCAGCACCCAGGTGGAGGCCTTCTGGTCGAACAGCGAGAAGAACGGCGTCACCAGCGCGAAGATCACCAGCACCCGCAGCAGCGCGCGCACGCCTTCGACCGCGGTATCGGGATGAATGCCACGTGCACGCTCCAGCTGCCACCAGGTACCGCCACCGATACCGGCCAGCAACAGCACCAGCGCCATGCACAGGCAGATGACGATGCCGAGCTGGTCGACCAGCGCGACGCAGGCCAGCGCCAGCAGCACCGAGACGATTGCCAGCATCAGGCCCGGACGGCCCTGCCCCGGCGCCTGGGCCAGCAATGCAGTGCGCACCACCGTACCGAAGCCGTGCGGATCCTTCGGCGGCAACGGCACCCGCACATAGCGCCTGCGGCCCAGCCAGAACACCAGCGTGGCCACGAACATCAGGATGCCGGGAATGCCGAACGCCCACGCCGGGCCGAGATGCTTCAGCGCCAGCGGGATCAACAAGGAGGCAAACAACGAGCCGAAGTTGATGATCCAGTAGAAGCCGTCGAACACCACCTTGGCCAGGTGCTTGTTGGATTGGTCGAACTGGTCGCCCATGAACGAGGCCACCAGCGGCTTGATGCCGCCCGCACCCAGCGCGATCAAGCCCAGCCCGACAAAAAATCCGTTGCGGTTGCCTTCGAACAGCGCCAGGCAGGCATGGCCGGCGCAATACACCAGGCTGAACCACAAGATGGTGTTGTACTTGCCGAAGAAGCGATCGGCCAGCCAACCGCCGAGCAGCGGGAAGAAAAACACCCCGATCATGAAACTGTGCAGGATGTGCTTGGCCTCGGCCTCACGGCCGGGCCCGCTGACTTCCTGCAGCAGCAGCGAGGTGATCAGGAACTGCACCAGGACGTTGCGCATCCCGTAGAAGCTGAAACGCTCGCAGGCTTCGTTGCCGATGATGAAGGGAATCTGGCGCGGCAGCCGCGCACCGGCAGTGGGGCCCGGCAAGGTGGAAGTGGTCAGGGCAGTCCGGTCGAGCGAAAAAACACGCGCTATCGTACCGGCGGGCGGTAGCGTGCCGCCATCGCGACCATGGGATAAGGCCACGGGCGCGCCGCTGCATGCGTCGAGCACCGCGCCTGGTAGGCGTTGATTGCAGACCTGGCGGGCGGGCTGCTGCCGTTGCGGCACACCTGGCCAGTGACTCGGCCCAGGCGTGCCGTCCCGCCATCGAAACACCGCAACCACGCCGATCACACGCAAGTCATGACGCAGTGCAGATTGGCCTGCTGCGCCGGCTCGGCTACATTGCAAACGTTTTCCTGGAACACTGGACCGCTGGATGCCCCGCTTCACCCGCCTGGCCCTGAGCCTGTTGCTGCTGACCACCGCCCCCGCCGCACTGGCCGCCGAACCGCTGACCACCCAGGCCGAGCGCAGCGGGTTTGCGCAAACCGGACGCTACGATGAAGTCATCGCGCTCTGCGATGCCTTTGCGCAGCGCTACCCGCAGGCGGTGCGCTGCATCGAGTTCGGTACCACCCCGGAAGGCCGGCCGATGAAGGCGCTGATCGTCTCCACCAGCGGCGCAATGGATGCCGACAGCGCTGCGCAGCGCAAATTGCCGGTGGTGCTGGTGCAAGGCGGCATCCACGCCGGCGAAATCGACGGCAAGGATGCGGGGTTTCTGGCCCTGCGCGAATTGCTGGACGGCAAAGCCGGCAAAGGTGTGCTCGACAAACTGGTCTGGGTGTTCGTGCCGGTGTTCAACGTCGACGGCCACGAGCGCTTCGGCGCCTGGAACCGACCCAATCAGCGCGGCCCCGAACAGATGGGCTGGCGCACCACCGCGCAGAACCTCAATCTCAATCGCGACTACCTCAAAGCCAACGCGCCGGAAATGCAGGCCATGCTGCGGCTGGTGCAGCAGTGGGATCCGCTGATGTACGTGGACCTGCATGTCACCGATGGCGCCAAGTTCGAACACGACGTGTCGGTGCAGGTGGAGCCCGTGCACGCCGGCGATGCCACGCTGCAACGCGACGGCACGCGCTGGCGCGATGCGGTGATTGCCGACCTGGCCAAACAGGGCTCGCTGCCGCTGCCGTATTACCCCTCGTTCGTGCACGAGGACGACCCGACCTCGGGTTTTGCCGACGACGTGTCGCCGCCGCGGTTTTCGCATGGCTATTTCCTGTTGCGCAACCGCTTCGGCATGCTGGTGGAAACGCATTCGTGGAAGACCTACCCGGTGCGTGTACGTGTCACCCGCAACGCGATCGTGTCGGTGCTGCAGCAGGCCGCGCGCAACGGCGCCAGCTGGCGCGCCGATGCGTTGGCGGCCGATCAGCGCGCCACCAGGCTGGCTGGCGAGATCGAGCCGTTGAGCTTCGCTGCCGGCCCGGCCGCACGCACCGTTGCCTTCCGTGGCTACGCCTACACGCGTACGCCCTCGCCGATTTCCGGCGCATTGATGACGCGCTACGACGAGACGAGGCCACAACTCTGGAAGGTGCCGTTACGCGATCAGATCAAGCCGGACGTGGTGGTCGATGCGCCACGCGGCGGCTACCTGGTGCCTGCCGCGCAAGCGGCGCTGGTGGCGGAGAAACTACGCCTGCACGGCATCGCCTTCGACACCATCGCCACCGCCGGCACCCATCCGGTGCAGAGCTTCCGTGCCGACACCGCCACGTTTGCCGCGCGCTCCAACGAAGGCCACCAGAACCTGGCAATCACCGGGCAGTGGCGCGATGACACCCGCACCGTGCCGGCCGGCTCCTTGTTCGTGCCGATTGCCCAGCCCAGGTCGCGCCTGGTAATGGCGATGCTGGAACCGCAGGCGCCGGATTCGCTGCTGCAATGGGGTCTGTTCAACACCGCATTCGAGCGCAAGGAATACATGGAGGATTACGTCGCCGAAGAGGTCGCGCGCGACATGCTCGAACGCGACCCGGCAGTGAAGGCACAATTCGAACAGCGCCTGGCCAGCGATGCGGCCTTCGCGGCCGACCCGAAGGCACGCCTGGAATTCTTCGCCCGCCTGCATGCCTCCTGGGACGAGCGCTACCGCCTGTACCCGGTGTTACGCACGGCACAGACGCAGTTCTGAGGCGGCGCCCGCTTCCGGCAAGCACCTGATTCGGCGCGCACGCGCGCCTTTCGAACCTGGGCACTGCGGTGCCCTCCCCTGATTGCAACCGCACCACAAGGACCACCCGTGCCATACCTCGATATGAAACCGTTTACACACTCCAGGCCACGCCGTCTCGCGCTGGCCATCGCCCTTGGCGTCAGCACCGCGTTTGCCGCCCCGCTCGGCGCACAGACCGCCGCCGCAGCGCAGCCGTGGATGGACACCGCGCTGACCGCGGACCAGCGCGCCGACCGTCTGCTCGCACAGATGAGCGAGGATGAAAAATTCCAGATGCTGCGCAGCTACTTCGGCCTGGGCACCGACAAGATTCCCAAGCCCGAGGGCGCGCTGGGCTCGGCCGGCTATGTCCCCGGCGTCCCACGGCTGGGCATCCCGGCGCAGCAACTGGCCGATGCGGGCGTGGGCGTGACCAATCCCGGCGGCATCCGCAAGGGCGACTTCGCCACCGCGATGCCGTCCGGCCCGTCGGCCGCGTCGAGCTGGAATCCGCAGCTGGCCTATGCCGGCGGCAAGACCATGGGCCGCGAATCCTGGCAGCAGGGCTTCAATGTGCTGCTGGCCGGCAGCGTCAACCTGCAGCGCGATCCGCGCAACGGGCGCAATTTCGAATATGCCGGCGAAGACCCGCTGCTGGCCGGCACCATGGTCGGCGAGTCGATCCGCGGCGTGCAGAGCGAGCATGTGCTGTCGACGATGAAGCACTACGCGCTCAACGACATGGAGACGCGCCGCAATTTCCACAGCGCCGAGATCGGCGAGCAGGCGATGCACGAATCGGACCTGCTGGCGTTCGAGATCGCGTTGAAGATCGGCGACCCCGCCTCGGTGATGTGCTCCTACAACAAGATCAACGGCATCTACGGCTGCGAGCACGATTACCTGCTCAACCAGGTGCTCAAGCAGGAATGGAAATACCCCGGCTATGTGATGTCCGACTGGGGTGGCGTGCACAGCGGCTCCAAGGCGGCCCTGGCCGGACTGGATCAGCAATCGGCCGGCGAAGTGTTCGATGCGGCGGTGTTCTTCGACGCGCCGTTGCGCATGGCGGTGTCGGCCGGCGTGGTGCCGCGCGCGCGCTTCGACGACATGGTCAAGCGCGTGCTGCGCAGCCTGTTCGCGCATGGCGCGTTCGATCATCCGACCCAGCGCCAGCCGATCGACGGCAAGGCCGGGCTGCTGTCCGCGCAGCATGTCGCCGAAGAAGGCAGCGTGCTGCTGCGTAACGAGCAGGCCACCTTGCCACTGTCCACGGACGTGCGCCGCATCGCGGTGATCGGTGGGTATGCCGACAAGGGCGTGATGTCCGGCGGCGGTTCATCGCGGGTGGACTACACCATCAATGGCGGCAACGCCGTGCCCGGCATCACCCCGACCACCTGGCCGGGCCCGGTGATCATCCATCCGTCCTCGCCGTTGCAGGCATTGCGCGCCGCGTTGCCGAACGTGCAGATCGATTATGTCGACGGCAAGGACCGCACTGCCGCCGCGCGCGCCGCCAAGGCCGCCGATGTGGCGATCGTGTTCGCCACCCAATGGTCGGCCGAATCGGTGGACCTGCCGGACATGCAATTGCCCGACAACCAGGATGCCTTGATCGAGGCGGTGGCCAAGGCCAACCCCAGGACCACCGTGGTGCTGGAAACCAACGGTCCGGTGCGCATGCCCTGGGCCGAGCGCGTGCCGGCGGTGCTGCAGGCGTGGTATCCGGGTATCGGCGGTGGTGAGGCAATCGCCAACCTGCTGACCGGCAAGGTCAACCCGTCCGGCCATCTGCCGGTGACCTGGCCGGTGGACGAATCGCAGCTGCCGCGTCCCTCGATCCCGGGCCTGGGCTTCAAGCCGGCCAAGCCGGGCGAAGACACGATCGACTACGCCATCGAAGGCGCCAATGTCGGCTACAAGTGGTTCGCCGCGCGCAAGCTGACCCCGCGTTATCCATTCGGCCATGGTCTGTCGTACACCCAGTTCCGCATGGGCGGGCTGCGCGTTGAGGCCAACGGCAGCCAGCTCACGGCGAACTTCGAGGTGGAAAACATCGGCCAGCGCGAAGGCGCCGCCGTGCCACAGCTCTACGTCACCCTGCCCGACGGCCACGCCACCCCGCTGCGCCTGATCGGCTGGCAGAAGCTCACGCTCAAGCCGGGCGAAAAGCGCACCGTGCAGGTAATCGCCGAACCCAAGACGCTGGCCGACTTCGATGCCAAGGCGCGTCACTGGACGATTGCCGCCGGCACCTATCGCGTGCAGCTGGCACGTTCGGCAAGCGAACCGGTGCAGAGTGCAGAGGTCAGCTTGCAGGCGGCGCAGCTGCCGTAATCCGGTGGCGTGGCGGGCATGCAGTGCGCATGTCCGCCACGCGTCTTCTCCTGTCGCCGGCAGGCATCGGCCACCACGAAAAATTTGTGCCAGATGCGTTGACAGCGTCGCGCGCAACTTGCACAATTCGCCTCCTGAGTCGCCCAGGTGGCGGAATTGGTAGACGCACTAGCTTCAGGTGCTAGCGGGGGCAACTTCGTGGAGGTTCGAGTCCTCTCCTGGGCACCACGACTCACGGTAGATCGTAAAAAACCCCGCTCATGCGGGGTTTTTTGCGTTTGGCCCATGCGATTCGAGATGGTCTGTCGCCAGTGGCGAGCACGCCGATCGGCAGCGCTGCAAGCGTGCGCCGTCAGTGACGTTCGACACGCGACCACGTGTTGCGGCTGTGGCGACCGTGTTCGACGCCTCCACGACGGATGCCGATGGAAGGCCAGCTGGATGCAAGGCTTGACGCCAAACGTCCACGATCAAGGCCAATGCCAATGCGTTGCAGCCAGGTGGAAGCACCAGAAACAAACAGATGAGGTCTCACAACCTCATGCCAGATCACTGTTTCCCAGGTGGCACGGGCATGTCCTTGATGCCCTGCCGGATGGCGCTCGAACGGGCGAGATCTCCGCTTGCCTCATACACCTCGGCAAGGCTGTCCAGCGCATTGCGGGACGCCGGAAACAGCGACACGTTGAGCGCGAACACACGAATCTCCGCATCTGCGTCGGTCAAGGCCGCGACACCCTCACCGCTCCAAACGGTTCGTTGGTTGCTTTGAGAAGCGCTACGCACACCGATGATCCCGGCTGGTCCTTGCCTGTCCACCGTCGTGGGACCTTACGCGGCATGGATGCCGCGTAAGGTCCTACAAGGACGTACTTGCGGCGTGTCCCGCGATGGTGGGCGGGCAAGGGCCCTGCAGCCAAGTCGCAGATCACCCGCTCTGCACTACACCGGCATGAACTCTTTGTCTTAGCCGATGTCAGAGCGGCCAAACGCCTTGTCACCCGTGCTCAATGCCCACCCGCCGCCGCTGCGCCGCCTGCACCTGCACCGAACGGCGGCTTGGCCAGCCACAGGAAGAAGATGATCGCCAGGAACGTCCAGCCGAGCAGGTAGAAGATGTCGTTGAAGCCCATCTGCGAGGCCTGGTGATTGATCATGTTGTTGAGCGATGCCGCGCCGCGTTGCAGGTCGCCCTGCCCCATCGCGGTGACCTGCTCCTGCATGCCCGGCGTATACACCGAGATGTGTTCGGTGATGTGCGCATGGTGCACCTGGGTGCGGCGTGCCCACAGGTAGGTGGTCAGCGATGCGGCAAAGCTACCGCCCAGGGTACGCAGGAAGGTGGCCAGGCCGGAACCAGCAGCGATCTCGCGCCCGTCCAGGTCCGAGAGCAGAATCTGCAGCACCGGCATGAAGAACAGAGCCACACCCACGCCCATCACCAACTGCACGGTGGCCACATGGCTGAAGTCCACCTGCAGGTTGAAGTTGGAGCGCAGGAAGCTGGTGAACGACAGGAAGATGAAGGCGACGGTGGCGAGCATGCGCAGATCGAAACGCAGCGCGTACTTGCCCACGAATGGGGTCATCAGCACCGGCAGGATGCCGATCGGCGCGGTGGCAAGGCCGGCCCAGATCGCGGTGTAGCCCATGTCGCGTTGCAGCCATTGCGGGATCAGCAGGCTCACGCTGAAAAACGCTGCATAGGCCACCACCATCGCCAGGGTGCCGGCGCGGAAGTTGCGATGCCGGAACAGCTTGAGATCGACGATGGGATCCTTGTCGGTAAGCTCCCAGATCACGAACACCACCAGCGCCACGGCAGCGACGCAGGCCAGCACCACGATCTTGTCGGAAGAGAACCAGTCCTCGTCGTTGCCCAGGTCCAGCACCAGCTGCAGCGCACCGACGCCGACCACCAGCAGGATCAGGCCGATATAGTCCATGCGCGGTTTTTCCAGCTGCTCGGGGCGATGCCGCAGCTGCGAGCCGACGATGCTGCTGGCGATGATGCCCAGCGGCACGTTGATCAGGAAGATCCATTCCCAGCTGTAGTTGTCGGTGATCCAGCCACCCAGGATCGGGCCGGCGATCGGCGCCACCACGGTGATCATCGCCAGCAAGGCGAGCGCCTGCCCGCGTTTTTCGCGCGGGTAGATCGACACCAGCAGGCTCTGGGTGATCGGGTACATCGGCCCGGCAACAAACCCCTGCAGCGCGCGCGACACCACCAGCATACCCATGCTCTGGGCCAGGCCGCACAGCAACGAGGCAATGGTGAAGGCCAGCGTCGACCACACGAACAGCTTGGTCTCGCCGAAGCGGCGGCTCAGCCAGCCGGTCAGCGGCAGGGCGATCGCGGTACTGACCGCGAACGAAGTGATGACCCAGGTGGCCTGCTGCGAACTGGCGCCGAGATTGCCGGCGATGGTCGGCAACGAGACGTTGGCGATGGTGGTGTCCAGCACCTGCATGAACGAGGCCATCGCCAGGCCCACGGTGCACAACGCCACGCTCGCCGGGCGAAAGCCGGCGGCGGGCGCAGGTGCCGAGGGGCCGCCTGGCGCGGTGGGAGCTTGCGAAGACATGCTGGCTCAGCCCGCCTTGGACGCAGCCTGCGCAGGCAGGTTGTCCTGGATGATGCGTTGGATGTCCGCGTCGGCGGCCTGCAACTGCTGCGCATACACGTCGGTGGAGAACACCGCGCCATTGGCGAACTTGGTCGGCAGCACGCTGCCCTGCTGGTCATGCAGGTTGACGTCGACCTTCATCGACAAACCGATGCGCAGCGGATTGCCGGCCAGTTGCTTGGCATCCACCGCAATGCGCACCGGCACGCGCTGCACGATCTTGATCCAGTTGCCGCTGGCGTTTTGCGCCGGCAACAACGAGAACGCGCTGCCGGTGCCCAGGCCCAGGCTTTCGATGCGGCCGGTGTAGTTCACGCCGCCGCCATACAGATCCGAATGCAGCTCCACTTCCTGGCCCAGGCGCATGTGCTTGAGCTGGGTTTCCTTGAAGTTGGCTTCCACCCACACCTGCTCCAGCGGCACCACTGCCATCAGCACGCTGCCGGGCTGCACACGCTGGCCCAGCTGCGCCGAGCGACGTGCCACGTAGCCGGACACCGGCGCGATGACACCGGTGCGCGCATGGTTGAGATAGGCCTGACGCAGCTGTGCGGCGGCAGTCTGCACGTCCGGCTGGTTGGCCACCGCGCTGTCGTCCACCAGCGCGCGGTTGCGTTCGAAGCTCTCGCGCGAACCGCTCACCGCCGCTTCGGCCGCAGCCAGTTCCTCGCGGGCATGCGCCAGTTCTTCGTTGGAGATCGCGCCGCTGGCGGCCAGATCCTTGCGGCGTGCGAAGTCGGCACGTGCGCTGCGCAGGCTCACCTCGCGCGAGGACAGTTCGGCCTGCGCGCCTTCCACGCTGCGGTACAGACCACGCACCTGGCGCACGGTCTTGGCCAGATTGGCCTCGGCCTGCTGCAATGCGACTGCGGTGTCGGCCGGGTCCAGCTGCACCAGCAACTGGCCGCGCTCCACGCGCATGCCGTCTTCGGCGCCGATGCTGACCACGGTGCCGCCGACCATCGGGGTGATCTGCACCTGGTTGCCCTGCACGTACGCGTCGTCGGTGTCTTCGTGCCAGCGGCCGACCAGGAAGTACCACACCACAAGACCGATGATCGCCAGGATCACCACAATGGCCACGATGCGCAGCGCCGCACGGCGCTTGCTGGGCGCGGCCGGCGCAGGTTGGGAAGAAGTTGGAGTCGTCTGGCTCATCGTTGCTGTCTCAGGAATTCGGTTGAGCGGAAGTGGTCGCGGCGTGTGCGGTATCGCGCGCAGGTTCCGGCGTGAATCCGCCGCCCAGGGCACGCTGCAACCTCACCGAGGCCAACAGTTGTTGCGATTGCAGGCTGGCCATGCGCTGGCGTGCGGTGAGCAATTGCTCCTGCACGCTGAGCACTTCCAGATAGCTGCCGATACCGGCGCGGTAGCGCTGTTGCGCAAGCGCGAAGGCGGCGGACACGGTCTGCACCGCGTCGTCCTGCGCATGCGTACGCTGCTCCAGCGAACGCACGGCGTTGACCTGGTCGGCCACCTCGCGCAGGGCGTCGATCACCTTCTGGTTGTAATCGGCCACCGCCAGGTCGTATTGCGCATCGCTACCGGCCAGATTGGCGCGCAGCTTGCCGCCATCGAAGATCGGCAGGCTCAGGGCCGGCGCAACCACGCCAAAGACCGAGGCGCTTTCCAGCAACTGGCCGACATCGCGATTCACCACCCCGCCCAGCGCAGTGATGTTGAAGCTGGGATAGAAACGGGTCTTGGCCGCGGCAATGTCCTGATTGGCGGCCTCCACGCGCCAGCGCGCGGCGACCACATCGGGACGGCGGCCCAGCAGGTCGGCCGGCAGGTTGCTCGGCAACTGCGTGGCGATGGCCGCCCCCAGCGTCGGGCGCGCAATCTCCAGGCCGCGATCCGGGCCTTGCCCGATCAAAGCGGCCAGCGCATTGCGCGCCTCGTCGATCTGCTGCTGCGCGGACTGCAGCTGCTGCTGCGCCGACGGCACGCGGGCCTGCGCCTGACGCACCTGCAGATCGCTGTCGATGCCGGCGCTGCGGCGTTGCCGGGTGAGGTCCAGGGTCTTCTGCACGCGGGTCAACTCGTCGTTGGCCACGTCGTGCAGGCGCCATGCGTAGTCGAGCTGCGCATAGGCTTCGGCAATCGCCGCCGACAGGTTCAAACGTGCCGCCTGTGCGTCCACCTCGGCCGCATGCGCCTGGTCCACCGCTGCTTCCCAGGTGGCGCGCTTGCCGCCCCACAGGTCCACGCCATAGCGGAAGTCCAGCACCAGTTGACCGTTGCCGCCGAACTTGCCGCCGCGCTCCTCGCCCACCATCGATTCGGGCAACTGCACGCCCGCATAGCCGCCGGACACCGACAGGCTGGGGCCGCGATCGGCCTGCGCGCTACCGATGCGTGCCTGCGCCTGGCGCAGGCGTGCGTCGGCCGCGGCCAGGCTGGGGCTGTGCTGCAGGCCTTCGGCAATCAGCGCATTCAATTGCGCATCGCCCAGGGCGCGCCACCAGTCGCTGGTCGGCCAGGCGGCAGGGCTCAGGTTGGCCTGGGCGAGGGTGCGCTCGGCATGCAGCGCGCCCGGCTCCAGCATGGTGCCCTGCGGGGCAAGTCCGCGGCTGCTGGCGCAGGCGGCCAGCGCCAGCGTCAGCGCAGTGAGGACGAGCGGCCGCGCAAGCTGCGTGGACCGCAGGCGCAGCATCTGAATCGGGGAACTAGCAGCGTTCATGAGTTGAGTGCATCGCGGACACGGATGAGAAGAGAGGTGAGTTGCTCGCGCTCGGGCGGGGCCAGATCGCGCAGGCCATGCTCGATGGCGCGTTCGCCGCGCAGCTTCAGGCGCTCCCACAGCGCCACGCCCTGTTCGGTCATGACGATCTGCAGCGCACGCCGGTCCTGCGCGTGCGGCTCGCGTCGCACCGCACCGAGCGCTTCGAGCTTGTCGAGCAGGCGGGTGACCGCGCTCGGGGTCTGGTCCAGCGCCAGCGCCAGCTCGTTGGCCGTGCAGGGCGAGCGCACCGCCAGGATATTCAGGCCGACGTAGTGGCTGAAGCCGAAGTCCGGCAGCTCGCCCTTCATTTCGGCATCGAGCTGACGCATCAGCGCGTCACGCACCTGGCGCAACAGCAGCCCGAACGACGGCGAGGCGGTGGAGAGGTCATTCATGGCTGGCTATTTTCTTCCGAAAAATATATTTGTCCACACAAATATCTCGGAAGGGATTAAACCGCCAGCAAGGATCGCCACCTTACGCGGCTGCATGCCTGGCCTGGTAATACAATTGCGCCAATGACTGTCGAAAACCCGCCAACCACTGTCGATGCGCTGCCGCCCGGTGTGCGGGACAGCTTCGAATGGGCCGACGGACCGGAGGTGATCGCGTTTCTGGCCAATCTGCGCGCGGTATGGGCGCCGGAGGCCGTCCGGCACGCCCATGTCCGCGGGCAATTGATGTACGTGGAGCACGGCGTGCTGACGGTGCACACCGCGCAGGGAACCCTGTCGCTACCGCCGGGCTGCGCCGGCTGGATGCCGCCCGGGCAGCAGCACACCGTGGAGCTGGCCGGGCCGCTGCGCGGCTGTGGTGTGGTGGTGCGGCCGGACGCCTGCGCCGCATTGCCCGCGCAAGGCGGGGTGATCCGCCTGACCGGACTCGCCCGCGAGGTGATCATGCGCGCAGCCGACTGGCCGCTGGGCCAGCCGCTCGACCCCGCCCGACAGCGCCTGGCCGCGGTGCTGCTGGACGAACTGCACCAGGTGCAGATCGACCACCTGCACCTGCCGATGCCGGCCGACCGGCGGCGGCTGCGCATCGCCCGGCAGTTGCTCGATACCCCGGCCGACCCGCGCCCGCTGGACGCCTGGGCCGACTGGGGCGGGCTGTCGGCGCGCAGCCTGAGCCGGCATTTCCGCAGCGAGACCGGGTTGAGTTTCGCGCAATGGCGGCAGCAGGCCCGGCTGGCGGAAGCACTACGGCGGCTCAGCCGGGGCAGCCCGGTCGCCCAGGTCGCCGACCAGCTCGGATACAGCAGCCCCAGCGCCTTCGTCAGTGTGTTTCACCGCCATTTCGGCGCCCCACCCACGCGTTATCTGGCCGGCACGCATGCGCGCGGCTTGGCATCCCCCGCCGCATCCGGATAATCGGCGCTCTTCGAGCGCGCGCTGCGGCGCGGGCTCCTCTTTCGTAGGACCTGGCTTTACATGACCGATCTGACCCGCCCCACCTTCCACGGCTTCGAGCAGCTGCCGCTGCGCGAGTACGCCGAACGCGCCTATCTCGACTATTCGATGTACGTGGTGCTCGACCGCGCCCTGCCGTTCCTGGGTGACGGCCTGAAGCCGGTGCAGCGGCGCATCATCTTCGCGATGAGCGAGCTGGGCCTGAATGCCGCGGCCAAGCCGAAGAAATCCGCGCGCACCGTGGGCGATGTGATCGGTAAGTACCATCCGCACGGCGACAGCGCCTGCTACGAAGCGCTGGTGCTGATGGCGCAGCCGTTCTCCTACCGGTACCCGCTGATCGAGGGCCAGGGCAACTTCGGCTCCACCGATGACCCCAAGTCGTTCGCGGCAATGCGCTACACCGAATCCAAGCTGACCCCGATCGCCGAGGTGCTGCTGGGCGAGATCAGCCAGGGCACCACCGATTGGGCGCCCAACTTCGACGGCACGCTGGAGGAGCCGACCTGGCTGCCGGCACGCCTGCCGCACCTGTTGCTCAACGGCACCACCGGCATTGCCGTCGGCATGGCCACCGATGTGCCGCCGCACAACCTCAACGAGATCGTCAGCGCGCTGCTGCGCCTGCTCGACAATCCCGATGCCACGGTTGCCGAACTGTGCGAACACGTGCTCGGCCCGGACTACCCGACCACCGCCGAGATCATCACCCCGGTGGCCGACCTGCGCGCAATCTACGAGACCGGCCACGGCAGCGTGCGCGCACGTGCCACCTACAAGAAAGAACACGCCAACATCGTCATCGACGCGCTGCCGTACCAGGTCTCGCCGTCCAAGGTGATCGAGCAGATCGCCCAGCAAATGCGCGCCAAGAAGCTGCCATGGCTGGAAGACATCCGCGATGAGTCCGACCACACCAGCCCGGTGCGGGTGGTCCTGGTGCCGCGCTCCAACCGTGTCGATGCCGAACAGTTGATGGGCCACCTGTTCGTCACCACCGATCTTGAGCGCAGCTACCGCGTCAATCTCAACGTGATCGGCCTGGACGGCCGCCCGCAGGTGAAGAACCTGCGCCAGCTGCTGAGCGAGTGGCTGACCTTCCGCAGCGACACCGTCACCCGCCGCCTCAACCATCGCCTGCAGAAGGTCGAGCGCCGCCTGCACCTGTTGGAAGGCTTGTTGATCGCCTTCCTCAACCTGGATGAAGTGATACGTATCGTCCGCAGCGAGGACGAGCCCAAGCCGGTGCTGATCGCCCGCTTCGCGCTCAGCGAAGAGCAGGCCGAATACATCCTGGAAACCAAGCTGCGCCAGCTGGCGCGCCTGGAAGAAATGAAGATCCGCGGCGAGCAGGAAGCACTGGCCAAGGAACGCGCGCAGTTGATGGCCATCCTGGAAAGCAAGACCAAGCTGAAGAAGCTGATCAAGGACGAACTGACCGCTGACGCCAAGAAGTTCGGCGACGCGCGTCGCTCGCCGCTGGTGCAGCGTGGCGCCGCCCAGGCGATCGATGAAACCGAGATGGTCGCCAGCGAACCGATGACCGTGGTGCTGTCGGAAAAGGGCTGGGTACGCGCGGCCAAGGGCCACGAGGTCGACCCGGCCGGCATGTCCTACCGCGAAGGCGACAGCCTGCTGGCGGCGGTGCGCAGCCGCAGCACGCATCAGGTGGCGTTCCTGGATTCGGAAGGCCGCGCCTATTCGACCGCCGTGCATACCCTGCCCTCGGCACGCGGCAATGGCGAACCGTTGACCGGCCGTTTCTCGCCGGCCTCGGGCGCGGCATTCCAGGTCATGGCCAGTGCCGACAACGCCACCCGCTTCGTGCTGGCGTCCTCGCATGGCTACGGCTTCGTTACCCGCTTCGAAAACCTTACCGGTCGCAACAAGGCCGGCAAGGCGATGCTCAACCTGACCACCGGCGCACAGGTGCTGACGCCTGCGCAGGTGACCAACCCGCAGAGCGACCGCATCGTGGCCGTCACCAGCGCCGGCAATCTGCTGGCAGTGACGGCCAGCGATGTGCCCGAACTGGACAAGGGCAAAGGCAACAAGATCATCGACATCCCCAAGGCCAAGCTCGGCACCGAGCGCGTGGTCGCGGTGGTGGCGGTGGCACCGGGCAACACGCTGCTGGTGCGCAGCGGCGCACGCACCATGAGCCTGTCATTCAAGGACCTGGATACCTATTTGGGCGCGCGCGCGAGTCGCGGGGCGTTGTTGCCGCGCGGCTGGCAGAAGGTGGACGGGCTGGAAGTGCAGTAACGGCTGTTCACCGACGTGGCGCGCAGCGGCGCGTTCGACGCTGCTGCTGCCTCGATTCTGCCGATTTGCTGCAGGGCCCTTGCCCGCCCACCATCGCAGGACACGCCGCAAGTACGTCCCTGTAGCAACTGTGTTGTTGGAG
>NZ_JAJGQM010000028.1 GCF_020784175.1 Xanthomonas campestris pv. asclepiadis
GCATCACGCCTGCCATGAAGTTGGCGATGGCCACTTAGCTCCACTTCTGGCGACCGCTAGAAGTGGGGGGATTACCAGCTGACTGCGCTGGGAAATAACGGTTCGAAATAACGGTTCCAGGTTCACTTCTTTCAGCGAGCTCTGAGTCAAGCGCAGCATCGCCGACCGACCGCGTGCGCACGAAGGTGTTGTCGTGGACGGCGAACACTTCAGCCCGCGTCGCCAAACCATCGCGCCCATACCGCCACGCGGCAGGCATGGGCGCGACAAGTTGGCGCCTAGAACTTATAGGTCAGTCCCAGATACGCCAGTCGGCCTGCGTAGCCGCCGCTGTAGAAGCGGGCGCGGGTGTCCTCGCCCAGGTGCGCGCGGGACTCCTGCTTGGTCAGGTTCAGCACCGAGGCGGTGAGGCTGAGCGCGGGGGTGATGTTGTAGGCCGCGTTGACGTCGATCTGGTAGTACGGCTCCTCAAAGACGTTCAAGCCGTTGACCAGGCCTTGCACCAGCTCACCGCGACGGTTGTACGAGGCGCGCAGCAGCAGGCTGTCGGTCTCATAGAACACGGTGAGGTTGGTCTGGTTCCTGGCGCTGCCCGGCATGGACGTCTTGCCGGCCTCGGTGCCGTCCTCCAGCCGCACCGCCGCCTTGCTGGCATCGTTGTAGGTGTAGTTGAACTGCGCACCGAGGCCGGACGGCAGCGTGTGCTGCGCGTACAGCTCCACACCCTGCGAGACCGCGTCCTGGCCGCCGGCCTGGGTACTGTAGTTCTGCACGGTGACCGGTTGCCCGTCGACCATCATGTTGACGTCGCTGATCACGTCGACCGCGAAGTTCTCCACGTTCTTGCGGAACAGCCCCACACCTGCCACCGAACCCGGGTGGAAATACCATTCCAGCCCCAGGTCGAACTGGTTGGCCTTGTACGGCTCCAGGTTCTTGTTGCTGCCCGAGCCGTACCAGCCCTGCTCGCTGGCACCGCCGGTCAGGCGCCGGTCGGCCACGTACTCGGGGCTGTAAAACTCCAGGCTGCCAGGCGCGGCGATGTCGTTGTAGCTAGGGCGTGCGATCACTTTCGCGGCTGCCGCGCGCAGCAACAGGTTTTCGGTCAGGTCGTAGGCCAGGTTGAAACTCGGCAGCACGTCGGTGTAGTTGCGGTCCAGCCCGCTGACCACGAACGACTCGGTGCGTTGCACGCTGTCGGCCAAACGCCAGTAGCCTTCGGTG
The DNA here is from genome assembly GCF_020784175.1 of Xanthomonas campestris pv. asclepiadis. Taxonomy (GTDB): domain Bacteria; phylum Pseudomonadota; class Gammaproteobacteria; order Xanthomonadales; family Xanthomonadaceae; genus Xanthomonas; species Xanthomonas campestris_D. The sequence goes on from NZ_JAJGQM010000028.1 coordinate 1,225, forward strand.
CCGCAATAGGTGTCGGCCGGCGCGCCGCCGGGCGTGGCGGCGCCCTGCTGGCAGGCCAGCGGGTTGCCGTCGGTGCCATCGAAGAAGTAGTCGTTGTAGGCGGTCACCTTGTCGGTGGAATCGGCACGCTGGCCGGTGCGCGCCACCCGCACGCCAACGTTGCCACGCAGCCGCTCGGTGTGGAAGTTGAGTTGCAGGTAGGTGGAATAGATCTCCTCGTCGACGTTGTAGACGAAGTTGTCTTCGTTGCGGGTCTGCATCGCGCCGTAGGTCTGGTTCAAGTAGCCGATGTAGCCCGGGAAGTTGATCGCCGGGAACGCGCTGGCGTTGACGCCACCGGCCAGGTTGTCCTGCGCGAACAGCAGGCCCGGCGAGAACTGGGTGGCGATGGCATTGCAGCGCCCGTTCCAGTAGCGGTTTTCGTAGTCACTTGGATCGGTACCCGGGCACACCCAGTAGTTGTTGCCGGTACTGCGGTGGATGCCGCCGTCGCGACGCTTGAGGCCGAACTGCAGCGAGTCGACCACCTCGCCGTCGAAATGCCAGGTGGTATCGATCTGCGCGTACTGCTGCTGGTTGGTGTTGCGGGTCCAGGACGAGCCGGTCGAGCCCAGGTCGACCTGCAGGATGCCGTCGCGCAGGTTCTGCATCAGCTGCGGCGAGAATGTCATGGACGGCGTGCCGGTCAGGTCCCAGGCGCTGGCAAAGTTGCCGTTGCTCCAGCTGCCGTCGGCGTTCTGCAGGCGCGGCTTGATCGGCAGCGAGAACTGCAGCTCCGGCCCGCCCTTGGCCCAGGTGCGGCCGACCTTGAACGCCACGTCCACCTGCTCGCCACGCCATTCGCCGCCCAGGTCCACCGTCTGCGACTGCGATTTCTCGATGTTGTAGCTGCCGGTGATCTGCGGGGTCGGCACGGTGCAATCGTCCGAGCCCCAGCCGCCCGGCGGCAGGCCGGCCGCGGCGGCCTCGGCCTCGCTGCAGTAGTAGGTCTTGCCCGGGCGCAGGCTGTAGGCGGCGCCAGTGACAATCGTGCCGCTGGGATCGAACTGCAGCCGGTCGAGCAAACGGCCGCCGCGCCAGTTGCCGTCGCCGTTATAGCGGGCAATGTTCCACTCGGGAATCTTGATGGTATTGGTCTGCGAGTCCTGCGACAGGTCGAAGCGGAAGTAGTTCGCGGTCAGCGTCAGGTCGTCGGTCGGCTTGAACTGCAAGGTCAGTTGCGCGCCCTTGCGCTCGCGCTCCTCGCGTTTGGCGCCCAGGCTGACCGCCGTCGGCATCATGAAACCGGTGGAGTAATTGCCGTCCTGGTTCCAGAAGCCGGTCCCGCCCCACCAGTTGGCGTTGAAGTCGGACGGATTTCCGTTCACGTCGACCGCCGGGCCGACTTCGTCGCGCCCGTACCACTGCCAGCTCTCGGTACTGGCATCGAGCGTCCGTGCGGTGCGCTTCTGCTGCGTGTAGCCAACGAAGACACCGAAGCGGTTGTCCTTGTCGTGCCACGAATACGAACCGGAGAACTGGCCGTCGGTCTTCTTGCTGGTATCGGACCAGGTGCCCTCGGCCGAGACGAAGCCGGAATGTGGCTCCAGTTCCAGCGGGCGCCGCGTCTGCAGGATCACCGTGCCGCCGATGCCGCCTTCGTCGATGCGCGCTTCCGGCGTCTTGTACAGCTCCGCGCTGCCCAGCAGGTTCGACGGCAGCAGCGTGTAGTTGAACGAGCGCGTCGGGTCGCCGTTGGACTCGGCGGTGGCGATGTAGTTGCCGTTCAATTCGGTCAGCACCAGCTCCGAGGACAGGCCGCGCACACTGACGTTCTTGCCTTCGCCGCCGTCGCGGCTGATGACCACGCCGGGCACGCGCTGCAGCGCATCGGCCACGTTCTTGTCGGGGAACTTGCCCACGTCCTCGGCGGTGATCACATCGACCACGGCGTTGGCGTTGCGCTTCTGCTCCAGGCTTTTTTCGATCGCGTAGCGGTAGCCGGTCACCGTCACCGCATCCAGGTCCGTGGCCTGCAACTCGGCCTGGCCGGTGGGCGCCGGCGTGGCGTCGGCCTGCTGGGCGACAGCGGTGGTAGAGGCGGCGCTCGCGAACAAGACGATGGCGATACCGGCGGACAGCGTGCTGCGGTTGCGTGCGAATGGCATGCAGTTCATTTCGATCATGCTCTCCCAATAGTGATCGGCTTCGGCGGATTCCTGTCGATCCAACGATCGGACAAAGACGCCGCGCGAAGTGACGCAGAAATATCCGGCGCCGTTGCGCCCCCCTCCTCTTGCGTCCGCTTCCACGCAGATGCGATTAGATCGTTCTAATGCCGTGGAAAGCTAAGTAGCACAGCCCATGCGGCAGCGCATTCTGCCGCGCAACAGACCCGCGGCGTTGCGAGGCATCCACGATGGGCGGCCGGCCCGCCACGCTTGCACGCTGCACGGCAGAACCTGCCGCGTCGCCGGCTGCAGCAGCGTGATCGCTGCAAGCAACACACCCTTGCCCGCAACCGGACGCAAGCGGTTTGCCGAAGCGCCAGCACACACCTGATTTAAAACCGAGCTCAGCAAGAGACTGGATCGACGTGAGGGCATCGCCCACCACACGCCGCTTGGCGGCCGTCGCCAACGCGATCGCCACACCGAACCTGCGCGCGCTTGTTGCCTGCGTACACGCGCAAGGGGGGCGGGCCTGCTGCGGCATTGATGACACGCCCTGGTCGGGAGCGCATGCGCCGATGACCTGTCACCCCTGCATCGACGCCGTGGAAGCGGCCCATGCCGCAAAACGACAACTTTCTGGCGCATCGACCGAGCGCGCCTATCAAGTCCGCCGCGCTCGCGCCGATATCGCTTCCATGGACAGACTCAGCATCATCGGACTGGTGCTCGCGATCGTGGCGATCGTGGGCGGCAGCGTGTTGAAAGGCGCCGGCATTTCGTCGCTGTGGTCGCCGGCTGCCTTCGTGATCGTGATCGTCGGCACCGTGGCGGCGATCCTGCTGCACACCTCGCCGGCGGTTTTCCGGCGCGCCTTCAAGATCCTGCGCTGGGTGATCCAGCCGCCGGCCAGCGACCGCCCGCAGTTGCTGGCGCGCATCGTCGAGTGGAGCAACATCGCCCGCCGCCAGGGCCTGCTGGGCCTGGAAGACCAGCTGCCGCGCCAGGACGACGCGTTCCTGCGCAAGGGCCTGCAGATGCTGGTCGATGGCGTGGAGCCCGAATCCATGCGGCATATGCTCGAGATCGAAATGGACAACCAGGAGCGGCAGGACCTTGCCGCGGCCAAGGTGTTCGAAGGCATGGGCATCTACGCGCCCACGCTGGGCATCATCGGTGCGGTGCTCGGGCTGATGGCGGTGATGAAGAACCTGGCCGACCCGGCCATGCTCGGCCATGGCATCGCCGCGGCCTTTACCGCCACCATCTACGGCATCGCCTCGGCCAACCTGCTGTTCCTGCCGGTCGCCGCCAAGCTCAAGAGCGTCATCCATTGCAGCACCAACGAGCGCGAAATGGCGATCGAAGGCTTGATCGCGATCGCCCAGGGCGAGAACCCGCGCAACATCGAGTCGAAACTGGCAGGCTACTTGCATTAGTCCCGTCATGGCCCGCCGTCGCAAACACCACGAAGACCATGGCAACCACGAAGCGTGGGCGATTCCGTATGCCGATCTGATGACGCTGCTGCTGGCGTTCTTCGTGGTGATGTACGCAATCTCCTCGCTCAACGAGGGCAAGTACAAGGTCATGGCGCAGGCGCTGACCACCGCCTTCGGTGGCGCGTCCACCGCCGCCAGCCCGGTGCAGGTGGGCAGGACCCAGACCCTGGGCGCCGATTACGACCGCCCGTCGGTGATCAAGGCCGGCGCGCCGATGGCCGCGTCCAGAGGACCGACCGACCCCACCCTGCTGCCGTCGATGGCCGCGCAGATGCGCATGCCGGTGTCGCTGCGCAACCAGGCGCAGCTGGCGCGTGCGCAGCGGCAGATGGACGCGGTGGCCCAGCAGTTGGGCAAGACGCTGGCGCCGCTGATCGACCAGAAACTCATCACCATCCGCCGCAACGATCTGTGGATCGAGGTGGAGATCAACAGCGACATCCTGTTCGGTACCGGCTCGGCGGCATTGGCCGGCAGCGCCCGCGGCACCCTGTCGGCACTGGCCGCGGTGCTGCGCGATGCGCCCAACGGCGTGCGCGTGGAGGGCTATACCGACAACCAGCCGATCGCCACCGCACAGTTCCCCTCCAACTGGGAGCTGTCGGCCGCGCGCGCCGCCAGCGTGGTGCACCTGTTTGCCGACGACGGCATCGCCCCGCAGCGATTGGCGATGGTGGGCTATGGAGAATTCCGCGCACGTGCCGATAACAGCACTGAGGCGGGACGGAATGCGAACCGGCGTGTGGTGTTGATCATCCTCGCTGACTCGGCTGGCTCACTCGCACCCGATCCGCCATCGCAGCTGCATGCGACCGCCGCCGGGGCGCCCAAGCTTCCCAAGTCTGACGGCGGCCAAACGGCCGTCACCACCGAAAGCGGCACAAGTTCCGTTCCCGCCGTAATTCAAGGAGTGCAGTGAGATGCGTATCTGGGCAATCGCCAACCAGAAGGGCGGCGTCGGCAAGACCACCACGACGCTGGCATTGGGTCGTGGCCTGGCCGCGCTCGGCCACCGGGTATTGTTGATCGACCTCGATCCGCACTCCTCACTCACCCGCGCGTTCGGGGTGGCGATCGACCCGCCGCCGCGCGGGGTGCTGGACCTGTTCGGCACCCCGCCGAGCGACCTGGCCAGCCTGGCCCACGAAAGCGCCATCCCCGGCCTGTCCTATGTCTGCGCGCAAGCCGCACTGGCCACGCTGGAACGCCGCAGCGCCAACCAGCCCGGCCTGGGCCTGGCCCTGCAGAACGCGATGACCCGGCATGCCGGCCAGCACGACTACATCCTGCTCGACTGCCCACCCACGCTCGGCCTGCTGATGATCAACGCGCTGGCCGCCTGCGACCGCGTGGTGGTGCCGACCCAGGCCGAGCCGCTGGCGCTGCATGGCCTGGCCAGCATGGTGCGTACCGCCGACATGGTGCAGCGTTCGCGTCGCCGCGCACTGCCGGTGTCGATCCTGCCGACCCTGTTCGACCGCCGCACCCGCGCCGGCACCGAGACGCTCAAGGAGATGCAGGACACCTACGGCGCCGTCGTCTGGGAAGACGCGGTGCCGGTGGATACCCGAATCTGCAATGCCGCCGCATTGACCGTCCCCGCCACCGGCGGCGACTACCAGGGCCGCGGCCTGTCCGCCTATCGCCGTGCGCTGGAATGGGTGCTGGCCGATGACGCGGTGCGTATGGAGCAAGCCGCATGAGCAACCACACCGCCAACGGTGAGCTGGACGATTATCTGGAAGGCCTGCTGCACGATGCCGGCGTCGAGCCCACTGCCCTGGCTGCCACTGCCACTGCCACCGTCGCGGCGGCACCGGCAACTGCCGAGGCAGACGTCACGCTGGCCGAAGCGCCGGTGCAGGCTGCCGCGGCCCCCGAAGCCGCCGCTGTCTCCGAAGCGGCCACGTCCAACGCGATCGCCGCGGTGCTCAGCGCCGATGCGATCGCCGCCGATTTCCTCGCCGAAATGGATGCCGACCCGGCCTTCGGCCCGCCGGTGGTCGCCGCGCCCAGCGCCGCAGACATCGCCGCCGATTTCCTCGCCGAAATGGATGCCGACCCGGCCTTCGGCCCGCCGGTGGTCGCCGCGCCCAGCGCTGCAGACATCGCTGCCGATTTCCTCGCCGAAATGGATGCCGACCCGGCGTTCGCCACGGCGGCGCCCAGCCCGTTCATGAGCACTGCCGACCTGATGGCCGAGATGGACGCGGACCCGGCCTTCGCCAGCGCTGCCTCCGGCGCGGACCTGCTGGCCGCCGATCTGCTGTCGGAGATGGATGCCGACCCGGCCTTTGCCGATGCCGCACCCGCCGCGCCGGCACCTGCGCGGCCTGCGCCGGCACCGATGCAGGCACCGCACCGCGCGCCGCCGTCGCCGATCTATCCGCAAGGCCTGCAGGCACTGCTGGCCCCCGGCCAGGCCGAGCACATCCAGGCCGAGCGGCGCGCGGCCGAACGCAGCACGCGCTGGCTGCGCCTGCGCTGCGGCGAACAGACCTATGCGCTGGAATTGCTCAAGGTGCAGGAGGTGGTACTGCCGGTGCCGCTGCTGCCACTGCGCGGCACCGCCAGCGCGATGCTCGGCATCATGAACCTGCGTGGCCAGGTGGTGCCGGTGATCGACCTGGGCATGCATCTGGGCTCGGCGCCGATCAACATGGATCTGCAGACGCGCGTGGTGGTGCTGGAGGAAAACGGCGAGACCATGGGCCTGCGCGTGTCGGCGGTGGAAGACGTCACCAGCCTGACCGATCAGCAGATCGAACCACCGGACAACGCACGCCTGTGCCGCATTTCCAACAACCTGTTCCGCGGCGTCGCGCGGCTGGGCCATCAGCCGATGATCCTGCTCGATGCCAGCCATTTGCTGCATTGATCCGGCCCGCAGCTGACGCGCACCTGCACGCGCAACGATTCACCGTTAAAGCTTTCCCGCCGCCCGCCGTTAGTACGCATAGAACCATCCGTTCGGAGCAACAATGAGCACAGTGACATTGGGTGAGGATCTCGGCATCGAGACCAGCGCCGACCTCAAGCAGAAGCTTGCCGCGTTCCTGGCCCAGGACGGCGAAGTGGTGCTCAATGCCGGCGACGTCCGGCGTATCCATACCGCCAGCGTGCAGTTGCTCTGTGCCTTTGTGCAGACCCGCCGCCAGGCGGGGTTGCATACCGAATTCGATGGCTGCAACGACACTTTTAGAGATGCGGCCCGTCTGCTCGGCGTCACCGACGCGCTCGGACTTTCCGCATCCAATGACAACCTGAAATCTGTGGAGAACGCCGCATGAGCGCACGTATCTTGGTGGTGGACGATTCGGCGTCAATGCGCCAGATGGTCTCTTTCGCCCTCACCTCTGCCGGCTTTGCCGTCGAAGAAGCCGAGGACGGCGCCGTGGCGCTGGGCCGCGCGAAGGGCCAACGCTTCAACGCGGTGGTGACCGACGTGAACATGCCCAACATGGACGGCATCTCGCTGATCCGTGAGCTGCGCCAGCTGCCGGACTACAAGTTCACCCCGATGCTGATGCTCACCACCGAGTCGGCGGCCGACAAGAAGTCCGAAGGCAAGGCCGCCGGTGCCACCGGCTGGCTGGTCAAGCCGTTCAACCCGGAACAGCTGATCGCCACCGTCCAGAAAGTTCTGGGTTAATTCCACTTGCCTCACCATCGGATGTCACGCCCATGAGCATGGACCTGCAACGTTTCCACGCCACCTTTTTCGAGGAAAGCCGCGAAGGGCTGGACGCGATGGAGGCCGGGCTGTTGTCCCTTGAAGAGGGCAACCGCGACCCGGAAATCATCAACTCGGTGTTCCGCGCCGCGCACTCGATCAAGGGCGGCGCTGCCACCTTCGGTTTCGAAGCGGTCGCCGGCCTGACCCACGTGCTGGAGACGCTGCTGGACGAGTTGCGCTCCAACAAGCGCCAGCTCGAGCCCAATGCGGTCGATGCCATGCTCGGCTCGGTCGACGTGCTGCGCGCGCTGCTGCGCGAAGCCGAACACGGCACCCCGGCCGACCCGGCCGCGGTCAAGGCCGTGCATACCCGCTTGAACGCGGTGCTGGCCGGCGAAGCGCCGACCCCCGCGGCGGTGGCCAAGCCGAAGGAAGAAGAACCCGAAGCCTGGCATATCGGCTTCACCCCGGCGCCGTCGCTGTTCATGAGCGGCAACGACCCGCTGCGCATCATCCGCGAGCTCGAGCACCTGGGCCCGCTGCAGATTGCCGCGCGCCTGGAGCGCATGCCGGGCTTCGAGAACATCGACCCGCTGGAAGCCTACCTGGCCTGGGATCTGGGCCTGATCGGCAAGATTCCGCGCAGCAAGATCGAAGACACCTTCGCCTGGGTGGTGGACGATTGCGAGCTGGACATCCGCCCGATGGCGGTGCCCGGCCCGCCGCCGAGCCTGGCCGTCGAAGCCGCCGCTGCGCCTGTCGCCGTCGCTGCGGCACCTGCCGCCGCTGCCGAACCTGCCGCCGCCGCTGCCGCGCCGGCCAAGGCCGCCGCGGCCGAAGCGGAAACCTCGATCCGCGTCAGCGTCGACAAGGTCGATGCCCTGATCAATCTGGTCGGCGAGCTGGTCATTACCCAGGCCATGCTCAAGCAGGTCTCCACCGGCCTGGATCCGGCGCATGCCGAACAGCTGTTCGCCGGCCTGGATCTGCTCGAACGCAATACCCGCGATCTGCAGGAAGCGGTCATCGGCGTGCGCATGCTGCCGGTGGACGCAGTGTTCCGCCGCTTCCCGCGCCTGGTCCGCGACCTCTCCAGCCGCCTCGGCAAGCAGGTGCGCCTGCGCACCATCGGCGAAGGCACGGAACTGGACAAGGGCCTGATCGAAAAGATTGCCGATCCGTTGGTGCACCTGGTGCGCAACTCGATCGACCACGGCCTGGAAATGCCCGATGCGCGTCGCGCCTCCGGCAAGGACGAAACCGGCACGATCACCCTGGCGGCCTCGCACCAGGGCGGTCATATCGTGATCGAAGTCAGCGACGACGGCCGCGGCCTCAATCGCGCCAAGATCCTGGAAAAAGCCGCCGAACGCGGCATCGCCGTGCCGGACAACCCGACCGACGCGCAGGTGTGGGACCTGATCTTCGCACCGGGTTTCTCCACCGCCGATGCGGTGACCGATCTGTCCGGTCGTGGCGTGGGCATGGACGTGGTCCGCCGCAACATCCAGGGCCTGGGTGGCGAAGTGCAGCTGGAAAGCAACGCCGGCAGCGGTACCCGCGTGCTGATCCGCCTGCCGCTGACCCTGGCCATCCTCGACGGCATGACCGTCTCGGTCGCCGGCGAAACCCTGATCCTGCCGCTGGCCTACGTGCTCGAGGCACTGCAGCCGGCGCCGGAAGACATCCGCTCGATGGCGGGCGACGGTCGGGTGCTGCGGGTGCGCGGCGAGTACCTGCCGATCCTGTCGCTTACCGACTACTACGGCTTCGGCGGGCAGCAGTCCTCGCAGGAACCGCTGGTGGTGGTGGTCGAAGGCGACGGCCAGAAGATCGCGCTGGAAGTGGATGAACTGCTCGGCCAGCAACAGGTCGTGGTCAAGAACATCGAGAACAACTACCGCCGTATCCCGGGTGTCTCAGGCGCCACCATCCTGGGCGATGGCCGGGTCTCGCTGATCGTGGACATCGGCGGGCTGGTGCGCTCGCTGCGTGTGCCGCAGGCCGCGTAACACGCCAGGCCACGCAAGAAGTGCAGTGTGATCCCCTTCTCCCATCGGGAGAAGGTGCCCGGAAGGGGCGGATGAGGGTACGCGCACAGCCACGCACAGTTGGAGTTACACGCGGCTTCGCCGGTACCCTCGCATCACCCCTCTCCCGCAGGAGAGGGGCTCAAAGCGCCCAGGCCGCCGATTTTGTGCGGCAACGACAGAGCCCTGGCAGCGATGCCGGGGCTTTGTCGTTGCGATGCGTCCGTGTGCCCTGGTTTTGCTGCTTGCCTGCTGTGGGTGAGCACGCCTGCATGCGCGCGGCGTGCTCAGCGTTGGCCGTACGCGATCTGCAACGTGAGCTCACGCCACATCGCTCCTCCCCCGCTCTCCCACACGCGCACTGCGCAACGCGTCACACATAAAGAACGCAGGCGGGCTGGCAAACGCCGGCAAGCTCAAGAAAACCGGCAAGCGAACGCTACCGCTGTACCTCTTTTCCTCCCTCCTCCCAGAGAACACCATGAAATTTCTGCACTCCCTCAACGTCGGGCGACGCCTGGCGTTGGCATTTGCGTTGCTGATCGTTTTGCTGGCCGGCTCGACCAGCCTGGCGCTGTATGAATTCAAGACCGTCAACAACCAGGTCTCGATCATCATCAAGATCAACAACCGCAAGGCGCAGCTGCTCAACCAGATGCGCGAGAGCAATATGCTGGGCGAGCGTTACATCCGCGACTTCATGCTGGCCACGCCGCAGCAACAGCCCGCGATCGATGCGCAGCTCAAGGTCAATCGCGCGCATTACGCCCAGCTGTGGGCTGCGCTGAAACGCCTGCCGACCACCGCAGATGGCATGCGTGCGCGCCAGCGCATCGAAGACAGCCTCACCGCCGCCCGCGCCACCAACAACCGTCTGCTCGGCATGATCCGCGCCGGCAATCTGGACGGCGCCAAGCAGCTGTTGCGCGGCGAAGCGCAGCCATTGCTGGAGCGCCGCTCCAAGGCGATTGCCGCCGCAGTGGAACTGCAGAACGCGCAGAACGCTGCCGGTGCCGCCGCCATTCTGGGCAGCGTTGCGTTGGCCAACCGCGCGTTGATCGCCTTCGGTCTGCTGTCGGCTGGCCTGGCCGCCGCACTGGCATGGCTGATCTCGCGCAGCCTGGTACGTCCGTTGACCCAGGCCACCCAGGTCGCCGACGCCATTGCGCACGGCAAGCTGGACAACCCGATCGGCCCGCAGCCCGGCGATGAACCCGGCCAGCTGTTGACCAGCATGCGCGGCATGCAGGACCAGCTCAAGGCCGTTGCCGCCGCACAGCAGGACATGGCGCGCCGCCACGACAACGGGCAGATCAGCTTCCGCATGGACGAAGCGGTGTTTCCCGGCGAATACGGCAGCATGGTGCGCGACACCAATGCCCTGGTCGATTCGCATATCGCAGTGAAGATGAAGCTGGCGCAGATCATGTCGCGTTATGCGATCGGCGACCTGAGCCAGGACATGGACCGCCTGCCCGGCGAAAAAGCCGTGCTTTGCGACACCATGGATGCGGTCAAGCGCAATCTGTCTGCGATGAACAGCGAGATCAAGCTGCTGGCGCAGGCCGCGGCCAATGGCGACTTCAGCGTGCGTGGCGATACGCAGCGCTTCCAGTACGACTTCCTGGCCATGGTGGAGAGCCTCAACCGGTTGATGGCCACCGCCGATGGCAACCTGGGCGCGTTGTCCAAGGTGCTGCAGGCGATTGCCGCCGGCGACCTGACCGAGCGCATGCATGGCCAGTTCCACGGTGTGTTCGCGCAGATGCGCGACGATGCCAATGCCACCACCGAGCAGTTGTCCGCCATCGTCGGGCGCATCCAGCACGCCACCACGTCGATCAATGCGGCGGCCAGCGATATCGCCGCCGGCAACAACGACCTGTCGCAGCGCACCGAACAGCAGGCGGCCAACCTGGAAGAAACCGCCGCCTCGATGGAGGAGCTCACCTCCACCGTCAGACAGAATGCCGAAGGCGCCCGCCAGGCCAACCAATTGGCAATCGGCGCGGCCGGCGTGGCCTCGCAAGGTGGCGAGGTGGTCGGCAAGGTCGTCGCGACGATGGCCGACATCGAGACATCGTCCAGGAAGATCGCCGACATCATCAGCGTCATCGACGGCATCGCCTTCCAGACCAATATCCTGGCCTTGAACGCGGCGGTGGAAGCGGCGCGGGCCGGTGAGCAGGGCCGCGGCTTCGCCGTGGTCGCCTCGGAAGTGCGCACGCTGGCGCAGCGCTCGGCCGGTGCGGCCAAGGAGATCAAGCAGCTGATCGACGACTTGGTGAGCAAGGTCGCCGAAGGCGCGGCGCTGGTGAACCAGGCCGGCAGCACCATGAGCGAGATCGTCTCTTCGGTGCAGCGTGTCACCGACATCATGGGCGAGATCTCCGCCGCCTCGCAGGAACAGTCGGCCGGCATCGAACAGGTCAACCTGACCGTGACGCAGATGGACCAGGCCACCCAGCAGAATGCCGCGCTGGTGGAAGAAGCCACCGCCGCCGCACGCGCGATGGAAGCGCAGGCCGGGCAGCTGTCGGATGCGGTGGCGATCTTCAGGATCCAGCCGAACGCTGCGCCGCCTGCGACAAGTCGCACACCCGCCGCGCGGCATCTGACGGTGGTTTAAGCGCACCAGGCTGCGTCCTGCCCTTGTCCGGCGCTGCGCGCAACCTTCTCCCGGTGGGAGAAGCAAACGCCCTGTGCGGTTTGACACGTTGGCATTGACGCTAAAACGCCCCGATTTTGTCGGGGCGTTTTGCCATCTGGCAGCGACTGGCAGCCCACCGCAACACCGCTGCGATTCCCAGGCAAGGCTGCCGTTTGTCGAAAGGTGATCAAGCACAAGCTTCGGCGGCCGATACCAGGAACAATGAGGGCTGCCTGGCCCGCGCCACGTCCAAGGAAGTCCGCATGCCTGCCGTCAACTCACCACGCGCTGTCCGCCACATGCTGGGCTCGGTGTGCGCCGCCGCGCTGCTGGCTGCCAGCATCTCGTTGCCGCCGTCCTTCGCGGCACCGGCTGCGCCGGTCTCGGTCCTGCTGGACAACGTGCCGGTGAACGCGCTGCAGTCGCTCGCCATCGACCTGGTGCAGTTGCGCGACGAGCAGCGGGCGCAGCTTGCCGCAGCGCATGACCCCGCCCGCATCGAGGCCTACGACGAGCGTCTGGGCAACCTGCGTCAACGCATCGCACGGCATGCGGGCTATTTCCAGGCCAGCGCGCCGCAGGGCGAGCAGGCGCGCCAGTTTGCGCTGGTGCAGCAGCAACTGGGCCAGTATCTGGCGCAGCATCGCCAGGCCAACCGCGCCCTGCACGACGGCGACCTGCAGTCTGCGCAAGCCTTGTCGCTGGGCCATGCAGGCGACACGCGGCAGCTGCTGTGGACCGAACTGCACACCCTGCAGCAGTCGGTGGCCAGCGTGGGCAATCCGCAACGCCACTGAGCAACGCCCGCGTCGCGACCGCAGTGGTCGCAGTGGTCGCAGCGGCATCGCAGCCCTTCCGGCCAGCCCTGCTCTGGCCCGGAGCACGTGGCCTGCCACGCAGGTCCTTGTGTCCTGGTGCGCGCTGCCTTGTCCAGCTGGTCCATCTGCCGCGTGCCCGCCCGACGGGTGCGCGCTGCCGCCGCATAACCATGGCAACCAGCTGACACGCCCGGTTTGCGGCAGCCGCAACTGCGAAAAGCACTGAAAAACCGCCTCCGTACCGGCTGTCGCACCGTGCTCAACATTTTGGGGATCAGGTCGCTATTCGACTTACCTCGGTCACATTCCTTTGCTGGATACCTGCCATGACCTTCAAGACCACGATTGCAAACACGCTGGCCAACGTTCCGCTGAAGCGCAAGTTTCTGGCGCAGACCGCGCTGGTGGCGCTGGGCATCATCGCGCTGGCGGTGATCGCCGCACGCATGCAATACGTGGATCTCACCGATACGCGCCGCGACGGGCTCAAGAGCCAGATCGAAATGGCGATTGCGGTGGTCAATGGGTATGCCGAGCGCGCCGAAAAAGGCGAGATGGATGTGGCGACCGCCAAGAAGGCCGCGCTGCATACCTTGTCCACCATGCGCGCACGTGGCGGCGTGGATTACATCTACGTCACCGACCAGACGCCGGTGATGCTGATGCACCCCACCCGCCCGGACCTCAACGGCAAGCCGCTCAACGATGTGCTGAGCCCCGACGGCAAGCGCATTTTCCCGACCTTCGTCACCGCGGCGCAGGCCGGCGGCGGCTACGTCGATTACGCCTGGGCCAAGCCCGGCGAAAAAGACCCGGTGCAGAAGACCTCGTACGCCTCGCTGTACAAGCCGTGGGGCTGGGTGATCGGCACCGGCGTGTATCTGGACGACACCCAGTCGCAGGCGCTGGCCTTCACCGGCATCGTCGCCATGGCCGGCGGCGTGCTGGTGCTGCTCAACCTGTTGGTGGGCTGGCTGATCGGCAATTCGATCCTGGAACCGGTATCGCGCGCGCTCGCCGCCATCAAGGGCGTGGCGCGTGGCGATCTGAGCGTGCGCACCGCCCAGCACGGCAGCGATGAAATCGGCCAGATGCTCAAGGCCACCGACGACATGGTGCACACGCTGGAGCGCTTCTCCGCGCAGACCAAGGTGATGATGCACATGCACGCCGGCGAAGACGTCAGCCACCGCATGCCCACCGATTTCCCCGGTGTCTACGGCGAGCTGGCCGGCGGCATCAACACGATGATCTTCGAACACCTGGACGCCATCGTCGATGCGATCGGCATCCTCAACGAATACGCGCAAGGCGATCTGTCGCGCGACGCCGCACGTTTGCCCGGCACGCGTGCGGTGCTGCACGAAGCGATGGATGCGGCCAAGGCCAGCCTGCTGGCGATCAACACCGAGATCAAGCGCCTGGCCCAGGCCGCGGCCAATGGCGACTTCAGCCAGCGCGGCGATGCCACGCGCTTCAGGCACGACTCGGCACGCATGATCAACGACCTCAACGCGATGATGGAAGTCAGCCACCGCAACCTGGGCAAGCTGTCCGAGCTGCTGGCCGCGCTGGCCGAGGGCGACCTCACCGCACGTATGGACGGTGAGTTCCACGGCGTGTTCGCACGCATGCGCGATGACGCCAATACCACTGCCACGCAGCTGGCCGGGATCGTCGGGCGCATCCAGCAGGCCGCCGGCGCCATCACCGGTTCGGCCAGCGAGATCGCCGCCGGCAACAACGACCTGTCGCAGCGTACCGAACAACAGGCGGCCAACCTGGAAGAAACCGCTGCCTCGATGGAGGAGCTCACCTCCACCGTCAGGCAGAACGCCGAAAGCGCGCGCCAGGCCAACCAGCTGGCAATCGGCGCGGCATCGGTGGCCTCGCAAGGCGGCCAGGTGGTCAGCCAGGTGGTGGACACCATGTCCGGCATCCAGACCTCGTCGAAGAAGATCGCCGAGATCATCTCCGTCATCGACGGCATCGCCTTCCAGACCAATATCCTGGCCTTGAACGCGGCGGTGGAAGCCGCCCGTGCCGGCGAACAGGGCCGCGGCTTTGCCGTGGTCGCCTCCGAGGTGCGCACGCTGGCACAGCGCTCGGCCGGCGCGGCGAAAGAGATCAAGCACCTGATCGACGACTCGGTCGGCAAGGTGGCGCAGGGTTCGGCGCTGGTGGATCAGGCCGGCAAGACCATGGCCGAGATCGTGTCCTCGGTGCAGCGCGTGACCGACATCATGAGCGAGATCTCCGCCGCCTCGCAGGAACAATCGGCCGGCATCGAGCAGGTCAACCTCACCGTCACCCAGATGGACGAGAGCACCCAGCAGAACGCCGCGCTGGTGGAAGAAGCCACCGCCGCCGCCAACGCCATGCAGCAGCAGGCGCAGCAGCTCGACGAGGCGGTGTCCAGCTTCCGGGTGACCGCAGCCTCGCCTGCGCAGCGCGGCCCTGGCCTTCGTACCGCACGCGCGCAGGCCTTGCGCGTCGCCAGCTGATTGCCGCCAGATCGCTCCCGCACCACCTCCCTCACTTCGAAGCCACGCGCATGCCCTCGTCCCCCACGCAATCTCGCTCCGGCGGCAGTCTGGCGTACCGCCTGATGCTCGGCACCGCAGTCGCTGCGTTGCTGTGCTTCGGCCTTACCGCGGCGATCAGCTACTGGCAAAGCAGTCGCGCACTGATCGCCTCGGCACAGACCACGATGCAGAGCGCGGCGCGCTATCAGGCCGAGCAGATCGGCAGCGAACTGGGGCAGGCGTTCACCACCGGCCAGTCGGTCGCCAGCGCCTTGCTGGCGCAGCGGGCACATGGTGGAGTGAGCCGCGATGCGGCGGCAGCGATCGTGCACGACCAGCTGCAGAACCATCCCGAATGGGTGGGCATGGGCACGTTGTGGGAGCCGCAGGCCTTCGATGGCAAGGACGGCGACTACGTCGATGCCCAGGGCCACGACAACACCGGTCGTTTCATGACCTACTGGGCCTACAACGGCCAGTCGCTGATCCGCGAACCCTTGGTCGGTTACGAAAAACCCGGCGACGGCGACTGGAACCTCAAACCGCGCGAGCTGGGCCGGCAGATCGTGGCTGGCCCCTACGATTACCAGATCGGCGGCAAGCCGGTGCTGATGACCACCTTGTCCACGCCCATCATGGATCAGGGCAAGTATGTGGGTGTGGTCTCGGTGGATTTCGCCCTGGCCGCGTTGCAGAAACGCCTGAGTGCGTTACGTCCGATGGACGACGGCTATGTCGAGCTGATCTCGCCCGCCGGGGTGATTCTGGCCTCGCGTGACGCTGCGCGGATCGGCAAGCCGGCCGACGGTGGCGACTATCGCGCGATGCTGGAGGCGACCAGGGTCGGCAAGGACTATCTGGATTTCACGCCGGATGCCGCCGGCATGGTCAGCGCCTATGTGCCATTGCAGATCGGCCAGGCGCAGGAGCGTTTTGCGCTGGGCGTGGTGGTGCCGTATGCGGCGATCATGCAGCAGGCACATCGCCTGTTGTGGACCATTCTGGCGGTCGGCCTGGGCTCGGCGCTGGTGCTCAGCATTGTGCTGTTTGCACTGTTGCGCCGTCAGGTGGTGGGTCCGCTGGATGCCGCAGCAAAGGTTGCCGGTGCCATCGCTTCCGGCAAGCTGGACAACCAGATTGCCGCGCAGCGCCAGGACGAAGTGGGCCGCCTGATGGGCGCCATGCAGCGCATGCAGACCGACTTGCGCCAGCGCATCGAACGCGATGCGCAGATCGCCAACGAAAACCTGCGCATCCGCACCGCGCTGGAACATTCGGAAATGGAAGTGCTGCTGGCCGACGAGCAGCACACTGCCGTGTTCATCACCGAGGCACTGCACACCTCGTTCAAATGCGGCGAAGCAGCGTTTCATGCCAAGGGCCAGCAGGGCTTCAGCGCAGATGCAGTGGTCGGCAAACCGCTGGACTATGTGTTCGGCACCGATGCCGAAGGCAGGGCGCGTTTACAGCGCCTGCAGCAACTGCAGTCCACCACGTTGGAGCGCTACGCCTTCGGCCCGGTGACGCTGGATCTGACCATGACCCCGCTGTACGCCGCCGATGGCCATCGCAGCGGCAGCATGCTGCTGTGGCGCAATGTCAGCGCCGAGGTCAGCACCCAGGCAGAGGTCGCCGCGCTGGTGCAATCGGCGCTAATGGGCGACTTCGGCCAACGCCTGGCATTGGATGACAAGCACGGCTTCTATCTGGAATTCGGCCGTCAGCTCAACGGCCTGCTGGAAACCACCTCGCAAGGACTGGAGCGCATTTCCCGCCTGCTCAGCGCGCTGGCCGAGGGCGACCTCACCGTACGCATGGACGGACAGTTCCAGGGCGTGTTCGCGCGCATGCGCGACGATGCCAACGCCACAGTGGCGCAACTGACCGGCATCGTGTCGGGCATCCAGACCTCGGCCACGCAGATCAACGCGGCTGCCAGCGAGATTGCCGCCGGCAATAGCGATCTGTCGCAACGCACCGAACAACAGGCCGCCAACCTGGAGGAAACCGCCGCCTCGATGGAGGAGCTCACCTCCACCGTCAAGCAGAACGCCGAGCACGCGCGCCAGGCCAACCAGCTGGCGATCGGCGCGGCCGATGTCGCATCGCATGGCGGCGCGGTGGTGGCGCAGGTGGTCACCACCATGTCCGGCATCGAAGTCTCCTCCAAGAAGATCGCCGAGATCATCAGCGTGATCGACGGTATCGCGTTCCAGACCAATATCCTGGCCTTGAACGCGGCGGTGGAAGCGGCGCGTGCCGGCGAGCAAGGCCGTGGCTTTGCCGTGGTCGCCACCGAAGTGCGCACGTTGGCGCAGCGCTCGGCCGGCGCTGCGAAAGAGATCAAGCAGTTGATCGACGACTCGGTGGGCAAGGTGGCGCAGGGCGCGTCGCTGGTGCAGCAGGCCGGCACCACCATGGCCGAGATCGTGGCGAGCGTGCAACGCGTCACCGACATCATGGGCGAGATCTCCGCCGCCTCGCAGGAGCAGTCCAGCGGCATCGAGCAGGTCAACCTCACCGTCACCCAGATGGACGAAGCCACCCAGCAGAACGCGGCATTGGTGGAAGAAGCCACCGCCGCTGCACGGGCGATGGAAGAACAGGCCGGCCAGCTGACCGACGCTGTGGCGGTGTTCAAGCTCAGCCACGCCGGCAGGCCGGCGGCGATTGCCTCTGCCGCCAAACCCGGGGTCAGCGCGGTTGCGCCATCTAAACGGGCACCGACCGACAACAAGCGTGCGGCCATGCCGCCGCGTCAACCCGCGCGCACCTCGCCCGGCACTGCCGCCGGCAACGACGGGCAGTGGCAGGACTTCTGAGCCGGGCGTGCACGCTGCCCTGGCCGGGGCAGCTTCCGCGCACCTGCCGCGCCACCGGCATGCCCACCCTGCCCGCCACGGTTGCATTGCCAGCGGCCTGATCGCAGCACACGCAAGCCGGCCGCCATACCGTTCATCCTTCAAAGATAAAGAATCATGCCAGGCAGCCGCTAGCGTGCTGGAGAGCGTTCCTGCGCGATATCCCGGAGTCACTGATGAACAAGTTCAACGATTGGCCGATCCGCCGCAAACTGATGGTGGCATTCTGTCTAAGCGCCGTGCTCACCGCCTTGCTGGGTGGCCTGGGCTATTCACGCATGCGGCAGATGCAGCAGCAGGCAGTGCTGATCAATGAGGATGTCGTCCCGATCCTGAGCAAGCTCTCGGAGCTGCGTGCCTTCGGCGGCGAATTCCGTATCTACGAATCCGGTCAGTTCGTCAATCTTGAGGATCCGGAGCGCTACGCCTACTTCCTCTCCCGCATGGATGAGATCCAGGGCAAGTACGCGCAGACACAAAAGGCGCTGGAAGCGAAGATCGACACTGCGTCGCCGCTCAAGGCCGCGTATACCAAGCTCGCCGAACAAAGCGCGAGCTACTTTCAAGCCAACCAGACGCTGCGCACGCTCTACAAGCAGCCCGACTACGCGGCGGCAGTGCTTGCGAACAAGCAATCCGGCGACATCCGCAAGGAGCTGTTCGCGACGATCGACAAAATGTACGCCGAGCAGTCGACCGCGCTGGCCAACATGGTCGCCGCCAGCAGCGCCTCGTTCAAGGTGACCAGCGCAGTGCTGCTGCTGGGCACGCTGTTGATGGCAGCGCTGTCGGTGACCTTTGGCTGGCTGATTGCGCGTAGCATCACCAATCCGCTGTCCAAGGCGCTGGGTGCCATCAAGGCGGTCTCGCGTGGCGATCTGAGCGTGCAGGTCAACAAGACCAGCAACGACGAAATCGGCCAGATGCTCGACGCCACCGGCAACATGACGCAGATGCTGCGCCGCTTCACCGACGAGACCGCGCGCATGTCGCACCTGCATGCGGCCGAAGACATCACCCACCGCATGCCGGAGGATTTCCCCGGCGTGTACGGCACGCTGGCCGGCGGCATCAACACGATGATCTTCGAGCATCTGGATGCCATCACCGACTCGGTGCGCATCCTCAACCAGTACGCACAGGGCGACCTGACCCAGGACGCACGCCGCCTGCCAGCCAGCCGCGCGATCCTGCATGAAGCGATGGACGCGGCCAAGGCCAGCCTGTTGTCGATCAATACCGAGATCAAGCAGCTGGCGCAGGCTGCAGCCGCCGGCGATTTCAGCGCACGCGGCGACGCGGCGCGCTTCAAGTACGACTTCGCGGTGATGGTGGCGGATCTGAACTCGATGATGGAAGTCAGCGACCGCAATCTGGGCAAGCTGTCGCAGCTGCTCAGCGCGGTGGCCGAGGGCGATCTGACCGCACGCATGGACGGGCAATTCCACGGCGTGTTCGCGCGTCTGCGCGATGATGCCAATGCCACCACCCAGCGCCTGACCGACATCGTCGGGCGCATCAAGCATTCCACGCTGGCCATCAACACCGCCGCTGGCGAGATCGCCGCCGGCAACCAGGACCTGTCGCAGCGCACCGAGCAGCAGGCCGCCAACCTGGAAGAAACCGCCGCCTCGATGGAAGAGCTCACCTCTACCGTCAAGCAGAATGCCGAGCACGCGCGCCAAGCCAACCAGCTGGCGATCGGCGCAGCCGATGTGGCCTCGCACGGCGGCAGCGTGGTCGGCCAGGTGGTCACCACCATGTCCGGTATCCAGACCTCGTCCAAGAAGATCGCCGAGATCATCTCCGTCATCGACGGCATCGCCTTCCAGACCAATATCCTGGCCTTGAACGCGGCGGTGGAAGCCGCCCGTGCCGGCGAACAGGGACGCGGCTTTGCGGTGGTCGCCTCCGAGGTGCGCACGCTGGCACAGCGTTCGGCCGGTGCCGCGAAGGAAATCAAGAGCCTGATCGACGATTCGGTCAGCAAGGTCGCAGAAGGCTCGGCGCTGGTGAACCAGGCCGGCAGCACCATGAACGAGATTGTCTCTTCGGTGCAGCGCGTCACCGACATCATGAGCGAGATCTCCGCCGCCTCGCAGGAACAGTCGGCTGGCATCGAGCAGGTCAACCAGACCGTCACCCAGATGGACGAGGCCACCCAGCAGAACGCCGCGCTGGTGGAAGAAGCCACTGCCGCCGCGCGTTCGATGGAAGAACAGGCGCAGCAGCTCACCGAAGCGGTGGCCTTGTTCCGCCTGTCGGCCGAGCTGGAAGCGGTCACGCGTGCCACGCCGGTGGTGCGCCAGATCACCGCCAAGCGGCCTGCCGCCGCCAGCGCACCGGCTGCCAAGCCGCCGGTCGCCAGGCCCGCGGCACGCGCCGCGGTGGCGTTGGCACCGTCCAACGAATCGGACTGGGCCGAGTTCTAAGGCACACCGCAGCGGCTGCGTACTTGCCGCTGTAGAACAGAAGCCGCGCTCTTGAGAGCGCGGCTTTTTTATTGCCGCATCACTTTTGAAAAGACATATCAACCCGACAGGCAATAAAACAACTTCTAAATAACTTTTTACTTATGTAGCAATATTCTATTGTCGAGTTCGTCATTATCTCCACCGATAACGTTTACATAACCGAATTAAATCTCACCCCGCGGCGTATTATTTTTCACAAGCCTGACCGAGTTATATATTTTTTTGATATCGAGGTATTCAGTGATGCTGTCGCGCGCCGTTACTGCGCATAGCGACAAGTCACGCAGACACTGGTTGGCGTTACCTGGCCGCTCCCATCCATCGCATAAAGCCTTCCAGGATTTGTCATGACTGCACTTCTCCAACGCTACAACGTCGGCCCTCGACTAGCGGCGGCTTTTGCTGTCCTGATCGTATTATCCAGCATCATCGCGTTTATCGGTTATCGCGGCCTGACCTCTGCACGTGCGCTGGTGGACCATCTGGTGCATCAAAACATGCAGAAGATCCGCCTCTCCAATGACATGATGAGTGCCAATTACATCATTTCGATGCAGATCCGCAATGTCGTCCTGCCGACCTCCAATGAAGATAATCTCAAGTTCATCGAGATCATCAAGACGGCGCGCACCGATTACCTCAAGGCACGCGAAACCCTGTATGCAATTCCCCCCTCCGAAGAAGGCAAGGCCATTCGGGCGGAAATCGATCGCCGCCGCGCCGTGGCGAAAGAGTTGAACGACAAAGTCATTGACCTTGTCATGACCGGTCACAGCGACGACGCGTTGCCTTTGCTGCTGACCAAGGCCGCGCCCGCAATGCAGCAGTGGCAGGACAAGATCGCCGAAAACATCGCACTGCAGGACAAGCTGGCCGGCGACGCTTCCGCTGCGGCACTGCAATCCATGGACGACTCGCGCAAGCTGCTGATCGGCGGCTCGCTGCTGGTGGTGCTGCTAAGCGGCACGCTGGGCCTGTTGATCACCCGCAGCCTCACCCAGCCGCTGAGCCGGGCCACCCGCGCTGCCGAATCGATTGCCGGTGGCAAACTGGATAACGACGTCGATACCCAGTTCAATGACGAAAGCGGCCGTCTGCTCAAGGCGATGAGCAAGATGCAGCTGCAGCTGCGCAACCTGCTCGCCGCACAGACCGACATGGCCAGGCGCCACGACAATGGCCAGATCAGCTTCCGCATCGATGCCGATGCCTTCCCCGGCGAGTACGGCCGCATGGCACACGACACCAACATGCTGGTGGGCTCGCACATCGCGGTGAAGATGCGCCTGGCGCAGATCATGGGCCGCTACGCGATCGGCGACCTGTCCGAGGATATGGAAAAACTGCCCGGCGAAAAGGCCGTGCTCAGCGAGACCATGGCGCAGGTCAAGGTCAATCTCGGTGCGATGAATACCGAGATCAAGCATCTGGCCGTGTCGGCGGCCAACGGTGACTTCAGCGCCCGCGGCGACGCCGAACGCTTCCAGTACGACTTCCGCCTGATGGTGGAAAGCCTCAACAACCTGATGGCCACCGCCGACGGCAACCTGCAGTCACTCTCCGGTCTGCTGCAATCGATCGCCGCCGGCGACCTCACCGCACGCATGAGCGGCGACTTCCGCGGTGTGTTCGCGCAGATGCGTGACGATGCCAATGCCACGGCCATGCAACTGGCCGAGATTGTCAGTGGCATCAAGACCTCGGCGGTGTCGATCAAGGGTGCTGCCAGCGAGATCGCGGCCGGCAACCAGGATCTGTCGCAGCGCACCGAGCAACAGGCGGCCAATCTGGAAGAAACCGCTGCCTCGATGGAAGAGCTCACCTCCACCGTCAAGCAGAACGCCGAGAGCGCGCGCCAGGCCAACCAGCTCGCCATCGGCGCAGCCGGCGTGGCCTCGCAGGGCGGCGAGATCGTCAGCAAGGTGGTCGCGACCATGAGCGGGATCGAAGCCTCGTCCAAGAAGATCGCCGACATCATCTCGGTCATCGATGGCATCTCGTTCCAGACCAATATCCTGGCCTTGAACGCGGCGGTGGAAGCGGCGCGTGCCGGCGAACAGGGGCGCGGCTTCGCCGTGGTCGCCTCGGAAGTGCGCACGCTGGCGCAACGCTCGTCTGCGGCCGCCAGGGAGATCAAGGGGCTGATCGACGACTCCGTGCAGCGTGTCTCCGAGGGGTCGGTGCTGGTGCACAGCGCCGGCAAGACCATGGGCGAGATCGTGTCCAGCGTGCAGCGGGTCACCGACATCATGGGCGAGATCTCCGCTGCCTCGCAGGAGCAATCCTCGGGTATCGAGCAGGTCAATCAGACCGTCACCCAGATGGACGAGACCACCCAGCAGAATGCCGCATTGGTGGAAGAAGCCACCGCCGCCGCACGGGCGCTGGAAGACCAGGCCACCCAGCTCACCGACGCCGTGGCGGTGTTCAAGACCGATGCCCATGCCTATGCCAAGGCACCGGTGCGCACGGCAGCGCCGCGTCCGGTGGTGACTCCCGCACTGAAGGCCAAGGTCGCCGCGGCCGGACGCAGCGCCGCGGCCAAGCCGCGCATGGTCGTCACCGCGCCGAGCAACGACAGCAGCTGGCAGGAGTTCTGAGCAAAGCGAGCGCAACACTCTGAATGGAGCTGGCCGGCGTCGACGCCGGTCAGCTCAAGGCATCGCCGTGATCGGCCGATAGGCTGCGTACGCCTATGAGAAACATCCATGACCACCTCGCCCGCGCTGTCGCCGCAGACCGCCCCACCCACCCCGCGTCGCTGGAGCCGCCGCTGGGATGATCTGGCGATCGCCAGGAAGCTTGGCGTGATCGGGATGCTGGCGTTGGCCGGCCTGGTCATTCCGGTGCTGCTGTACAGCGGCAAGCTCAACGAAAGTGTGGCCATCAGCAGCAACGAATTGCGCAGTTATGCGCCGCTCGGACAGATGCTGGGGCTGATCACCGATCTGCATGCGGCCCACGTGGACAGCGGCGGCACCGCCAGCGCCGCGGCCGAGCGTGCCGATCGCGATCTGCAACACCTGCTCGCCACCACCGCCACGATACCGGGCTTCGAACGCAGCCAGACGGCCTTGCTTGGCCTGCAGCAGCGCCACGTCGCCAGCGCCGCTGCAGACGGCTACACCGCGGTCAGCGAACAGGCATTTGCCGCGCTCGACGCCCTGCGCGACGACAGCCAGCTGGTCTACACCCCATATATCGAAAGCTACCACCTGGTGGTGGCCACGCTGATCTACAGCCCCGATGCCACCGAGTCGCTGACCCGGCTGGATGCGGCCAGCGACCCGTCGCAGGCGGCCGACAGCCGCGCCATGCTGCGCGAACAGCTCAACCAGCTGGCCCGCAGCCACCGGCGTTTCCGCCACGAGCTGGACAAGGCGATGGGCCTGCTGGAACAGCCCGACCCCGCGCTGGCCGATGCCGCCAAGGCCGAAACCGCGCGTGCAGACGCGGCGCTGGCCGCGCTCGGCACCGCGCTGGACGGCAGCGATGCCAACGCCGACACCAGGTGGAACGCCGCGCTAGACGATCTCGGCCAGGCCATGCAGGCGCTCAGCAGCGTCTCGCTGCAGGCCTTGCAGCGCCAGTCCGAGCGTCACCTGGCCGATGCCCGCAACGCGATGTGGCAGGCCATTGCCGGACTGTCGCTGCTGGCCGTGCTGATCGCGGCGCTGGGCTGGTCCACCTTGTCCCGGCTGACCCGCAATGTGCGCCGCGCCGCTGCGGTGGCGGCCAATATCGCCCAAGGCCAGCTCGGCGAGCACATCGCTGCGCCCAGCCGCGATGAAACCGGCCAGCTGCTCGACAACATGCGCCGGATGCAGGAGCAGCTGCAGCGCGTGCTGGCGGCGCAGAGCGAGATGGCGCAGCGTCACGACGCCGGCCAGATCAGTTACCGCATGGACGCCGAGACCTTCCCCGGCGCCTACGCCACCATGGTGCGCGACACCAACGCCCTGGTCGGCTCGCATATCGCAGTGAAGATGAAACTCGCCCAGATCATGTCGCGCTATGCGATCGGCGATCTGAGCCAGGACATGGACCGCCTGCCCGGCGAGAAAGCCGTGTTCAGCGACACCATGGATGCGGTCAAGGCCAACCTGTCGGCGATGAACAGCGAGATCAAGCTGCTGGCGCAAGCCGCCGCCAACGGCGATTTCAGCGTGCGTGGCGATACGCAGCGCTTCCAGTACGACTTCCTGGCCATGGTCGACAGCCTCAACCAGCTGATGGCCACCGCCGATGGCAATCTGGGCGCGCTGTCCAGTGTGCTGCGCGCCATTGCCGCAGGCGACCTCACCACCCGTATGCAGGGCGACTTCCACGGCGTGTTCGCGCAGATGCGTGACGATGCCAATGCCACCGTGGCGCAACTGGCCGATATCGTCGGACGCATCCAGCAGTCCACCGACGCCATCAACGATGCCGCCAGCGAGATTGCCGCCGGCAACCAGGACCTGTCGCAGCGCACCGAGCAGCAGGCCGCCAATCTGGAAGAAACCGCTGCCTCGATGGAGGAACTCACCTCCACCGTGCGCAACAACGCCGAGCATGCGCGGCGCGCCAACCAACTGGTGGTCGGCGCCGCCGCAGTGGCCTCGCAAGGTGGCACGGTGGTCGGCGACGTGGTCGGTACCATGGCCGGCATCCAGGCGGCGTCCCGGAAGATCGCCGACATCATTTCGGTCATCGACGGCATCGCGTTCCAGACCAACATCCTGGCCTTGAATGCGGCGGTGGAAGCGGCACGCGCCGGCGAACAGGGGCGCGGTTTTGCGGTGGTCGCCTCCGAGGTGCGTACCCTGGCGCAGCGCTCGGCCGGCGCGGCCAAGGAGATCAAGCAGCTGATCGACGATTCGGTGAGCCGGGTCGAGCAAGGCAATGTGCTGGTCAGCCAGGCCGGTCGCACCATGCAGGACATCGTCGATTCGGTGCGCAGCGTCACCGAGATCATGCACGAGATCAGCGAGGCCTCGCAGCAGCAGTCTCAGGGCATCGAACAGGTCGGCCAGACCATCGCACAGATGGACCAGGCCACCCAGCAGAACGCCGCGCTGGTGGAAGAAGCCACCGCCGCCGCACGTTCGATGGAACACCAGGCGCAGCAGCTGCGCGATGCGGTGTCGGTGTTCCAGCTGCAGGCCGCTGCCGTGCCGGCCAGGCTCGTGCGTGCTGCGTGACGCAGTGGCGTGCGGATGTGCGCGCGTGCGATGCCGCACGCTTGTGGGCTGTCGCACAGTGCCCTCGTGCAACGCGGTCGCCGGCAGCGGTGTCTTGACCGATTGCGGTTGACCAACACCGCTGAGCCCTGCGATCGAGCACTGCATCCCGATCGAAATTGACGCGGTGGCATGACATCGCCGTTGCAGACCCCGCTTCAACGTGCCCAGGGCGGGTCTGATGCCTGCCGCAGGCAATGCATGCCTGTCCTCGCTGCAGCGCCGGGGTCGCCCTGGCCGGGGCATCGCTGCATCGGGGGGGCTTTCCACCCGGTCACCTCGCAACGGCAACGGTGCGTCGCGCCCGCAAGGGTGAGACAGATGTGAATCCGCGGACGGGTGCGTCGGCGTTGATAGCGCTCCCACCGGCATTTCCGGTCAGTTTGTGCACATGCGCGTCACTTCGGTGACGGCCACCCATACGCAGCAGGGGCGATGAGTTCAGTCGCGTAGCCGCCGGCCGTTACCTATCACGGCACGCATACCTGCCTTGCAATCGCTGGGGCCACCCTGCTGTTGCCCGGGTGATGGATCGGCTGGATGCGTGCCTGCCCTGCTGTACCTGCGTATTACCCACGCGTCCGCGCCGACGCGTTTTGTCCTTTCTTGCCAACTGCCTCGAGACCCCCCAAATGATCGCTCTTCTTCAACGGTACAACGTCGGCAAGCGCCTGAGCTTCGCCTTCGGCACGCTGATCCTGTTGTCGTGCGCGCTGGTCGCCGCCGGCCTCTACACGCTGGCGCAGGCCCGCGACCGCATGGACACGGTGGTCAACCGCAACATCACGATCATGCAGTACGCACAGGACATGACCAACGCCACCTCGGTCATCGCCGTGCAACTGCGCAACATCGTGTTGCCGACCTCGCAAGAAGACAATCTGCGCTTCTACGCCACCATCAAGGACCAGCTGAAGAGCTACGAAGACACGCGCCGCAAGCTGTACGAGTTTTCCGCTTCGCCCCAAGCGACCCGGATCCGTGACCGCATCGACCTTGCCAGCGACCAGGCCCGCAAGACCAACGAAGACGTCGCGCAGCTGGGCCTGACCGGCAAGCCTGATGAAGCACTCAAGCTGCTGCTGGCAAAGGCCGCACCGGGCACGCAGGAATGGCAGAACGCGTTGACGGAGTATTCGGACCTGCAGCGTCAGCGCACCCGGGAAGCCTATGTGGCCACGACAGCGGAAATGGTCCGCGGCCGGGCCATGCTAATCGGCGGCGGCCTCGCGGTGGTGCTGTTCAGCACCCTGCTCGGCTTCCTGATCACCCGCAGCCTGGTACGCCCGCTGACCCAGGCCACCCGCGCCGCTGAAGCGATCGCCAACGGCAATCTCGACAACGACGTGCGCACGCAGTCCAACGACGAAACCGGCCGCCTGTTGCAGGCCATGGACCGCATGCAGGGCCAGGTTCGCAATCTGATCACCGCACAGCTGGACATGGCCAAGCGCCACGACGATGGCCAGATCAGCTTCCGCATGGATGCCGATGCCTTCCCGGGCGACTTCGGCCGCATGGCCAAGGACACCAATGCCCTGGTCGGCTCGCACCTCGCGGTGAAGATGCGCCTGGCGCACATCATGGGCCGCTATGCGATCGGCGACCTGTCGGAGGACATGGAAAAGCTGCCCGGCGAAAAGGCCGTGCTCAGCGACACCATGGCGCAGGTTAAGGTCAATCTTGGTGCGATGAATACCGAGATCAAGCATCTGGCCGTGTCGGCGGCCAACGGCGACTTCACCGCCCGCGGCAATGCCGAGCAGTTCCAGTACGATTTCCGCGTCATGGTGGAGAGCCTCAATAACTTGATGGCCACCGCCGACGGCAACCTGCAATCGCTCTCCGGCCTGCTGCAATCGATCGCCGCTGGCGATCTCACCGCACGCATGAGCGGCCAGTACCAGGGTGTGTTTGCGCAGATGCGCGACGACGCCAACGCCACCGCCGAACAGCTGGCCGGCATCGTGGGCCGCATCCAGACCGCCGCCGACGCGATCGGCCTGGCATCGGGCGAAATCGCCTCCGGCAACCAGGATCTGTCGCAGCGCACCGAACAGCAGGCCGCCAACCTGGAGGAAACCGCCGCTTCGATGGAAGAGCTCACCTCCACCGTCAAGCAGAATGCCGAACACGCCAGCCAGGCCAACCAGCTCGCCATCGGCGCGGCGGCCGTGGCGTCGCAGGGCGGCGACGTGGTGGCCAAGGTGGTCACCACCATGTCCGACATCCAGAGCTCGTCGAAGAAGATCGCCGAGATCATCAGCGTCATCGACGGCATCGCCTTCCAGACCAATATCCTGGCCTTGAATGCGGCGGTGGAAGCGGCACGCGCCGGTGAACAAGGCCGTGGCTTCGCGGTGGTCGCCTCCGAGGTGCGCACCTTGGCGCAGCGCTCGGCCGGTGCGGCGAAAGAGATCAAGCACCTGATCGACGACTCGGTCGACAAGGTCACCCAGGGCGCCACCCTGGTCGATCAGGCCGGCACCACCATGGCCGAAATCGTCGCCAGCGTGCAGCGCGTCACCAACATCATGGGCGAGATTTCCTCTGCGTCGCAGGAGCAGTATTCCGGCATCGAGCAGGTCAACCAGACCGTCACCCAGATGGACGAAACCACCCAGCAGAACGCCGCGCTGGTGGAAGAAGCCACCGCCGCCGCACGGGCGATGGAAGAACAGGCCCAGCAGCTCACCGAAGCGGTCGCCGTGTTCAAGGTTGCCGAACACGCACCGGTGGCGCGCCAGTTGTCGGCCATTGCCAATGCGCCTGCCAATGCCCGCAGCACACCGCGTCCGATCGCCCGCACCAGCACTGCCGCGCCCTTGCGTCGCAG
This sequence comes from Xanthomonas campestris pv. asclepiadis, assembly GCF_020784175.1. Lineage (GTDB taxonomy): Bacteria > Pseudomonadota > Gammaproteobacteria > Xanthomonadales > Xanthomonadaceae > Xanthomonas > Xanthomonas campestris_D. The sequence goes on from NZ_JAJGQM010000028.1 coordinate 29,969, forward strand.
CACCGCTGGTGCATCCGCAACGGCAAACGACGTGGGCGACTGGCAGGAGTTCTAAGCAGCACTGACCGCTGTCGGCACATCCACGAGAGTGCGCGTCAGTTATTGCAACGCGCGTGGACATGAGCGGGGTACGCACCACGCTTGAGCACACGGCCCTGCAATCCGCATCTGCAGCATGTTCACCACGGCACCGCACTCGCGGTGCCGTTTTGCGTTGTGCGCGACATCACCGCTGTCCACACGCTCGCTTGCACCGCGATCAGCGTGAAATTTCACTTCACATCGTGCCTGCCGATCTCTGTCGCGCCACCTTCAAAACCGCACTTACCGGGTGTTTTCTAGGGAAATTCCTGACATACCCCCACCGATTCCCTACCCCTTGTATACATGGCAGTCACGTGCCTGAGACCCGGCTTTACCGACCAGTCCAGCTTGCCTCAATACAGCAGTTCTAACGCCGTTATCTGACCGACGCATCACACAAGGCATGACGTGCAACGCAATGCTCCAGCACTGCTGCAGGCCATTCCATCCAACGGTACATTTGCTCAGGTCACTCCATGAACTCCTTCCTGCACCGCTTCAACGTCGGCAAGCGCCTTTCCCTGGCCTTCGGCGTCTTGATCCTCCTGTCCTGCGCGCTGGTGGCCGCCGGCCTGTACACCCTCAGCCAGGCACGCGAACGCCTGGACACCATCGTCAACCGCAACATGGCGATGATCCAGTACGCCACCGACATGCTGGACGCCAACGCCACGATCTCGTTGAACCTGCGCAACATCGTGCTGCCGACCACCGCCGAACAGAATCGCCAGTTCGGTGATGTGATCGACGCCCAGCGCATCCGCTACAAGGAGCTGCGCGAGAAGCTCTATGCATTTCCCGCCGACGCGCACGACCAGGAACTGCGCAATGCGCTGGATTCGACCCGCGAGCAGGCACTGGCGCATAACCAGCAGGTGCGCGAACTGGGCACGGCCGGCAAGGTCGACCAGGCCATGCCGATCCTGCTCGAACGCGCCGCGCCGGCCACCCAGCGCTGGCAGGATGCGATTCGTACCTACTCGGACGCGCAGCGCAAGAGCAGCCAGCTGGCCTACGACCAGGCTAATGCCTCGATGGCGCGTGGCCGCAGCATGCTGATCGGCGGCGGCCTTGCGGTGGTGCTGCTGAGCGCGCTGCTGGCGTGGATGATCACCCGCAGCCTCACCGGCCCGTTGAACCGCGCCACCCGTGCTGCCGAGGCGATCGCCGACGGCAAGCTCGATAACGCCGTGCACAGCGAGGCCAGCGACGAAACCGGTCGTCTGCTGCAGGCGATGGACAAGATGCAATCCCAGGTGCGCAACCTGATCACCGCGCAGCTGGATATGGCCAAGCGCCACGACGGCGGCCAGATCAGCTTCCGCATGGATGCCGATGCGTTCCCGGGCGACTACGGCCGCATGGCCGGCGATACCAATGCCCTGGTCGACAGCCACGTCCAGGTCACGCTGCGTCTGGCACAGATCATGGGCCGCTACGCGATCGGCGACCTCAGCGAGGACATGGATGCGCTGCCTGGCGAAAAGGCCAAGCTGACCGACACCATGGCGCAGGTGAAAACCAACCTGGCCTCGATGAATCAGCAGATCAAGCAGCTGGCCCAGTCCGCCGCCGACGGCGACTTCGGCGCCCGCGGCGATGCGGCGCAGTTCCAGTTCGATTTCCGCGTCATGGTCGAGAGCCTCAACCAGTTGATGGCCACCGCCGATGGCAGCCTGCAGTCGCTGTCGGGCATTCTGCGGGCGATTGCGGCAGGCGACCTGACCGCGCGCATGGACGGCGATTTCAAGGGCGTGTTCGCACAGATGCGTGACGATGCCAATGCCACCGCGACCCAGTTGTCTGGCATCGTCGGACACATCCAGCAATCGGCAACCTCCATCAACGCCGCCGCCAGCGAGATCGCCACCGGCAACCAGGATCTGTCGCAGCGCACCGAGCAGCAGGCCGCCAACCTGGAAGAAACCGCTGCCTCGATGGAAGAACTCACCTCCACCGTCAGGCAGAACGCCGAAAGCGCACGCCAGGCCAACCAGCTTGCCATCGGCGCCGCCAGTGTGGCCTCGCAGGGCGGCGACGTGGTCAGCAAGGTGGTCGACACCATGAGCGGCATCGAAGCCTCGTCCAAGCGCATTGCCGACATCATCAGCGTCATCGACGGCATCTCGTTCCAGACCAACATCCTGGCCCTGAATGCCGCCGTGGAAGCGGCGCGTGCCGGCGATCAAGGCCGTGGCTTTGCCGTGGTCGCCTCCGAGGTGCGCACCCTGGCACAGCGTTCGTCCGCAGCAGCCAAGGAGATCAAGAGCCTGATCGACGACTCGGTGCAGCGTGTGGCCGACGGGTCGCAGCTGGTGGACCAGGCCGGCAAGACCATGGCCGAGATCGTCGCCAGCGTGCAGCGCGTCACCAACATCATGGGCGAGATCTCCGCCGCCTCGCAGGAACAGTCGGCCGGCATCGAGCAGGTCAACCAGACCGTCACCCATATGGACGAAGCCACCCAGCAGAACGCCGCGCTGGTGGAAGAAGCCACCGCCGCCGCCCGCTCAATGGAAGAACAGGCCCAGCAGCTCACCGAAGCGGTCGCCGTGTTCAAGATCGTCGAGCAGGGCCCGGCAGCACGTCAGCCCGCGTCGATGCTCGCCGCGCCCGTCAACGCACGCTTCGCGGCCCGCCCGGCCGCACGTGCCGGCAGCAACGCAGCGCCACGCCGCGCCACCACCGGCACGGTGACAGCGGCAGCCACTGCCAGTCCGAGCGACTGGCAGGAGTTCTGAGCCCCACCGCAACGTGTAACACCCGTAGTCTCCAGAAACAGCATTCGAGCGTAGTTTGATTCGGTCAACGAATCTTGAGGGTCGCTTCCTTGCGAGGGAAGCGGCCCTTTTTTTGGTTCGGGCATCCGCCGGACGGCATCGGGGCAAACGCTGCTCCAAGCGCGAAACTTCACCAAGAAATAACAAATGCTGTTTTGCTCTGTTGGCCCTGGAAGTCAAGCGAGCTGGACAATTGTGCTGACTTCAACACATACCATCAATTAATTGCATAAATGGCCGTTATCGACTTCACGCATCCGTAACGCCCTCCCCCGGGCAAGGTCGATTCCTCATGCATTCCTTCAATCGATTGTCCGTCGGTACCCGGCTGTCCGCGCTGCTGACACTGGTGATCGCGCTCTCCCTCGGCCTGCTGGCCCTGACCATCTACCGCCAGTCCGCCGACGACATCGAATCCCAGGTCAAGGCCGAGCTGCGCTCCAGCACCCGGTTGATGCAACAGTCGGTCGCGATGTACGACGTCACCCTGACCGAAGGCACCCAGCGCCTGGGCAGTGTGTTCGACAGCATGCTTCCCAGCGGCGAGCGCACCCTCGATACCGCCAGCTCCGTCACCATCGGCGAGCAGCAGACGCCGTCGCTGCGTGCCGGCAGGCAGGCACTGAACCTCAATGTCGACGCGGTGGATCGCTTCGCGCAGACCGCCGGCGGGGTCGCGACGATCTTCGCGCGCAGCGGCGACGACTTCGTGCGCATCACCACCTCGCTGCGCAACAAGCAGAACGAACGCGTGATCGGCACCCTGCTCGACCGCAAGGGCAAGGCCTATGCCGCGCTGTCGCAAGGCAAGGCCTTCACCGGCCAGGCGCAACTGTTCGGCGAGCAGTACATGACCCACTACCAGCCGCTGCGCAATGCCGCCGGCGAGGTGATCGGCGCGCTGTTCGTCGGTCGCAACTACACCCAGGGCCTGGCCGCGCTCAAGGCGCAGGTCAGCACCACCAGACTGGGCCAGGACGGCTATTTCGTCATCGTCGACATGGCACCGGGCGAGCATCAGGGCCAGGTCATCGCTGCCCCGCCGGGCACACCGGCCACCCTGGCGGCGCTGGTGCCGGCCGAGCAGCAGGCGCTGTTGCAGTCGGTACTGGACGGCAAGCAGCCCAGCGCCAACCTGCAGTTGCGCGATGCCAAGGGCAACAGCCAGGCCTTCGAAGTCACCGCCCAGCGCTATGCGCCGTGGCAGTGGGCGGTAATCGGCACCCAGCCGCGCAGCGCCATCGATGGCCCGCTGGACGAGCTGATGGGCAGCATGCTGCTGTTCTCGCTGGTGGTGCTGGGCCTGTGCATCGCGGTGGTGTTCATTGCCGCGCGCAGGATGGTCACCCGTCCGCTGCTGGCGGTGGAGCGCGTGCTCGGCGATGTCGCTGCCGGACGCCTGGACAACCCGATCGAGGTCGACCGCCACGACCAACTCGGTCGCCTGCTGCTCAATGCGCGCACCATGCGCGACGACCTGCGCGCGCGCCTGCAACGCGATCACCTGATCGCCAGCGAAGCATTGCGCGTGCGCACTGCACTGGACGATGTCAGCACCAACGTGATGATCGCCGATGCGGATCGCCGCATCATCTACGTCAACCGCCCGCTGCAGCGCATGCTCAAGAGCGTGCAGGACGAGCTGCGCCGCGACCTGCCCAACTTCGATGCCGATGCGCTGATCGATGCCAGCATCGACCAGTTCCACCGCAAGCCCGAACATCAGGCGCGCATGCTCGACCAACTCACCGGCACCCACACCGCGCAGATCCATGTCGGTGGCCGCACCATGCGGCTGGTGGTCAACCCGGTGCTGGGCGCGGCCGGCGAGCGCATGGGCTTTGTGGTCGAGTGGGCCGACCGCACCCAGGAAGTCCAGGTGGAACAGGAAGTCGCACGCATCGTGCAGGCCGCCGCTGCCGGCGATCTGAGCGAGCGTGTCGGCCTGGAAGGCAAGCAGGGCTTCCTGCTGCTGCTCGCCCAGCAACTCAACGTACTGCTAGACAACAATGCAGATGGATTGTCGCGCGTGTCCGCCCTGCTCTCTTCGCTGTCGCAGGGCGATCTGACCGCGCGCATGGATGGCGACCTGCAAGGCGTGTTCGCCACCATCCGCGACGATGCCAATGCCACGGCCGATCAGCTGGCCGGCATCGTGCGCCGAATCAAGGACTCGTCGCTGGCGATCAACTCGGCTGCCACCGAGATCGCCACCGGCAATGGCGACCTGTCGCGTCGCACCGAACAGCAGGCCGCAGCACTGGAAGAAACCGCCGCCTCGATGGAAGAACTCACCGCCACCGTCAAGCAGAATGCCGACAACGCCGACCAGGCCAATCGGCTGGTGCTGGACGCCGCCGGCGTGGCGGCCAAGGGCGGCGATGTGGTCGGCCGCGTGGTCACCACCATGGCCGACATCGACACCTCGTCCAAGAAGATCGCCGAGATCATCTCCGTCATCGACGGCATCGCCTTCCAGACCAATATCCTGGCCTTGAACGCAGCGGTGGAAGCGGCGCGCGCCGGCGAACAGGGGCGCGGCTTCGCCGTGGTCGCCTCGGAAGTGCGGATGCTGGCGCAGCGTTCGGCCGGTGCAGCCAAGCAGATCAAGCACCTGATCGACGACTCGGTGACCCGCATCGGCAACGGCGCCGCACTGGCCTCCGAGGCCGGCAGCACCATGCAGCAGGTGGTCAGCTCGGTGCAGCGCGTCACCGACATCATGGGCGAGATCACCAGCGCCTCGCGCGAGCAGGCCGCCGGCATCACCCAGGTCAACCAGACCATCACCCAGATGGACGAAACCACCCAGCAGAACGCCGCGCTGGTGGAAGAAGCCACTGCGGCTGCACGCGCGATGGAAGACCAGGCCGCGCAGCTGGTGGATGCGGTGGCGGTGTTCCGCCTGGAGCAGCAGGACCAACTGAACACCTTGCTGGCCAACGCACGGCACGCCTATCCCTGATGCCACACGCGGAGACAGCGCGTTCATCAACTCGGTGAGTCGAGGGTGGCATGCCCTCGCCGCTTGCGGAAACGCCGTAAATCCGTCAGTGGAAGCTGCGTTGCGGCGTTTGAATGCAGCCGGTGCCTAGATCAAAAGTCCAGTGTGTCGAGAGCGCGTGCCCTCACCGCTCGCGGGACACGCCGTGAACCCATCCCTGGGGGCTCGGTGGCGGCATCCATGCCGCCACACGGTCCCGCAACCGGCAAGGACACCGCACCAGACAGTTGCTCGGCTGCTTTATTAAAGGCCATGCACACCGACCATTTCGACTGGCCCTTGTCCGCTCACCGTCGCGGGACCTTAAGCGGCATGGATGCCGCGCTGGAGCCTACAGCGACGTACTTGCGGCGTATCCCGCGATGGTGGGCGGGCAAGGGCCCCTCCGCAAATCCGCAGATCCCGCCCGCTCCGCAACTGGATCTATCGCACCATCCAGCGCCAGGAACACAACGCCGAAAGCAACCAAGACGTCACGCAGTGGTTTTTTGTCAGCCGCTCTTAAAGATTTCGCTCTGCCGCCGATATCAAGGCGACGCCGGGACAACCGTTGCGGCGTCTTCCCGCATCTACTGTGCCTGTGCCCATGTCCCAAGGCGATACCTCAGAGCTGGATCACGACGCCGATCACCTTGCCGAAGGTGACGAGCGCTATCTGCTGCGCAACAAACGGCGGATCCGTGGCCTGCTGCGGCAGTTGCTCGACCAGCGCGCCATCGTGACCATGCATGTGGCTGGGCGCGACATGGCCGTGCCCACCGCCGTGCTCGAAGTGGACGAGGACGACGACTGCGTGATTCTGGACGGCAGCCATAACGAGGCCTCCAACCGCGCCATCCAGGAGGCCAAGTACCTGCTGTGCTACGCACAACTGGAACGGGTCAATATCCGCTTCCGGCTGGAAACGCCCGAGCGGCTGGAACGCGAGATCCATGTCGCCTTCCGCGCCGACCTGCCCGAGGCGATGTATCACATGCAGCGTCGCGAGTCGTACCGGCTGGAAACGCCGATCACCGACTCGCCCATCTGCATCATTCGCCAGGACGACGCACAGGGCGGCAATCTCAATCTGCAGCTGCGCGTGATCGATATCAGCAGCGGCGGCCTGGCAGTCTCGCTCACCGATGGCATGCCACTGCTCGAACCGCAGCGCACCTACCGCAACTGCACGCTGCAACTGCCGGACACCGCGCCTATCACCCTGCCGCTGACGGTGTGCAGCCAGTACAAGCAGACCCTGCCCAACGGCAGCGAAGGTTTCCGCATCGGCATGCAGTTCAGCGACCTGCCACGCGGCGCCGACGAGACCATCCAGCGCTACATCTTCCGGGTCGACCGCCAGCGCAATGCGCGCAAGAGCGGCGTGTTCTGAACCCACCCGCACCAGCCACGGCGCACGGCTAAAGTTGCCCTGCACTGCGCCGATGTTGCTAGGGCAATCCTCATCCGCATGCTTTTCTTATAGCTGCAATCCGACACTCAGCCGCAACGCCCGGAGTTTCCATGAACGACAAAAGCACGACCACCGGCACCGGTGGTGAATTCCTCAGCTTCGCCCTGGGCGAAGAACACTACGGCGTGGACATCCTGAAAGTGCAGGAAATCCGCGGCTACGATTCGGTCACCCGCCTGCCCGACGCACCGGACTACATCAAGGGTGTGATCAACCTGCGCGGCACCATCGTGCCGGTGATCGACCTGCGCCTGAAGCTGCGCCTGAAAGAAGCGCGCTACGACGCCTTCACCGTGATGATCGTGCTCAACGTCGAAGACCGCGTGGTCGGCATCGTGGTGGACAGCGTCTCGGACGTGATTCCGCTCAACGACGATCAGATCCGCCCCACCCCCGAATTCGGCGCCTCGGTCGACACCCGCTTCATCTCGGGCATCGGCACCCAGGACGATCGCATGCTGATCCTGCTGGATATCGAGACCCTGCTGGACAGCACCGAACTCGGTCAGCAGCAGCTGGCCGAAGAAGCGGCCTGATTCAGACCATCTGGTGTCGGGAGCTTCCCGACACGAGACGTACAACGAAGTTGAAGTGAGATGGAAATCACGTTTTTCAGATTCAAGTTGAACGGCGGCTGGCCGATAGCTGAATAGAAGCCCGCGTACACAAACGGGTCACCGTTCGACTTTTGATTCTGGAGAATCCCAATGAAGTTCCTGCTCTCGCTCCTCCCCGTCGCTGCTCTCGTGATCGTTGCTCCCACGCTGTCGGCTCAGTCGCAGGAAATGATTCCGCCGGAAATGGCGACCCGCTTCGTCGGCAAGGACGGCATGGTGTGCGGCAAGGTCGAAAAGGCCAAGTACGCCCAGAGCTCGGAAGGTGAACCCACCTTCCTGTACATGGGCGGCATGTTCCCGCGTCACACCTTCTCGGCCCGTATAGACGGCGCCAACCGCGGCAAGTTCAGCTTTGCCCCGGAAAGCCTGGAAGGCAAGGACGTCTGTGTGCTCGGCAAGATCCAGCGCGACAGCTCGCGTGCCGAAATCGAAGTCAGCTCGCCGGCCAGCCTGAAGCTCGCCACCATCAAGTAATCGTTTCGCACATCGCCACGCCCTCGCGCGTGGCGATGTGCTGTTTGCGGTTATGCGCACTGACTTCTATCGGGGAATCGTGTCAATGCAATGGATCAACAATCTCAAATTGATGCCCAAGCTGATGCTGGCGTTCGGCATCGTGCTGCTGATCATGCTGGTGCAGGGGATCATCGCCTATGCGGGCCTGGCGTCGCTCAATAACGTCACCCGCGACCTGGCCGGCAATACCATGTCCAGCGTGCGCGAAGCAGGCGATCTGCGCGGCATGCTCGGCGAATATCGAAATGCGTCTTATCAAAATCTGGTGCGCGCCAGCGACTCGGTCAAGCAGGAAGCCAAGGTCCGCGCCAAGCGGCTCAATGGCGAAATCGAAGCCACGATCAAAGGCTATCCCCGCCTGATCGAAACCCCGCAGCAAAAGAAATTGTTCGACGTGTTCGTGGCGGACTGGAAGAAGGCAGCGGCCTCCTACGCCAGCGTCGACGAAATGGTCGAGCTCAATCTGCCCGACGATGCCGTCGACACCTTCGTCGGCGAGACCCGCACCCTGCACAACAAGGCCAAGGATTCGCTGGCCGCGTTGATCGCCGAAGACAATCTGCTGGCGCAGGCTGCCAAGAGCAAGGCTGAAAAGGTCCATGCCACCTCGGTCTCGTTGACCGTGATGGTGCTGTTGATCGGCATCGCCGGTGGCCTGGGTCTGGCATTCCTGTTCGCACGTTCCATCGTCAAGAGCATGCGCGGCGCGGTGTCCACCGCCACCGAAATCGCCAGCGGCAAGCTCGACGGCCAGATCAATGTGCAGGGCCAGGACGAAGTGGGCGAACTGATGCGCTCCATGCACCGCATGCAGCGCGACCTGAAGGAACGCATCGAACGCGACAAGAAGATCGCCGACGAAAACCTGCGTATCCGTACCGCGCTGGACAAGTCCTCCACCGGCACCTTCATCACCGACACCGATCGGGTCATGATCTACGCCAACGAGGCGTTCCAGAAGCTGGTCACGCATTACGAAGGCAGCATCCGTCTGTCCTCGCCCGAGTTTGAAGCCAGCAAGATCATCGGTCAGCACATCAGCTATCTCGGCCTGCCCGAACCGACCGTGCGCAAGGCCATCGCAGCGTTGGAACGCGACGGTATCACCAGCTTCGAAGAGCGCTACGGCGAGTTTGTGATGATGCAGACCGTCACCGTCATCAAGAACGAGCAGGGCGAAAGCACCGGCGATGTCTGTGAATGGCGCGATCGCACCATCGAAGTCCAGGTCGAAGAAGAAGTCGCCCGCATCGTGCGTGCCGCCGCCAGCGGCGACATGAGCGGACGGGTGGAAACCGATGGCAAGCAGGGCTTCTTCCTGCAGCTGGCCCAGCAGCTCAACGGCCTGCTGGATGCCAACGCCGCCAGCCTGGAGCAGATCTCCGCATTGCTGTCGGCGCTGTCGCGCGGCGACCTGACCGTGCGCATGCGCGGCGAATTCAGCGGCGTGTTCGCGCAGATGCGTGACGATGCCAATGCCACCGCCGAGCAGCTTTCCGACATCGTCGGGCGCATCAAGGTCTCGTCCACCGCGATCAACTCGGCCGCCGGCGAGATCGCCTCGGGCAACAGCGACCTGTCGCATCGGACCGAGCAGCAGGCGGCCAACCTGGAAGAAACCGCCGCCTCGATGGAGGAGCTCACCTCCACCGTCAGGCAGAACGCCGAAAGCGCCCGTCAGGCCAACCAGCTCGCCATCGGCGCCACCGGGGTGGCCTCGCAAGGCGGCGACGTGGTCTCGCAGGTGGTCACCACCATGTCCGGCATCGAGGCTTCGTCCAAGAAGATCGCCGACATCATCTCGGTCATCGACGGCATCGCCTTCCAGACCAACATCCTGGCCTTGAACGCGGCGGTGGAAGCCGCCCGTGCCGGCGAACAGGGCCGCGGCTTTGCCGTGGTCGCCTCCGAGGTGCGCACGCTGGCACAGCGTTCGGCCGGTGCCGCCAAGGAGATCAAGGGCTTGATCGACGACTCCGTGCACAAGGTGGCCGAGGGTTCGGCACTGGTGCGCAAGGCCGGTGCGACCATGGCCGAGATCGTGGCCAGCGTGCAGCGCGTCACCGACATCATGGGCGAGATCTCCGCCGCCTCGCAGGAACAGTCGGCCGGCATCGAGCAGGTCAACCAGACCATCACCCAGATGGACGAAACCACCCAGCAGAACGCCGCGCTGGTGGAAGAAGCCACTGCGGCCGCACGCTCGATGGAAGAGCAGGCCGGCCATCTGGCCGAAGCGGTGTCGGTGTTCAAGCTGGACGAGTCCGCCGCCCCGGCAGCCCCGGCCGCGCGCGTGCGCCCGGTCGCCTCGCGTCCGGTTGCGGTGACGTCCGCGGCCAAGCCGGCCGCGCGTGCCGCGGCCACGTCGTCGCGGCCGGGCAAGCCGCAGGCCGCGTTGGCTGACGGCAACTGGCAAGAGTTCTGATCCAAGGCGGTCCCCGCAAAGCCCCGGCACCGCCGGGGCTTTGTATATCTGCAGCCAGCGCAGCGCATTGGCAGCGCCCAATGCCCCGCCAACGCGGTTGCAGGCAGCAGAAGCGAACCCGACCTTCTGCAAGGCACCGATTGGTGCTTCAGTTGCATGACCACGTGGCCGATATCCAGTAATAGCTCACGACGCTTATGGATATGACGACCACCTCGACTTCCGCTTCAGACACACGCGAATTTGATTTTGGCGACCGCGATTTCAAGCGCGTCTGCGACCTGATCTATCAGCGTGTCGGCATCGCCCTGGCTCCGGCCAAGCGCGACATGGTGTATGGCCGGTTGTCGCGTCGTCTTCGCGTGCTCGGCCTGCGCTCTTTCCGCGACTACCTGGACCAGTTGGAAGCAGGCAACGACGACGAGGAATGGCAGGCGTTCACCAACGCGCTGACCACCAATCTGACCTCGTTCTTCCGCGAGCCGCACCACTTCGACAAGCTGCGCGAAGAACTGCAAAAGCGCGCCTCGCAGGCACCGTTGAAGATCTGGTCGTGCGCGGCCTCGACCGGTGAGGAGCCCTACTCCATCGCCATCACCGCCTGCGAAGCCTTCGGCACCTTGACCCCGCCGGTCAGCATCGTCGCTACCGACGTCGACACCCAGGTACTGGAAACCGCCTCGCGCGGCGTCTACGCCATCGACCGGGTTGCCTCGCTGGACGCATCGATCAAGCGCAAGTACTTCCAGCGCGGCAGCGGCCCCAACGAAGGCAAGTGCCGGGTCATCCCGGCGTTGCGCCAACTCATCGAATACCGCCAGCTGAACCTGCTGGCACCGCGTTACGACGTCGGCGGCCCGTACGCGGCGCTGTTCTGCCGCAACGTGATGATCTATTTCGACAAGCCGACCCAGCGCGGCATCCTGTCGCGGCTGGTCAGCCATATGGGCGACGACGGTCTGCTCTACACCGGGCATTCGGAGAACTACCTGCACGCGGCCGATCTGATCCAGCCGTGCGGGCGCACGCTGTATCGGCGCAGCCCGCGCGCCGGAGCGTCTGCATGAGTACCGCCGTGCAGGTCGACGATGTCATGCGCTACCGCGATTCGCGGTTCCAGACCATCACCGCCAAGCTGCTGCCCACCCAGTACCTGGTGGTCGACGACGACACCGCGTTGACGACCACCTTGGGATCGTGCGTTGCCGCCTGCCTGCGCGACCCGGTCCTGAAGATCGGCGGCATGAATCACTTCCTGTTGCCGGAGGGCCAGGTCGGCGATGGCGCACCCGCGCGTTACGGCAGTTATGCGATGGAGTTGCTGATCAACGACATGCTCAAGCGCGGCGCGCATCGCAAACGCATCGAAGCCAAGGTCTTCGGTGGCGCCAACGTGCTCAAGGGCTTCACCAGCAATCCGGTCGGCACCCGCAACGCCGAGTTCGTGCGCCAGTACCTGCAGGCCGAACACATTCCCATCATTGCCGAAGATCTGTGCGGCATCCATCCGCGCAAGGTGTGGTTCTTCCCGACGACCGGACGCGTGGTCGTGCAGCGTTTGCCGCATGCACACGAAGCCGAAGTCGCCGCCGCCGAATCGGCCGTGCGCGCCCGTCTGTCCAAAGCACCGGTTACCGGTGGAGTGGAGTTGTTCGAATGACGCTGGAAACCCCTGTGCGTGTATTGATCGTCGACGACTCGGCGGTCGTACGTCAGATGCTGACCGAAATCCTCTCGCGCGATGCCGGTATCGAGGTGATCGGCTCGGCCGCCGACCCGATCCTGGCACGCGAAAAGATCAAACGCCTCAATCCGGACGTGATCACGCTGGATGTGGAAATGCCGCGCATGGACGGCCTGGTGTTCCTGGAAAACCTCATGCGCCTGCGCCCCACCCCGGTGGTGATGATCTCCTCGCTGACCGAGCGTGGCGCCGACACCACCTTGCAGGCCTTGTCGCTGGGTGCGGTGGATTTCGTCTCCAAGCCCAAGATCGACGTCGCCCGCGGGCTGGAAGGCTACGCCGAAGAAATCGTCAGCAAGGTCAAGATGGCCTCCAAGGCCAAGGTCAGCGCGCTCAATCGTCCCAGCGCGCCCAAGCTCACCCTGGACATGCAGTCCGCGCCGGTGCCGGGCAGCGCGCTGCGCTTCCGCACCACCGACCGCCTGATCGCCATCGGCGCCTCGGCTGGCGGTACCGAAGCCTTGCGCGTGGTGCTCGAGCACATGCCCGCCGATGCACCGGCGGTGGTGATGACCCAGCATCTGCCGGCCAGCTTCAGCACCGCCTTTGCCGAACGCCTCAATCGCCATTCGGCGATGTCGGTACGCGAGGCCAGTGATGGCGAGGCGATCCTGCCCGGCCACGCCTATCTGCCGCCGGGCGGCCAGCACTTGCGCATCATCCGTGACGGTGCGCGCTGGCGCTGCCGCATCGACGACGGCCCGCCGGTCAACCGCCACAAGCCGGCGGTGGACGTGCTGTTCCGTTCGGTCGCCGCCAACGCCGGCCCGAATGCGGTCGGTGCCATCCTCACCGGCATGGGTGACGACGGCGCACGCGGCCTGCTGGAAATGCTGCAGGCCGGCGCGCCCACGCTGGTGCAGGACGAAGCCAGCAGCGTGGTGTGGGGCATGCCCGGTGCCGCCTACAAGCTCGGTGCCGCGCAGGAAGTGGTGCCGCTGGACCGCGTGGCCGAGCGCCTGATCGCGCTGTCGGCGCAGGCACGCTGATCCGGCATGAAGTCCCGTCCCCCGCATCCGACCGAACCGGCGGCGGTCCCCGGCGTCGCGGACACCGCGTCGCTGGCGACGGCGGATGCGCCGGCAAGTAACGCGACACACCCCGGGACGATCAAGGCCGGCCCGGTCACCGGTGGCATGACCAGGCCAGACGAACATCCCGACGCCACCCGCTCGCGCGTGCTGGCCGAAGCGCTGGACGGCAGCAGCAGTGCGATCCTGATCTGCGATCTGCAATCGCGCCTGCTCTATGCCAATGATGGCTTCCAGCGCATGTTCGGCTATACCGAGGCCGAACTGGTGGGCAAGCGTCCCTCGGACGTGCTCACCCGCGCGCAGAGCGACCAGGAAGAAGTGGCGCGCATCCGTGACCGTGCCGACGCGCTGCAGCAGACCCAGGCCGACCTGCTGGTGTACCGCAAGGACGGCACGCCGCTGTGGATCTCGCTCAACTTCAACCCGATCTACGACGCTAGGCATCTGCCATCGCATTACGTGGCGGTGCTGACCGACATCACCGACACCAAGATGCATGAGGTGCTGCAGCACCGCGTACTCGAGGCCCTGGTGCAGGAGCGGCCGCTGATCGAGGTCATGACGCTGATCTGTACCGAGGTCGAGCGCATCGCGCCGGATGTGCTGGCCACGGTCATGAGCGCGGACAATCAAGGCTGCCTGCATTCGCTGGCCGCCCCCAGCCTGCCGCCGGAGTATGCCGATGCGGTCAACGGGTTGAAGATCGCGCCGGGTGCAGGTGCCTGCGGCACGGCCGCCTGGCGCGGCCGCCCGGTGATGGTGGAAGACATCGCCACCGACCCGCTGTTTGCGCAATTCCGCGAACTGTTGCTGCCGATGGGCTTGCGCGCGTGCTGGAGCACGCCGATCCGCTCCAACAGCGCACGCGTGCTCGGTACCTTCGCGCTGTATTACCGCAAGGCGCAGCGTGCCGATGCCTGGCACGTGCGCCTCACCGATCTGTGCCAGCAGTTGTGCACGCTGGCACTGGAGCGCGAACAGATCCGCCAACGCGTGCATCAGCTCGCGTTCTACGATGCGCTGACCGGCCTGCCCAACCGCATCATGTTCAGCGCACGCGCCGAGCAAGCATTGACGCAGGCCGAATATGCCGGCGAACCGGCCACGTTGATGTTCATCAACATCGACCGCTTCAAATTGATCAACGACAGCCAGGGCCATGCCGCCGGCGATGGACTGTTGCGCGACATCGCCTTGCGCATCGGCGAACAGCTGACCGCCACCGCCATGCTGGCGCGCCTGGCCGGCGACGAGTTCGCACTCGCGCTGCCGCAATGCAGCGCCGAGCAGGCCAGTGCCGCCGCAGAACGTGTGCTGGGCACCATTGCCAGGCCGCTGCCGGTCGGGCACATGACCGTGCATCCGTCCGCCAGCATCGGCGTGGCGATGTTTCCCGAGGACGGGCGCGACATCAACATCCTGCTGCGGCATGCCGATCTGGCCATGAATCGCGCCAAGCAGGAAGGCGGCGGCCGGTTCCGCTTCTTCAGTTCCGACATGAACCGCATGGCGCAGGAGCGCGTTGCGCTGGAAGCGGAGCTGCGCCAGGCCATCGGCCGCGATCAGCTGCAGCTGCATTATCAACCGCAATTGCATAGCGCCGCGCCGCACGCGCTGTACGGCGTGGAAGCGCTATTGCGCTGGAATCATCCGCAGCTGGGCGCCATTTCGCCAGCGCGTTTCCTGCCCGTGGCCGAAGAGCAAGGCATGATGCCGCAGCTCAATGACTGGGTGCTGCGCAGCGCCTGTCGGCAGATCGCCGACTGGCGCAATCGTGGTGTGCCGGTGGCACGCGTGTCGGTGAATCTGTCGGCGAGCAGCTTCGAAAGCCCGCGCATGCTCAGCGACCTGCTGCGCCTGATCGCCGACATGGGCGCGCAGCCCTCCGACCTCACACTGGAAATGACCGAGAGCGTGATGCTCTCCGGGCAGCCGGGCGTGCTGGAGAACCTGCACGCCATCCGCGAAGCCGGCATCTCGTTATCGCTGGACGACTTCGGCACCGGCTATTCAAGCCTGAGCCATCTACATCGTCTGCCGATCGACGAGCTCAAGCTGGACATGAGCTTCGTGCGCGACATCGAACACAGCGAAGACGCCCGCGCCCTCACCACCTCCGTGCTGCGCATCGGCGAGCATTTGCGCAAGCACGTGGTTGCCGAAGGCGTGGAAAACGAAGCACAGCGCCTGTTCCTCGCCGATCTCGGCTGCGAAGTGCTGCAGGGCTATCTGTTTTCGCGGCCATTGCCGGCAGCGGCACTGGAAGCCTGGTTGGGCGCGCAGCCTTAGCGCGGCTTCGGTGTCCGTGGCAGAGCCCAAAAGCAGGTGTTCTTGAGCTCAGGCTGGAGAATGTCGAACAGCGAACGCAAAGCGTCTGATCTGGTGCTTCGGTGCAGGGCCCTTGCCCGCCCACCCTCGCGGGACACGCCGCAAGTACGTCCTGTAGGCTCTGGCGCGGCATCCATGCCGCTCAAGGTCCCGCGACGGTGAGCGGGCAAGGACCAGTCCGGATGGTCGGTGCTCATGGCTGCAAGCAGCACATGGCGTACTGCTGACTCACCAGATCAGCACCACACCATTCAGGGCGATGCCTCAGCCTGACCACCGCCTTCAAGCGCGCGCCTTTCCATCCGCGTCGAATCCGATGCCACCGTGCGCTTCAACCATCCCAACAACTGCGCGGTGACGAACGCCGGATTCTCCAGCGACGCGATATGCCCGGCGTCGGGAATCAGCTCGTAGTCGCAACCGATCACCTCGGCCATCAGCCACAGCTCTTCCGGCGGCCGCGGAATATCGTCTGCGCCGCCGAGCAGGAACGTGCTGGCCGGATTCAGCGCAGACATCGCCTGCAGGCGATCCGCGCGCCCGAAGATCAGCCGGCCCAGCGGCACGATGGATGTGCGCAACTGCTCGGCCGACATCGCCGCCAGGCGCTGCGCAAACGCAGCCGGCAGCGCGGAATTCAGATCGATCCCGGGACGGAAGAAGATCGGCACGATCGCCTCGATCAACGCAGGCGTCACCTGCCCTGCCGCTTCGATTGCATCGAGCAGACCGAAATAACGCGTTTGCGTGGCCTGCGGCTCGGCACCCAGGAAGGTATCCATCAACACCAGGCTGCGCACGCGCTCCGGTGCCAGCAGCGCCAGCTCGGCGCCCCACATGCCACCGACCGACAAACCGACCACCGCGCAATGTGGCAGTTCCAATGCATCCAGCAACAGCAGCATCTGCTCGGCAAGATCGCCCACCGTCTGCGTGCCCGCCGGCAATGCTGCCGATTGTCCGTGTCCCCACAACTCGGGAACGATGACCCGATAGTGCTGCGACAGCGCCTGGATCTGCGGCTCCCACATGGCCGCATCCCAGAGATAACTGTGGCCAAGCAATACCGGAAACCCTTGACCGTATTGTGCGTAGTGCAGCGTTTGACCAGCGATCGTGCAAGTGGGCATTGGAGATCATGAGAGCGAATGGGAGCGGCGCCACTCTAGACCTCCCCACTTCAGATTTTTGTTGCAATGCGACAGGCGAGTTAACTGCGATTGCCTTAACTCCCGGCATTGCGCAGCTAAAACGAAGACATCGCCCGAATAACGAAAAACGCCCGGCATTGCCGGGCGTTTTCGAACACGTGATCAACCAGCTGGATCAGGCAGCGACGGTGTCGGCCACGTCCTGATATTCCTGGATCTGATCGAAGTTCATGTAGCGGTAGATCTGATCGCCACTGGTCTTGATCACGCCCACATCGGCCATGTACTCATCCTTGGTCGGGATGCGACCCAGGCGTGAGCAGATCGCGGCCAGTTCCGCTGAACCCAGGTACACGTTGGTGTTGCGGCCGAGACGGTTGGGGAAGTTGCGCGTGGAGGTGGAGAACACCGTGGCGCCCTCGCGTGCCTGGGCCTGGTTGCCCATGCACAGCGAGCAGCCCGGCATTTCCATGCGCGCACCGGCCGCGCCAAAGGTGCCGTAATGACCTTCCTTGGTCAGCTCGGAGGCGTCCATCTTGGTCGGCGGCGCAACCCACAAACGGGTCGGGATATCGCGCTTGCCTTCCAGCAACTTGGCGGCGGCACGGAAGTGACCGATGTTGGTCATGCACGAACCGATGAACACCTCGTCGATCGCCGCGCCGGCCACGTCGGACAGTGTCTTGACGTCGTCCGGGTCGTTCGGGCACGCCACGATCGGCTCGTGGATGTCGGCCAGGTCGATCTCGATGACGGCGGCGTATTCGGCGTCGGCATCGGGCTGCAGCAGCTGCGGATCGGCCAGCCACTCTTCCATCTTCTTGATGCGGCGGCCCAGCGTGCGTGCATCGGCATAGCCTTCGGCAATCATCCAGCGCAGCAGCGTGATGTTGCTGGTCAGGTATTCGATGATCGGCGCCTTGTCCAGGTGCACGGTGCAACCGGCCGCCGAACGCTCGGCCGAGGCGTCGGACAGTTCGAACGCCTGCTCCACCTTCAGGTTCGGCAAGCCTTCGATTTCCAGGATGCGGCCGGAGAAGATGTTCTTCTTGCCCTGCTTGGCCACGGTCAGCAGCCCGTCCTTGATCGCGTACAGCGGGATCGCGTTGACCAGGTCGCGCAGGGTCACACCCGGCTGCATCTCACCCTTGAAGCGCACCAGCACGCTCTCGGGCATGTCCAGCGGCATCACACCGGTGGCAGCCGCGAACGCCACCAGGCCGGAGCCGGCCGGGAACGAAATGCCAATCGGGAAACGCGTGTGCGAGTCGCCACCGGTGCCGACGGTGTCGGGCAACAGCATGCGATTGAGCCAGCTGTGGATCACGCCATCGCCCGGACGCAGCGACACGCCGCCACGGGTGGAGATGAACTCCGGCAAGGTGTGGTGGGTCTTGACGTCGACCGGCTTCGGATAGGCGGCGGTGTGGCAGAACGACTGCATCACCAAGTCGGCCGAGAAGCCCAGGCAGGCCAGGTCCTTGAGCTCGTCGCGGGTCATCGGGCCGGTGGTGTCCTGCGAGCCCACCGAGGTCATCTTCGGCTCGCAATAGGTGCCCGGGCGCATGCCCTGGCCTTCCGGCAAGCCACACGCGCGGCCGACCATCTTCTGCGCCAGCGAGAAGCCCTTGCCGGTGTCCGGCGGGTCCATCGGCAGACGGAACAGGTCCGAGGCCGGCAGGCCCAGGAACTCGCGCGCCTTCGCGGTCAGGCCGCGGCCGACGATCAACGGAATGCGGCCACCGGCGCGCACTTCGTCGAACAACACATCCGACTTCATCGCGAACTCGGCGATCACCTGGCCGTTCTTCAGCGCCTTGCCGTCATACGGACGCAGCTCGATCACATCGCCGTGCTCCATCTGCGACACGTCCAGCTCGATCGGCAACGCACCGGCGTCTTCCATCGTGTTGTAGAAGATTGGCGCGATCTTGCTGCCCAGGCACACACCGCCGAAGCGCTTGTTCGGGATGTACGGAATATCCTCACCAGTCCACCACAGCACCGAGTTGGTGGCCGACTTGCGCGAGGAACCGGTACCGACCACGTCGCCCACATAGGCGACCAGATGGCCCTTGTCCTTGAGATCGGCAATGGCCTGGATCGGGCCGCGCTTGCCGTCTTCTTCCGGCACGAAGGCTGCACCGTCGCGGGCGTTCTTCAGCATCGCCAGCGCGTGCAGCGGGATGTCCGGGCGCGTGGTTGCATCCGGGGCCGGCGACAGGTCGTCGGTGTTGGTCTCGCCGGGCACCTTGAACACGGTGACGGTCATGCTCTGCGGCACTTCCGGCTTGCTGGTGAACCACTCGGCATTGGCCCAGCTCTGCAGCACGGCCTTGGCGTGCGCGTTACCGGCCTCGGCCTTTTCCTGCACGTCGTGGAAGGCGTCGAACACCAGCAAGGTGTGCTTGAGCGCCTCGGCGGCGGTGGCGCCCAGCTCGGTGTTGTCGAGCAGGTCGATCAGCGGCTGGATGTTGTAGCCACCCAGCATGGTGCCGAGCAGCTCGGTCGCACGCGTGGGGCTGATCAGCGCGGTCTTTTCGGTGCCGAACGCCACCGCTGCCAGGTACGAGGCCTTGACCTTGGCAGCGTCGTCGACACCGGCCGGCACGCGCTGGCTGAGCAGCTCGACCAGGAATGTTTCTTCGCCCGCCGGCGGAGCCTTCAGCAGCTCGATGACCTCGGCGGTCTGCTGCGCGGTCAGCGGCAGCGGCGGGATACCGAGCGCGGCGCGCTCTGCAACGTGGTGGCGATAGGCTTCCAACATGCGGATTCTCCGAAAGACAACAGTGAATGTGTAAACGCGAAACGTGGATCAGCGTGCGGGTTTGGGGACAACGATCTTCAAACCCTTGAAGTAGTCGCGGAAAAAGCCCTCGTCGCGGGTGATCAACCCGTCGCACTGGAGCATCGCGTGGGCGCCGATCAGGAAATCGGCCACCACCCGCTCGCGCTTGCCGCCGCGCGCGCGGAAGCGCTTGTTCATATGGCCGGCGCGCACCGCCGCCGCTTCCTGGGTGGCTTCGTACCGCACACCGATCGAGGCCAGGGTTTCCATCAGGTCGACCTGGGTATCGAGCATGGCCAGCACCTCGGCCACCACCGCATCGCAGACCACCACCTCGTCGCGCGCCAGCGCATCGCCGATGCAGATCTCCGACACCTCGCCGTAGACCGCATCGCCGACCAGGATGTCGAGCAGCACCGAGGAATCCAGGGCGATCATGGGTCGAACGGATCCCCGGGCGCGCGGCCACGGATGGCACGCATGGCTTCGTCGGTACTGGTCAACCCGTCGACCAGCTTGAACTTGCCGCGCACCTTGCGCAGCGCCTCGCTGACGTCCTTGCGCAGGATGATGCGCCCGCCGTCGAGCTCGATCTTGAGCGTGGTGCCCTTGGTCAGGCCCAGGGCATCGCGCACGGCCTTGGGCAGCGTGATCTGCCCGCGTTCGGCAACTGTGGCTTCCATGGAGGTGGCCCCGGCAGAAAGTATGCAGCGATTTTACATACTTGACTTGTCGTACTCAAGACCACATACCCTGTCCTGCAACCGAACGTACACACTGAATTGGTCACACTGTTCCAAACAGACCTACAGCCTGCAGCCATAGGAGTGATGCATGAGCGATTCCTTTTCCACCCGTACCTCGCTTGAGGTCCACGGCAAGCGCTACGAGTACTACAGCCTGCCGAAGCTGGGCGAGCGCTTCGAGATCGGCCACCTGCCCTATTCGATGAAGATCCTGCTGGAGAACCTGCTCCGGCACGAGGACGGCGGCGTCACCGTCGGCAAGGACCATATCGAAGCGGTCGCCACCTGGGACCCCAAGGCCGAGCCCGATATCGAAATCGCCTTCATGCCGGCTCGCGTGGTGCTGCAGGACTTCACCGGCGTGCCGTGCGTGGTCGACCTGGCCGCGATGCGCGATGCCGTGGTCAAGCTCGGTGGCAACGCCGACCAGATCAACCCGCAGATTCCCTCCGAGCTGGTCATCGACCACTCGGTGCAGGTGGATGTGTTCGGCTCGGCCGATGCGCTCGACCTCAACGGCAAGATCGAGTTCCAGCGCAACCAGGAACGCTACGGCTTCCTGCGCTGGGGTCAGAAGGCGTTCGAGAACTTCAAGGTGGTGCCGCCCAACACCGGCATCGTCCACCAGGTGAACCTGGAAAACCTGGCGCGCGTGGTGATGAGCGCGGACAAGGACGGGACACAGATCGCCTACCCGGACACCGTGTTCGGCACCGACAGCCACACCACCATGATCAACGGCATCGGCGTGCTGGGCTGGGGCGTGGGCGGGATCGAGGCCGAGGCCGCGATGCTTGGGCAGCCGTCCTCCATGCTGATTCCGCAGGTGGTCGGCTTCAAGCTCAGCGGCAAGCTGCCTGAAGGCGCCACCGCCACCGACCTGGTGCTCACCGTCACCCAGATGCTGCGCAAGGCCGGCGTGGTCGGCAAGTTCGTGGAGTTCTACGGCGAAGGCCTGCAGCATCTGCCGCTGGCCGACCGCGCCACGATCGGCAACATGGCACCGGAATACGGCGCCACCTGCGGCATCTTCCCGGTCGACGAAGAATCGTTGACCTATCTGCGCCTGTCCGGCCGCAGCGAGGAGCAGATCGCGCTGGTCGAGGCCTATGCCAAGGCGCAAGGCCTGTGGCACGACGTCAACACCCCGCCGGCGCAGTACAGCGCCACGCTGGAGCTGGACATGGGCGAGGTCAAGCCGTCGCTGGCCGGCCCCAAGCGCCCGCAGGACCGCGTGCTGCTGGAAGACATGCAGTCCAACTTCCGCGAGAGCCTCAAGCCGTTCGTGGACGCGCGCAGCAAGCGCCTGACCGACATCAAGCAGGAAGACCGCCTGAAGAACGAAGGCGGCGGCGGCACTGCAGTCGGCGCCAAGGCGGCGCAAGCCGAGAGTTCCACCGACAGCGGCGCTGGTTGGCAGCTGCGCGACGGCTCGGTGGTGATTGCCGCGATCACCTCCTGCACCAACACCTCCAATCCGGCAGTGATGCTGGGGGCCGGCCTGCTCGCGCGTAACGCGGCGGCCAAGGGGCTGAAGGCGCAGCCGTGGGTGAAGACTTCGCTCGGGCCGGGTTCGCGCGTGGTCACCGATTATCTGAGCAAGGCCGGCGTGCTTGCCGACCTGGAAAAGCTCGGTTTCTACGTGGTCGGCTACGGCTGCACCACCTGCATCGGCAATTCCGGCCCGCTGCCGGACGATGTGTCTGCGGCGATCGCCAAGGACGATCTGGTGGTGTCTTCGGTGTTGTCGGGCAACCGCAACTTCGAAGGCCGCGTGCATCCCGAAGTGAAGATGAACTACCTCGCCTCGCCGCCGCTGGTGGTGGCGTATGCGATCGCCGGTACCACCGACATCAACCTCACCACCGACCCGCTGGGCACCGGTAGCGACGGGCAACCGGTGTATCTGCGCGACATCTGGCCGAGCAACAAGGAAATCGGCGACACCATCGCCGCCACCGTCGGCCCGGAGATGTTCAAGCAGAACTATGCCGACGTGTTCAAGGGCGACAGCCGCTGGAACACCATCGCCTCCCCGGATGGCGCGCTGTACGAATGGGACGCGGCCTCGACCTACATCAAGAACCCGCCCTACTTCGATGGCATGACCATGCAGGTGGGCCATGTCGAGGACGTGCATGGTGCACGCATCATGGGCCTGTTCGGCGACTCGATCACCACCGATCACATCTCGCCGGCCGGCAACATCAAGAAGGATTCGCCGGCGGGTCGCTTCCTGCAGGAGCGCGGCGTGCAGCCGGCCGACTTCAACAGCTACGGCAGCCGCCGCGGCAACGACGACGTAATGGTGCGCGGCACCTTCGCCAACATCCGCATCAAGAACCTGATGTTCGGCGGCGAAGAAGGCGGCAACACGCTGTACTACGGAAAGGACGGCGCCGCGCCGGAAAAACTGGCGATCTACGATGCGGCAGTGAAGTACAAGGCCGACGGCGTGCCGCTGGTGGTGCTGGCCGGCAAGGAATACGGCACCGGCTCCTCGCGCGACTGGGCGGCCAAGGGCACCAACCTGCTCGGCGTCAAGGCGGTGATCGCCGAGAGCTTCGAGCGTATCCATCGCTCCAACCTGGTCGGCATGGGCGTGCTGCCGCTGCAGTTCCTCGAGAACGAAAACGCGCAGACCCTGGGCCTGGATGGTTCGGAAGTGTTGGACATCACCGGCCTGCAGGACGGCGCTAGCCGCCGTGCCACGGTGGATGCCAGAAAGTCCGACGGCAGCGTCAAGCAGTTCCAGGTCAAGGTGCTGCTGCTGACGCCCAAGGAAGTGGAGTACTTCAAGCACGGTGGTCTGCTGCAGTACGTGCTGCGCCAACTGGCTGCACGCAAGGCGGCCTGATTGCAGAGCGCTGCGATACAAGCGTAATGACACTCCCGCCGCCTGGCGGGAGTGTCGTTTTGGGCGGTCAGAACTTTGTCACGCCGGACAAGTGAGCAATTGTCAGATGCAGAGAGACGGTGCGCGCGAACGCAGCGCGACGGGCAGATGTGCCTCCAACAGGCACCGGCCGCGCTCGCCTGGCGATGCACGCATCAGAAGCGCCGTATCAGCGCCCCGTCGGCTCCCATTGCGCGTGATACAGCTGCCAGTCGCCGTCCTGCAGGCGCCAGCCGGTGGTCACCTGGTAGGTCTGTGCCTGCTCGGGCAGCCAGCGCCCGCTGCCGCCGGTCAGCAGCGCGGTGAAACGCGCGCTTGCGATGTCATTGCGCAGTTGCATATCCACCGGCCCCAGAGTCACACCGATGCTGCGATTGCCCAGCATCTGCAGCTGCATCAATCGCCGCAGGCCGGCTGCGTCCAGTCCTTGTTGGCCGACAAAATCCTCGGCCACCGGCGCCATCGCCTCGCCGATGTCGCGCGCTTCGATCGCCTGATGCATCGTCTCCAGCGTTGCGCGCAGCCGTTGTTCCGGTGCAGCACGTGTGCAAGCGATCAAGGCCACGACGCAAATGCCGACCCACCCGACACGCCACCGCGCTTGAATGCTGCCCCGCGTCACGCTTCGCCTTTTCCATGCATGACGGTATGCTGCCAGCTGTTGTAGTGCCGTGGAACACACCGCGTCACGTACCGAACACCCTGGAGGGGGGCAGATGAATCAGGCACGTCCTTGGTTGCAAAGTTATCCGGCCGGCGTCGCCGCCGAGATCGATCTGGAGCAGTTCCGTACCGTGGCAGAGGTGTTCGCCACCTCGGTCAAGCGGTTTGCCGACCGCCCCGCGTATCACAGCTTCGGCAAGACCATCACCTATCGCGAAGCGGATCAGCTGGTCGAGCAATTCGCCGCCTATCTGCTTGGCGAACTGCAGTTGAAGAAAGGCGACCGCGTCGCCTTGATGATGCCCAACTGCCTGCAGTATCCGGTGGCCACCTTCGGCATCCTGCGCGCCGGCCTGACCGTGGTCAACGTCAATCCGCTCTACACCCCGCGCGAGCTGAAGCATCAGCTGATCGACTCCGGCGCCAGCGTGCTGGTGGTGATCGACAACTTCGGCACCACCGTGCAGCAGGTCATCGCCGACACCCCGGTCAAGCAGGTGATCACTACCGGCCTGGGCGACATGCTCGGCTTCCCGAAAGCGGCGGTGGTCAATTTCGTCGTCAAATACGTCAAGAAGCTGGTACCGGATTACCGCATCAAGGGCGCAATCCGTTTTCGCGATGCACTGGCGCTGGGCCGCAAGCACAGCGTGCCGACGCTGCAGATCGAGCCCGACGACATCGCCTTCCTGCAGTACACCGGCGGCACCACCGGCGTGGCCAAGGGCGCGATGCTCACCCACCGCAATCTGGTGGCCAACATGCAGCAAGCCCACCAGTGGCTCGCCGGCACCGGCAAGCTGGAAGAAGGCGCCGAGGTGGTGATCACCGCGCTGCCGCTGTACCACATCTTTGCATTGACGGCCAACGGCCTGGTCTTCATGAAGATCGGCGGCTGCAATCACCTGATCAGCAATCCGCGCGACATGCCCGGCTTCGTCAAGGAACTGAAGAAGACCCGCTTCACCGCTTTCACCGGCGTCAACACGCTGTTCAATGGCCTGCTCAATACCCCCGGCTTTGACCAGGTGGATTTCTCGTCGCTCAAGATGACCCTCGGCGGCGGCATGGCGGTGCAACGTTCGGTCGCCGAACGCTGGAAAAAGGTCACCGGCCTGACTCTGGTCGAGGCCTACGGCCTGACCGAAACCTCGCCCGCCGCCTGCATCAACCCGATGGACCTGAAGGACTACAACGGCTCGATCGGCCTGCCGATTCCGTCCACCGATGCCTGCATCAAGGACGACGCCGGCGCGGTGCTGCCGCTGGGCGAGATCGGCGAGCTGTGCATCAAGGGCCCGCAGGTGATGAAGGGCTACTGGAAGAAGCCGGAAGAAACCGCCAAGGTCATGGATGCCGACGGCTGGCTGCATACCGGTGATATCGCGCGGATGGACGAGCAGGGCTTTGTCTACATCGTCGACCGCAAGAAGGACATGATCCTGGTGTCCGGCTTCAACGTCTACCCGAACGAGATCGAGGACGTGATTGCCGAAATGCCCGGCGTGCTGGAAGTGGCCGCCGTCGGCGTACCGGACGAGAAGTCCGGCGAGATCGTCAAGGCTGTCATCGTGAAGAAGGACCCTGCCCTGACCGCCGATGCCGTCAAGGCGCACTGCCGCGCCAACCTGACCGGCTACAAGCAGCCGCGCGTGATCGAATTCCGCAAGGAGCTGCCGAAAACCAACGTCGGCAAGATCCTGCGCCGCGAACTGCGGGATGCGCCCAAGGGCTAATTAATCCAACGGCGCCAGCGCAGATCGACAGCCACCCGGCTGCCATCAAACGCCCGCACTGCCGCCAGGCTTGCGGGCGTCTGCTTTTGCACGCATAGAATCGGACGTCGGCGCACGCTTTTTTCATCTCACTCTCCGTCCGTAAGGCGGCCGGCCGGACGGTCTTCACGGAGAACCACCATGTCTGCAGTTCAACCTTTCATTCGCACCAACATCGGCTCGACCCTACGCATCATCGAAGAACCGCAGCGTGACGTGTACTGGATCCACATGCATGCCGACCTGGCCACCAATCCGGGACCTGCCTGCTTCTCGTCGCGACTGGTCGATGACATCACCGGCTATCAGACCAACCTCGGTCAGCGGCTGAAGACTGCTGGCGTGCTGTCACCGCACGTGGTGCTGGCATCGGACAGCGACGTATTCAATCTGGGAGGCGATCTGGCGCTGTTCTGCCAGCTGATCCGCGAAGGCGACCGTGCACGCCTGCTCGACTATGCGCAGCGCTGCGTGCGTGGAGTGCATGCGTTCCACGTCGGCCTCGGCGCGCGTGCGCACAGCATCGCATTGGTCCAGGGCAATGCACTCGGCGGCGGGTTCGAAGCAGCGCTGAGCTGCCACACCATCATTGCCGAGGAAGGCGTGATGATGGGTTTGCCGGAGGTGCTGTTCGATCTGTTCCCGGGCATGGGCGCCTACTCTTTCATGTGCCAGCGCGTCAGTGCACAGCTGGCTCAAAAGATCATGCTCGACGGCAATCTGTATTCGGCCGAGGAACTGCTCGGTATGGGGCTGATTGATCGCGTCGTGCCGCGTGGCCAGGGCGTGGCAGCTGTGGAACAGGTGATCCGCGAGAGCAAGCGCACCCCACACGCCTGGGCGGCGATGCAGCAGGTACGCGAAATGACAACCGCCGTGCCGTTACAGGAGATGATGCGCATCACCGAGATCTGGGTGGACACCGCGATGCAGCTCGGCGAGAAATCGCTGCGCACCATGGACCGCCTGGTGCGTGCGCAGTCGCGCCGCTCAGGGATCGACGCGGGCTGATGCGCCAGGGGTCTTATTCGCTGCCAAGGGGGGAGCGCTCGCCGTCCTCGACATGCTGCATGCGTGAGTCGAGTGCGTCCCTACCGGCCTTCAGTTGCTCGCGCAATCCAGACAGCCGTTGCCGCCACTCCGCCTGCAGTTGCCAGTCGGCCATGCGCATCAGCTCACCGCCATTGCTGGCAACCTGGGCCAATCCCAGGTTGCTCGCCACCCCCCGCAGCGCGTGTGCACTTTCACGCAACTGCTCCCAGTCCGAGCGCGTACCGTCGCGCTCGATTGCCTCTACGCAGTTCTGCGCATCTTCCAGACATTGCCGTACGAACTGACGTTCGAACTCGTCGCCCATTCCGAGCGAGGCCAACTCATCGAGCACACTGGAATCGAGTACACCTTCGAAGGTGGCCGGAATCTGTACGCTCGCGGTTGGCGTGGCCAAGGCCCGCGTACTGACAGCCAGATCCGCCAACGTATCCAGGAGCTTGGACGCCACCACCGGCTTGGCTAAAAAGGCACGCGCTCCCGCCTGTTCGCAGCTACGAATCGCTTCGGGAGTGACATCGGCGCTGAGCACGACCACCGGGGTATAGCGCATGCCACTGGCCTGCATCACGCGTAGTTGCTTGAGCATGTCCAGGCCGTTCATGCCCGGCATGTGCAAATCCACGATCACCGCGTCGAAATCTTCCTCAGCCATCGCGTCCAGCACCTGCTCGGCGCCGTTGACGCACCTCGCCTTGTGCCCGGCCTTTTCCAGCAACCGCTGCAACACCATGCGGTTCGCTTCGTGGTCGTCGGCAACCAGCATGCGCATGCTGCGCACGCGCGCGCGATGACGCAGAAACGGATTGGAGAATGCGATGACGTTGGAGGCTTCCAGTTCGTCTTGCGTTCCCACGAGTGCGCCGCCAGACACCTGTGCGGGTGCCGCCTGTACAGGTGCGCCGATCGCCATCGGCAGTTCGAACCAGAACACGCTACCGCTGGGCTGATTCTCCTTGAACCCGATGCTGCCGCCCATTGCCTCCACCAACCCCTTGGCGATGGTGGTGCCAAGCCCGGTCCCCTCGTAACGCCGCGACAGGCCAACGTCAGCCTGCTCGAACGCGTCGAACAGCCGCGACCGCATATCCAGCGGCACCCCGATGCCGGTGTCTTCCACATCGAACCGCAGTCGCAGCGCGCTGCCGGCGGACACTCGCGTGATCCGCAGCAGCACATGGCCTTGCTCGGTGAACTTGACGGCATTGCCCACGATGTTGAGCAGGACCTGCCGCAGATGACCAGTGTCACCCTTAAGCAAATCGGGAACGTCGGCAGCAACCTGGGTGCTGTAGTGCAAGCCTCGCGCCCTGGCCTGCGGCTGCAGGATCAGTCCAATCGCGCCGAGTAGCTCACGCAGCGAAAAATCGCGCTGGTCGATGCGAATCTTGCCGGCCTCGATCGCTGAAATGTCCAACACTTCTTCGACCAGCGACAGCAGGCTGCGTGCCGACGCCTGGATGGTGTTGACGCACTCCTTCTGCTCAGCATCCAGGCGCGTGGTTGCCAGCACTTCGGTCATGCCCGACAGCCCATTGAGCGGCGTGCGGAATTCGTGACTCATGTTGGCCAGAAAACGGCTCTTTGCCTGATTGGCATGACGCGCCTCGCGCACCGCCCGTGTCATCGCACGCAACAGCGAATCGAAGTACAGCGGCACGGCGATCAGGCCCAGCAACAAGCCCCAGCTCAGGTATGGATTGGCTTTCCAATAGGGTGAAATCAGGATGGCGCTGAGGAAACACAGGCTACCCATTGCCGTAGCGGCGCGCAGATAGTTGCTGCCATAGCGCAGACCGTTGCCGATGGTCACCCACATGCACACTGCGTACAACGGTGAGGCAGGCTCGCCCTGGATCGCCATGATGGCACCGGTGCAGGTGTAATCCAGCAGCATGCCGATCAGGCGCCGCGTGTGGGACACCTGCGGTCGCAGCAGGATCGCCACCATCAGGCCAAGCGACACCACCAGCTCGCCCACCAGGATCAACCAAGTGGCAACCAGCGTGTCGCCATGCGTATGTTGGTAGCGCCAGCCCAGGTAAGAAATAAACAGGGTGGTGATGATGATACGGACCAGATTTTGCGCGTGCTCCGTGTCCGCCCGTCCTGACAGACGTTGCTTCAACCATGGCAGTGGAAACTTCATAGACGCCTCAGACGCGCGGTGGCGTCGATGGGGTTGGGATCCTTCCGTGCTGCGTCGCAGCGTCGATACCTGCAGCGGGCGGCGGCCCAATGATCGCCTGGTCGTGCTCGCGCAGCGTACGCAACAATGACATAGGAATGACGATCAACGCACCCAGCAGCGCGATCGCCAAGCCAAACCGACCCTGCCAATAGCTACTGTTGGCCAACGTTGTGCCGAAGCTGAGCGTGGCCATGGCCACTGCGTTGTGCAGAGCCTCGCTACCGAACCGCAGCCCATTGCCGATCGTTATCCAAAGCAACACGACATACAAGAATGCCACTGGCGCCCCCATCCAGGTCATCGCCAGCCCGATCAAGCCGTAATCGGACAGCATCCCTAGCGTGCGACGCAGATGCGAGCGCCGTGGGTTTGCAACAATCCAGCCAAAGAGCACCAGCGCGATCCCCTGACCGATTGCGATCAGGCAGAACAGCTGCTGCAGCTGGTGCCTGGAGACCTGCCACTGTTGAGCGAAGGTCAGCGCATAGACCAGGATCAGCAGAATCAACACGATGCGCACCAGCGCCTGACCATGCTCGCTGTCGGGACGCCGAGCGAGTCGGTCACGCAGCTGGCCAAGCGCCGCCCTCACCTCACACCCCGGGTCGTGCCGATGCGGTCGAGAATTCGCCGCAGATCTGATCCAGCTGCGCGCGACCGCGCAGCAACGCGTCCACGCAGCGCGGGTCGAACAGGCGACCGCGTTGTGCATACAGATAGGCCAGCGCGGCATCCATGGTCCATGCCTCCTTGTACGGGCGCGGCGACAGCAGCGCGTCGAAGACGTCGGCCACCGCCACGATGCGCGCTTCCAGCGGAATCGCCTCGCCGACCAGTCCATCCGGATAGCCGGTGCCGTCGTAACGCTCGTGGTGACGCAACGCGATCAAGGCGCCGACCTGGATGAAACGGTTCTGGCTGCCGCTGAGCAGCTCGTAGCCGATCCGCGGATGCCGTTTCATGATGCTCATCTCGTCGTCGGTGAGCTTGCCCGGCTTGAGCAGCACCGCATCGGGAATGGCGATCTTGCCCATGTCGTGCAGCGGCGCGGCCATCTCGATGATGCGCACTTCTTCCTCGGACAATCCGAGCTGCTCGGCGATCAGGCCGGCCACGTGCGACATGCGCTCCAGGAAGGCGCTGGTCCCGGAGTCGCGGTACTCGATGGCGCGCGCCAGCCGCGACAACGTCTCGCGTTCGCGCTCCTCGACCTCGTTCATGCTGGCCAGCAGACGCTGTTCCAGCGACAACGCGCGTTGCTTGACGCTTTCGCTCTGCTGACGCAACTGCAGCAAATTGGCGCAGCGTGCGCGCAGTTCGCGCGGGCGGATCGGCTTGACCAGGAAGTCGATCACACCCGCTTCCAGCGCGGCCTGGCGGATCGGCTCGTCGCCGACGATGGTGATCAGGATGATCGGGATATCGCGATGGCTGGGCAGCCGGCGCAGACGCCGGGCGAACTCCAGGCCGTCCATGCCCGGCATGCGGTAGTCGAGCAGCAACAGATCCACCCGCCCGGCCTCGCACCACGCCAACGCGTCGAGCGGATCGCCGAAATCGTAGACCTTCAATTCCGGTGCGATGTCCTCGATGACGTGACGCAGCATCGTCCGCGCAGACATCTGGTCATCGACAATGACGATGTTCAATCCCAGATCCGCCTTTTCCGACCAGCTTCCCGATGGATCAGCCGACGATACGCCGGCAAGATTACCCAAAACATCCTGCATAGCCGTTGCTCCTCTATCCCGAGAACGGAAAAGCGATAACGTCGGCCGCTGTGCCGCCCCCCCCCGACGATACGCCATTCGGAGCTCCGCTCTAGCATATGCAGTATCTGTGCCGTCGGCACGCCGACGGCACAAAAAAGATCAGGCTTCCGGACGCATATAGGGGAACAGCAGCACATCGCGGATCGAGGTGCTGCCGGTCAGCAGCATCACCAGGCGGTCGATGCCGATACCCAGGCCGCCGGTCGGCGCCATGCCGTACTCCAACGCACGGATGTAGTCGGCGTCGTAATGCATCGCTTCGTCGTCGCCACCGTCCTTGGCCTGCACCTGCGCCTGGAACCGCGCGGCCTGGTCTTCCGGGTCATTGAGCTCGGAGAAGCCGTTGGCCAGCTCCTTGCCGTTGATGAACAGCTCGAAGCGGTCGGTATACCCCGGCTCGGTGTCGCTGGAGCGCGCCAGCGGCGACACCTCGACCGGATGGTCGGTGATGAAGGTCGGCTGCACCAGGGTGTGTTCCACGGTGGCCTCAAAGATTTCCAGCAGCAACTTGCCCCAGCCGTAGGACGGCTTGACCTTGATCTTCAGTCGCTCGCAGTGCGCCAGCAGCGCATCGCGATCGGTGCAATCGGCCGCGCTGATCTGAGGATTGTGGTGACGGACGGCCTCATCCATGCGCCAGCGCCGGAAAGCCGGCGCCAGATCGATGGCGGCGCCATCCCAGTTCACCTGCGTGGTGCCCAGCACCGACTGCGCGGTGTCACGGATCACCTGTTCGGTCAGGTCCATGATCCCGTGGTACGTGGCATAGGCCTCGTAGAGCTCAAGCATGGTGAACTCGGGGTTGTGCCGGGTCGACACGCCCTCGTTGCGGAAGTTTCGGTTGATCTCGTAGACGCGCTCCAGGCCACCGACCACCAGCCGCTTGAGATACAGCTCCGGCGCCACGCGCAGGTACAGGTCCAGGTCCAGCGCATTGTGGTGGGTAGTGAACGGCTTGGCGGTAGCGCCACCGGGGATGTAATGCATCATCGGCGTTTCCACTTCCAGGAAGCGGCGCGCATCCAGCCAGGCGCGGATCGCGCGGATGATCCTGGAGCGCTTGATGAAGACCTCGCGCGCCTCCGGGGTGACGATCAGGTCGACGTAGCGCTGGCGATAGCGCTGCTCCACGTCCGACAGGCCGTGCCACTTGTCCGGCAACGGACGCAGCGACTTGGTCAGCAGGCGCAGCGCGCTGGCCTTGACCGACAGCTCGCCGGTCTTGGTGCGGGTCAGCCCGCCCTCCACTGCGACGATGTCGCCGACATCCCAGCCCTTGAACGCGGTATAGGCATCGCCCAGCACATTGCCCTGCAAGAACAGCTGCACGCGCCCGGACTCGTCCTGGATCTGCGCAAAGCTGGCCTTGCCCATCACCCGCTTGGCCATCAGGCGGCCGGCCATCCTGACCGTGCGCCCGGTCGCTTCCAGCGCCTCGGGAGTCCAGGTGTCGGCATCGGCGAATTCGGCCTGCAGGTCGCCGGCAAAGTGTTCGCGCACGAAATCGTTGGGATAGGCGATGCCCTGGCCGCGCAACGCGCCCAGTTTCGCGCGACGCTCGGCGATGAGGCTGTTCTCGTCGGCGGGGATCTGCGGCGCGGGGGTCTGCTCGGTCATGGCGGAAATCGGTCTGTGATAGGTCGGGCACGTGCCCGGTGGAGAATGCGGAACCGGGCGTGCCGGTTCCTGCGTTTTACGGTGTCTCGGTAACAACTGCACGGCGCAATGGGACTGCGTGGCGATGTGCCGCACTGCAACCGCGCTGCCGATGTCGCAACGGGCGCGGCGACAACGATGCGCGGCAGGCGCGGCGGCCTCGCCGCGCGATCAGGCATCCAGGCGTTTGGAGCCTGCCGCCAGACCGGCCTTGAGGCTGGCCTCGACGAATTCGTCCAGATCGCCGTCCAGCACTTTCTGCGTATCGCTGCGTTCGATGCCGGTGCGCAGATCCTTGATGCGGCTCTGGTCGAGCACGTAGTTGCGGATCTGGCTGCCCCAGCCGATGTCGGACTTGGTGGCTTCCAGCGCGTCGCGTTCGACGTTGCGCTTCTGCACTTCCAGCTCGTACAACTTGGCGGCCAGCATCTTCATCGCGTTGTCGCGGTTCTGGTGCTGGCTGCGGCCGGTCTGGCAGGCGACCACGGTATTGGTCGGGATGTGCGTGATACGCACTGCCGATTCGGTCTTGTTGACGTGCTGGCCACCGGCACCGGAGGAGCGGTACACGTCGGTACGCAGATCGGCCGGATTGATGTCGATCTCGATGTTGTCGTCCACTTCCGGCGACACGAACACCGAGGTGAAGCTGGTATGCCGGCGGTTGTCCGAATCGAACGGCGACTTGCGCACCAGCCGGTGCACGCCGATCTCGGTCTTCAACCAGCCATAGGCGTACTCACCCTCGATGCGGATCGTGGCCGACTTGATGCCCGCCACTTCGCCGCCGGACACTTCCATCAGCTCGGTCTTCCAGCCGCGCGACTCGGCCCAGCGCAGGTACATGCGCAGCAGAATTTCGGCCCAGTCCTGCGCCTCGGTGCCGCCGGCGCCGGCCTGGATGTCGACGAAGGCATTGGCCCCGTCCATCTGCCCGGAGAACATGCGCTGGAATTCCAGCTTTTCGACATGGGTCTGGTACTTGTCCAGATCGGCGATCACCGCCACCGCGGTGTCTTCGTCCTGCTCGCTCTCGGCCAGTTCCAGCAGATCGGCGGCATCGCCCAGGCCGGCCAGCACATCGGCAATGCCGATCACGGTCTTTTCCAGCATCGAGCGCTCGCGCCCCAGGGCCTGCGCGCGCTCGGCGTCGTTCCACACATCGGGGCTCTCGAGCTCCCGGCTGACTTCTTCTAGACGCTCTTTCTTGACGTCGTAGTCAAAGATACCCCCTGAGCGAGAGCACGCGATCGTTGAGATCGGTGATGCGCTGGCGGATCGGATTGGTTTCGATCATGACGGATTTCCGGCAAACAAGCCCGGTAGTTTAGCAAGCGGGCGGCGGCGGCGGAACGCGGTGGCGATCGTGACGGGCCGCAGGTTCGTGCCGGCCATGGACGTCATGGCGAGCACTGCAAGCTCAGACCGGAGCAAGGCAGCCAGCAGGCGGTTCAGATGACGAGCGTCTGGGCTCATCTGCCACTGCGAGGCTGGCGCTCGCCCCGGTCGCCGGGCTGACAGCCTGGAACGGTCAGCCCGGTGCGGCCTCGACACGCTGCGGTGTGGGCGCCTGCCCCGCCAACGCCCGTAATGCAGCCAGGTAACGGCGACTGCACGGCAGCACGGTGGCGTCGGCCAGGTGCACGCGGGCATCGCCGGATTCCAGCGGCTCGATCGCCTGCACGCGTGCCAGCTTCACCAGATAGCTGCGATGAACACGCACGAACACGGCCGGGTCGAGCCTGGCCTCGATCGCGGCCATCGTGCTGCGCAGCGGGTAATCGTGGCCGCGCACATGCAGGTTGACGTAGTTGCCCGACGCCTGGATCCACTCGATGTCGGCGGTGGCGACCAGGAAGTCGCGCCCCAGCTTGCGCACCAGAAAGCGTTCCGGACGGTCCAGTGGCTCGACCGGCGGGCCTTCGTCCGGCGCGGTCAGCAGATGCGCCTCGCCCTGCCGACGCCGGCCATACCATGCCAGCGTGTGGCGTAGCGCCACCAGCAGGGCAAAGGTGCGCAGATCCTTGGAGAGTTCGTACATCCACTGCAACCGCAAGGCGCCGAAATCGTAGTGCGCACCGACCGCCAGATAGACCAGCTTGCGCAGCAGCACCATGCCGCTCACGTGCAGCAGCCACCAGACAAGCGCGGCCGCAATATAAACAGGTAACGCGCCGCCGCCAGACATCGGCATGCAATGGCCAACGCGTGCAGAGCCAGATCAGCGGCGGCAAGAGCAGCAGCGAGACGGTCGCGCTGCTCAACTCCCAGGTCAGCACCTGCCACAGCAGCAGCGGCTGACCGTCGCGCCGTGCCGCAAGCCATGTGCTGGCGGTGTTACCCAGCGCGCTGCCATAGAAAACCAGCAGCCAGATCAACGCTACCCAGCGCCTGCCCACATTGGCATCGCTGTCGGTCTCGCGTTCGATCGCCCCGGACACAGGTGAATTCATCCGCGCATTCTATGCAAACCGCCCGCTCGCCGCCCCCGGTTCGTCCCTGCAGGACCGCAACTGGTCACTCCGGGACGGCATTGCCGCCCTTGGCGCAGCTGCCTGGGGCCGGCGTTGCCGAGGATGCGTGCATGTCTCCTACCGACACGACCATGACCGAGCGCCGCCACGATATCGACGCCTTGCGCGTCTTCGCCTTCGCACTGCTGATCCTGTACCACGTGGGCATGGCCTACGTGGCCGACTGGGAGTTCCACCTCAAGAGCGTGCACACCGCGCAGTGGCTGCAATGGCCGATGATCGTGCTCAACCGCTGGCGGATGCCCTTGCTGTTCATGATCTCCGGCATCGCGATCGGGCTGTCGCGGCCGCAGGCCACGCCCTGGCGCTTTGCCTTGCGGCGCTGCGGGCGATTGCTGCCACCGCTGTTGTTCGGCATGTTCGTGGTGGTCGCGGTGCAGGCCTATTGCCAGGGCGTGGGCAACGGCAAGGTCAGCCCGGGCTTTGGCAACTTCCTGTTGCGCTACTGGCAGGTGCGGCCGTGGCCGGCCGGCAGTTTCGATGGCTGGCAGCATGGCATCACCTGGAACCATCTGTGGTATCTGGCCTATCTGCTGCCCTACACCGTCGCATTGATGGCGCTGGTGTCGCTGACACGCCCGCTGCGGCTGACTGCGTTACCGGGCCTGCCCGCTGCGCTGGCGGTGCCGGCACTGCTGCTGTTGCCGATCCTGTGGGAAGCGTTTTGCGTGCTGTGGGTGATGCCACGCCACCCGCCTACTCACGCGCTGTTTGGCGACTGGTTCGTGCACGCCGAATCCTTCCCGTTGTTCGTCCTGGGATACCTGCTGGCGCGCAGCGAGCGCTTCTGGCAGTGGGCCGTGCAGCTGCGCTGGCTCACGCTAGGCACCGCGCTTACGGCAATCGGCACCGAACTGGCCATTCGTTATGTCGGTATCCATGGGCAGCCTGCGCAACTGGGTGCAACGCTGGCCGCGCTGCCGTGGGAGCCCATCGAGCACAGCGCACGCGCCGCCTACACCTGGCTGGCGCTGCTGACGATTCTTGGCTGGGCCAGGCACCGATTGAACCGCCCGTTCCGCTGGCTGCCGTACTGCACGGAGGCGGTGTTCCCGTGGTACATCCTGCACCAGAGCCTGATCATCGTGACGCTGTACTGGCTGATGCCGTTGCATCTCAATGCCTGGCTGGAGCCGACGCTGGTGATCGCCGCCACCGTGATCGGCTGCCTGGGGTTGCATGAGTTTGCGATCCGCCGGGTGCGCTGGTTGCGTCCCTTGTTCGGATTGCGTGCGCGCACACCGCGTTCGGCGAGGAAGGCTGACGTCATGCCGATGACCTCATGAACACCAGGCGCAGGGGTGGCGCTGTTTCGCCTGCCACGCACTGGACGGCCCGTCGGCAGCAACGCAAGATGCGCGCCGGACACGCTCTTTCGAAGACACCATGCGCCCTACCCTGCTTGCCGCCACCTTGTTGCTCGCGCCTGTCGCCGCCCTTGCCGATGCGCCGGTCGGTATCGCCTTCGACCACCAGGACTGGACCATCGCCTGCGACAACACGCGCACCTGCCGCGCTGCCGGCTATCAGCCGGATGAAGGCGACAGCACGCCGGTGTCGGTGTTGCTGACGCGCAAGGCCGGTGCCGGGCAAGCGGTCACCGCCGAGGTGATGCTGGGCCAGTACGACGAGGTCAAGATGCCGGCATCGCTCGCATTGCGCATCGATCAGCGCGACCTGGGCAAGCTGGCATTGAATCGCGACAGCGGCACCGCACCGCTGACCAGCGCGCAGGTCACCGCGCTGCTGGCCGCACTGACCCGCAGCAGCAAGATCGTGGCGGTGGGCAACGATGGTCGCCGCTGGCAGCTGTCCGATCGCGGCGCGGCGGCGGTACTGCTGAAGATGGACGAATTCCAGGGCCGGCTGGGCACGCGCGGCGCACTGGTGCGCAAGGGCGATCGCGACGAAGCCACGGTGCTGCCAGCCGTGCCGGCACCGCAGGTGCGCGCGGTCAAACTCGCAGCACCGCAAGCGGCCGATGCGCGCCTGGGCACGCTGCCTGCGCTTTATCAAGCACTGCGTGCCAGCTTGCCGGCCGATGAGGAATGCAAGGGACTGCAGGCCGACGATACGGCCGAGCCGCTGTCGATCACCCGGCTCAGCAGCGACAAACTGCTGGTGTCGACCGACTGCTGGATGGGCGCCTACAACGTCGGCACCGGTTTCTGGGTGATCAATGCACGCGCGCCGTTCGCGCCGAGGTTGGTGACCACGCACGCCAGCGATATCGACGGTTCCACCATCCTTGAATCGCAGAAGGGACGCGGCCTGGGCGATTGCTACAGCGAGGCCAGCTGGACCTGGGACGGCCGCCGTTTCGTGCCGACCTCCAAATCCACCTCCGGCCTGTGCAGATTGGTCGCCGCTGGCGGCGCGTGGGAATTGCCGACCTTGGTGACCGAGGTCAGGAAGGCGCCCTGATCGAAGCGAGGATAGTGCGAGCGAGTGCGAGCGCCAATGTGCGCTTGCACGGTCTTGCAGGATGCTTCGAGCTGCAAACCAGACTGCCTTGCGGCCGTCAGGCATGCGGCTCTTAGAGCATGTACTCCCGCATAAATGCCGCCTGGGGTGCGAAGCTCAGTGCAGAGCACGTGCAGAGCGGCTGAGCTGCAGCCTGGCTGCAGGGCCCTTGCCCGCCCACCATCGCGGGACACGCCGCAAGTACGTCCCTGTAGCAACTGTGTTGTTGGAGGGGGTTCTGACCGTTCTGGAAGCCGGGC
>NZ_JAJGQM010000029.1 GCF_020784175.1 Xanthomonas campestris pv. asclepiadis
TAACGATCCAGGCTCTCACGGTGGCCCACGCCGGCTCTCGACGCCCAAACTGCCAGAATCCGAACAGATAAGGCTCTTACGCGGCATCCATGCCGCGTAAGGTCCCGCGACGGTGGGCGGGCAAGGACCAGTCGAGATAGTCGGTACGCAGGATTGCGAGCAGGGCATGCGGTGTGTTGCTCGGATCGCATCGCTTCCGATCAGCTTCCCGATTCAACCCGAGCAACAAGCAGCTTTTCACACGACCACCGATTCACTCTCAGGTGCGGTGGCCTCACCGATTGCGGGACCGTGTGGCGGCATGGATGCCGCCACCGAGCCTACATGGACGTACTTGCGGCGTGTCCCGCGAGCGGTGAGGGCACCGCGCGCTCGACCAACCAGACTGTTGACTGCGTCGCAATGCCGGCCGGCAAATCCCAAGAACCCTCCCGCACGCAGCGCCAAGGGTTCACACGTCATCGAACACATCGCTGACCGGCGACCGATCTACCGCGCCTGATCTGCCGCGCAGATTTCCACCGCTTCGGCCTAGCCGCTGCCTGTCCGCCATCAGCCCCGCCCCGCGCAGGCCGCCGCGCCCCGCGCCGCGTGATCCAGCGCACAGCCGGCGAAAACCCGGCGCGGGTTTGGCACGGCACGTGCATATACCCAGCCGTACCCGGAACACATCCCCGGGTCTAACGAGGAATCGGGTCATGAATCAGGCTTTGTGGGTCGCCAAAACCGGACTGGATGCGCAGCAGACGCGCATGTCGGTCATTTCCAACAACCTGGCCAATACCAATACCACCGGCTTCAAGCGCGATCGTGCAGCGTTCGAAGACTTGTTGTATCAACAGGTGCGTGCGCCGGGCGGCTCCACCTCCGCGCAGACGCAGCTGCCGACCGGCCTGCAGCTGGGTACCGGCGTGCGGGTGGTCTCCACCTTCAAGGGCTTCGACCAGGGCAGCCAGCAGCAGACCGGCCGCGCGCTCGACGTGATGGTCAACGGCCGCGGCTTCTTCGAAGTGCAGATGCCTGACGGCACCTCGGCCTATACCCGCGACGGCACCTTCCAGATCAATGCGCAGGGCGAGTTGGTCACCAACAGCGGCTACCCGCTGCAGCCGGGTATCCAGATCCCCGAAGGCGCGCAGTCGCTGACCATCGGCAACGACGGCACCATCAGCGTGACACTGGCCGGCCAGGCCGCCGCGCAGGAAATCGGTGCGTTGACGCTGACCGACTTCATCAATCCCTCGGGCCTGCAGTCCAAGGGCGAGAACCTGTTCGTCGAAACCACCGCCTCCGGGCCCGCGCAGAACGGCACCCCTGGCCTCAACGGCCTGGGCAACACCGTGCAGGGCGCGCTGGAAGGCAGCAACGTCAATACGGTGGAAGAGCTGGTGAGCATGATCGAGACCCAGCGCGCCTATGAAATGAATGCCAAGGCGATCTCCACCACCGACTCGATGCTCGGTTACTTGAACAACAACGTCTGATCGGCCCGCCGGTCGCTGCCCTCTCAGGAATCCACGCCATGTCACGCCTGCCTTCCCTTTCCTCCCTGTGCCTCGCCATCGCCTGCAGCGCGCTGCTGGGCGGCTGCGTGGCGGCCGGCGATGTCCGGCCGTTCGCCGAACTGGCGCCGATCGTGCCGGTGGTCGCGCCGGTGGCGCAGCCCACCGCCGGGGCGATCTACGCCGCCGGCCCAAGCCTGAATCTGTACGGCGACCGCCGTGCCCGCGATGTCGGCGATCTGCTGACGGTGAACCTGGTGGAAAGCACCACCGCCTCGTCCACCGCCAACACCAGCGTCAGCAAGGCCGACACCGTGGACATGAGCACGCCTACGCTGCTCGGCGTTCCGCTCACCGTCAACGGCACCGATGTGTTGCGCAACTCCACCAACGGCGACCGCACGTTTGCCGGCAAGGGCAACACCGCGCAGAGCAACCGCATGCAGGGCAGCGTGACCGTCACCGTGATGCAGCGTCTGCCCAACGGCAATCTGGTGATCCAGGGGCAGAAGAACCTGCGCCTGACCCAGGGCGACGAGCTGGTGCAGGTGCAGGGCATCGTGCGCGCCGCCGACATCGGCCCGGACAACACCGTGCCCTCGAGCAAGGTGGCCGACGCCCGCATCGCCTACGGCGGCCGCGGCGCGATCGCGCAGTCCAACGCGATGGGCTGGTTGAGCCGCTTCTTCAATTCCCGTCTGTCGCCCTACTGAGCCTGCGACCATGAATCTGTCTTCCCTGCCCTTCCGTCTGCTGGCTGCCGCTGTGGCGGTCTGCGCGATCGCCGCGCCGGCCTCGGCCGAGCGCATCAAGGATCTTGCCCAGGTCGGCGGCGTGCGCGGCAACGCGCTGGTCGGTTACGGCCTGGTGGTCGGCCTGGACGGCAGCGGCGACCGCACGAGCCAGGCACCCTTCACCGTGCAGAGCCTGAAGAACCTGCTCGGCGAGCTGGGCGTCAATGTTCCGGCGAACGTCAATCCGCAGCTGAAGAACGTCGCCGCCGTGGCCATCCATGCCGAACTGCCGCCGTTCGCCAAGCCCGGCCAGCCGATCGACATTACCGTGTCCTCGATCGCCAACGCGGTGTCGCTGCGTGGCGGCTCGCTGCTGATGGCACCGCTGAAAGGCGCCGACGGCCAGGTCTATGCGATGGCGCAGGGCAACCTGGTGGTCGGTGGCTTCGGCGCGCAGGGCAAGGACGGCTCGCGGGTGTCGGTCAATATTCCTAGCGTCGGCCGCATTCCCAACGGCGCCACCGTCGAACGCGCCTTGCCGGATGTGTTTGCCGGCAGCGGCGAGATCACCCTCAACCTGCACCAGAACGACTTCACCACCGTCTCGCGCATGGTCGCGGCGATCGACAGCAGCTTCGGCGCCGGTACCGCGCGTGCGGTGGATGGCGTGACCGTGGCAGTGCGCTCGCCGACCGATCCCGGCGCGCGTATCGGCCTGCTGTCGCGGCTGGAAAATGTCGAACTCTCTCCGGGCGATGCGCCGGCCAAGGTGGTGGTCAATGCACGCACCGGCACGGTGGTGATCGGCCAGCTGGTGCGGGTGATGCCGGCGGCGATCGCGCATGGCTCGCTCACCGTGACCATCAGCGAGAACACCAACGTCAGCCAGCCGGGCGCCTTCAGTGGCGGCCGCACCGCGGTGACCCCGCAATCCACGATCACCGCCACCTCCGAAGGCAGCCGCAT
Organism: Xanthomonas campestris pv. asclepiadis; assembly: GCF_020784175.1. Taxonomy (GTDB): domain Bacteria; phylum Pseudomonadota; class Gammaproteobacteria; order Xanthomonadales; family Xanthomonadaceae; genus Xanthomonas; species Xanthomonas campestris_D. Next base: position 3,203 of record NZ_JAJGQM010000029.1, read on the forward strand.
GTTCAAGTTCGAAGGCGGCACCACGCTCGATCAGATCGTGCGCGCAGTCAACGAAGTGGGCGCCGCACCCGGCGACCTGGTGGCCATCCTGGAGGCGCTCAAGCAAGCCGGTGCGCTCACGGCGGAGCTGGAGGTGATCTGACATGCGTATCGCAGCCTCGCCCATTGATCTCAACCCGAGCACCAAGGCCGATCCCGCCAAGATCGATAAGGTCTCACGTCAGCTCGAAGGACAGTTCGCGCAGATGCTGGTCAAGAGCATGCGCGATGCGAGCTCCGGCGACCCGATGTTTCCGGGCGAAAACCAGATGTTCCGCGAGATGTACGACCAGCAGATGGCCAAGGCGCTGACCGACGGCAAGGGGCTGGGCCTGTCGGCGATGATCTCCAAGCAGCTGAGCGGCGACACCGGCGGCCCGGCGTTGAATACCTCGCTGAGCACCGCCGATGCCGCCAAGGCCTACTCGCTGGTAGCCGGCAAGCGCGACGCCTCGTTGCCGCTGCCGGCCCGCGATGGCGCGGCGACCGGCATCGGTGCAGGCACCGGCACCAGCGCAGGCATCGGCGCAGGCGGCCTGGGCGGCATCGGCATGAGCCAGGTGCTGGATCTGATCGCCGGGCGCACCGGCAGCAGCGATGCGGGCAGCGACGATGCGGCCGCGCTGAGCTGGCCCTCGGCCAACGATCGCTGGAGCGATGTGGCGGCCAGCGATGCCGCCGATGCCAATGCTGCAGTCAATGCGAGCGCGGCGAGCAGCGCCGCCGCCAGCCTGGGCGAGCGTACCCCGGAAGGCTTCGTCGCCAAGATCTGGACGCATGCGCAGAAGGCCGCGCGCGAACTGGGCGTGGATCCGCGTGCGCTGGTGGCGCAGGCCGCGCTGGAAACCGGCTGGGGCCGGCGCGGTATCGGCAATGCCGGCAACTCCAACAACCTGTTCGGCATCAAGGCCACCGGCTGGAGCGGCGACAAGGTCACCACCGGCACCCACGAATACGTCAATGGCGTCAAAACCACCGAAACAGCCGATTTCCGTGCCTACGGCTCGGCCGAGGAGAGTTTTGCCGACTACGTGCGGCTGCTGAAGAACAACAGTCGTTACCAGCCCGCGCTGCAGGCCGGCACCGATATCAAGGGTTTTGCACGCGGCTTGCAACAGGCCGGATACGCCACCGATCCGGGCTACGCAGCCAAGATCGCGGCGATCGCCAACGGTCCGACCATCGACCGTGCGGTAGCCGCAATCGGCAACGCGGCGGCCGACCTGTCCAACCGCTATGCCAGCACCGCCGAGCCTGCCGGGCTCGGCACCATCCGTCGTTGAGGTAAACGCCCATGTCCATCATGTCCACCGGGACCAGTGCGCTGATCGCCTTCCAACGGGCGTTGTCGACCGTTAGCCATAACGTCGCCAACATCAATACCGAAGGCTACAGCCGCCAACGTGTGGAATTTGCAACGCGCACGCCCACCGACATGGGCTACGCGTTCGTGGGCAATGGCGCCAAGATCACCGACGTGAGCCGGGTGGCCGACCAGCTGGCCACCTCGCGCCTGCTCGACAGCGGCGGCGAGCTTTCGCGGCTGCAGCAGCTGTCCTCGCTGTCCAACCGCGTCGACAGCCTGTACTCCAACACCGCCACCAATGTGGCCGGGCTGTGGTCGAACTTCTTCGACTCCACCAGCGCAGTCTCGTCCAATGCCTCGTCCACCGCCGAGCGGCAGAGCATGCTCGACAGCGGCAACTCGCTGGCGACGCGCTTCAAGCAGCTCAACGGGCAGATGGACAGCCTGAGCAACGAGGTCAACAGCGGCCTGACCTCCTCGGTGGACGAGGTCAATCGCCTGACCCAGCAGATCGCCAAGATCAACGGCACCATCGGCAACAGCATCGACAATGCCTCGCCGGATCTGCTCGACCAGCGCGATGCGCTGGTGTCCAAGCTGGTCGGCTACACCGGCGGCACTGCGGTGATGCAGGACGGCGGCTTTATGAATGTTTTCACCTCCGGCGGCCAGGCCCTGGTGGTGGGGACCACCTCGTCCAAGCTGACCACCGTCGCCGACCCGTATCAGCCGAGCAAGCTGCAGGTGGCAATGCAGACCCAGGGCCAGAACGTCAGCCTCAGCGCCAACTCGCTGGGCGGGCAGATCGGCGGCCTGCTGGAGTTCCGCACCAGCGTGCTGGAACCGACCCAAGCCGAACTCGGTCGCCTGGCCGTGGGCATGGCCAGCACCTTCAACGCCGGTCACGCGCAAGGCATGGACCTGTACGGCGCGATGGGCGGCAACTTCTTCAACATCGGCTCGCCCACCACCGCTGCCAACCCCGGCAACACCGGCAGCGCGTCGCTGAGCGCCAGCTTCAGCAACATGTCGGCGGTGGATGGGCAGAACGTCACGCTCAGCTTCGACGGCACTGCGTGGAAGGCCACCAACGCCAGCACCGGCTCGGCGGTACCGATCAGCGGCGCCGGCACCCCGGCCAATCCGCTGGTGCTCAACGGTGTCAGCCTGGTGGTCGGCGGCACGCCGGCCAACGGCGACAAGTTCCTGCTGCAGCCCACCGCCGGGCTGGCCGGCACCCTGTCGGTGGCCATCACCGACCCCTCGCGGATTGCCGCGGCCACCCCGGTCAAGGCCACCGCCACGGTCGCCAACCTGGGCACCGGCAAGATCAGCGACGTCAAGGTCACCAATGCGCAGAACCCGGCGCTGCTGACCCCGTCGTCGGTTGAGTTCATCGACGCCAACCAGTACACCATCGACGGTACCGGCCCGTTCGCCTATACCGCCGGCCAGACCATCAGCGCCAACGGCTGGAGCTTTGCGCTGGACGGCGCGCCCAAGGCTGGCGACACCTTCGGGGTCGGCCCCACCGGTGCCGGTTCCAGCGACAACGGCAACGCCAAGTTGCTGGCCAAGATCGACGACGCCAAGGCGCTCAGTGGCGGCACGGTCACGCTCAACGGCGCGCTGTCGGGCCTGACCACCTCGGTCGGCTCGGCCGCGCGCGCGGCCAGTTACGCCTCGGACGCGCAGAAGGTCATCAACGACCAGGCGCAGGCCAGCCGCGACTCGATTTCCGGCGTCAACCTCGATGAGGAAGCCGCCAACATGCTGAAACTGCAGCAGGCCTACCAGGCCGCCGCACAGATGATTTCCACCGCCGACACCATCTTCCAAGCCATCCTGGGCGCCGTACGCTGATGACCGACCGTATCTCCACCAGCATGATGTACAGCCAGTCGGTGTCGTCGATGACGGCCAAGCAGTCCCGGCTGAACCAGATCCAGGCCCAGCTCGCCAGCGGGCAGCGCCTGGTCACCGCCAAGGATGACCCGGTCGCCGCCGGCACCGCGGTCGGCCTGGATCGCGCGCTGGCAGCGATCACCCGCTTTGGCGAGAACGCCAACAACGTGCAGAACCGGCTCGGCCTGCAGGAAAACGCCCTGTCGCAGGCCGGCGACAAAATGGCGCGCGTCACCGAATTGGCGGTGCAGGCCAACAACTCCTCGCTTAGCCCCGACGACCGCAAGGCGATCGCCTCGGAACTGACCGCGCTGCGCGACAGCATGGTCAGCCTGGCCAACAGCACCGACGGCACCGGGCGCTATCTGTTCGGCGGCAGCGCCGATGGCAGCGCACCGTTCATCAAGAGCAATGGCGGCATCACCTACAACGGCGACCAGACCCAGAAACAGGTCGAAGTGGCGCCGGACACCTTCGTCAGCGACACCCTGCCCGGCAGCGAAATCTTCATGCGTATCCGCACCGGCGACGGCACCGTGGATGCGCACCCCAACAACGCCAACACCGGCACCGGCCTGCTGCTGGATTTCAGCCGCGATGCCAGCACCGGCAGCTGGAACGGCGGCAGCTACAGCGTGCAGTTCACCGCCGCCGACACCTACGAGGTGCGCGACAGCACCAATACGGTGGTCGGTACCGGCACCTACAAGGACGGCGAAGACATCAACGCGGCCGGCGTGCGCATGCGCATCAGCGGCGCGCCGGCGGTAGGCGACAGCTTCCAGATCGGCGCCTCCACCACCAAGGACGTGTTCTCCACCATCGACGACCTGGTCGGCGCGCTCAACTCCGATACCCAGACCCAGCCGCAGAAGGCGGCGATGATCAACACGCTGCAGTCCTCGATGCGCGACATCGCACAGGCCTCGTCGAAGATGATCGATGCGCGCGCCTCCGGCGGTGCGCAGCTGTCGGCGATCGACAACGCCAACTCCCTGCTCGAGTCCAACGAGGTCACCCTCAAGACCACCCTGTCGTCGATCCGCGATCTGGACTACGCCTCGGCGCTTGGCCAGTACGAACTGGAGAAGGCCTCGTTGCAGGCCGCTCAAACGATTTTTCAGCAGATGCAGTCGTCGTCGTTGTTCAACCTGATCCGCTGATTTGCAGCAGAAAACCCGCGTTTTCTGCACTCCTGCGCGCCAGTACCTGCGCAGGCCGACGGAGTTTATTCGTCGAAAGTTATACCAACGCTAAAGATTCACGGGGTGCTGCCGAATAAACCAAACCCCTTGATACACAACGCTTCCGTATTTCGTCCTGCAGCAGAAAAACAGTAAAAAAATACTGGATTTCGCTAAAGGTTCCCGACGCAACGCCGTTATTCATCTCAGCAGCGGCAACGGCCAACTTGATGGCCCCCCTGCGGAGGCTCCGGGCAAGTCCCCCTTGCCGGAAAAATCGCTTAGGAGAAATCAAAATGGCACAGGTAATCAACACCAACGTAATGTCGCTGAACGCTCAGCGTAACCTCAACACCAACAGCTCCAGCTTGGCGCTGAGCATCCAGCAGCTGTCGTCGGGCAAGCGCATCACCAGCTTCTCGGTCGATGCGGCCGGCGGCGCAATCGCCGAGCGCTTCACTACCCAGATCCGTGGCCTGGACGTCGCCTCGCGCAACGCCAACGACGGCATCTCGCTGTCCCAGACCGCTGAAGGCGCGATGCAGGAAATCGGCAACAACCTGCAGCGTATCCGCGAGCTGTCGGTGCAGTCGGCAAATGCGACCAACTCGTCCACCGACCGCGAGGCGCTGAACTCCGAAGTCAAACAGCTGACCAGCGAAATCGACCGCGTCGCCAATCAAACCAGCTTCAACGGCACCAAGCTGCTCGACGGCTCCTTCAGCGGCGCGCTGTTCCAGGTCGGTGCCGATGCCGGCCAGACCATCGGCATCAACAGCATCGCCGACGCCAACATCGATTCGCTGGGCAAGGCCAACTTCGCTGCCGCCGTCTCCGGCGCCGGTGTGAGCGGCACCGCCACCGCCTCGGGTTCGGTCAGCGGCATCAGCCTGTCGTTCAAGGACGCCAGCGGCTCGGCCAAGAGCGTCACCATCGCCGACGTCAAGGTCGGTGCCGGCGACACTGCGGCTGACGTGAACAAGAAGGTGGCCGCCGCGATCAACGACAAGCTGGACCAGACCGGCATGTACGCCTCGATCAAGACCGACGGTACGGTGCAGATCGAATCGCTGAAGGCTGGCCAGGACTTCACCTCGCTGTCGGCCGGTACCTCCAGCGCCGCTGGCATCACCGTCGGCGCCGGCATCACTACCGCCTCGGCCGCGTCCGGCTCGACCGCTTCGACCCTAAGCAGCCTGGATATCTCCACGTTCTCCGGCGCGCAGAAGGCCCTGGAAATCGTCGACAAGGCATTGACCACGGTCAACTCCTCGCGCGCCGACATGGGTGCGGTGCAGAACCGCTTCACCTCCACCATCGCCAACTTGAGCGCGACGTCGGAGAACCTGTCTGCATCACGTAGCCGCATCGCGGATACGGACTACGCCAAGACCACCGCAGAGCTGACCCGCACGCAGATCCTGCAGCAGGCCGGTACCGCGATGCTGGCCCAGGCCAAGTCGGTTCCGCAGAACGTGCTGAGCCTGCTGCAGTAATCGGCAGCGCTTCGCAGCAAGTCCAAAGCCCCTCTTCGGAGGGGCTTTTTTTGTGGCCGCAGATCTCCTTCGCCCAAGATTTGGCGCGAACGCGCAGCACGCTTTCCTGGCGCGGGTTTTTTGACGCACCCCGCCGGCATGGAAATTGCATTACCCAAGCTCGTGAGCGAAACGGGTCGCCGCCGCTAAAGTCCTGGCGGATGCGGCCGATACCCGTCTCGTAATCCCATGCGTCCATCCTTGCTTGGACGCCCAGACGAGGAATGCAACATGGCATCGGTGATCAGCACTTCCGGCTCCGGTCTGGACATCCCAACTGTGGTGTCCACCCTGGTCTCCCGGCAGAAAGACCCGGAGCAGGCGCGCATCAACAAGGCCGGGACCGCCGCGACCACGCAGCTGTCGGCGATCAGCCAGATCAAGAGCAGCATGACCACGCTCAAGTCTGCGCTGGACAAGGTCATCAGCAGCGCCGACACCAACGCCTACAAGGCGACGGTGCCGACCGATGCCGGCTTCACCGCCACCACCACCAGTTCGGCCGCGCCGGGTAACTACTCGGTGGAAGTGGTCTCGCTGGCCAGCGCGCAGAAGCTCGCCTCCGGCGCGTTCACCGCCGACGCCACCGTCGGCAGCGGCACGCTGACGATCGGGTATGGCGACAAGAAGATCACCGTTGACATCAGCGGCACCGACAAGCTCACCGACATCGCCGCCGCCATCAACAAGGCGGCCGGTGGCAAGGGCGTCACCGCCAGCGTGGTGACCGCCAACGACGGCCAGCACCTGGTGTTCAACGCGGTCGACACCGGGACCAAGGGCGCGCTGACGGTCAGCGCCAGCGACCCGAGCCTGAGCAGCCTCACCTATGGCCCCGGCGTCAGCGGCGGCCTGAACCAGTCCGTGGCCGCGACCGATGCGCTGGTGCGCGTGGACGGCTTCGAACGCACCTCCAGCTCCAACACCGTCACCGACATCGTGCCGGGCGTGGTGCTCAACCTCACCAAGGCCGCCGAAGGCACCAAGGTCACGTTGGGCGTTGCGGCCGACACCAGCGGCCTCAAGGCCAATCTGACCGCGTACGCCGCCGCCTACAACACCGCCAATACCTTGCTGGCCAAGAGCAGCGCCTACGACGCCACCACCAAGACCGCCGCGGCGTTGACCGGCGACTCGCTGGTGCGCGGCCTGCAGCAGCAGTTGCGCGGCCAGGTCAGCGGCAACCTCACCGAACTCAAGTCGCTCGGCCTGACCATCGACAAGGATGGCGTGATGAGCTTCGATGGCGGCAAGTTCGACACCGCCATCGCCGCCGACGGCGGTGCCGCCGCCGAGGTGCTCGGCAAGGACAGCAAGTTCGGCTCGGCCATGACCAAGCTGCTCGACAGCAACGTCAACGCCAACAACGGCACCCTGACCCTGCGTTCGGACAGCCTGAACAAGCAGATCAAGGGCTACGAGGATGACCTGGATGACCTCGACGCGCGCATGACCAAGCTCAGCGACCGTTACACCGCGCAGTTCACCGCGATGGAAACCATGATCAGCAAGCTGCAGAGCAGCACCAGTTCGCTCAGCAGCCTGCTGACGAGCTGATTTCCGTGATGAGGATCCTCAAGTCCCGCAATGGTCTTGCCGATACAAGAAGGGCCTATCGTGATTTCGGCCTTGCCTTCCGGCAGGAGCGTCGTCGCAGGAGCGCAGCGCTCCGGGACCAACGAAGGTCAGCCCATTGAGGAGTCATCCATGTACGGTTCCAATCGTCAGTATGCCGAGCAATACCGCAAGGTCGGCGTGTCCACCAGCGTGACCGAAGCCGACCCGCACAAGCTGGTGTCGCTGCTGTTTGCCGGCGCCTGCCAACGCATCCGTCTGGCCCAGGCCTGCCTGGCGCAGGGCGACCAGGCGCGCAAGGGCAAGGCCATCGGCGAAGCCTGCGCCATCGTCGGTCACTTGAACGGCTCGCTCGATCACGAAGCCGGTGGCGAGATCGCTGGTAACCTGTCGGCGCTCTACGACTACGTGATGCAGCGGCTGACTGCCGCCAACCTGCACAATGACGAGACCGCGTTGGTCGAAGCACTGGAACTGCTCAGCGAAATCGACTCGGCGTGGAATTCCATCCCCCTGGACCAACGCGGCCTTTCTGCCGTTTCGTGAGTCAGACCATGCATAGCGCGCAAAGCCTTCAAGCCGAAATTGCCGACATCCGCCTCGCCATGGCGCAGGAGGAGTTCGAGGTGATGCCGTTCATGCTGGACGCCCACGATCTGCACCTGCGCGAGTATGCGCAGCATGTGGACCTGAGCCAGGACCGCGAAGCACTGCAGACGCTGCAGGCCATGCAGCAGGATCTGATGCGGATGATGCTCGAGCGCCGACGCAAGCTGCTGGACCTGATCCGCGCGCAACGCACCTCGTCGTCGGCCAGCCGCGCCTACGCACGGGTCGGACGGATCTGATGTCCGCGCTCGGCACACTCGCGCCATCGGCCGATGCCGCGCTGTTCGCCGACACGCTCAGCTGCGAAGTGCGTCTGCCGGCCGGCTTCCGTGCCGGCAGCGACGCCGGCTCGCACAGCGCTGCGGAAACCCTGCTGCGCAGCCTGGGCCAGGTGGAAGACCTGCGCAGCGAAGACACCAGCGAAGACCGTGGCGAGTTGCCGCTGCTGGTGCAGCGCATGGACGCCAAGCTCGACCTGATGCTGGCCCTGATCGGCCGTCTGGTGCAGCAGGGCGATAGCGGACTGATCCAGGCGAACGTGCACTGGTCGGTACGCGGGATCCGCCTGAGCTGCGCAAGCAGCCATCCGCCGGGCACGCTGGGGAGTGTTTGCCTGCAACCCTCCGACTGGCTTCCTGAACTGGTACAGCTTCCTGCCGAGGTCCTGGCAAGCGCGAGTGATGGCCACGATCATTGGCTATGGCTGCGGTTTGCGCCGCTTTCGCCAGGCTTGCAGGAGGCGTTGGAACGCCATCTGTTCCGTCTGCATCGCCGTCAGATCGCCGACGCCCGCCGCCAGCGCTGACGCCGCCTGTTGGCGCGGGGCGCCGGGTCGGCTAAGGTGCCCTTTACTGAAAAAAGGTCTCTTCTGCTCCGTGCGAGTCATCATCGTCGACGATCACACCCTTGTCCGTGCCGGCTTGTCCAGGCTGCTGCAAACCTTCGCCGGCATCGATGTCGTGGGTGAGGCCAGCAATGCACAGCAAGCCTTGGACATGACATCCCTGCACCGGCCTGATCTGGTGTTGATGGATCTGTCCCTGCCCGGCCGCAGCGGCCTGGATGCCATGACTGATGTGTTGCGCGCTGCGCCGCGCACGCACGTGGTGATGATGTCGATGCACGACGATCCGGTGCATGTGCGCGACGCGCTGGATCGCGGCGCGGTCGGCTTCGTGGTCAAGGATGCGGCGCCGCTGGAGCTGGAACTGGCATTGCGTGCAGCGGCGGCCGGCCAGGTGTTCCTGAGCCCGCAGATTTCGTCCAAGATGATCGCGCCGATGCTGGGCCGCGAAAAACCGGTCGGCATTGCTGCCTTGTCGCCGCGCCAGCGCGAGATCCTGCGCGAAATCGGCCGCGGCCAGAGCAACAAGGAAATCGCCGCCGATCTTGGCATCAGCGTCAAGACGGTGGAGACCCATCGCGCGCGCATGATGGAATCGCTCGGTTGCCGGCGTGCCAACGACCTGGTGTTGCTGGCCGCCAAGCATCACAACGAACTGGTCTGAGCCGAGCGCTGTGCGTGCCCGGAAACGGCCGCCAGCGACCGAAACAGTGACGGGATTCCGGCGGGCACGCTTGAGTCCGTATTGAACGTCAGGGAATTCCCCACACGCTGTCAGGAAAATCACGAATCGCCTCACGCGATTCCCTGATTAGAAACCCGTCGTCTTGTCCTGCAAGATGCGTTCCATCGCTGCCACGTGCGGCGCCTTCCGGAAGCGCTTCGATGAAGACGACCATTTCCGCCCAGCTTGGCCAGCAACTGCACCTGACCCCGCAGTTGCTGCAGTCGATCCGTCTGTTGCAATTGGACGGCATGCAGTTGGAACTGGAAATCCGTCGCGCGCTGGAAACCAATCCGCTGCTGGAACTGGAAGAGCTGGCCGACAGCGACGCCGTCGCGAGCAGCGACGATGGCGCCTCCGATGTCGCTGCCTTCGACGAACTGCCGGAAAGCACGATGTGGGACGTGCAGAGCAGCAGTTGGAACGGCGACGACGACGACCGCATGCAGCGCGTGGCGGCCGGCGACTCCACCGACCCGCACGTGCGCATCCTGCGCGAGCTGGCGTTGGACCTGGACGAGGCCGCATTGGGGGCCGCCGCGTTCTGGCTGGAACAGACCGACGATGCCGGCTACCTGACAGAAGCCCTGGCGACGCTGCAGCAACTCGGCGCGACCCGGCTTGGTATGACCGTGCAGGCAGTGGAAGCGATCCGTCAGCGCCTGCTGCACGGCGACCCGGCCGGCCTGGCCGCCTGCGACCTGCGCGAGTGCCTGCAGGCCCAGCTGAGCGCCCTGCCCGGCCGCGTGCCGGCGCGCCATCTGGCCGCGCGCATCCTTGCCGGCGATCTGGACCTGCTGGCCAGCCACGACTATCCGCTGCTGGCGCGCGCGCACGATGCCGAAGTGGACGATGCACGCGAAGCGGTACGCCTGATCCTGTCGCTGCAACCGCGCCCCGGCGATGACCTGCTGCAGGAGAGCAACGCCAGCGTGATTCCGGACGTGCTCGCCTGGCATGCAGACGGCAGCTGGCGGGTGGCACTGAACCCGGCCACCACGCATCGGGTGAGCATCAACCCCGTGCATGAGCGCGCACTGGCCGAGGCCGGTGACGCCGCCCAGCCGCTGCGCGACATGCTGCAGGAAGCGCGCTGGCTGACCCGGGGCCTGTCGATGCGCTACGAGACCCTGCTGCGTGCCACGCGCGCCATCGTCGAACGCCAGGCCACCTTCCTGGTGCGCGGCGAAGAAGCGATGGCACCGCTGACGCTGAAGGAAATCGCCGATGAGATCGGCATGCACGAATCGACGATTTCGCGCATTACCACCGGTAAATACATCCAGACCCCGCGCGGCACCTTCGAGCTCAAGCACTTCTTTGCCGTGCGCCTGGAAGGCGCCAGCGTCTCCGGCCAGGCGGTCAAGGCGATGGTGCGCCGACTGATCGAAAGCGAGCCGGCCGGTCGGCCGCTGGCCGACGAAGCCATCGCCGGGCTGTTGTCGCACCAGGGCGTTAACATTGCCCGTCGCACTGTGGCCAAGTACCGCGAACAACTCGACATCGCCCCGGCACGCGAGCGCCGCCGCACCAACAAACCACTGCTTGCCCGGGCAGGATAAGGACTACTATGAGCAAACTCACCGTGCTGCTGGTCGATGACCACGAGGGCTTCATCAACGCTGCGATGCGTCATTTTCGCAAAGTGGAGTGGCTCGATATCGTGGGCAGTGCCGCCAATGGACTGGAAGCGATCGAGCGCTCTGAGTCGCTGCGCCCCAATGTCGTGCTGATGGACCTGGCCATGCCGGAGATGGGCGGGCTGCAGGCAACGCGTCTGATCAAGACGCAGGACGATCCGCCGTATATTGTCATCGCGAGCCACTTTGACGATGCAGAGCATCGTGAACATGCTCTTCGCGCGGGTGCTGACAATTTTGTTAGCAAGCTGTCCTATATCCAGGAAGTCATGCCAATCCTGGAGGGCCTGACGGTAAGGAGCCAGGAATGAGTGAGTCCCGCATTCTGTTGATCGACAGCGATGCCGTGCGCGCCGAGCGCACCGTCTCGTTGCTTGAGTTCATGGACTTCAATCCCCGCTGGGTCACCGACGGCGCCGACATCAATCCTGGCCGCCATCGCCATGACGAGTGGATGGCGGTGATGGTGGGCTCGGCGCAGGATGCCGCACAGGCCGACAAGTTCTTCGACTGGCTGGCCGATGCCAAGCTGCCGCCACCGGTGTTGCTGATGGAAGGCAGCCCGAGCGCGTTTGCGCAGGCCCATGGCCTGCACGAAGCCAATGTCTGGACGCTGGACACGCCGCTGCGGCATACGCAGCTGGAAGCCTTGCTGCGCCGTGCCAGCCTCAAGCGCCTGGATGCCGAACATCAGGCCGGGGTGCAGCAGGACACCGGCCCGACCGGCAACAGCGAGGCCGTGACCCGCTTGCGCCGCCTGATCGACCAGGTGGCCGCATTCGACACCACGGTGCTGGTGCTGGGCGAATCAGGCACCGGCAAGGAAGTCGTGGCGCGTGCCATCCACCAGCATTCGCCGCGGCGCGACGGGCCGTTCGTAGCGATCAACTGCGGCGCGATCCCGCCGGATTTGCTGGAAAGCGAACTGTTCGGTCACGAAAAAGGCGCCTTCACCGGCGCGCTGAGCACCCGCAAGGGACGCTTCGAAATGGCCGAGGGCGGCACGCTGCTGCTGGACGAAATCGGCGACATGAGCCTGCCGATGCAGGTCAAGCTGCTGCGCGTGCTGCAGGAGCGCAGCTTCGAGCGCGTTGGCGGTGGTCAGACCATCCGTTGCAACGTGCGCGTGATCGCCGCGACCCACCGCAACCTGGAAACCCGCATCAGCGACGGCCAGTTCCGCGAGGACCTGTTCTATCGCCTCAACGTGTTTCCGATCGAAATGCCGGCGCTGCGCGAACGGGTCGACGACCTGGCCATGCTGGTGCAGACCATCGCCGGGCAACTGGCACGCACCGGACGCGGCGAAGTGCGCTTTGCCGACGAAGCCCTGCAGGCGCTGCGCAGCTACGACTGGCCGGGCAACGTGCGCGAGCTGACCAATCTGGTGGAGCGCCTGGCGGTGCTGCATCCGGGCGGACTGGTGCGCGTGCAGGACCTGCCGGCGCGTTACCGCGGTGATTTTGCATCAGCCACTGCGGTCGAGCCTGCGCCCGAACCGGCGCTGGTTGCCGCCCCCGTCGAAGCCATCGCGCTGCCGGACAATGTGGTGACCCTGCAGCCCACCACAGCCGATGCCGAGCCGACGGCCACGTCCAGCCTGCCCGACGATGGCATCGACCTGCGTGGCCACATGGCCAACATCGAGCTGGCGCTGATCAACGAGGCGCTGGAACGCACCCAGGGCGTGGTGGCACATGCAGCGCAGCTACTCGGCCTGCGCCGCACCACGCTGGTGGAAAAGCTGCGCAAGTACGGCATCGATCGCGAGCAGACCGAGCTGGCGAACTGACCGGGCCACGCGCCTGGCCCCGCTTGCTGGCATGGCGCTTGCTTCAGCAGGATCACCCCGTCCGCAGCCGTCGGCTGCGGCGGAATCCCGACATTCATCAGCACCTGCCGAGGCATTGATGCCCATCCCCGTCACCAGTCCGCTGCTGCCGCCGCTGGAAGAATTTCTGCCCTACCTCGAGCAGATCTGGGACAGCCGCATTGTCAGCAATGGGGGGGACATGCATCGCGCCTTCGAACGCGCGTTGTGCGAATACCTGGACGTGCCGTACCTGGCCTTGCTGACCAACGGCACCACCGCCTTGATCACCGCCCTGCAGGCGCTGCGCATCACCGGGGAAGTGATCACCACACCGTACTCGTTCGTGGCCACCGCGCATTCGCTGCTGTGGAAGAGCATCACCCCGGTGTTTGTGGATATCGACCCGGTGACGCTCAACATGGATCCGTCCAAGATCGAGGCGGCCATCACCCCACAGACCACCGCCATCATGCCGGTGCACTGCTACGGCACGGCGTGCGATACCGCCGCGATCACGCGCATCGCCGACATCTACAACCTCAAGGTGATCTACGACGCGGCACATGCCTTCGGCGTGCGCGATGACGGCGGCTCGATCCTGCGCCATGGCGACCTGAGCGTCTTGAGTTTCCATGCCACCAAGGTGTTCAACACCTTCGAAGGTGGCGCCATCGTCTGCCCCGACGAACGAACCTATCAGCGCATCGGGCATCTGAAGAATTTTGGCTTCGTCGATGAAACCACGGTGGTGGCACCGGGCATCAACGGCAAGATGAATGAGATCAGCGCGGCCTTCGGCCTGCTGCAGCTCAAGCACATCGATCACGCCATCGCCCAACGCAGCGCCATCGACGCGCAGTATCGGCAGCGCCTGGGCGATGTCCGCGGCGTGCGTTGCGTGGCGCGGCCCGATCACGCCAGTGCCAACTACGCGTACTTCCCGATCCTGGTGCAGGACGACTACCCGTTGTCGCGCGATGCGCTGTACCAATTGATGCGCGAGCACGGCATCCTGGTACGGCGTTACTTCTACCCGTTGATCAGTGATTTCCCGATGTATCGCGCCCTGCCCTCCTCGGCGCCGGCATGGCTGCCGGTCGCGCGCTCGGTGGCCGCACAGGTATTGTGCCTGCCGATCTTTCCTGGCCTGACCCGCGACCAGGTCGATACCATTGCCGACCTGATCGCCGGCGCACAGGCCACATGACCTCAGTACACAACACCGTGTTTCCAGACTCCCGCATCTTCAACAGGCAACCAGGCGAGATCGCATGACCCAGGCAACGTTTATCGAGAACTTCCTCTCCGCCACCGACTTCCAGGAGCCGGTCGATGTCACCACCGACACCGTGCTGCTCGAACTCCCGGAATGGGATTCGCTGGCCGCGCTGGGCGTGATCGTGATGTTCGATATGGAATACGGCAAGACCATCACCGGCGAAGACCTGACCGCTGCCGTCACCGTCGGCGATCTCTACAAACTGACCGAGGCGTAAGCAGCATGCCGACCTCCACGCTGCACAACGTCCGCTTTGCCGGCATGGCGACCTGCGTGCCGAAGCGCGTGGTGTCCAATCTCACCGATTGTCGGCCGCAGATCCGTTCCGAGCGCGAGCGGCTGGTGCGCAACATCGGCATCGAGACGCGCCGCATGGCATCGGAATGGCAGTGTTTTTCCGACCTGGCCTTCGATGCGACCGAGGTGCTGCTGGAAAAGCTGCAGTGGAAGCGCGAGGAGATCGATGCACTGATCGTGGTGACCCAGTCGCCGGATTATCCGATTCCGGCCACCGCGATCATCCTGCAGGACCGGCTGGGGCTGTCGCACGCCACGGTCGCCTTCGACGTCAATCTGGGCTGCTCCGCTTACCCGTTCGGCATCAACCTGCTCGGCTCGATGATCGCCGCCGGCGGCGTCAAAAAAGGGCTGCTGTTGGTCGGTGACCGCAGCGCCACATTGGAAGATCCGATCTTCTCCGATTCCGGCACCGCCACCGCGCTGGAATTTAGCGCCGACGCGCCGCCGATGCATTTCGACCTCAATAGCGATGGGAGCGGCTACAGGGCGATCATCCTGCCAGTGGGCGGCCACCGTGAACCGGTCGGCATCCAGCACTTGGTGCCGTATCGCGACGAGGCGGATGGTGCCTGGAAGCGTGGCGTGGACCTGATCCTGGACGGCGTGGCAGTGCTGAGCTTCTCTACCCAGCGCATCCCGCCGGCAGTGCAGAAGCTGCTTGAGTATGCGGGCGTGTCCAAGGAGGAGATCGACCATTTCGTGTTCCACCAGGCCAACCGCATGATCAATGAGACCATCCGCAAGAAGCTCGGCCTGCCGGTGGAAAAGGTGCCCTCGACGTTGCGCGACTTCGGCAATACCAGCGGCGCCTCGCTGCCGGTGACCATGACCGCACGCATCAACAAGGACCTGGAATCAGGGCGCAAGCGCGTGCTGCTATGCGGCTTCGGCATCGGGCTGTCGTGGGGTACCTGCCTGCTCGACATCGAAGGGGCCGCTTTTCCAGATCTCATCGAATCGTGAGCATTGCTCCCGACCCCTTCGCGCTTGCCGGCAAACGCATCCTCGTCACCGGCGCTTCCTCGGGTATCGGCCGCCAGATCGCGATTTCCTGCGCCGAGCTGGGTGCCCAGCTGGTGATCAACGGACGTGACCGTGTGCGGTTGACGTCGACCCTGGAGGCGTTGCCAGGCGACGGCCATATGGCAATCGCGGCAGACCTGGACCGGCAGGAGGACATCGACCGTTTGGTCGCCGAGGTCGGCGTGTTGGACGGGATGGCACATGCGGCCGGGATCTCCCGGCTGGTGCCGCTGCGCCTGGTCAACCGGGCGCATCTGGACACCATCTTCTCCAGCAACACGTTCGCACCGATGCTGCTGACACGCGGCCTGCTGGCAAAGAAGCGCATCGCCGCAAACGGCTCGCTGGTGTTCGTCGCTTCGGTCGCTTCGCACATCGGGCCAATGGCGAGCAGCGCGTACGCGGCCAGCAAGAGTGCCCTGCTCGGCATGGTGAGATCGCTGGCGCAGGAAGTTGCCAAGAACGGTATCCGTGCCAACTGTATCGCCCCGGGCTACGTGCGCACACCGCTGCTGGACGGCCTGCAGGGCAGCGGCGGCAACATGGAAGGGCTGTTCGAACTGACACCGCTGGGTATGGGCGAGCCGGAGGATGTCGCTTACGCCGCCACGTTCCTGCTGGCCGATGCGAGCCGCTGGATCACGCGTACCTATTTCGTGGTGGACGGCGGCCTCACGGTGCCGATGGATATCTACGCATGACTACACCGGCACGCACTGCGTTCTCGCTCGAGGGCAAGACGGTCCTGGTGACGGGAGCGTCGTCGGGGCTCGGCCGGCAGATCGCCATTGCCTGCGCACAGCGAGGCGCCCGCATCATCCTGGCCGGCCGCGACACGGACCGCCTCGCGCAGACCCAGGCGCAGTTGCAGGGCACGGGCCATGTCGGCGTGCTCGGCGACCTGACCAGCGCCGCCGACCGCGAGGCGCTAGTTGTCTCGGCAGGCGCGACGGTGCATGGCGTGGTGCACTGCGCAGGCATGCAGAAGCATTGCCCGATCCGGCAGCTGACCGAGGCGGCGATGACCGAGATGTACACGGTCAATTTCCTCGCTCCGGTAATGCTGACGCAGCGCCTGCTGCAGGCAAACGCCATTGCCCCGCAGGGCTCGATCGTGTTCATGCTGTCCACTGCCGCGCACCTTGGCACGCGCGGCGTGGGGCCGTATTCGGCGATGAAGGCCGGCCTGATCGGCATCATCAAGTGCCTGGCGCTCGAACAGGCAAAGCGCAGGATCCGTGTCAACGGCATTTCCCCCTCGGCCGTGGCCACGCCGATGTGGGGCGCCGCCCAGCTCGAGGCGCAGAAGGCGCGGCATCCGCTGGGCCTGGGCGAGCCGCAGGACGTCGCCAACGCCGCGGTCTACCTGCTGGCCGACGCCAGCCGCTGGGTCACCGGGACCAGTCTGGTCATGGACGGCGGCTCGATCCTATGACCCATCCGGTCTTGATCATCGGTGCCGGCGGATGGGGTCGCGAGGTCTTGGCGCAGATGCAGGGCGATCCGGCGTGCGGAACGCAGTGGCGTCCGGTGGGCTTCCTCGACACGCGCCCGCAGATGCTGGACGGTCACGGCTGCGATCTGGCCATCGTCGGCAGCCCGCTCGCGTACCAGCCGCGGGACGAAGAGCGCTTCGTCTGCGCGATCGGCGATCCGCATGCGCGCCAGCGCTATGCGCAGCCGCTGCTGGCGCAAGGCGCGCAATTCATTCCGATCCTCACCGGTGCGTTCCTGAGCCCGCGCGTGCGCATCGGCCAGGGCTGTTTCCTGTGCCATCGCGTACAGCTCAGCCCCGACGTGTGGCTGGGCGACTTCGCCAATGTGCATGCCAACACCATGCTTGGGCACGACGTCCATGTCGGTGACTACGCGCAGATCGGTGCGATGACCTTCATCGGCGGCGGCGCGCGGATCGGTGAGCGCGCCATCGTGCACCCGCACGCCACCATCCTGCCCGGCACCCACATTGGCGTCGGCGCCGTGGTCGGTGCCGGCGCGGTCGTGGTCAAGGACGTGCCGGCCGGCGCCAGCGTGTTCGGCAACCCGGCCCGGGTCATCTACCACAAGGATTCCTGAGGAAGCCGCGCCGATGCGATCGCGAATGCACCCCAGCTACTACCTATCGACGGACATCTTCGCCCGTGAACAGCGCAAGATCTTTCGCAAGGCCTGGCTGTTTGCCGGGCTGAAGACGCTGCTGCCCGACAACAACTGCTTCATCACCCGCAGGCTCGCTGGCATTCCGGTGCTGATCCAGAACTTCCAGGGCCGCCTGCGCGCGTTCGAGAACGTCTGCCTGCACCGCAGCGCGCTGCTACAGACCACTGCGGTGGGAAAGCGCCCGTTGGTCTGTCCCTACCATGCATGGAAGTACGACGCAGACGGTCGGGTTGAGAACATCCCCGAGTGCGCGGCTGTGTATGGCTTCGACGAGGAAGAAAGACGCGGCCTGAAATTGCGGGAGTTCGCCCTGCGCGAGGTGGGCAACCTGCTGTTCGTCAACCTCGATCCCGACCCGATGCCGATCGAGGAACAGTTTTCGGCAGACTTCATCGCCTTGCTGGAAAGCAGTTCCAATGCCTATGACACCGAGGTCATGGTGACCACGTGGCGTGGCCGGTACAACTGGAAACTCGCTTACGAAAATCTTCGCGATGCCAATCACCCGCGCTTCGTCCACCCCAAGACACTGGCCAAGAGCGTCAGCTTCACTCCCGAGGTAAACGAGGAACAAGCCAGGGAGTCCATGGAAGCGTTGCGAGACAGCTCGCCCGCTGCCTTGAGGCGCGAGATGCGCCGCTTCAGTTTCGGCGGCCCGGAAGCCGCCATCCCCAACCTTCAGCATTTCGGCTGGCACGAGAAAGTGGAACGCTGGGGCAAGCAGGACGCCTACTTCAACTGGCTTGCCTTCCCAAACCTGCATATCGCCAGTGCTAACGGCGGCTATTCCTTCACCCTGGAACACCACATTCCCGTCGCGCCGGACCAAACCGACCTGGAAATCTACTGGTTTAGCGCACGCAGGAAGCAGCCTTACGGTTCCTCCAGCCAAGTGCTACTGGCACAGATGCACGGCAGCAAGGTGGTGGTAGGCGAAGACGTGGACATCATGGAGCGGGTGCAGGCGGCCTTGCACACAGACGCTCCGCTACCTACCCAGGGAGCCTATGAATCCATGAACCGCCTGGTCGAACGCTGGTACACGACGCTGATGGAGACCGAACATGAAATCTAGGTGGATCATCGGCAGCAGCGACTACCTCGACCTGGCCTTTCACGCCTGGAAGCAGACGCGGCAGGACGAGACGGTCATCAGGGTCGACGTGCCACAAGACACGGGACACGAATTCGATCTTGGCGTGCTGGATGGGCTGAATCCGACCGCAGGGGCCATGTTTGTGGCTTTCGACGAACGCTTCGGCAACTTCAAGCGCATGGAATTGATGCAGGCAGCAATGGAACGTGGCTTCAAGCTGGAGCCCTTCATCCACCCCAGCGCAGCCATCGGCGCTGACACGGTCATCGGGCCCAACGCGTTCGTGGGTGCCCATGCCGTCGTCGGGCACGGGTGCAGGATCGACTACAACACCGTCATCCATGCCGGCGCGCACCTCGGACCGGCATGCCGCGTCAAATCGTCATGCTGGATAGAGAACGGTGTGCACGTCGGCGCGGGCGTCGAGATCGGCGGCAATAGCATCCTGCGGACTGGCGCCATCGTGCGCAGTGGCGTCAAGGTGGGACGAAGCTGCGAACTTGGCTGGCCGCGCGTCTACTGCGAGGACGTACCTGCCAAGACCTATTTCGACGCCCGCTACGACGCCCCTATTCACACCTACGAGAGATGACGTTCATGAGCTCAAGAAATGAGCAGCTTCGCCAACAGATTCTCCGAATTGCGGAGCAGGAACGCCCCGTACTCGAAGATGTCATCGCGCGCCTGCCCGCGATTGCCGACCGCCCTGCATTCCTCGTCGCTCCCGAGTCTTATGCTGGCGTGGTGCATGGCCCCAGCGTCGTTGCCGACCTGCGCCATGTGGTTGCCGCGATTGATGACCAAAGCATCCACCTGGACCGCATTCACGGCGCACCGCGCTGGAGTAGTCAGGAGTTCCTTGCCAAGGCAGGGCAGTACGCCGATGCGATCGCTATCGATTTCTCTTGCAGCCCGCGCGGTCGGGCGTTTGCAAATGACCTCTGTACCAGCGCGGGCATCGAGCAACTGAGCATTGCGCCTTGCTTGGATCCGCTGATCCCACGCTTCGAGCAACGCCCCCTCTTTCTGCTCCATCCGCGCTCGGGCATTGGCGAGATTTATGGCCCAAAGATCGTCCAGCGCTCCAGCCATGTCATTGCCGCCGTCGATGACCAGCCAAGCGACAGCGACACCGTTCATGGCGTGCCGCGTTGGAGCTCGCGCCAGTTCATTGAACAAGCGGCCCAGCATCCCCAGGCATTGGCCATCGATTGTTCCTACAGCCCTGGAGAATCGGGCCTTGCCCGCAAGCTCTGCGAACAAGCAGGCATTGAAAGGGTGGATGCCTGCCTGGCCGTTGCGCACTGTGGGCTGCCCGCCGTATACGAGCCTGCCCGGGTATACCGTCAGCGGACGCTTGCGCGCCTGGACGAATTTCTGCGTCTTGCCGATCGACTGGACGACGATCTCAGCGTCTTTACGCTCTACAGCAACCTGTTGTTCCGCCTGACCTACAACTCCAGCCTCCTGTTGGATTGCTGGGCGACGCCGATCAACGAGTACTTTTCAACATACGCCGATAGCAGCACATTCCAGCTGGGTCGGCGTGAACATTTCTGCGATGGCGGTGCCTTCCAGGGTCCTATCGTGCACAAGTTTCTAGAAGCATCCCGCCATCATTATGAAAGCATCACCGCCTTTGAACCCGATAGCATCAACTTCCAGAAATTGGAGGGCATCGCCAGCACCCTTCCACTTCCCCCGCATAACTTCAGGGCCATAAAAAAAGCCATCTCCAACGAACATACGACGCTGCGCTTCGAGCAGACCGGCACCGTTTCCAGCCATGTATCGCCAAATGGCGGAATCTCCGTGGCTACGACACGCCTGGACGACGAGTTGGAAAAGCTGACGCTACTGAAGTTGGACATCGAAGGGTTCGAGGCCAGGGCACTGGAAGGCGCATCTCACCTCATCCGTACCCAGCGCCCCCGCATGGCCATTTGTGTATACCACTACGCCCAGGATCTGCTGGATATCGTGGAGCAACTGGACAAACTGGTCGATGGCTATCACTTCCGTCTACGCCAGCACTCTCCCGGCCACTACTACGACCTCGTTTTGTATGCATCGCCCGTGGCCGGTGCCGCACCGCCGCCCTGGGCGGAGTAAGCCCGGGGAAACTCACGACTTGAGAGATGGAGCGATGACTGACGCCCGCAACGCGGGGGGCTTAAAAGATCGTCGCGATGTGCGCGGCCCGCTTTGTCCGACGATGACCGCCTACGCCGCACCCGTCAGGCGCCCAGCGCCATGTCGCCGACTCGATCGTGACATGGCGCTGGATGATCGCAATCGCAATCGCAATCGGCGCGATGCTGCTCGACGAAGAACAACAGCATCTCCGAATTCAATGACACTGATAAGACCAGCAAAGCACATAAGGAAGCCCTGCCATGGCGTTAGCAGTCGGCTCGATCGAGCGAGCAACGATCAAATATCCAGGACTGAATCTGCACAACACCAAGTTGATCGGCTGGGGGGCAGGACAGTTTTTCCGTGATTTCTATCCAGCCATCGCCCAGCAGTTGAACTTGCAGTACACCATCTGCCCGCGGCCGGAGAATCAGGGCACAACTGTCCATGGCCTGCCGGTCAGACCACCTTCGGCACTGGAGGAGGAATCGGTCGAT
Source organism: Xanthomonas campestris pv. asclepiadis (assembly GCF_020784175.1). Classification (GTDB taxonomy): domain Bacteria; phylum Pseudomonadota; class Gammaproteobacteria; order Xanthomonadales; family Xanthomonadaceae; genus Xanthomonas; species Xanthomonas campestris_D. Next base: position 24,868 of record NZ_JAJGQM010000029.1, read on the forward strand.
GATGTGCTGATCGTCATCTTCTCCAATCACGCCGCAGAGGTGATGAACCAGATTGCGAAGGCACATGGCCGTTTCCGCACGGTACGTGCCGTCGAATACGGCCAGGGCAGCGTTGCACTGTTGCAGGAATTGCAGGATTTCTCGCGCTTGTTGCCCGAGCTGCAACTGTCGCGACAACTGACCAAGCCGGATACCGGCATCTTCGTGCAGGGGCTAGCGTTCGACTTTACACCTTTGGTGCTGGCCTGGAATCGTCTGCGTTTCCCTTGGGCGTACCAGTGCATGGTGACCTGGGACCACCAACCAAGTGCGCTACTGGACCGCTGCAGGCCCTGGCTGGATAAGCTGATTTTGGTGCCTCGGCCGGACAACCTCGGCCTGCACTATCGCAATGCGGTGCTGCGTTCCGCACGTCTGGGCGTGGAGCATCTGGCCGGGCAAGGCATCGCGTTTGCGGTGCGTTGCCGTAGCGACAACGTGCTGACCGGCTCAACGCACGACGCCATCAATGTCCATTTTAGAGGCAAACGCAATCAAGGAAAAATCGCAATTTCTTTGGGAGCAGGGTTTCGAAACATCCCGTTCCTTTTCACCGAGAAAGCCATGCTTGGTAGGACGCAGGACATGCTGGCATTGTGGTCGATGCCAGAGGATCCGCGACCGGCGAATTATGCGGACGACGAGTTTTCTCCAATGAACGAACTTGCACCCGATCGGCATTTTCAACAGCTGAGCCAATACGCCTTCGAATCGTCGTTGTGGAAGAGCTACGCACGCTAGCTCGGATTTCCGGCCGAGACCCTGGTCGATAGCTACCGTTTTGCAAAGTCCCGTCTGCTGGCATTGGAGCCACAGATGAGCTGGACGTCATTGAAGCTCGTGTCGTTGTTCAATGTAGCGCGCGACAACAGCTACGGTTTCTCGATGGACTTGTGGAACCGGCTGTTCACTGACACCGATGCGGTACTTGAGGCTGCCGAGGCAGTCAGCCTGCTGGAGCTCAACTCCACCGATTTTTGGCAAGGCAGAGTTGGCTGAGCCGCCCTCGCCACTCAACGCCATCGGTTGCCAGGAGGCTTCCATGACCTACGCCATCATCATCCCCGCGCGGCGCGACTCTTCGCGCCTGCCCGGAAAACCGCTGATCGAGTTGGGCGGCGTGCCCATGATCGTGCGCACCTATCAACAATGCGCCAAGGCGGCGCCGGCCGAGCACATTCTGGTCGCCACCGACTGCAACGTGATTCAACGTACCTGCGAGCAGGCCGGCATCCGCGCCTTGATGACCTCCAGCAATTGCCTGACCGGTACCGATCGCGTTGCCGAAGTCGCACAACAGCTCGATGTGGATACCTACATCAACGTGCAGGGTGACGATCCGCTATTCAATCCGCAGGACGTGCGCTTGCTGATCGACGCTGCGGTAGCGGCGCCGAACGATGTCATCAATGGTTATTGCCCGGTTGCCAACGTCGAAGAGTTCCGTAATCCGAGCGTGCCCAAGGTGGTCGTTCGCCCGGATGGGCGTTTGCTTTACATGTCGCGCGCGGCAATCCCGATCACCAAGCAAGGCGAGTTCCGGCGCGCCTGGCGTCAGGTCTGCGCCTATGCGTTTCCCAGGCAGGCATTGCAGGCGTTTGCATCGGTGTCTTGCAAGACGCCGCTGGAAGAAATCGAGGATATCGAGATCCTGCGCTTCCTGGAACTGGGCTTCGAAGTGCGCATGGTGCAGATGAGCAACCGATCGATCGCGGTGGATACGCCGGCTGATGTAGTGCGGGTGGAAGCAGCACTGCGCATGATGCAGCTTGGCGAGCAGAACGCGCCATGACGCAGGATAAGACGTCCCACACGCAGCCCGGCATGCATTCGCCCATCTGCGGAACTTCCGATCTCAGAAACCAAGCGCATGCCCAGGCGTATTCACCACGCCGCTTCTTCGACCAGTTACTGAAGACCGACGCTCCGGTGGTGCTGGACGTGGGCGCGCATCGCGGCGAGTCGATCCAGCACTTCAAGTCGATCTATCCGGATTGCCGGCTGTATTCGTTCGAGCCCGATCCGCAGAACTTTGCCGAGCTGGAAAAAGTGGCTGCACAGTTCGGCACGACCACCATGTGCGTTGCACTGGGCGAAAAGGAAGAAGTCGGTCATTACTACCGGCAGAGCATCTCGCACCTGGGCGGGTTGCTGCCGATCAATGCCGACTCCACCGACTCGCTTGGCTATGCGCGGCAGGCGACGAACGAGGAAATTGTGGTCAGCAAGACCACCCTCGACCACGCCTGCGTCATGCTGGGGATCGCCCAGGTACATATTCTCAAGATCGATGTGCAGGGGTTTGAGCGTCAGGTGCTGGAGGGGGCAACTGCGATACTGCAGCACACCGACTGCGCGGTTATCGAGATCGGGCTATACGACTTCTATGGCAAGACCACCAGCTTCGTCGACGTGGTCAACCTGATGCAGGCGGCCGGCTTTTCGTTGTGGGACATCGCCACACTGTCGAAGAACCCAAAGAGCTTGCGTACCGATTGGATTGAGGTGGTGTATCGCAAAGACTCAGCACAACCGCGAGATCTTTCTCAGCCATAAGGGCGACTGCGTGCCGCCGCCGGTCAGGTTGCCACCGTACACACTAACGGCATGCTTATTGCATTATCGGCTAGGTTGAACCACACCCAGGTGCGCTATCTACTGGTGCACGATTGGGCGCTCCGCCCTCCCCCGTTTCCGCGCCTTGGATGCACCTTTGACTGTTCAAGACAATCGATCGCCGATGACGTCCAACGCCCTGGTCAGTATCGTCATGCCGACCTACAAGCCGCGCTATGTCGCGCAGGCGCTGGACAGCGTGCTGGCACAGACCTACCCGGCGCTGGAGCTGGTGATCTGCGACGACAACGCCGATGGCGCGATCGAGGCCGTGCTGGCGTCGAGGCTGGCTGACGCCCCATTTCCGATCCGCTACCACCGCAATACCCCCCGCCTCGGCGAACTCGGCAGCACCATCAAGGGCATCGGCCTGGCGCGAGGCGAGTACGTCAAGTTCCTGCACGACGACGATGTGCTGCAGCCGGACTGCATTACGCAATTGGTGTCGGCGATGGAACGCAACCCCGGCACCGCGCTGGCGTCCTCGCGCCGGCTGCGCATCGACGATGACGGTGCGCCGTTGCCCGACATCCTGGCCACCAGCTTTCCGTTCGGCGAGGACGTGCTGATCGACGGGCCGGAGCTGGTGTCGTTCCTGGCCGACCACGCCATCAACTTCATCGGCGAGCCGAGTTGCGTGCTTGCACGGCGCGCCGACCTGGTGGCGCTGGGCAATGAGCTAATGATGTTGAACGGCAAGGCCATCCACTGGGTCGGCGACCTGGCGATCTACGTCAAGCTGCTGCGTCACGGCAACCTGGCCCTGCTGTCCAGCCCGCTCACGCAGTTTCGCGTGTCCAGCGCGCAGTTCAGTCAGGCCGGCCGCGATCAGGTCGGGGTCGGCGACCAGGGCCATGAAGACTTGCGCCAGGGCATCCGCCAGTTGGGCTGGCGGCGCGAGACCGGCGACAACCGCCAGGTACGCGTCGCCCCGCTCAGCCCGCACAAGGCGCGGGTATTCAAGTCGGTGGACCTGGTCAACGCGTTGATGCAGAGCGCCGGCATGGCCGAGCGCGTGTCGCCGGCCACTTGGTTGGGGGTGCGGCATCCGAGCGAGGTCCAACGCGCCTTGATCGATGCGCGCCTGCAGGCGCATGCGGGCGGCCCGCGGATCGCAGTGATGGTGATCGACGGCCATGGCGATGCGGCAGCGGTGGCCGCCACCCAGGCCAGCCTGGCAGCGCTGGCGTGTTATCCGAATCAGCAGACCTGGGTACTCAGCAGCTCCCCGCAGCAAGCCGCCGAGCACGGCGAGCGCGGTGTGCTGATCGGTCAGGACGGGTTGGTGCCTACCCTCAATCGGACCATCGCCACGCAACAGTCCATCGACTGGGTGCTGCTGGTCCAGGCCGGCAGCCTGTTCACCGCCAGCGGCCTGCTGATGCTGGCGCTGGAGATGCTCGCGCTGCCGGACACGTGTCAGGCCATTTACGCCGACGAAGTGGTCGCGCTGGACGACGGCCAGCTGGGGCTGGCGATGCGGCCGGCGCTGTATCTGGACATGCTATTGAGCGCGCCGTCGACGATGTCGCGGCATTGGCTGTTCCGGCACCAAACGCTGTTGGCCGATGGCGGCTTTCCTGCCGAAACAAGCGACGCTTTCGAACTGGATTACCAGTTGGGGCTAGTCGAACGATACGGGCTGGCCTGCATCCAGCACATCGCCGAACCCTTGCTGGTGGCATCGGCCACCACGCGGCATGGCGACGAAGACGAGCAGCGCGCCATCAGCCGCCATCTTGCCGCGCGCGGTTACGTGGACGCGGTGGTGAGCAGCACCGGCCCCGGCCGGCATGCGGTGGATTACCAGCATGCACAGCAGCCTCTGGTCAGCATCCTGGTATTGGTGGATGGACGCCTTGCGCAGCTGCAACGCTGCCTGGAAAGCGTGCTTGCCAATACCGGCTACGCGCACTACGAACTGCTGTTGCTGGATCGCGGCGACAGCACCGAGCCGGGGCTGCGCGACTGGCTGACGGGCATCGACAACCTCGCTCTGCAGCAGATCCGCGTGCTGCGCTTCGAAGGCGACCCCTCGCCCGAGGCGGCCTGCAATGCGGCGGCCGAGCAGGCACGTGGGGAGGTCTTGCTGTGGTTGGCGGCCGGCACCGCAGCGATCAAGGCCGATTGGCTGGCGCAGTTGCTCAACCACGCGCTGCGTCCCGAGGTTGGCGCAGTGGCCGGCAAGCTGCTGCGCAACGACGGCACCGTGCATCACGCCGGCCTGCTGCTGGGCCTGGGTGCACCGGCAGCACGCGCCTTCGAAGGTGCCGCGTTCGACGAATCGGGCTATCTGCAGCGCCTGCAACTGGATCAGAACTACAGCGCGCTCAGTGGCGAATGCCTGATGCTGCCGCGCCAGCTGTTCCTGGACGCCGGCGGCTTTGCGCAGGAACCGGCATTGGCGCAATGGAGCGATGTCGACCTGTGTCTGCGCCTGCAGCAGGCAGGCTATCTCAATGTCTACGCCGCGCGCGCGCAGCTGCTGATCGACCCGCCCGACACAACACCCGCCACTGCACTCGACGAAGAAGCGATGTATGCGCGCTGGCTACCGGTGATGGCCAACGACCCGGCCTACAACCCGGGCTTCTCGCTGGATCCCGGCGCCGGCTTCCAGCTGGCCGACCCGCGCGCCAGTTGGCGGCCATTGCAGTCGTGGCGACCGCTGCCGACGATGATCGCCCTGCCCGCCGATATCGAAGGCTGCGGCCACTATCGGGTGATCCAGCCGCTGCGCGCCTTGCGCGAGGCCGGCATGGTCGAAGGCGTGCTGTTCAACGGCTATCTGGAGATCAGCGAGCTGGCGCGCCAGGATCCCGACGTGGTGATCCTGCAACGCCAGGTCGGCGAGCCGCGACTGGAAGCGATGCGGCGGATGCAGGCGCTGTCGCGCGCATTCAAGGTCTACGAGCTCGACGACTACCTCCCCAACCTGCCGCTGAAGAATGCCCACCGCGAGCACATGCCCAAGGACATCCTCAAGACAGTGCGGCGCGGGCTGGGCATGGTGGACCGCTTCGTGGTGTCCACCCCTGCCCTGGCCGAGGCGTTCGCCGGGTTGCACAGCGACATCCGCGTGGCCGAAAACCGCCTGCCGCCGCATTGGTGGGAGCACCTGCCAGCACACAGCGAACGCAAGCAACGCCAGGGCGGCAAGCCGCGCATCGGCTGGGCCGGCGGCGTCAGTCACACCGGCGACCTGGAACTGATCGCCGATGTAGTCCGCGAGCTGGCCGACGAGGTCGAGTGGGTGTTCATGGGGATGTACCCGTTCGCGCTGCGCCAGCACATCCATCAGTTCCAGCCCGGTGTGCCGATCGATCATTACCCGGCCGCACTGGCGGCGCTGGATCTGGATCTGGCGCTGGCGCCGGTGGAACAAAACCTGTTCAACGAGTGCAAGAGCAATCTGCGCCTGCTGGAATACGGCGCCTGCGGCTACCCGGTGATCGCCAGCGACGTGCGCTGCTACCAGGGCAACCTGCCGGTGACCCTGGTGAAGAACCGCTACCGCGACTGGATCGGCGCGATCCGCGAGCATCTGGCCGACCCGGCCGCTTCGGCAGCAAGGGGCGCGGCCTTGCGTGAAGTGGTGCGCCGGGACTGGATGCTGACCGGAAGCAATCTTGAGCGATGGCGCGCGGCATGGTTGCCGGATTAATCGATCAAGGAGCGCGGGTGCATGCACTTCATGCCCCGCTTGCAACCATGCACACCGACCATCTCGATTGGGCCTTGCCCGCCCACCGTCGCGGGACTTCATGCGGTACGGATACTGCATAAGAGCCTGAAGGTACGGGAAGACACATCCGGCGATGGAGAGCGGGTACTGCTCCCGCAACCACGCCACAGACCCGAAGCCGTGCAGCCAAGTCCCCCCGGGCCATCGCCCAGCGCCGGACCCATCCGCGGCTGACTAAAGCCCCTCCCCGCCCCAGCGCCGGAATCCCGGCGCAGTTTCGGCACGCCGCTTGCATTGGTGTGGATGCCTCCCTGGCTGACCGCACCCATGAGCGACTCCGTTACCTCCATCCTCTCGCAGATCCGCAGCTACCAGACGCAGATGGGCCAAGGCCCGATGGGCGCGGTGGGCGATGCGGCGCGCGGCAATCAGATCCAGGGGCTGGCCGGCACGCAGGGAACACCGGCCACCCAGGCGCCGAGCTTCAGCGAAACCTTGCGCGGCGCCATCGGCGGCGTCAACGAGGCCCAGCAGAAGTCCGGCGCCTTGGCCAAGGCCTTCGAAATGGGCGACCCCAGTGCCGATCTGGCGCGGGTCATGGTCGCCTCCCAGCAGTCCCAGGTGGCCTTCCGCGCCACCGTGGAAGTCCGCAACCGTCTCGTCCAGGCTTATCAGGACGTCATGAACATGCCGCTGTAAGGGTTGACGACACATGGCACTCGCGATCACCAAAGAAAACATGAACCAGAACGCCGAAAAGGCGGGGCAATGGTTCGACCGTGTCCGCAGCCTGCAGATCACCCGCAAGCTGACCATGATGGCGATGATCGCCGTGGCGGTGGCGGCCGGTCTGGCGGTGTTCTTCTGGTCGCAGAAACCCGGTTACCAGTCGCTGTACACCGGCCTGGACGACAAGGGCAATGCCGAGGCGGCCGACCTGCTGCGCACCGCGCAGATCCCGTTCAAGATCGACCAGGACACCGGTGCCATCTCGGTGCCGCAGGACCGTCTGTACGATGCCCGCCTGAAGCTGGCCGGCTCCGGCCTGACCGGCAAGGAAACCGGCGGCGGCTTCGAGCTGATGGAAAAGGACCCGGGCTTCGGCGTCAGCCAGTTCGTCGAAAACGCCCGCTACCAGCACGCCCTGGAAACCGAGTTGTCGCGCACCATCGGCACCCTGCGCCCGGTGCGCGAGGCCCGCGTGCACCTGGCCATTCCCAAGCCCAGCGCCTTCACCCGCCAGCGTGACGTGGCCAGCGCCTCGGTGGTGCTGGAGCTGCGCGGCGGCCAGGGCCTGGAGCGCAACCAGGTCGATGCCATCGTCAATCTGGTCGCTTCCAGCATCCCGGACATGACCCCCGAGCGCGTCACCGTGGTCGACCAGAGCGGCCGCATGCTCTCCATCGCCGATCCCAACAGCGACGCCGCCCAGCACGCCGCCCAGTTCGAACAGGTGCGTCGCCAGGAAAGCTCCTACAACCAGCGCATCCGCGAACTGCTCGAGCCGATGACCGGCCCGGGCCGGGTCAACCCGGAGGTCAGCGTGGACATGGACTTCTCGGTGGTCGAGGAAGCCCGCGAACTCTACAACGGCGAGCCGGCCAAGCTGCGCAGCGAGCAGGTCAGCGACACCAGCACCAGCGCCACCGGCCCGCAGGGCCCGCCGGGCGCCACCAGCAACAGCCCCGGCCAGCCGCCGGCGCCGGCCGCAAACGCCACTGCCGGCGCACCGGGCACCCCGGCCGCTGCCAATGGCCAGGCCGCCGCAGCGGCCGCGCCGACCGAAAGTTCCAAGAGCGCCACCCGCAATTACGAATTGGACCGGACCTTGCAACACACCCGCCAGCCGGCCGGCCGCATCAAGCGGGTGTCGGTGGCGGTGCTGCTGGACAACGTCCCGCGCCCCGGTGCCAAGGGCAAGATGGTCGAGCAGCCGCTGACGGCCGCCGAGCTCACCCGCATCGAGGGCCTGGTCAAGCAGGCGGTGGGCTTCGACGCGGCCCGTGGCGACACGGTGTCGGTGATGAACGCCCCGTTTGTGCGCGAGGCGGTCACCGGCGAGGAAGGTCCGAAGTGGTGGGAAGACCCGCGCGTGCAGAACGGTCTGCGCCTGCTGGTCGGTGCGGTGGTGGTGCTGGCGCTGCTGTTCGGCGTGGTGCGCCCCACCCTGCGCCAGCTCACCGGCGTGACCGCGATCAAGGAAAAGCAGGCCAAGGGCGGCAACGATGGCACTCCGCAGAGCGCCGACGTACGGATGGTCGACGATGACGACCTGATGCCGCGCCTGGAAGAGGACACCGCCCAGCTCGGTCAGGACCGCAAGACCCCGATCGCGCTGCCGGACGCCTACGAAGAACGCATGCGCCTCGCACGCGAAGCAGTCAAAGCCGATTCAAAACGTGTCGCACAAGTCGTGAAGGGATGGGTCGCCAGTGAAGCCTGATACACCACCGATGACCGGCGTACAGCGCGCCGCCGTGCTGCTGCTGTCGCTTGGGGAAAGCGACGCCGCCGAAGTGCTCAAGCACATGGACCCCAAGGAGGTGCAGAAGATCGGCATCGCCATGGCCACCATGACCGGCATCTCGCGCGACCAGGTCGAGAAGGTCATGGACGAGTTCAACGGCGAACTGGCCGGCAAGACCTCGCTGGGCGTGGGCGCCGACGACTACATCCGCAACGTGCTGATCCAGGCGCTGGGCGCCGACAAGGCCGGTGGCCTGATCGACCGCATCCTGCTCGGCCGCAACACCACCGGCCTGGATACCCTGAAGTGGATGGACCCACGCGCGGTGGCGGATCTGGTGCGCAACGAGCACCCGCAGATCATCGCCATCGTCATGGCGCATCTGGACAGCGACCAGGCCGCGGAGGCCTTGAAGCTGCTGCCCGAGCGCACCCGCGCCGACGTGCTGCTGCGCATCGCCACCCTGGACGGCATCCCGCCCAATGCGCTGAGCGAGCTCAACGACATCATGGAGCGCCAGTTTTCCGGCAACCAGAACCTCAAGTCGTCCAACGTGGGCGGCATCAAGGTCGCCGCCAACATCCTCAACTTCCTGGACACCGGCGCCGACCAGGGTGTGCTGGGCGAGATCGGCAAGATCGACGCCGACCTGGCCGGCAAGATCCAGGACCTGATGTTCGTGTTCGACAACCTGGTGGACCTGGACGACCGCGGCCTGCAGACGCTGCTGCGCGAAGTCTCCGGCGAGCGTCTGGGGCTGGCCCTGCGCGGCGCCGACGTCAAGGTGCGCGAGAAGATCACCCGCAACATGTCCCAGCGCGCCGCCGAGATCCTGCTCGAGGATATGGAAGCGCGCGGCCCGGTGCGCCTGGCCGACGTGGAAGCGGCGCAGAAGGAAATCCTCACCATCGTCCGCCGCCTGGCTGACGAAGGCGCCATCAGCCTGGGCGGCGCCGGTGCGGAGGCGATGGTATGACCGACATCGTCACCCGCTGGCTGGCCCCCGACCTGCACCTGGAGCCGGCCGCGCCGGAGCCGGAATTCGACGAACCGGCGGTGTACGAGCCGGTGCTGCGTCCGCCGACCCTGGAAGAGATCCAGGCCATCGAAGACGCCGCCCAGCAGGAAGGCTTCGCGCGCGGGCATGCCGAAGGCTTTGCCCAGGGCCAGTCGGAGGTGCGCCGCCTGACTGCGCAGATCGACGGCATCCTGGACAACTTCACCCGGCCGCTGGCGCGGCTGGAGAACGAAGTGGTCGGCGCGCTCGGCGAGCTGGCCGTGCGCATCGCCGGCTCGCTGGTCGGGCGCGCCTATCAGGCCGACCCGCAGCTGCTGGCCGAGCTGGTGCAGGAGGCCGTCGATGCGGTCGGCGGCGCCGGCCGCGAGGTGGAAGTGCGCCTGCACCCGGACGACATCACCGCGCTGCTGCCGCATCTGGCGCCCAGCAGCACCACCCGCGTGGCCCCGGACCTGAGCCTGAGCCGCGGCGACCTGCGCGTGCATGCCGAAAGCGTGCGCGTGGACGGAACACTGGATGCGCGCCTGCGGGCCGCGCTGGAGACGGTCATGCGCAAATCCGGAGCCGGCCTGTGAGCGACCTGTTGGGAGCCACCCCCGCCCCGGCCGACTGGCTGGACGCGCGCAACCTGCGCCTGGCCACCCGCCTGAGCGGGCTCGGGCTGGAGCCCACCGCCGGGCGCACCCTGATCCGCGAAGGCATCCTGCGTCGCGCGGTCGGCCTGACCCTGGAAGCCACTGGCTGCGAGGCGCCGATGGGCGCCACCTGCAAGGTCGAAGTCGACGGCGGCTGGGTCGATGCCGAAGTGGTCGGCTTTGCCGGCGAACGCACCTATCTGATGCCCAGCGCCGAACTGCATGGCCTGCTGCCGAACGCCCGCGTGGTGCCCTCGCGGCGCCGCGGCGGCGTGGAAGTGGGCGAAGGCCTGCTCGGCCGCGTCATCGACAGCGACGGCACCCCGCTGGACGGCAAGGGCCCGATCCGCGGCGAAGGCAGCGTCAGCATGGCCGGCGTGTCGATCAACCCGCTGGCGCGCGAGCCGATCACCACCTCGCTGGATGTCGGCGTGCGCGCGATCAACGCGCTGCTGCCGATCGGCCGCGGCCAGCGCGTCGGCCTGTTTGCCGGCTCCGGCGTCGGTAAATCGACACTGCTCGGCATGATGACCCGCTTCACCTCGGCCGACGTGATCGTGGTCGGGCTGATCGGCGAACGTGGCCGCGAAGTGCGCGACTTCGTCGAAACCACCCTGGGCGAAGAAGGCCTGCGCCGCGCCGTGGTGGTCGCCGCACCGGCCGACCGCCCGCCGTTGGCGCGTCTGCATGGCGCCTACCGCGCCACCGCCATCGCCGAATGGTTCCGCGACCAGGGCTTGAACGTGCTGCTGCTGATGGATTCGCTGACCCGTTTCGCCCAGGCGCAGCGCGAGATCGGCCTGTCGGTCGGCGAGCCGCCGACCACCCGCGGCTACCCGCCGTCGGTATTCGCCAAATTGCCGGCGCTGGTCGAACGCGCCGGCAACGGCGCCAAGGGGCGCGGCTCGATCACCGCCTTCTACACCGTGCTGACCGAAGGCGACGACCCGCAGGACCCGATTGCCGACGCCGCGCGCGCCATTCTCGACGGCCACATCCTGCTCTCGCGCCGGGTTGCCGACAGCGGCCTGTACCCGGCCATCGACGTCGAATCCTCGGTCAGCCGCGTGGTGCAGGACATCGCCGACGACACCTGGCGCCTGCGCATCCGCAAGCTCAAGCGCCTGCTGTCGGCCTACACCGCCAACCGCGACCTGATCGCCATCGGCGCCTACCAGCGCGGCAGCGACCCGGCCACCGACGAAGCATTGGCGCGCTGGCCGGAGATCGTCGAATTCCTCGGCCAGGACGTCCACCGGGCCGCCGACCTGCCCGACAGCCTGTCCGCGTTGCAGCGGCTGGTCGAACCCGAGAACTAATCCATGATGCAGTCCAAACGGATCGACCCCCTGCTGCGCCGCGCCCAGGAACAGGAAGACAAGGTCGCGCGCGACCTGGCCGAGCGTCAGCGCGCCCTGGATACCCACCAGTCGCGCCTGGAAGAACTGCGCCGCTACGCCGAGGAATACGCCAACAGCCACATGGCCGGTACCAGCGCCGCCGCGCTGACCAACCGCCGCGCCTTCCTGGACCGCCTGGACAGCGCGGTGCTGCAGCAGGCGCAGACCGTGGAAACCAACCGCAACAAGGTGGAAGCCGAGCGCACCCGGCTGCTGCTGGCCAGCCGCGAGAAGCAGGTGCTGGAGCAACTGGCCGCCAGCTACCGCGCACAGGAGAACAAGGTGATCGAACGCCGCGACCAGCGTGAGATGGACGACCTCGGCGCGCGTCGTTCGCGCCTGGCCCGCAGCGAAGATACCCACGGAGAATCCCCATGAACCCCTTGTCCGCTTTTGCTGCCGGCCTCGGCGCGCTCGCTAGCACCGGCAAGAAATCCAGCTACAGCGACCCCTCGTCCGAGCCCGACGCCGGCCAGGACCAGTTCGCACGCATGCTCAATCCGGCCAACACGCCGAACCAGGCCCCGCCGCAGGCGCCCGAGCGCGTGCCGGCCAAGCAGGCCGCGCCCAAGTCCAACCAGCCCGACAGGCAGCGCAGCGACGAGGACCACGGCGACGATGCGCCCGGCGACGCCACCGCGCGCCCGCGCGCGCAGGATGGCGATGCCAAGGCGGCCAAGTCCGGCGCCGCCAAGGAACCGGCTGCCACCGACGGCAGCAGCACCGCCGGCACCACCAAGACCGGCAAGACCACGACCAATAGCGAAGACGCACCGGCCGATGCAGCCGCCGCAACCGACACCGGCTGGCCGCCGCCGGGCCTGGGCGGCTTCGGTATGGGCCTGCTGACGCAGGCGCTGCCGGGCGGCGATGTGCTGGCGGCCGCGGCGGCGGCACTGGCTGCCGGCGTGACCGCCGGTGCCGGCACCACGCCGACCGCACCCGCGCTGCCGACCGACGCGGCCGCCCCAACCGCAACCGCGACTGCCGGCACCGCCCTGCCCTCATTGGGCGCGCTGGCACCGGCTGCCGCCGCAGGCGCCAAGCCCACCTCCGTCACCGCCTTGAGCGGCGACGCCCAGGCGGCCGCACTGATGGGCATGGCGACCAAGGCGCTGGACCCGGGCACCGACGACAGCGCCGGCCCGGCTGCGCCGGACGCCCCGGCGTTCGTGCTGCCGACCACCACGGCGGCCGCGCTTGGCCGCCTGCAGGACCCGGCGCCGGTGTTCAGCGCCTCGCCCACCCCGACCCCGGACATGGGCAGCGACAGCTTCGACGACGCCATCGGCGCGCGCATGAGCTGGCTGGCCGACCAGAAGATCGGCCATGCGCATATCAAGGTGACCCCGAACGAGATGGGCCCGGTCGAGGTGCGGTTGCACCTGGACGGCGACAAGGTCAATGCCAGCTTCAGCTCTGCCAATGCCGACGTGCGCCAGGCGCTGGAACAGAGCCTGCCGCGCCTGCGCGAAATGCTCGGGCAGAACGGCTTCCAGCTCGGCCAGGCCGATGTCGGCCAGCAACAGCAGGGTCAGTCCGGCAACCGCAACGGTGGCGGCAGCGACGGCAATGGCCTCAGCCTGGACGACAGCCCGCCCGTCGGAATTCCGTCGGTGGTGCTACGCCAGCGTGGATTGCTGGACGCCTACGCCTGAGCCCGCGCGCCGGAAGCGCCCCGGCGCGGCCGAAAACCGCGTGTCGCCACATGCCGGCACCGCCCACCCACCCTCGCAGCGCAAGGCTTGCGGGGGTTTTGTCGTTGACCCTCCACCTGCGCCAGGAAACCGTCGCGTCATTGGCATGCCAATTGCATCCATTGGGTGAGCATTCCCCTGGAGCAGACTGTGGCAGCCGCGGAAAAACCCAAGAAGACCGAAGACAAAGACGACAAGGGCGACAAGAAGAAGGGCGGCAAGAAACTTCTGCTGATCGCCGTCGGGGTCGTGGTGCTGGCCGCGGCCGGCGGCGGCGCCTGGTTCTTCTTCGGCCACAAGGGCGAGGAGAAAGGCGGCAAGCACGACGCGCCCAAGGTGGCCGAGGTGCCCAAGCCGGCGCAGTACTTCCCGATGGACCCGGCGATCGTGGTCAACCTGGCCGACCCCGGCGACGGCCCGCAGTACCTGCAGGTCGAAGTGCAGCTGGTCACCCGCGATCCGGAAGACCTCAAGCTGATCACCGAAAACGCCCCGGCCATCCGCGCGCATCTGCTGATGCTGCTGTCGCAGGTCAAGGCCGCCGATGTGGCCGACCTGGTCGGCAAGCAGAAGCTGCAGAAGGCGGCCCTGGCCGAAGCGCAGAAGGTCATGACCGGCGAGACCGGCAAGAAGTGCGTCGAAGAACTGCTGTTCACCAGTTTCGTCACCCAGTAAGGCCTGCCCCATGAGCGTCAGCGATCTGCTTTCCCAGGACGAAATCGATGCCCTGCTGCATGGCGTGGATTCGGGTGCGGTCAACACCGAGCCGGAGCCGCTGCCCGGCGAGGCGCGCCAGTACGACCTGTCCAGCCAGGACCGCATCATCCGCGGCCGCATGCCGACCCTGGAGATGGTCAACGAGCGCTTCGCGCGGCTGTGGCGCATCGGCCTGTTCAACCTGATCCGGCGCTCGGCCGACCTGTCGGTGCGTGGCATCGACCTGGTCAAGTTCAACGAGTACATGCACTCGCTGTATGTGCCCACCAACCTCAACCTGATCCGCTTCAAGCCGCTGCGCGGCACCGGCCTGATCGTGTTCGAACCCACGCTGGTGTTCACCGTCGTGGACAACTTCTTCGGTGGCGACGGCCGTTACCACACCCGTATCGAAGGCCGCGAATTCACCGCCACCGAGATGCGCGTGGTGCAGCTGATGCTCAAGCAGACCTTCGCCGACCTGAAGGAAGCCTGGGCGCCGGTGATGGAAGTGGACTTCGAGTACATCAACTCGGAGATCAACCCGCATTTCGCCAACATCGTCACCCCGCGCGAGTACGTGGTGGTGTGCCGCTTCCATGTCGAACTGGAAGGCGGCGGCGGCGAGATCCACATCACCCTGCCGTATTCGATGCTGGAGCCGATCCGCGAACTGCTCGATGCCGGCATCCAGAGCGACCGCAACGACCGCGACGACTCCTGGAACGTGATGCTGCGCGAGCAGCTGGACACCGCCGAGGTGACCCTGTCCAGCGTGCTGGCCAGCAAGCGCATGAGCCTGCGCCAGCTCACCGGCCTGAAGGTCGGCGACATCCTGCCGATCGACCTGCCCGCACAGGTGCCGCTGTGCGTGGAAGAGATCCCGTTGTTCACCGGCGAATTCGGCGTGTCCAATGGCAACAACGCCGTCAAGATCACCGCCGTACGCCCGCCCGGCGTGCAAGCCCCACGCGCCGTTCCCTCCCAGGACTCCAGCAAATGATCAACTCCGACACCCTCGACGCCGCGCCCGCCACCTTCGACAGCCTGCAGGCCGAGCACGACAACAATGCCACCGACCTCAACCTGGACGTCATCCTGGACGTGCCGGTGACGCTGTCGCTGGAAGTGGGCCGTGCGCGCATCCCGATCCGCAACCTGCTGCAGCTCAACCAGGGTTCGGTGGTGGAGCTGGAGCGCGGCGCCGGCGAACCGCTGGACGTGTACGTCAACGGCACCCTGATCGCGCATGGCGAAGTGGTGGTCATCAACGACCGTTTCGGTATCCGCCTGACCGACGTGGTCAGCCCCAGCGAACGGATCCGGAGGCTGCGGTGATCGGCCTGCTGGCCGCTGCCGCGCCGGTCGCGGCCAAGGCCACCCAGGTCGGTGCGCAGGCGCCGTCCTCGCCCAGCCTGTTTGGCGCGGTCTTTGCATTGCTGCTGGTGCTCGCGCTGATCGTCGGCCTGGGCTGGTTGCTCAAGCGCATGCCCGGTAGCGGCTTCCGCAACACCGAGGGCCTGCGGTTGGTGACCAGCCTGGCGGTGGGTGCCAAGGAACGCGTGGTGGTGGTGGAGGTCAACGGCCAGCAGTTGTTGCTGGGCGTCACCGCCGGCGGCATCAACACCTTGCACACCCTGTCCGAACCGCTGCCGCCCGCGCCCGCCCCCACCCTGCCCAACTTCAAGCAACTTCCCAATTTCGCCCAGCTGCTGGCACAGAAGCTGCGCAAGGACCCGTGACATGTTGAGTCGTTGGAATCGCTGGGGGCGCAGCCTCCGCCTGGTGCTGATCCTGCTGGTGATGAGCTGCCCGCTGCTGGCTGCCGCCACGCCTGCCGCATGGCCGGCCATGGCCCAGGCTGCCGCTCCCGCCGCCGCGCCGGCGAGCGCTCCGGCCGGTGCCAATCAGCTGCCGTCGTTGCCCAATGTCAGCGTCGGCCGCATCGGCGACCAACCGGTGAGCCTGCCGCTGCAGACCTTGCTGCTGATGACGGCGATCACCCTGCTGCCGTCGATGCTGCTGGTGCTGACCGCCTTCACCCGCATCACCATCGTGCTGGGCCTGCTGCGCCAGGCGCTGGGCACCGGCCAGACTCCGTCCAATCAGGTGCTGCTGGGGCTGTCGATGTTCCTGACCGCGCTGGTGATGATGCCGGTGTGGCAGAAGATGTGGGGCGCCGGCCTGTCGCCGTACCTCAACAACCAGATCGACTTCCAGACCGCCTGGACGCTGACCACCCAGCCGCTGCGCGCCTTCATGCTGGCGCAGATCCGCGAGACCGACCTGATGACCTTCGCCGGCATGGCCGGCGACGGCAAGTACGCCGGCCCGGACGCGGTGCCGTTCCCGGTGCTGGTGGCCTCGTTCGTGACCAGCGAACTGAAGACAGCGTTCGAGATCGGCTTTCTGATCTTCATTCCGTTCGTGATCATCGATCTGGTGGTCGCCAGCGTGCTGATGTCGATGGGCATGATGATGCTGTCGCCGATGCTGATCTCGGCACCGTTCAAGATCCTGCTGTTCATCCTGGTGGACGGCTGGGTGCTGGTGGTCGGCACGTTGGCGGCGAGCTTCAACGCGTCGTAGCCGCGAGGTCTGCATGCGCGCCGCCTGCCGGCGTGTCGACCCGGTTTGCCAGCGTCGGTGTGCGGTCCCGAGGCCGAGCAGCAAACGCCGAC
Source organism: Xanthomonas campestris pv. asclepiadis (assembly GCF_020784175.1). Classification (GTDB taxonomy): domain Bacteria; phylum Pseudomonadota; class Gammaproteobacteria; order Xanthomonadales; family Xanthomonadaceae; genus Xanthomonas; species Xanthomonas campestris_D. Next base: position 41,802 of record NZ_JAJGQM010000029.1, read on the forward strand.
GCTACCGCAGAGCAAACAACGACAGCGATAGCCAGTGCAGCCAACAGCGGCCGAAGCGCACAGCTGAGCAATGCCCCACCCGAACCACCCAATACGCGTGGCTTCGCCTCGCACCCTCACCCCAACCCCTCTCCCGCTGGAGAGGGGCGAGCTTCTGCAGACCGCACCTTCGTCAGCCCATACCTCGACGCACAGCTCAGATATCCTCCCCCTATTCACACTCCCGATTCCCGCCTCCCGCCTCCCCAATCCCCAATCCCCAATCCCCAATCCCATTCCCTTTGGCACCCCACTTGCATCACCACACCCCATGAGCCCTGAAATCGCCCTGACCGAATTACGTGGTGGCCTGGTCACCGTCCTGTGGATCGCCGGACCGATGTTGCTGGCGGTGCTGGTCGTCGGTGTCGTGATTGGTGTGGTGCAGGCCGCCACCCAGTTGAACGAACCGACCATCGCCTTCGTGGCCAAGGCGGTCGCGCTGACGGCCACCTTGTTCGCCACCGGCAGCATGCTGCTGGGGCATCTGGTGGAGTTCACCATTGCGCTGTTCCAGCGCATTCCGCATCTGATCGGTTAGCGGACCCGGCCGGATGGATGCTGCCACCCAGATGGTGATCGACGGCCAGCGCGCGTTCGCGATGGTCGGGGCGATCATGTGGACCATGCTGCGCACCGGCGCCTTGCTGACCGCAATGCCGTTGATCGGCACGCGCGCGGTACCGGGACGGGTGCGGGTGATGCTGGCCGGCACCTTGTCGATGGTGCTGGCGCCGCTGCTGCCGCCGGTGCCGGACTGGGATGGATTCACCGCGCAGGCAGTGCTCAGCGTCGCCCGTGAGCTGGCGGTGGGTGCCAGCATGGGCTTCATGCTCAAGCTGATCTTCGAGGCCGGCGCGATGGCCGGCGAGCTGGTATCGCAGTCCACCGGCCTGTCGTTCGCGCAGATGTCCGACCCGCTGCGCGGGGTGACCTCCGGGGTGATCGCGCAGTGGTTCTACCTGGGATTCGGCTTGCTGTTCTTCGCAGCCAACGGACACCTGGCGGTGATCGCGTTATTGGTGGACAGCTACAAGGCCTTGCCGATCGGCACCGCCATCCCCGACGCCGCCGCATTTGCCGAAGTGGCGCCGACCCTGTTCCTGCAGATCCTGCGCGGCGGGCTCACCCTGGCATTGCCGATGATGGTGGCGATGCTGGCGGTCAACCTGGCCTTCGGTGCATTGGCCAAGGCCGCGCCGGCGTTGAATCCGATGCAGCTGGGCCTGCCGCTGACGGTGTTGCTGGGGCTGTTTCTGCTGTCCAGCTTTGCCAGCGAATTCGCACCGCCCGTGCAACGCATGTTCGATACCGCCTTCGACGCCGCCAGGGAATTGACTGCCTAGCGGGCACATCCGTAACTGTGAACTACCTCAAGTTTTTCCTCGGCCAGCCGTCAACGCCAGAGGACGATTGATACCGCCAATCGCCATCACTTACCCCACGCCAACGCTCGCGGGAACCGATGCCCAACGTGTCTGCGCTGTTCGCTCCGATTGCGTCACGAGGCGGCCACTGGTGGGCCTGGGCCTGCTGTTGGATTGCCGGGCTGGTGGTGTGCGGGCACGCCCAGGCGCAGACCTACAGCTTCCGCGACTACGCCCAGGCCGACGGCCTGCAGGGCATGACCGTCAACAGCCTGCTCGAAGATCGCCAGGGCGTGGTCTGGGTGGGCACCGAGCTGGCCCTGCACCGCTTTGAGCGCGAGAGCTTAATACCGGTTGGCCAGGAAAGCGGCCTGGATGCGCGCTATATCCGCGCACTGGCACTGGATGCGGCAGGACGGCTCTGGGTGGCCAGTGCCAACGGCGTGTTCGTCCGCGACGGCGGTACATTCGTGCAGCTCCTGCGCGACGGCAAACCGATCCGCGCCGACAGCGGCAACGTGCTGGCCGCCTACGCCGACGGCATGGTAGTGGTGAGCGAGAACGCCTTGCTGCGCCTGTCGCCGGACCGCGCGGGCGGCTGGTCGGTGCGCCCACTGCCGTTGCAGCTGGCCGATGGCACCAGCTTGCCGGCCGGCAAGGCATTACTTGCCGATGGCACGGCGCTATGGACCAGCTGCGGACAGCACGTCTGCCGGATCGACCAGAACGGGCGCGCCGAGATGCTCGGCGAAGCCGACGGTGTGCCGGAGCGGCAGTGGCGGGCGATCTTTCGCGACCACCAGCACACCCTGTGGCTGCGCGGCGGTGGCCTGGTGCTGTCGCGCGCGGCTGGCGAGCGTGTATTCCGCAGTCATGCGCCGCCGGCAGGTACCAGCTTCGACACGCTCTCGGCGGCCACTACCCTGTCCGAAGATGCACAGGGCCGCCTGCTGACACGTTCCGATCGCGGCCTGGTGCGCTGGGAAGGCGATCACTGGCGCTATTTCGGCCACAACCAGGGGCAGCCGATCAGCCCGATGGTCGGCCCGCTGATGATGCAGAGCACCGGCCAGCTGTGGATCGGCACCCGTGGCCTGGGCGTACAGCGCTGGCTGGGCTACGGCAACATCGAGCACTGGGACGAAAGCCAGGGGCTGGCAGAGGCGCCGACCTGGATGATCCAGCGCCTGCCCAGCGGGGAACTGCTGGTTGGCAGCGATGCCGGCTCCAACGTGCTGGATCCGCGCAGCGGGCGCATGCAGCCCTGGACGCTGGACGACGGCCAGCCGCTGCTGCAGTCGATCTCCCTGGCGCTCTCGCCGACAGACGGCGCGGCCTGGGTGGCGCGCTCGTCCGGCGCGCTGGCGCGGCGCGATCCGCGCAGCGGCAGGACCCTCGACGTGTTGCAGCTGGGCCTGCCGATCAACAAGCTGCTGTTCGACGCCACCGGCACCTTGTGGATCACCACACCGCGCGGCCTGTATCGCATGCCGCCGGGGGCGCCGTGTCAGGCCACCCGCGATCCGGGCGTGCCGGCCGCGTTCGTGGGCGATGTCGATCTCGATCCCCGGGGCCGGCTCTGGGCCAGCACCCGCGAGGGGCTGTACAAGCGGCAGGCAGACGGCGCCTGGCAACGCGTGCAGGTGCGTGGCGCGCTGCCCAGCCAGGATTTCTTCCTGATCGATTTTGCTCCCGATGGCGAGCTGTGGATCTCGCTGCGCGACACCGGGCTGTGGCATGGCCGCCTGCAGGCCGATGGCGTGCTGGCGCTGCGCGCGGTCGACGACCCGCTGGTAGCGCGGGTGATGCCGTTCATCCTGCGCCACGACCGCAAGGGACGGCTGTGGCTGGGCAGCAGCCAGGGCCTGGACATGCTGGAAAACGGCCATTGGTCGCGGGCCACGCGCACCGAGGGCCTGCTGTGGGACGACATGTCGGCCAATGCATTCTTCGAGGATGTGGATGGCAGCATCTGGCTCGGCAGCAGCCGCGGTGTCACCCATCTGATCGACCCGTTGCGCGTGTTCGCCGCACCGCCATTGCGGGTGGACATCCTGCGCGTGCGGCGTGGCAGCCAGACGATCACCCCGGGGGCGCAGGTCGATTGGTCGCAGGTGCCGCTGGATGTCGACATCAGCGCACCCGGTGCCGAAGGTGGCCCGGACCGCATCAGCTTCCGCTACCGGGTGGAGGGCCACCAGGCGCGCTGGACCACGACCTCGCTCAGTCACCTCACCTATCCCCTGTTGCCACCCGGCACCTACACGCTGGAAGTGCAGGCGCTGGATGCCTACCAGCGCAGCGCCAGCCCGGTCACGCGGCTGCCTTTCGTGCTGCGCCCACCGTGGTGGCGCGGCGCCCCCGCAGTGGCCGGCTACGTGCTGCTGGGCATTGCGGCGGTGATTGCGTTGCTGCGCTGGCGCACACGCAAGCTGCTGCGCCGCAAACGCGAGCTGGAACAACTGGTGGCCGAGCGCACTGCCGAGCTGGAACAGGACAAGCGCGAGCTGGAAGCGGCGCGCGCCGAACTCGCGCTCAAGGCCACCCACGACGAACTGACCGGGCTGCTCAATCGCGCCGGCATCCTGCACGCGCTGCGCGGCATGCTGGCGGTGGTGCTGATCGACCTGGACCACTTCAAGCTGGTCAACGACCTGCATGGCCATCTGGCCGGGGATGCGGTGCTGGCCGAGGTCGGCCGGCGCCTGGATACGTTGGTGCGCGGCGACGACCGCATCGGTCGCTACGGTGGCGAGGAGTTGCTGGCGCTGCTGCCGGGGCTCAGTGCCGAGGCCATCCATCGCCTGCAGGCATTGCATCGCGGCATCTGCGGCGACTACCCCATCGATGGCGGCGTCTTGCCGGTGACCTGTTCGGTGGGCGTGGCCTGGTTGCAGCCGGGCGAAACCCTGGAACAACTGCTGGCGCGCGCCGACGCCGCGCTCTATCGGGCAAAGCGCAGTGGACGCAACCGCATCGATTACGACCAGGTGGCCTACGACGCCGCAGCCAGCGGCTGAACCTGCATTTCGACGCAGGCTGATCCGCTGCCAGGCAGATGCCTGGGCGCGAGCAGCGCGCCGCTGTTTTGAAGCCGGCATCAAGCAATCGGCGTGATCGCGCCTGCAGCCACAGTGTGCGGCTCGGGAACAACAGGCCCCTGGTAATGACTGTGCCCGCTGCGCACTCGCGCCGTCATGCCTGCTCACGCATTAAAGAAACACACGTGAACAGCCGCTAGTCGGTTTACTGCGGCCTGCGATGGGGGCCGCCCATGGCAAGCGTGAGACACCCGCGCGAGGGGCGCGGACCACACATGCCGATGCGTGGGAGAGTGCAACGCCCGTGGGGTTTCAGTACCGCCAATGCAGGTCGTCAGGCCGGCGTGCACCGTTCTTTGCGGTGCTGCTGCTGGCTGTGCTGTCGCTGGCCGATTCGGCAGGCGCGCAGAGCGCGAGCATTCGTCGCTATGCCCACGACCAGGGCCTGCTCGGGCTCGCCGGCACCTGCCTGCTGCAGACCCGCGCCACGCTGCTATGGGTGTGCACCGAAAGCGGCCTGTATCGCTACAACGGGCGCAGCTTCCAGCAGGTCATGCTCGATGGCCTGCGCAACGAACCGATCACCTCGATGAGCGAAGCCGCCGACGGGCGGCTGTGGGTGGCCGGCTTCCAGGCCCTGTTTGTCGGCGACGAGCACGGCTTTCGCAAACTGGCTCCCGATGAGGCCGAACATCTGCAGGAAGACATGCTGCTGGCCAGTCCCTCCTGGGGAACGGTGCTGGCCAATGGCGGCACGCTGGAACGGTTGAGCGCACGCGGCAACGGCCACTGGCATAGCGAGCCGCTGCTGGACACCGCCACCCGGGTGCGCGTGCCCGAACTGTCCAAGGTGCTGAGCCTGTCGGTGGAAGGCGACACCTTGTGGGCCGGCTGCGCCAAGCGGCTGTGCGCCATCGATGCGCAGCGCAAGGTGCAGGTCTACGGGCCGGACCAGGGCGTGCCGGAAGATCGCTGGTACAGCGTGTTGCGCGATCACGACGGCGCACTGTGGGTGCGTGGCACCGGCAACCTGCTCTATCGCGCGCCGGGCGCAAGCAAATTCAGTGTGCGGCCGCTGCCATTGCTCGATGGCAGCACCATCGGGCGACAGGCGCCGTTGGTGCTGGACCGCGAAGGGCGCGTGCTGGTGCGTCGCAACGACGGGCTGGCACGCTGGGAAAACGGCCGCTGGCGCAGTTTCGGTGCCGACAACGGGCTGCCGCCCGGCAGCAGCGATGCGATCCTGGTGGACCGCGATGGCGATGTCTGGATGACCGTCGATGGCGAAGGCCTGGTGCGCTGGGCCGGCTACGAATGGATCGAGAACTGGGACGCCTCGCAAGGCATGCCGGCCGCCCCCACCTGGTCGATCGCCCGCGACGCGCAGGGGGCACTACTGGTCGGCAACGAACACGGCACCGACCGCCAGGCCGATCCGGGCGGGCGGTTCGTTCCGGCCTTGCAGGCCTCCGGGATCGAGATCGTGGGCATGCAACGCAGTGCCGACGGCAGCCTGTGGACGCTCAATTCGGCCGGCTTTTTGCGCCGCACCTGGCCGGATGGCCGCAGTACCCAGGTCGCCAAGCTGCCACGCACCGCGCGCCGCCTGCTGATCGACCGGCAGGGGCGGATGTGGATGCTCAGTGCGGGCGGGCTGTTCGTGATCCAGCGCCCGCTGGAAGGCGGCACGATGGAAGCGGTTACCGGCATGCCCACGATTGCCTACACCGACATCCAGCAGACCGCCAACGGCACGCTGTGGGTGTCCACCGCCAACGGCCTGTTCCGCCTGCAGGGCGCGCGCTGGTCCAAGGTCAGGGTGCTGGTCAATGGCGGCGCGTCCGACCCGTGGATCAGCAAGTTCCACATCAGCGACGGCGGCGAGGTGTGGCTGGCGTTCTATCGGCCCGGTCTCTGGCACGGCATGCTGCTGGGCGACCGGCTGGACCTGCAGGCGATCAGCGACGAAGCGCTGCGCGATGTCGGCGTCTACCTGATGCGCGGCGACAGCCTCGGCCGGGTCTGGGTGGGCCACGCGCGTGGCGTGGAGGTCTACGACGGGGAGCGTTGGGCGCATCTGTCGCAGTCGCAGGGCTTGCTGTGGGATGACGTCTCCGAAGCCGCCTTCGCCGAGGATCCGGATGGGTCGGTATGGATCGGCACCGCGCGCGGCGTGAGTCATCTGCTGGATCCGGCGCGGCTGTTCGACGCGCGCCAGCCCAGCGTACGCATCGACAGCGTCAGCCGTGGCGGCGTGCCGGTGCAGCGCGGCCAATTGCTGGGCTGGAGCGACAAGCCGCTGCATATCGAGCTGTCCACGATGGAGGTGTACGACGACCCGAGCCGCCTGACGGTGCGTTACCGCCTGCTCGGTCTGCATGACGAATGGATCCAGAGCGACGATCTGTCGATCGACCAACCGCCGCTGCCCTCCGGGCATTTCCGCCTGCAGGTGCAGGTGCTGGACCGCTACCGCCGCACCGCCTCGCCGATCGCCGACCTGCCGTTTGCGGTGGCGCCGCTGTGGTGGCGCAGTCCACCGGCGATCGTGTTGTATGTGCTGATCGGCAGCGCATTGCTGGCCGGCCTGTGGCGCTGGCGGCACCGCCATCTGGTCGCGCGCGAACGCATGCTGGCCGAACTGGTGGCCGAGCGCACCTACCAGCTGGAACACGAAAAACGTGATCTGGAAAGCGCGCGCGCCGCGCTGGCCCTGAAGGCCAGTCACGATGCCCTGACCGGCCTGCTCAACCGCTCCGGCATACTGGAAGCCATGGCCGAAGAACTGCAGGCCTGTGCGCACGGCGGGCATCCGCTGGCGGTGGTGCTGATCGATCTGGACCACTTCAAGCTGGTCAACGACCAACACGGGCATCTGGTCGGCGATGCGGTGCTGGCCAAGGTCGGTGCGCGCCTGACCGCCTGCCTGCGCGACTCGGACAAGGTCGGCCGTTATGGTGGCGAGGAATTGCTGCTGTTGCTGCCGGGCATGTCGCGGCACAGCCAGCACCGGCTGCGCGCCATCCACGAAAAGCTCAGCCTGGCACCGTACGAGGTCGGCACCGCCCGGCCGCTGCAGGTGACCTGTTCGGTCGGCGTGGCCTGGTTCCGGAGCGGCGACAACGCCGCCACGCTGCTGGCGCGTGCCGACGAAGCGCTCTACCGCGCCAAGCGGCATGGCCGCAATCGCATCGAACCGGAAGAGCCCGAATCGTCGGTGGCATGAGCATGCGCGCTGCCGCTCGGGCGTAGGTCGGCTCGACACCCACGTACGGATCCTGCTTCCGATACACGGCATCCACGCGTGCAGTGACGCCGACCCGCCTGCCGATCACAGGTGCGGCAGCATCGTCACCTTGCGCAGAAAGTGCATGGCTGACGCGCCACATCACCGCATCGCCTGCCGCCCGCGCCAGGTCGATCAGCGCATGCGATTTGGATCGCCGCTGGCTGCCCGCAGGCGCTCAAGAACTGGCACCCGAGGTCGCTACGTGCTTGAGCAAGTGCGTCCTTCGGCGCTGGAAGTGGATGGGTGGTCGGAACCTATAACCCTGGCATGGTGATGCTGTCGCTGGTGGTGGCCGTGCTGGCCTCCTACACCGCGCTGCATCTGGCCGCCCGCGTGACTGCCAGTCGTGGCGGCGATGCCGTGGCCTGGCTGATGGGCGGCGCGGTGGCGATGGGCATCGGCATCTGGTCGATGCACTTCGTCGGCATGCTGGCGTTTCGCCTGCCGATTCCGCTGGGCTACGACCTGGCGCTGACGACCTGGTCGATGCTGGCGGCGATTCTGGCCTCGGCCTTGGCGCTGTGGCTGACCTCGCGTGCGGATCTGCCATGGCCGCGGCTGGGCCTGGGTGCGGTGCTGATGGGGCTGGGCATTGCGCTGATGCACTACATGGGCATGGGCGCGCTGCGCATGTCCCCGACCATCAGCTACGACCCGCTGCTGTTCGGGCTGTCCATCGCCATCGCCGTCGGCGCCTCGGCGGCGGCGTTGTGGACCGCCTTCCGGCTGCGCCACGGCGGCCGCCGCTACAGCCTGCGGCTGATCGCGGCGATGATCATGGGCGTGGCGATCGTGGGCATGCACTACACCGGCATGGCCGCCGCGCGGTTCGCGCCCGGCAGCATTTGCGACGCGGCCACCGGTGCGCATCTGCCCCTGCCCTGGCTGGCGGCCGTGGTGGTGCTGGTCACGCTGGCCCTGTTGGCGCTGGCGCTGGTGATCTCGGTGCTGTCGCGGCGGTTCCAGCAACGCACCGACGTGCTGTCTGCGTCGTTGGCGCAGGCCAATGCCGAGCTGGTGCTGGCCGCCCTGCACGACCCGCTGACCCGCCTGCCCAACCGCGTGCTGCTGCACGAGCACGTGCTGCAAGGCATCGACCGCGCCCAGCGCGACGGACAACGCTTTGCGGTGATGCTGATCAACCTGGATGGATTCAAGGCGATCAACGATGGCTACGGTCACCCGTTCGGCGACCAGTTGCTGGTGGCGGTGGCCGAGCGCATGCGAGCACACCGGAGCGCCCACGGCAGCCTGGCGCGGCTGGGTGCCGACGAGTTCGTGCTGGTGTCGGCCATTGCCGACCCCGAGGATGCCGCCGCGATCGCCGCGCATCTGCTGCAGGCGCTGGCAGTGCCGTTCCTGGTGGCCGACCTGGAGTTGCGCCTCAGCAGCAGCGTCGGCATTGCGCTGTATCCGGAGGATGCCGGCAGCGAGCATCAGTTGATGACACACGCCGATGCGGCGATGCGTCACGCCAAGCAGGCCGGCCGCAACCGTTACAGCTTTTTCGAGCACTCCATGACCGGCACCACCCGCGAGCGCCTGCAGCTGCTGCAGGATCTGCCACGTGCGCTGGAACTGGGCCAGTTCGTGCTGCATTACCAGCCCAAGTACTGCGCCGACGATGGCCGCCCGGTCGGCGCCGAGGCATTGATCCGCTGGCAGCACCCCGAGCGCGGCCTAGTGCCGCCGGACAGCTTCATCCCGCTGGCCGAGCGCAGCGGCATGATCGGCCCGCTCGGCAGCTGGGTCCTGCAGCAGGCCTGTCGGCAGATGCGCGACTGGCGCGAGGCCGGACACGGCGACTGGCACGTGGCGGTCAACCTGTCGGCCACGCAACTGGCCTCGCCCAGCCTGCTGGACGAGGTGGCCACCACCCTGGCCGATTACGCGATCCCACCGGCCCAGCTCACCCTGGAAATCACCGAAAGCATGGCCATGCGCGACGCCGAGGCCTGCCTGCGCACGCTCGGCCAGCTCAACACGCTGGGCGTGCGCATCGCCATCGACGACTTCGGCACCGGCTATTCCAACCTGATGTACCTGCGCAAGCTCCCCGCGCACGAACTCAAGATCGACCGCAGCTTCGTGCAGGCCCTGGACAACGGCCCGGAAGACATCGCCATCGTCGCCGCGGTGGTGGCGCTGGCCCACACCATGCGCCTGCAGGTGGTGGCCGAGGGCGTGGAGACCACCGCCCAGCGCAACACCCTGGAACGGCTGGGCTGCGACCAGCTGCAGGGCTATCTGCTGGGCCGGCCGATGGACGCCGAGCACTTCATCGCGGTGGTGGTCGCCCAACGCGACGGCGCAACTCGCCCGACCGGTTAAGCGAAAGGCGTCAAAACGACCGCCGCCCCGGCATCTGCCATCAATCTCTGACCCGTCAACCAAGCCAAGCACCAGCCTGCACTTGGTCCGCCGCCCCCCATTTCCTGCCTGCGGCCCTCCCCCGCGCACGCGGCGACCTGCGCGCCTTCCAACTGCAACAGCCGTCGCAGGCGCGCAGGCGGGGCGATCTATCGCGACGGCAGCGCCATCCACAAAGCCCGGCGTGCGCTTGCTCACCACCAACCACAACACCCCGCCAGCGGCTCCACTCCCGGCCGCTGCTCTTCCGATTCCCCAATCCCGATTCCCGATTCCCAGCCCACAAACTGGAACGCCACTTGCATGAGGCAGGGCTGACCAGTCACCGGCACCTCCATGTCCGAGTCCGAAGACGGCGGCGAACGCACAGAGCTTCCCACCGAAAAACGCCTGCGCGAAGCCCGCGAGCAGGGCAACATCCCGCAATCGCGCGAGTTGTCCACCGCCGCGGTGTTCGGCGCCGGCGTGTTCGCGCTGATGGCCCTGGCCCGCGGCATCGGCGATGGCGCCAGCGTCTGGATGAAGACCGCGCTTAGCCCGGACCCGAAGATGCGTGAAAACCCGATGGCGCTGTTCGGCCATTTCGGCGACCTGCTGCTGCAGCTGCTGTGGGTGATGCTGCCGTTGATCGGCATCTGCCTGGCCGCCGGCCTGGCCGGCCCGTTGCTGATGAGCGGGCTGCGGTTTTCGGGCAAGGCGATCATGCCCGACCTCAACAAGCTCAACCCGGCCAACGGGATCAAGCGCATGTGGGGCAGCAACAGCCTGGCCGAGCTGGTCAAGTCGGTGCTGCGGCTGCTGTTCGTCGGCCTGGCCGCCAGCCTGTGCATCTCCAAGGGCCTGCACGGCCTGCGCTCGCTGGTGAACCAGCCGCTGGAACAGGCGGTGGGCAACGGCCTGGACTTCACCAAGAGCCTGCTGTTCTACACCGCCGGCGCCTTGGTGCTGCTGGCCGCCATCGACGCGCCGTACCAGAAGTGGAACTGGCTGCGGAAGCTCAAGATGACCCGCGAAGAGATCAAGCGCGAGATGAAGGAAAGCGAGGGCAGCCCGGAGGTCAAGGGCCGCATCCGCCAGATGCAGATGCAGATGTCGCAGCGCCAGATGATGGAAGCGGTGCCCAAGGCCGACGTGGTGCTGATGAATCCGACCCACTACGCGGTGGCGCTCAAGTACGAAGGCGGCAAGATGCGCGCCCCGATCGTGGTGGCCAAGGGCGTGGACGAAATGGCCTTCCGCATCCGCGAAGCCTGCGAACAGCACCGGGTGGCGATCGTCACCGCCCCGCCTTTGGCACGCGCCTTGTATAGGGAAGCACAAATTGGCAAGGAAATTCCCGTGAGACTCTATTCGGTCGTGGCCCAGGTGCTCTCCTACGTCTACCAGCTGCGTGGCTGGAACGGCGGCCCGATGCCGGAATTGCCGTCGCTGGACGTGGATGAGTTCGGCAAGGGAGCCAGCGCATGAGCGCCCAACCCGCCCCGACGAATGCCCGGCGCATTATGGAGTTGCTGCGCAACGGCCTGGGCGCGCCGCTGGCCCTGATGGCCATGCTGGCCATGCTGATGGTGCCGCTGGCCGCACCGGTGCTGGATGCCCTGTTCACCTTCAACATCGCCATCTCGCTGATGGTGCTGCTGGCGGTGGTGTATGTGCAGCGCCCGCTGGAATTCACCATTTTCCCGATCGTGCTGTTGATGACCACGATGCTGCGCCTGGCGCTCAACGTCGCCTCCAGCCGCGTGATCCTGATCAACGGCCAGGACGGCCATGCCGCGGCCGGCAAGGTCATCGAGGCGTTCGGCCAGTTCGTCATCGGCGGCAACTACGCCGTGGGCATCGTGGTGTTCGCGATCCTGACCATCATCAACTTCGTGGTCATCACCAAGGGTGCCGGGCGCGTGTCGGAAGTGACCGCGCGCTTCATCCTGGACGCCATGCCCGGCAAGCAGATGGCCATCGACGCCGACCTCAACGCCGGTTTGCTGACGCGCGAGGAAGCCAAGGCCCGCCGCGAGGAAGTCCGCGAGGAAGCCGACTTCTACGGTGCAATGGATGGTGCCAACAAGTTCATCCGCGGCGACGCCATCGCTGCCATCCTGATCCTGTTCATCAACCTCATCGGCGGCATGGCGGTGGGCATGTTCCAGCACGGCATGAGCTTTGTGGATGCCGCCTCCACCTACACTTTGCTGTCGATCGGCGACGGCCTGGTGGCGCAGCTGCCGGCCCTGCTGGTGTCGTCCTCGGTCGCCTTGCTGGTGACCCGTGCCTCGCGCGCGCAGGACATGCGCGGCGCCATGATCAGCCAGGTGTTCGGCCAGCACCGCGCCCTCGCGGTGGCCGCGGCCATCCTGGGCCTGGTCGGCCTGGTGCCGGGCATGCCCAACGTCGCGTTTTTGACGCTGGGCCTGATCCTGGGCGTGATCGCCTGGAAAATGTACAAGCGCAGCCTGGTCATCTCGCCGACCGGCGACCCCGCCACCGACCCCAAGGCCGCCGCTGCGGCCACCGCCGCCCAGGCGAGCTCGGAGCTGAGCTGGGACGAGCTGCGCCCGATCGACCCGCTGGGCCTGGAAGTGGGCTACCGGCTGATTCCGCTGGTGGACAAGAACCAGGGCGGCGAACTGATGGCGCGCATCAAGGGCGTGCGCCGCAAGCTCACCCAGGACATCGGCTTCCTGGTGCCGCCGGTGCATATCCGCGACAACCTGGAACTGTCGGCCAACGCGTATCGGCTGCTGGTGCACGGGGTGCCGGTGGCCACCGCGGAAATCTATCCCGACCGCGAACTGGCGCTGGACCCGGGCGGTGCGCTCGGCCAGCTCGACGGTATTCCCGGCAAGGACCCGGCGTTCGGACTGGATGCCAGCTGGATCCAGCCGCACCAACGCGCCTATGCCGAATCGATGGGCTACACCGTGGTCGACCCGGCCACCGTGGTCGCCACCCATCTGTCGCACCTGATCCGCGAACACGCCCCGGAACTGCTCGGCCACGAGGAAGTGCAGCAGTTGCTGGCGACCCTGGCCAAGACCGCGCCGAAGATGGTGGAAGACCTCACCCCGAAGGCGCTGCCGCTGTCGGTGGTGGTGCGCGTGCTGCAGAACCTGCTGATCGAGCGCATCCCGGTGCGCCAGCTGCGCAAGATCGTCGAAGCGCTGGTCGAACACGCCCCGCACAGCCAGGACCCGACCACCCTCACCGCCGCGGTACGCACCTCGCTTGGCCGCTTCATCGTGCAGGAAATCGCCGGCATGTCGGCCGAGCTGCCGGTCTATACGCTGGCCCCGCAGCTGGAGCGCGTGCTGCAGGAATCCACCCACGGCAACGGCGTGGCGCTGGAACCCGGCCTGGCCGAGCGCCTGCACCAGAGCCTGGCCGACTGCGTCGGCAAGCAGGAAGCCCGCAACGAACCGGCGGTGGTGCTGGTGCCCGGCCAGGTCCGCGCCGCACTGGCCCGCCTGGTCCGCCATAGCGTCCCGAGCCTGTCGGTACTGGCTTACAGCGAAGTGCCCGAAGACAAGCGCCTGAAGCTGGTCGGCACGATCAGCTAAGGCGTAGGAGCGCACCCGGGCGCGAAAGGCTTTCCCAGGACAGCCCCATCGCGCCCAGGTGCGCTCCTACGACGCGCCGGGGTATCCGACGGCACGCCGCAAACCAGAACACCCCTGTAGGAGCGCACCTGGGCGCGACCGGCGTTACCGGGACAGCCCGTCGCGCCCGGGTGCGCTCCTACGAAATCGTCAGGCCGTTGTGCCTCCACCACGCCAACCGGCAACGCGTTCAGACCGACCGCCACACCCGGCGTCGGAAAGCCGCCACCGGTCCGGCCATCCAATCGATTGCACGCCGCCGGCCGTTTCGAGGCGTTCCGGGCACAGCAATCCCGGCGCCCGCACCGCCGGTGCATCCGCCCGCACGGGCAATGCCAACGCCGTGCCGGCCCGGAGAAAAGTCAATCAATCCATTGACTTGAACCTCCCAATCCGGACCAGACGCACAGCCGCCGCCCCGCCCCGACCGGCCAGGGTCCCGCGCCGGAACCCTGGCACCGCGTTTTGGCACGCCGCGTGCATTAGCTCTGGCGAGACCGCAGCCAGCGTCACCGCTGCGGGGCGAGAGCAGCACTTGGAACAACCGAACGGGACAGGCACCTCATGACGCTGGCAACGCACCCACATTCATCGCGCACCCGTCCGGCGTCCGGCGGGTCCCGTTCCTGGAGGCACTTGGCATGAAAATCAAACGCTTCGTTGCCCCGGACATGCGCACCGCATTCCGCATGGTGCGTGAAGAACACGGCCCGGACGCAGTGATCCTGTCCAATCGCCGCACCGCCGAAGGCATCGAGATCGTCGCTGCCAGCAACTACGACGAAGAACTCGTCCAGCGCGCCCTGGAAACCGCACGCTCCGAGACGCCGGCGGTTGCCGCCGCGCCGATCCCGTCGGCACCTGCCCAGCAGGCCCCGGCCCCGCGAGCCGCGGCCGCGCCGGTCCACGCACCGCTCACGCCGGCCGCAGATGCCGGTGCGAGCCAGCGCCAGCGTGTTGCCAGCGCCGCCGAAGACATGATCGCCGCGATGGCGCTGCGCCAGCCGGTCAACGTGCCGCGCCAGGCTCCGGTCGCCGCGCCGGTGCGTACCGCCGCCGTCCCCTCGCCCGCCGCCCAGGCCCTGGCCCGCGCCGTTGCGGTGTCCGCCGCGCCGCGCCAGGAACACGCGTTGTCGGCGGTGCCGGAACAACTGTTCGCCGACTTCCTGACCACCGCCCCGGTGCAGCGCGCCGCCGTGCAGGCCGCCCCGGTGCAGGCGCCGACGCCGATCATGGCCGCCTCCGCGGCCCCCGTGCAGGCCGGCTACGACCAGGACGAAGACGCGCTGGCCGACGACGCCGACTTCGACCTGGACGCGCTGCCGCAGATCCTGCCGCCGGCCGCGTTGCCGCCGCTGGTGGCCGCCCCGCCGGCGCTGGCCGCTGTGCCGGTCGTCGCCGCCCCGGCGCCGCAGAACGACGAAGAACTCAAGCAGTTGCGTGGCGAGCTGGCGCTGATGCGGCAGATGATCGAGCGCGAAATGAACCGCCTCACCGACGAGCGCCTGCGTGGCTCACCGGTGCGTGCGCAGGCCCTGGAGCTGATGGACGACTATGGCTTCGACGCCGGCCTGATCCGCGATGTGGCGCTGCAGATCCCGGCCGATACCGAATTGCACCGCGGCCGCGGGCTGATGCTGGGCCTGCTGTCCAAGCGCCTGCCGGTGGCCCCGGTCGACCCGCTGGAACGCGGCGGCGTGATCGCCCTGGTCGGCCCGACCGGTGCCGGCAAGACCACCACCATTGCCAAGCTCGCCCAGCGCTTCGCCGCCCAGCACGCCCCGCGCGACGTGGCCCTGGTCACCACCGACACCCAGCGCGTCGGCGGCCGCGAGCAGCTGCACAGCTACGGCCGTCAGCTCGGCATCGCCGTGCACGAGGCCGACAGCGCCGAGAGCCTGCTGGAACTGCTCGAGCGCCTGCGCGACTACAAGCTGGTGCTGATCGACACCGCCGGCATGGGCCAGCGCGACCGCGCCCTGGCCGCCCAGCTGAACTGGCTGCGCGCCGCGCACCAGGTCACCTCGCTGCTGGTGCTGCCTGCCAACGCGCACTTTTCCGACCTCGACGAGGTCGTGCGCCGCTTCGCCCATGCCAAGCCCCAGGGCGTGGTGCTGACCAAACTTGACGAGACCGGCCGCTTCGGTAGTGCGCTGTCGGTCGTCGTCGATCACCAAATGCCCATCACCTGGGTGACTGACGGACAGCGGGTCCCCGACGACCTGCACCGCGCCAATGCCGCCAGTCTCGTTCTTCGCCTTGAAGATTTGCGGCGCGCTGCCGATAAGCCCTGTACTCCGGAGCACAACCATGCAGTCGCGTGAATACGCCAAGCTGACCAACGCCTTCCCCCTGTCGGCGACCCGTCCCGAGCCTTTGGGCCCGGTGCGCACCATTGCCGTGACCGGTGGCAAGGGCGGCGTGGGCAAAACCAACATTTCCGCCAACCTGGCCGTGGCGCTGGCCGACATGGGCAAGCGCACCCTGCTGCTGGACGCCGACCTGGGCCTGGCCAACCTGGACGTGGTGCTGGGCCTGTCGCCCAAGTACACCCTGGCCGACCTGATCGCCGGCCGCTGCACGCTGGACGAGGTGATCATCGAAGGTCCCGGCGGCGTGCTGGTGGTCCCGGCCGCGTCCGGTCGCCGCCACATGGCAGAACTGGCTCCGGCCCAGCACATCGGCCTGGTCAACGTGTTCTCCGAGCTGGAACGCGACCTGGACGTGATGGTCATCGACACCGCCGCCGGCATCACCGACAGCGTGCTGACCTTCTGCCAGGCCGCCCAGGACACCGTGGTGGTGGTCTGCGACGAGCCGGCCTCGATCACCGACGCCTACGCGCTGATCAAGGTGCTCTCGCGCGAACGCGGCGTGGACCGCCTGCAGATCATCGCCAACATGGTGCGCGACCCCAACGAAGGCCGCCTGCTGTACGACAAGCTGTCGCGGGTCTGCGAAAAATTCCTCGGCGACGTGTCGCTGAACTACCTCGGCCACGTGCCGCAGGACGACTGGTTGCGCCTGTCGGTACAGCGCCAGCAACCGGTCATCAAGGCCTACCCCGCCAGTCCGTCGGCGCAGGCCATTGCAGAAATCGCTCGCCGTACCTCGCGCTGGCAGGCCCCGACCGTGTCCCGCGGCAACGTCGAATTCTTCGTCGAACGCATCATCCAACGGGGAGTGGCCGCATGAGCACCGCTACCGCAACCACGGCCACCGCGCAGTACCGTGCCGTGCAGCGCAACAACGCCAATGACATCGTCACCCAGCACGCCGACTTGGTGCGCCGCATCGCCCACCATCTGGCCGCGCGCCTGCCGGCGAGCGTGGAAGTGGACGACCTGATCCAGGCCGGCATGATCGGCCTGATCGAAGCCTCGCGCAGTTACGACTCCGAACAGGGCGCCTCGTTCGAAACCTACGCATCGATCCGCATCCGCGGCTCGATGATCGACGAGATCCGGCGTGGCGACTGGGTGCCGCGCTCGGTGCACCGGCGCGCACGCGATGCCGCCGCGGCCGTGCGCAAGATCGAGCAGCACACCGGCCGCGCCGCCGCCGCCACCGAGGTGGCCGCCGCGATGGAGATGCCGCTGCCCGACTACCTGCGTCTGATGGAAGATGCCGCCCGCGGCCAGGTGCTGAGCCTGGAGTCGCGGATCGAGGATCACGGCGAGCTGGACACCACCGCCAAGGGTGGCCCCAATCCGCAGCAGATGATGGAACGCGGCGAATTCGGCCGCGAGCTGGGCAAGGCCATCGGCCAGTTGCCCGAGCGCGAGCAGCTGGTGCTGTCGCTGTACTACGAACAGGAATTGAACCTGAAAGAAATCGGCGCCGTGCTCGGTGTCAGCGAATCGCGCGTGTGCCAGATCCATGGCCAGGCGGTGGTGCGTCTGCGCGGCCGCCTCAAGGTCTTCGAACTGGCCGATGCCGGTGTCGAAATTGACGAATGATTTTTTCGCGTATTTTTTAGTGTTAGGAGCTTGATGTGAACAAGAACATGCGGATTTTGATCGTGGACGACTTCTCGACGATGCGGCGCATCGTCAAGAATCTGTTGGGCGATCTTGGCTTCACCAATACCGCAGAGGCCGAAGACGGCAACAGCGCATTGGCTGCGTTGCGGGCCGGCCCGTTCGATTTCGTGGTCACCGACTGGAACATGCCCGGCATGACCGGCATCGACCTGCTGCGCAACATCCGCGCCGACGCCAAGCTCAAGCACCTGCCAGTGATGATGGTGACCGCCGAAGCCAAGCGCGAGCAGATCATCGAAGCGGCCCAGTGCGGCGTGAACGGCTACATCATCAAGCCGTTCACCGCGCAGACGCTGGAAGAAAAGCTGGGCAAGGTGTTCGAACGTCTGGCGGCGACCGCCTGATGAACGCCACCGTGGACACCAATGCCGAACGCGCCGCGTTGATCGACCGCCTGCAGGGCGCGCTCGATGCACTGGAAAGCGGTGACGAAGCCGCATGGAAGCGCGAGGTCGACCACCTCGCCGCCCTGCGCACGCGCCCGATGATGCAGGGCCTGAGCCGGCTTGCGCGCGAACTCGGCCAGGCGCTGGGCGAGTTGCCCACCGTGCCCGAGGAAGCCGGCGAGCTGGACGATGCGTGTTCGCGCCTGGACCACGTGGTGGAGATGACCGAGAAGGCCAGCCATCGCACGCTGGATCTGGTCGAGGAATGCCGCGAGCTGGCCAACCAGCTACGCGACGGTGGGCTCAATCAGGACCAGGGCGCGCTGATGGACAAGATGCGCCACAACCTGACTGAGCTGTCGCTGGCGCAGAGCTACCAGGACCTGAGCGGGCAGATCATCCGTCGCGTGGCCGGGATCGTGCGGCGCGTGCACGAGGGCTTCGGTGCGCTCGGCTTGCCGCCAAAGAACCCCGAGCCGAAGAAAGACGACGGCGGTCTTGCCGGTCCTGCAGTCAAGGGCCTGGACCGTCACGCGGTGTCGCAGGACGACGCCGATGACCTGCTGTCCGGATTGGGGCTGTAACCATGAGTGCTGTTCCAGACGATATTGCTGCCGATTTCATCGTCGAGGCCCAGGAAATCCTGGATCGCCTCGGCGAACAGCTGGTGTCGCTGGAACAGGCACCGGACGAAGCCGACCAGCTCAATGCGGTGTTCCGCGGCTTCCACACGCTCAAGGGCGGCGCCGGCTTTCTGGCGATCAAGCCCATGGTCGAGCTCTGCCACGCCGCCGAGGAAACCCTGGGCATGGCGCGCTCCGGCCAGGCGGTGTTGCAGGCGCATCACTTCGATGCCGCGCAGCAGTCGCTGGATTACCTGCAGGCCATGCTGGATGCAATGGGCTCGGGCGAAGCCGTGCCGCATGCACCGGCCTCGCTGATTGCGCAGTTCGATGCCAAGAGCGGCCCGCCGGCAGTCAAGGCCGCGCCCAAGGCCGCCGCCGCAGCGCCCGCACCCGATGACGGGCATGGCGCCGCTGCGCCCGGCGCCAAGGCCGCGCCCAAGGCGGCGGCCAAGGGAGCCGACGCCGAGCAGACCGTGCGTGTGGACACCAAGCGCCTGGATGCCATCGTCAACCTGATCGGCGAACTGGTGCTGTCGCGCAATCGCCTCAAGACCCTGCGTACCCGCCTGCGCGACGAAGAACTCGACCGCGCGGTCAGCACGCTGGACATCGCCACCGCGCGCCTGCAGACCGCGGTGATGCGCACCCGCATGCAACCGGTGAGCAAGGTGTTCGCGCGCTTCCCCAAGGTGGCCCGCGATGTCGCGCGCACGCTGTCCAAGGAAGTGGAACTGGAACTGATCGGCGCCGAAACCGAGCTCGATCGCAACCTGGTCGAGGCCCTGGCCGACCCGCTGGTGCACCTGGTGCGCAACGCGATCGACCACGGCATCGAATCGCCGGCCCTGCGCGAAGCCACCGGCAAGCCGCGCAGCGGCCATGTGCGCCTGTCCGCGCAGCAGGAAGGCGACTACGTCAGCATCGAGATCCAGGACGACGGCGCCGGCATCGACCCGGAACGCCTGCGCGAGATCGCCCGCAATAAGGGCCTGATCGATGCCGAAGCCGCCGCCCGCCTGAGCACCGACGAGTGCCTGCATCTGATCTTCATGCCGGGCTTTTCGACCAAGGCCGAGGTCACCGACATCTCCGGCCGCGGCGTGGGCATGGACGTGGTGCAATCGCGCATCCGCGAACTCAGCGGGCAGATCCAGATCCAGTCCGAACTGGGCCGCGGCAGCCGCTTCATGATCCGCGTGCCGCTGACCCTGGCGATCCTGCCGACCCTGCTGGTGCAGGCCGGCGAAGCGGTCTATGCCTTGCCGCTGGCGCGCGTGGTCGAAGTACTGCACGCACCGCAGACCTCGCTGGGCTGGTTCGACGGCCGCGCAGTGCTGGACCGCCGCTCGCACACCCTGCCGCTGATCGACCTACGCCGCTGGCTGGGCGTGCCCGCCGAACAGCCGCCGCTATTGACGGTAGTGCTGCTGCAGGCCGGCGAAACCCGCTTCGGCCTGGTGGTGGACCAGGTGCGCGGCCGCGAGGAAGTGGTGATCAAACCGCTGCCGCGCGCCCTGCGCGGCCTGCCCGGCTATGCCGGCGCCACCCTGATCGGCGATGGCCGCATGGCGCTGATTCTGGATGTGGATGGCTTGCGCTCCAGCGATCATTGATTCTTCGGGATTCGGGATTCGGGATTGGGAGAATCGGGAATCGGGAAGACGATCCTGGTTGCCTGATCTAACGACAACGGCCGCGTACTGCGGCCGTTGTCGTGTCACTACCAGCATCGCTGCCGATCTATGCCGCTACGCGCGCAGGCATGGGCGCGATGGTTTGGCGACGGCCAGGCTGCCGTGGAAGTGAACCTGGAACCGTTATTTGGACCCCGTTATCTCGTTGCGAAACACTCAGCGCGTCATCGACGGACCGGCCTGGGTGACGGCTTGCTGGGACTGCTCCAGCGCCTGCTGCTGTTCGCGTGCCTGGGCCTGGGTCTGGTTGATTGCCTGCAGGCGATCGAACGACTGGCTCTCTGGCGCCTGCACGGCATCCACCGTCGACATATGTGCACGCTGGTGTGCCGGGTCGTTGAGGGCGCCCTGGACGACGAAGACCTTCTCGCCACCGGCCAGCTGAGGGGTTGGGTTGTTGAGCACCACATGGTCCACCCGCGACAGCCCTTCCTCTTTTGCCAGCGCCAATAGGCTGGCCGTCATGCGCTGGCTTGATGCATCCCACTCCCTGCCATGCTGGGCATCGAGCTTTTGCACCCCATCCCTGATCTGCTGGTAAAGCGAGTGATCCACGTGCGCGGGGTCTGACGGAAAAAGCTGAGCTGATGAGCCTGGCAGCTGGGGATCGCGCTCCCGGAGCTCCTGTTCCAACTCGCGTGCAGTGATGGGCGAGACGTGCAGGTGCGTATTCTTGCTGTGCTGGAACAGGCCGGGCGTCGGTGGCTGCGTGCTGCTGTCGAGGTAAGGCATGGGACGCGTATCGCTGCCCAGGTCGATGCCGTTGCGCTCCAGTACTTCTTCCTTCAATCCCAAGCGCTGCATGTCCAGGATCATCGGCTGTTCCGGGTCTCCTGGCTTTGGCTTGTTGTAGTGGCGCTCGTAGATGGCAGCCGTTCCAACCACCCACGGGCCGTAGTGGTTGGCGTAGTCGGACTGACCCGTATAGCCAATGCGAGTGCTCTTGGCATCCTTGTCGAAGAAGTTTGCCCCCATCGCCTCGACGTTGGCAGGAGTGACGGGCATCGTCATATCTGCGTTCAAGGTAAGGTTGGACTTGAGCGCGTAATTGAATTGCGGCATTCCGCCAGTTCGATCAATGAAGTCGTGCATACGACCGGGTGCTTCCCGAAAGATATCTTCCAGGGAGGCATCCGGCTTTGCTTGCTTTACCCTGCTGACGGTTGCATTCCAGCCTGCAATTTCTGCGCTTGCTTCATCTACACGGTTGCTTGATAAAACCTTCTCCGCTGCGTCCGAATAATCGTGCGTGGTCTTGGCTATCTGCACCGCCGCGGTTTCGAACGCCTTACGGGAAGCAGCTGCAGTTGGGCTGTACATGGCGTGCTGTAGTTCATGCCCCAGCACAAACGTCATGTCACCGGAATCAAGCAACTTTCCGCCAGGCCCATTGGAAAGCCTGGACAGCGGTAGCCGGATGGAATGCTCGCCTGGCGTGAACGTTCCGCCTGCATTCGGATCATTCAGAGGCTTTAAACTGAGTACGCGCTGCTTGGCAACCGCATCATTGAATTGGTCAAGCAGAACGGGCGATGCGGCAAGCACACCCTGCAAATTGGTGACATATTCCGGGGTAACACCGGGCTGGCGGCCGAAGTCATCAACAATGGCTTGCGCCTGTGGACTCAAAGGCATGACCGTTCCTTGGGTTAACGGATGTAGATCCATTCAACGCAGTGGTGCTCCACCCGCTCCTGCGGTGCATCGGCCTCACCTCGTGGAAACACCTCCACGCGGATGCCTGGGCGGCTGAAGAAGTCACTCATCCATCGCCCGTCTTCCACCATGTTGCGTTGACGTACAAACCCGATGTTTTCCAGTTTCTTGGTAAACGTATCGAAATCGATCCCGCAGATCTCCGTCATGGACGGGGAAGCACCCGCTTGCGCTGGAACAAAGGTGAACTCGAACCAACGCCCCGCAGTAGGCGTCTGGTCCATGCCAAAGCTGTAGCCCCACTCACTGGTAAGCGGAGCACTGGCGCCATAACGCTTGGGATCAGCTGCCGCACGCGTCACCGGAACCCCCATTTTGGACTGCAGGTAGTCGGGTGTCAGATCGTCCAGTCCGTCAACAGCTTGAATCAACGCAAGCATGCGGGTGAGCGCATCTTCTGCCGTTCGTATCGGCCCGCTGGGTTCGTTGCCAGTGGGAGTGACTGCGGATTCGGATGAGGAACGCATGGCAGATGTCTCCGTGACGGTTGCCGGGGCTGGGGTGGCCGCCGTGTGGGCGCATGCGCCCAGAGCGAGGGTGGCGAGCAAGGCGTAGAGGGGGCGCGCGATCATGAAGCGTCCGTTGTGCGCTGGTGTGGCTGCGACGCTAGTGGCATCGGGCACCGAGGTCAATCGCAAGGGGGCTGGCAGCCGCAGCATCATCGCCGCACGCTACGCGCGTTGGCCGGCACCTCCACCGGCGGCAACACCTCCATCAATAGCTGCCCTTCGCTCGCGGTGATGCGTAGCTTGGTGCCAATGGCAAAGCCCAGTTGTTCCAGCCATAGGCCGCTGAGGCGGACGTGGGGCACGTGCTGGTCGCCGGCGTGGTCGTGGGCGCCTGGGTAATGGGTGTAGCTGACGGTGCATTGGCGCGGGCGGCGGGCGCGGCGGGGTGCGCGTAGCGTGCCGGGGCCTTGTGGGAAGGCGTCCGGGTCGGGCGGCAGCATCGGTGGCAGCTTGGTGCGGTCGGGTTCCACAACAACCCACTGCACCCGCTTGGGCGGCGTGGGGCGCGTACGCGTGCGGGTGGGCCGTGCGCTGGCAGATGCCGTGGGTGGGCGGCGGCGGGTCATGGCGCCTCCGGGTGGTGGTTGGTGGATGCGGCGACGCGCTGCTGCAACGCCACGGCCCTGCGTGCGAACCGGCGGCGCGAGGTGTGCGGCAACACACCGAGCTGGCGACTCAGCGGATGCGCGGGATGGTCTCTCGCCTGCTCAATAGCTGTGCTTGCGTCGAGCCTGCGCAGCACATCGCCCATATCCCACCGCAGGCGGTGAGCGGAAGCTGGCAACAGATCAACCGGCACAGATGCCGGGGTAATCCCCCCGCCCATTAGCTGACGCCAGAAGTGGAATTTTCTCGTCCCCTTTCCCGAGGAGGTTCCATGAAGA
>NZ_JAJGQM010000003.1 GCF_020784175.1 Xanthomonas campestris pv. asclepiadis
TCTTCATGGAACCTCCTCGGGAAAGGGGACGAGAAAATTCCACTTCTGGCGTCAGCTAATGGGCGGGGGGATTACCCTCTGACTAAATGAGGGTCTGCCGCTCAACGGCGGAAGCCAGACACGCTCGTCCAATGGTCAGCGGCTTCAATGCCGCTTCCTGCAACAACAATTTCTCCTGCGCATGGCTGCTTTGCGTCTTCGCCGATGTGCAAAAGTCGAGCTATTGCAGCTTTGCCAGCGACTGCTCCACCGGCGCCTGACTACCAAGTCAGTTGGCATGCTGGCACGCAAGTGGTCCACCATGGAACGCCCCTGCCCCTGCAACCATGCGCGCCTTGTCTAGCCGCGCAGCGCCGCCTTAATTGCCTCCCCTGCCAACCGCGCACTCGCCAGCAGACGCTCCAGGCTCTGCCCATGCCGGGCGCTGGCGGACAGCCCGGCCATGGTGGTGCTGACGAAATCCGCCAGCCGGTCTGCGTCGTGCGGGCAGTGTTTGGCGATGTGGGAGCGGATCAACTCCTGGGCGGCGACATGGAAGCCGCAGGCGGCCTCGCGCGCCTGCGCGTCGTTGCTGCGCGTGCCTTCCAGCACCAGGCAGCCGGTGGCGGCGGGGTCTGCGGCGTAGCAGCGCGCGGCCTGCTCCAGTACGTCGGCCAGTGCGTCGGCCAGCGGGCGGTTGGTGTCCAGAATCTGCGGCAGCGGGATGGCCCCGGTCTGCGCGTAACGGTCGAGGATGCGCGCATACAGGCCGGCCTTGCTGCCGAAGGCGGCGTAGAAACTGGGCGGGTTGATGCCCAGCGCCTGGGTGAGGTCGGCCACGCTCAGTGCGTCGTAGCCGCGCGCATGGAACAGCTGCTGCGCAGTGGCGACCGCTTGGTCCGGGTCGAATGCACGCGGCCGCCCGCGGGCCCGGGAGGTTTCTGTAGTCATTGTTACAAAATCCTTGACGGCAGACGAAATCTATTATGTATTACTCGCTACATTAATAGCGAGGTGATGCATGTCAGCGTTCAAAAATAAGTCGGTGTTGGTGCTCGGTGGCAGCCGGGGGATTGGGGCCGCCATCGTGCGGCGCTTTATGGCCGAGGGCGCGCAGGTGACGTTTACCTACGCCGGCTCTGCGGAGGCGGCGCAGCGCCTGGCCAGCGACACCGGCAGCACCGCGGTGCTGGCCGACAGCGCCAACCGCGATGCGGTCATCGACACGGTGCGCCGCAACGGGCCACTGGATGTGCTGGTGGTCAACTCCGGCATCGCCTTGTTCGGCGATGCGCTGGAGCAGGATCCGGATGCGGTGGACCGGCTGTTCCGCATCAACGTGCACGCGCCCTACCACGCCGCCGTGGAGGCCGCGCGGCAGATGCCGCCCGGCGGCCGCATCATCGTGATTGGCTCGGTCAACGGCGACCGCATGCCGCTGCCCGGCATGGCGTCCTACGCGCTGAGCAAATCCGCGCTGCAACGGCTGGCGCGCGGGCTGGCCCGCGACTTCGGGCCGCGTGGCATCACCATCAACGTGGTGCAACCAGGCCCGATCGATACCGACGCCAACCCGGAAAACGGGCCGATGAAAGACCTGATGCACAGCTTCATGGCGATCAAGCGCCACGGCCGCGCCGACGAAGTGGCCGGCATGGTGGCCTGGCTGGCTGGCCCGGAAGCAGGCTTTGTCACCGGGGCGATGCATACGATCGATGGTGCGTTTGGGGCGTGACGCGGCGGCGTCTGCATTGGCTAAGGCGATGAGGGAACTGCGGACATCACGGCCCCGCAAAGCCCGCCTCACGTTGCGAGCGAACGGCCAGCACAAACACCGTGTCGATCTGCGCGACATGGCAGTACAGCGCCAGATAGCCGTGCGCTCCGCGACCGATCACCAGTTCGCGCTTGTCGCCGCCAGCCGGCCGGCCGATCAGCGGATTGGTTTGCAGCACATCGATTGCCGCAATGATCTCGTGCAGGCGTGCTGCGACATGTGCGGCCTCATGGCGCTGGAGGTGGTCGAAGATCCGCTCAAGATCCTGTGCAACCTCCGGTGCCAGTTCGATACGCGCCATGCTACCGGGCTAGTTTGCGGGCCGTGGGACGCTTTGCCGGCTCGCCGGCCATGCGCTTTTCCAGATAGCCACGCATGTCGTCCCAGGCGATGGTTTTCCCGGACGCGACAATGCCGGCATAACGCTGCTCGGCAACCGCATCGAAATCGGCACGACGCTCGACCGATTCCGCCTTTTCGGCGATCGCTTCCAGGATGAAACTATGTGCCGTCGTGCCGCCCCGCTTCGCTGCTGCAGCAACGCGCATCTTGAGTTCGTCTGGAAGACGGATGGTTGTGGTGCTCATGAAATCCTCGAGCTTGTGCATTTCGTACGCGCGAATGTAGCACAGCTGTGTCACAACACCTTGCATCTACACCGCATGCCGGTTGCCGGCCCGCTCGAAAGCGACCGCGTCCGGGGGGGGGGGTGCCTACGCGCCTCCCCCAGAGCGGACCGAGGCACTGCATTGACAGCGTGGAGCACCTAAAGCACTGCAACCAGGCGTGCGAGTCAGGGTCTGCTCACCCCCTTCTGCTTTTGCAAGCACGCCTCGCTCCCCACCTCCCGGTGACTGCCGGCCCGGCAAGGAAAAGCCCGGCAAGGCCGGGCTGTTTCCTGTGCTGCGATGACTGCAATGCTTAGCGCTTGCGCGCCTTCAACCACGCCTTGATCTGCGGCAATGACGCCGCCCGCAGCTTCACCCGCGTCTGGATCGTGTTGATGGCGTTGTCCGCAGCCTGCCGCGAGGTCGGCGCGATGTATTGGTCGGCATAGGCCTTGATCCTGTCGGCGGTGGCAAGCTCTGCCGAGTCCATGCCCAGGCTGGGGTAGTAGCGGGCACGCGAGGTGGAGTCCACCAGGGTGTCCACCTGCATGCGATGCGCCACGGCAAAATCGAAGGCAAGC
Organism: Xanthomonas campestris pv. asclepiadis; assembly: GCF_020784175.1. Classification (GTDB taxonomy): domain Bacteria; phylum Pseudomonadota; class Gammaproteobacteria; order Xanthomonadales; family Xanthomonadaceae; genus Xanthomonas; species Xanthomonas campestris_D. The sequence continues at coordinate 2,946 of NZ_JAJGQM010000003.1, forward strand.
TCCGGATGCTGGGAGGCGACCCGGTCGATCATGCTCGCACCGGTCGTGGCGCCCGGTTCAGGTGTCAACGCCAGTGCCAGCGCGCGCTTGGCCAGCGCCTCGTCGATGGGCATGGAGAGGAAATCGTAATAGGTGTCGCGCACCATTGACGAGGTTTCATGCTTGGCCAAGGCATGCAAGGCGTCCCAGGTGGCGGTGTCGGCATTGCGCGCAACCGCGCCCAGCACGCTGTCACGCAACTCCGGCGACAGCGACGCGGGAGTGGCCTGGAAGGCGGCAAAGCGCCGGCGCGCCTCGGCGATCACTGCAGCATCCCCCATGTCGCTGAGGCTGGAAATCAGGCGGGTACGCAACTGCTGGATCTGCGCCGAGTCGCCATCGCGGTTGTCCCAGCCCAGCGTTGCGAATTCGGCCGATAGGCGCGGCACGGCATAGGCACGCCACGCGGCGCGCCCAGCCGGGTCATGCTCGAAGCTGCCATCCACACCATCGTAGATGCTGGCCACCATGTCCCAGACGTCGGGCGATGCGCCGACTGCCACCTGTGCGGTGAGATCCAAGACATCGGCCTGTGTCTGCACGCCCGCGTCGGCCAGTGCGTCGGCGTCGTTCAACACGCCCAACTGGTCCACCACCGGTAGCGCGCCAAACCTGCTGGTCAGCGCCTTGAACTGTGCGGGCGCATACAAGGTGCGGAAGTAGCCCTTTTGCCCGGCGTTGACCACCACCGGTGCGTCGCAGCCCGGCACCTGCACCTGCGCAGTGCCGTCCACCAGCACGCGCACCGGCGCGCCATCGCCGCTGCGCACGACCACCGGCACGTGCCAGCGCAACGGCTGCTTGTCTGGGCGGTCCAGCGTGAACTCGCCCTGCTCCAGCGTCACCGCGGTCTGGCCACCGACGCAGCGGGTGCTGGCCTTGATCAACGGCACGCCCGGCTGCAGGGTGAAGTCATGTGCCACCTGGGTGAATTGCTTGCCCGGGGCCACTGCGTCGATCTGCTGCCACAACTGGTCGGTCACCGCATTGCCGTACTGATGCTGCTTGATGTAACTGCGCACGCCGTCGCGCCAGTGATCCGAGCCGACGTAGTCTTCCAGCATGGCGATCACCGCCTCGCCCTTGGCGTAGGTGATGGCGTCGAAGGCCTGGCTGGCCTGCTCCACGGTGGCCACGTGCTGCACCACCGGGTGGGTGGTCACATACGCATCGCGCCGCATGGCCAAGCGGCTCTTCTTGGCCGGGCCGGTCTTGTCGATGTCCCATTCCGGATGCAGTTTTGCCGTGGTGCGCGCTTCCATCCAGTTGGCGAAACCTTCGTTGAGCCACAGGTCGTCCCACCACGCCATGGTTACCAGATTGCCGAACCACTGGTGCGCGATCTCGTGCGCGGCGACGGTGAACACGCCTTGCTTTGTATCGATGTTGGACACCGCCGGATCCAGCAACAGCGAGTACTCGAAGGTGAAGATCGCCCCCCAGTTCTCCATGGCGCTGAAGAACTGGCTGCGTCCGGGCGCGGCGATGTTGTCCAGCTTGGGCAGCGGGTACGGAACGCCGAAGTAGTCGTTGTACTCGTGCAAGACATCGCGGCCGGATTCCAGCGCGAATTGCGCCTGGTCCACCTTGCCCTTCTGCGCGATGACACCGATCTCGGTGCCATTGTCGGCGGTGACGGTGGCACGTTCGAAATCGCCCACGCTGACGAACAACAGGTACGTGGACATCTTGGGCGAGGTCTGGAACGCGATGCGGGTGCGCCCGTTTGCGCCCGGCTTGGAGGAGGCGACCGGCATGTTGCTTACCGCCATCTGCCCGGCCGGCGCATTGATCGCCAGGTCGAAAGTGGCCTTGAAGTTGGGCTCGTCCCAGGAAGGAATGAAGCGGCGCGCATCGGAGTTTTCGAACTGGGTGAACAACGCGCGGCGCGCACCTTGCGCGGTGGTGTAATCCAGCGCGAACAAGCCGTTGGCCTGCGTGTTGATCACGCCGCTGTAATCGATGGACAGCACGTACTCACCCGCTGCCAGCGGCTTGCCGAACGCGAACGTGGCGGTCTGCGCCTCGGCATCGGTGCTGACCTTGGCCGTGTGCGGCTTGCCGCCTTTTTGCGTGAGCGTGCCGCGCGCAAAAGTCAGGTTGGCCGCCTGCAACACTATGCGGTCGGTGGGTTCCAGCACGCTGATGTCGATGGCGACCTTGCCGTCGAAGCTCATCTTGTCGGCATGCGGAGTGATCTCCACTGCGTAATGCGTGGGCTTGGCCGTGCGCGGCAACTGGGTGGTGATGGACGCGGCGTCGGCGCTCTGCGGCACGGGCGCAGCTGCGAAGACGGAGGCAGCCGGACTTGTACCGACCAGAGCCAGTGCGATGGCGGTCACCAGGGGAAGACGCATGGGAAATTCTCGATGTGGGCGAAGTGGGCACGCGGTGGCGTCAGGCCGCGGATGATCCGCCGGAACAGTGCACGCAGGCACCGCCAAAAGTCATGCCAAATCTCAGTAATCCTCAAATGCCAACGGCCCGGACAAGCCGGGCTGTTGGACGATGCCGCGTCTGGCGTCAGCCGATCAGGCGAACGGATCCTGCAGCACCATCGTGTGGTCCCGATCCGGGCCGGTGGAGACGATGCTGATCGGGCAGCCGGCCAGTTCTTCCAGCGCGCGCAGGTAAGCGCGTGCGGCCACCGGCAGCTTGTCCCACTCGGTGATGCCGTGGGTGTTCTCGGTCCAGCCCGGGAACTCCAGGTACACCGGGGTGCACTCTTCCCAGCCCTGCGCGTCCAGCGGGGCGTATTCGGTACGCTTGCCGCGGTATTCGTAGGCAATGCAGACCTTGAGCTTTTCCATGCCGTCGAGCACGTCGAGCTTGGTGATGCACAGGCCGGAGATGCCGTTGATGGCCACCGCACGCTTGAGCGCAACGATGTCCATCCAGCCGCAGCGGCGCGGGCGGCCGGTGGAGGCGCCGTACTCGGCACCGCGGTCGCGGATGCCCTGGCCCACTTCGTCGTCCAGCTCGGTCGGGAACGGGCCGCCGCCCACGCGCGTGGCATAGGCCTTGGCGATGCCCAGCACGTAGTCGATGGCGTCAGCGCCCACGCCGGTACCGGCCAGTGCGCCGCCGACCGTGGTGTTGGAGCTGGTGACGTACGGATAGGTACCGTGGTCGATGTCCAGCAGCGCGCCCTGCGCGCCTTCGAACAGCACGCGCTTACCCTGCTTGCGCAGGTCGTGCAGGATGCCGGCCACGTCCGACTTCATCGGCTGCACGTAGTCGCCGAAGGCCAGCGCTTCGTCGAAGGTCTTCTGGAAGTCCACCGCTTCCACGCCCAGGTACTTGGTCAGCACGAAGTTGTGGTAGTCCAGCGCGGTGCGCAGCAATTCTTCCAGCTGCGGCGGGTAATGCAGGTCGGCGATGCGGATACCGCGGCGGGCGACCTTGTCTTCGTACGCCGGGCCGATACCGCGGCCGGTGGTGCCGATGGCCTTGCCGCCGGCGGCCTTCTCGCGCGCCTGATCCAGCGCGATGTGGTACGGCATGATCAGCGGCGCAGCCGGGGAGATCTTCAGGCGCGAGCGCACTTCCACGCCGGCACCTTCCAGCTCGCTGATTTCCTTGATCAGCGCGGCCGGGGAGATCACCACGCCATTGCCGATCAGGCACAGCGCGTCGTCGCGCAGGATGCCGGACGGAATCAGATGCAAGACGGTCTTCTTGCCGTTGATGACGAGCGTGTGGCCGGCATTGTGGCCACCCTGGAAGCGGACCACCGCACCGATCTCTTCGGTAAGCAGATCGACGATCTTGCCTTTGCCTTCATCGCCCCACTGGGCACCGAGCACGACAACTGACTGACCCATGACGGGTGAACTCCTGAGTTTTGCTGCGGCCATCGGGGCCGCGGGATGGGACCGGTTCACGGCTGGCGGCGCCGCCTGGCGCGCGGCTCCATCGGGGAGCGTTGCAGCGGCGCGTGAAGCCCTGACACGGAAAAAGCCGAACGAGGTGCCCTGTGTGAGCGTGCCCGGCCGGCTTTTGTGCATTATCCGGGTTTCCGGTGACGTGCACTACCCCCGGCGAACGGCGGATCGGGGGCTGGTCGGGTTGCGGCTGGCCATCGGTTGCGCGGTGCTCCGGGCGCTGCCGGTCCCTAGCCTGGGAGCATCACCATGGCGACAATCCCAAGCGCCCATCGTGGGTCGTAGGAGCGCACCCGGGCGCGACAGGCATGACCGGTGAAGCAGTCGCGCCCCGGTGCGCTCCTACGCTGCCCGTTGCGGTCGGAATGGACCAACCACTCAGTGACGCACGATCCACAGCGCGAGCGCGCCCAGCACCAGAGTCACACCGCCGATAGCACGCAGTTGGGCCGTGGGCAGGCTGAACAGTTGCTCGACCATCCGCTTCCAGGCGGTGGGCGCGGCGAACAGCAGCAGGCCTTCGATGACGGCGATCAGGCATAACGCGGACAGAAATTCGTGCATCAGCAACACCAGGACAACGTGGGGAACTGCAGCGTGCCGCGTCCACAGCCTCCACGCGCCCCGCGTAGGAGCGCACCTGGGCGCGACGGGCATTCCCGGTAAAACCGGTCGCGCCCGTGTGCGCTCCTACGGTGTGGCGCGCGCATGCCTGCGCGGCAGTGACAGGCACATACGAAAACGCCCGCATCACGCGGGCGTTTTCGATTCAGCGCAGAGCGATCAACGATCACTCTTGAGGTACTGCAGGAACGGGTCGTTCTTGTCCAGCACCACCACGCCGTTGCCGTCGGTCATGGAGCCGCGGTACGCCTCCAGGCTGCGATAGAACGCGTAGAACGACGGATCCTTGGCACCGGCCTGGCCGTAGATGCGGGCGGCGTCGGCATCGCCTTCGCCGCGCAGCTTCTGCGCATCGCGCTCGGCGTCGGCCACGATCACGGTGGACTCGCGGTCGGCCTGGGCGCGGATGGTCAGGGCCTGCTCTTCGCCTTCGGCACGCAGCTTGCTGGCTTCCTGCTTGCGCTGGGCGCGCATGCGCTCGTAGACGTCGGTGATCACCTGGCTGTCGGTCGGCAGGTCGATCTGCTTGATGCGCAGGTCGGTGATCTGCATCCCCAGGCCCTTGATGGCGCCGTTGATGCCCTTGAGCTGGTTGGCGATCAACTCGCTGCGGTCGCCGGAGACCAGCTGCTGCAGGGTGCGCGAGTTGATCTGGTTGCGCAGCGAGTCGGTGATGATCGGGGCCAGGCGCGAATTGGCGACCGACTCCTCACCACCGGTGGCGCGGTAGAACGCCCGCACGTCGGAGATGTAGCCGATGGCGAAGAAGTCCACGCTCACGTCTTTCTGCTCGGCGGTGAAGTAGCGCGCCGGGGCGGTGTCCAGCACCTGGAAGCGGCGGTCGAACACGCGCACCGATTCCACCACCGGGATCTTGAAGTGCAACCCGGGCTTGAGGTCGGCGCGCACCACACGGCCCAGGTTGAGCACCATGGCGGTCTGGTCCTCGCGCACCACGAACACCGAGCCCATCAGGGTCAGCAACACGGCGACGATCAGGCCGATGACTAGCGAATTCTTCATTATTCGGTTCCCTCACGGCCGGTCGGGCGCGGACCGCGCTCCGGATTGCGGATGCCCTCGCTGCCGCCACTGGTTTGCGGCGGATTCAACAGCACATCCTGCGGCACCATCGACGGCATGCCGCCGTTGCCTGCAGTGGCGTTGTTGCTGGCGGACTTGCCGGTGTCGGCCGGCAGCGGCACATAGATGACCTGGCTGCCATCGCTGCCGATCACCTTGCGGTTCTCCGACAGCACCTTCTGCACGGTTTCCAGCCACAGGCGCTTGCGCGTGACCTCGGGGGCGTTGGCGTACTGCTCCTGCAACAACGTGAAGCGATCGGCGTCGCCCTCGGCCTTGGAGATCAGCGCCTGCTTGTAGCCTTCGGCGCCGGTCCGGGTACGCGCACCCTGGCCGCGTGCCTCGGGCACCACCTTGGCGGCGTAGGCCTGGGCTTCGTTGATCAGGCGCTCGCGCACCTGCTGGGCACCGTTGACCTCGTCGAAGGCCGGCTTCACTTCTTCCGGCGGACGCGCGTCCGGCAGGGTCACGCCGGTGACGGCCAGGCCGGTGTTGTAGGCGTCCAGTGCCGCCTGCAGGCGATCCTTGGAGGCAATGGCCAACGGGCCGCGGTTGTTGAGCACGGTATTGAGGTCGGAACGGCCGACCTGCTCACGCACGGCGCTTTGCGCGGCCTGCTCCAGCACCAGGTCGGCATTGCGCGAACCGAACAGGTATTTGCGCGGGTCGCTGATCTGGTACTGCACGTTGAGCGAGACGTTGACGATGTTCTCGTCGCGGGTCAGCACCGGCACCTGGTTGCTGAAGGTCTTGATCTCGGTAGCGTTGACCTTGCGCACCGACTCGACCGGCCAGGGCAGCTTGAAGTTCGGGCCGGGCTGCAGGATGCGCGAGAACTGGCCGAAGCGCAGCACCACGCCACGCTGCTGCTCGCCGATGAGCTGGAAGCTGGAGAACAGCACCATCAGCACCACCGCGACCAGGATCCAGCGCCCCACGCCGCCATCGAACAGCTCTTTCAACGGGGCGGGCAGATTGCCCCAGCCACCACCGTTGCCACCACCGCGCGGGCCCCAGGACCTGCGACGGTTGGGGTCCGGGCCGTCTCCGCCCTTGTTGCCGGGTGTGTTCCAGGCCATGCACGCTCCATGATCGAGGGGCTGTGCGGGCCAGTCCCGCAGTGCCGCCGTGTTGTGTGATTCGATGATTCTACTAGATGGGGCAGACCGACCGTTTTGAAAGGCCCCAATTGGTGCATCCCGGTTTAGCCGCTGGGGTGGATCGAGCCGATGGCCGGGTTCGCAGACGGGGAAGGACACGGTGTCAGCGCGCTTTGGGGCAAGCACCGGGCACGTGCGTTCTGGAGTTGGCCAATGGTGATCACGCCGAGACTGGACGCGGACCCTGCCTGCGATGCGCTGCACGATGACGCCGACGACATCGTGCTGCTCGCTGACGCGTGGCCAGTGTCTGTCGACCGATCCGGCGTTCGGCCTGGCTGGATGGCCCAGGGTCGTGGTCAGGCCAAGCAGCCGCTGCGCTTTGCCGACCCCGGGTTGCGGCGCAGGATGCCGCCGATGGCAGGCGAGCATCGGAGTCCAAACGGCACTGGCGGCGCGGCTGACGTTGGCATCAGCGCTGAGGGGATGCGGCTGGGGCGATGCTGCGCTGGCACAACGCAGTCCGGAACGCGTCCGCCAACCCTGCTCCCTCCCTCGCCGGCGCACTCACGCCATCGGCGGTTCGTCTTTCTGGTTGAACACGCGCTCCATCACTTCCAGCAACTCGTCTTCGGAGAACGGCTTGGTGATGTAGGCGCGTGCACCCTGGCGCATGCCCCACATGCGATCGGTGTCCTGGTCCTTGGTGGTCACCAGGATCACCGGGATGTGCTGGGTGGTCGGCTCGCGCTTGAGTGTGCGCGTGGCCTGGAAGCCGTTGAGGTTGGGCATCACCACATCCATCAGCACCAGATCCGGCAGCGAAGACTTGGCCGCTTCAACGCCGGCGGCACCATCGGTTGCAGTGATGGTCTCGTGCCCCAGCTTCTCGACGATGCGCTGAATGCCGAGCAGCTGCGACGGCGAGTCGTCGACGATCAGAATGCGTGCCATGTGTTTCCCCTAGTGTGCGCGGCGAGTGTAGTGCGCCGGCCGCGCTTGCGGTAGCTGGGCCAGGCGGTGCGCCGGGCGATGCTGTTGCGAGCTGTGATCCGGTGACGCGGTGCCGTTGCCCTGTCCAACGCGTACTACGTTGGACAGGGCGCAGCTGGATGCAACAAGGTCGCAGCAGGTCGCTCGCCCACGCATCGCGTGCATGCTGCCCTGCCCTCAATCCCTCATCGATACGAGGGGGACGACTGGTCCCTTCTCCCATCGGGAGAAGAGGGCGCACAGCGCCGGATGAGGGGACGGCGGCGATTCAACGTCACAGATCGACGATGACAAGCGCACCGCTCGCCTGCCGAACCCTCACCCCATCCAGGGCGTCACCCCACGCTGCTTACACCGCTTCGCCAAACGCCTTGGCCAGGTTGCGGTAGGCCTTTTTCTGCGCATCGTCGGTGGGGGCCGGGGCCAGGATTTCCAGCTCCACGATCTGGTCGCCCGGGGTGGCGCCCGGCAGGCCGCGGCCGCGCAGGCGCAGCTTGCGGCCGGCGTCGGAGTCGGCCGGCACCTTCAATTCCACTGCCCCGCCCAGGGTCGGCACGCTGATGGTGGTGCCCAGTGCCGCCTGCCAGGGCATGACCTGCAAGGTGTACAGGATGTTGCGCCCGTCCACCTCGAACTGCGGATGCGCGGCGTATTCGATCTCCAGCAGCAGGTTGCCGCCGCCATTGCCCTGCCCGCTCAGGCGGATCACCTGGCCAGGCTGCACGCCCTTGGGCACGCGCACATCCAGCTGCTTGCCGTTGATGGTGATGCGCACGCTGTCGCCCGCATACACCGCTTCCAACGGCACCGCCAGCTTGGCGCGGGTATCGCCGCGCGCCTGCGGACCCGCGCCTGCGCCAGGTCCGGCGCCCGGGCCACGCGGCCGGCCGCCGCGCTGGCCGGCGAACAGGCTTTCGAAGAAATCGCTGAAGCCGCCACCGGCGCCGCCGTTGCCGAACACTTCCTCGTAGTCGTAGCCCTGCCCACCGCCATAGTTGGGCGGGGCCTGGAACTCGTCGCCCGGGCGGAAGCCCTGTGCCTTGAGCTGGTCGTAGGCCTTGCGCTTGGCCGGGTCGCGCAGCGCCTCGTAGGCTTCGTTGATGGCCTTGAACTTGTCTTCGGCGCCGGCTTCCTTGCTGACGTCGGGGTGGTACTTGCGCGCGAGCCGGCGGTAGGCGGTCTTGATCTCCGCATCGCCTGCGCTGGGCTCCACGCCCAGCGTTGCGTAGTAATCCTTGAATTCCATCTAATCACCTCTGAAAAAAACGGCCCGCAGCCGAGGCCACGAGCCAGTCATATCGCAGCCGGGCGTGCAACCGCACCTATTCTACGGTGCGGTTGCCGCCGGGAAGCGAAGCAGGCCGCTTCGCTCCAGGTTTTGCGGCCTTACTGCACGGTGCTGCCGCTGGTGTCCTGGCCGTTGCCGACCTGGATGCGGCGCGGGGTGGCCGCCGGGCGCTTGGGGATGCGGATTTCCAGCACGCCGTTGTGGCCGGCCGCGGTGATGCCGTCGGGGTCGGCACTGTCGGGCAGCGCGAAACGGCGGTGGAAGCTGCCGTAGCGGCGCTCGATGCGCGAGAAACGCTCGGTCTCTGTGCTGGACTCGCTGTTGCGCTCGCCCTTGATCGACAGGATGCCCTTGTCCATCTGCACCTCGATCTGGCTGGGGTCAATGCCCGGCAGGTCGGCGTACAGCACGAAGTGGTTGGGCTCTTCCTTGATGTCCACGCGTGGCACCCACTGCGCGGTCACCACTGCCGATTCGTCGGTGTCGCCGTTGTGCTCGAAGAAACGGTCGAACACGTGCTTGATCTCGTTTTGCAGCGCATGGGTGGGCCACTGGGGATAACGAACGATGTTCATTGCGAGCCTCCAAAAGGTTGGGTGAAGGGCCGGCTGCCGCGGCGTGCGCCGTTGCGCCGGCCATGTGCGTCAGATAGGCGTGCGGCTACAGATTTCAAGCGCGTTGACGCGCTTTTCCCCTGCCCCTTTCTAGAATTCGTTCAGCCACAGGAGCCCGCCCCATGACCATCCACGTTGGTGACCGCATTCCCGAAGTCGTGCTCAAGCGCCTGCGCGAGGGCATCGAGGCGGTCGACACCCACAGCCTGTTCGCGGGGCGCAAGGTGCTGCTGTTCGCGGTACCGGGCGCCTTCACCCCGACCTGCTCGGCCAAGCACCTGCCGGGCTATGTGGAGCACTTCGATGAATTCCGTAAACGCGGCATCGAAGTGCTGTGCACCGCGGTCAACGACCCGTTCGTGATGCAGGCCTGGGGCCGCAGCCAGCTGATTCCCGACGGCCTGCACCTGCTGCCCGACGGCAACGCCGAACTGGCCCGCGCGCTGGGTCTGGAGATCGACGCCAGCGGCTCGGGCATGGGCCTGCGCTCGCGTCGCTACGCGCTGTATGCCGACGACGCCGTGGTCAAGGCCTTGTTTGTCGAAGAGCCCGGCAAATTCAAGGTGTCTGCCGCCGATTACGTCCTGCAGCACCTGCCCGATTGATGCATTGATTCCCCCCGTCCACTCAGAAGGAAACCGGCCAGCCATGTCTACCCAGCCAGCCAAGCAACTCCCCGGCATTACCGATACCGCCACCTTGCGCAGCCGCGCACGCCAGAGCATCGAAGACGGTGCCATCACCGAGAGCTACCACGCCGACCGCGAGGCGGTGATCGACCTGCTCAACACCGCACTGGCCACCGAATACGTGTGCACCCTGCGCTACTACCGCCACTACTTCATGGCCAAGGGCATGCTTGCCGACGCGGTCAAGGGCGAATTCCTGGAGCATGCGCAGCAGGAACAGGAACACGCGCACAAGCTTGCCGAGCGCATCGTGCAACTGGGCGGCGAACCGGACCTCAACCCGGACACGCTGACCAAGCGCTCGCATGCCGAATACAAGGAAGGCACCGACCTGCGCGACATGGTCAGGGAGAACCTGATCGCCGAACGCATCGCCATCGACAGCTATCGCGAGATGATCGATTTCATCGGCGACAAGGACACCACCACCAAGCGCATCCTGGAAAGCATCCTGGCCCAGGAAGAAGAGCATGCCGACGAGTTTGCGGACATGCTGGAAGGCTGGATCGGCGAGTGAGTTGAGCAAGCCGCGTGATTGCAATGTAGCGATGCATTGCCATCGATGATGGCGTCGCATCGGCAACGGCAACGGCAACGAAGATAAGTCGAAGTTGACGTCGACTCGATGAAGCAACAGACAGGGCGCCTAGAGCGCCCTGTCTGTTTTCGTGCCGCCCAAGCGCCGCGTAGGAGCGCACCCGGGCGCGACGGGGCGTTACCGGGAATGCCCTGTCGCGCCCGGGTGCGCTCCTACGGGTGTGTGCACGCTGGCCGGGCGCAGCACGTGCACCGTCAGCGCAATACGCGAAAGCGCAGCTGTGTCCAGGCACCGTCGCTGGCCATTGCGGTGAGCGTATGCGTGCCGACCTCGGCGAATTCGCGCTGAAATCCCTGGCGTCCGTTGGTCTGTGCGATCCAGCGGCCGTCCAGCAGCCAGTCGATGCGCGCGTCGCTGCCCAGGGCACGCAGGTGCAGGCGCACCGGGCGCGATGCGGCGTTGGCACGCGCCAGCGTGGCGCGATCGCTCAGCCCGTCGATCCGCAGCACGCCGCCACCTGTCATGCGTCCATCCGGCAGACAGTCCGCGGCCAGTGGCGGCAGTTGCGCGGCATTGCGCTCGGCCGCGCTGAGCCAGGGCGACACCAACGCCGGCCAGCGTGCTACGGCCTGCGGCACGCGCTGATGCGGCTGGCTGCACTCCTGCGACAACCGCTGCCCGCTGCGCGCATCCACGTCGAAATGCAGCTGCCCGCTGTGCCATAACCGCGCATCGCGTTCGGCAAAGGTGGGCGGTACGGCGCCATCGAGCACGTAGGCGTCGGCGCGGCGTGCGCATTGCGCCGGTGGTGTCTGATCGGCCGCGCCGCCGAGCGGCCAGCAGATGGCCAGCGCCTGCACAGTGGGCGGCATCGGCACCGGCGCGCTATCGCCGGCGCTGCGGGGCAAGGCGTCGATGACTTCGAACATCAACGGCAACGCTGTGACGGCGCCGTACTGGCCGGGCAGCGGCGTGCCGTCCGGCCGCCCCACCCACACCCCGACCGTATAGCGGCGCGTGCCGCCGATCGCCCAGGCATCGCGATAGCCGTAGCTGGTGCCGGTCTTCCAGGCCACGCCCGGGCGCGTGGCGGTGTCGAAGGTCCCGCCGCCATACCCCCGGGACGCGGGTTGCTTTGCAGGATCTCGCGCACGATCCAGGCCGCGCCCGGCGACATCAGCCGGCGCTCGATGCGCGGATCGGCCGGCGTGTAGCGCACGCGCCCGGCGATGCCGCCGCGATTGAGCGCCGCAAAGGCACCGACCAACTCCTGCAGCTGCGCACCGGTGCCGCCCAATATCAATGCAAGCGACGGCGTGCTGCCATGTGCGAAACGCAGGCCGATGCCGGCATTGGACAGCCGGGCGGCAAACCGCGCCGGGCCGATCCGGTCGAGCAGGTCCACCGCCGGCACGTTCAACGACAACCGCAACGCCGTCGCCGCGCTCACCGGCCCATTGAAGGCCGCATCGAAATTGCCGGGCCGGTAGCTGCCAAAGCTCTGCGGCGCATCCACCAACAGGCTTTCGGAGTGGATCAACCCATCGTCCAGGGCCATGCCATACAGAAACGGCTTGAGGGTGGACCCGGGCGAGCGCCAGGCCTGCACCATGTCCACATGCCCCAGTCGCTTGCGATCACCGAAGCTGGCCGAACCCACATACGCGCGCGCTTCCATGCTGGCGTTGTCCACCACCAGCAAGGCGGCCGAGGTGCGCTCGGGCAGCTGCGAGAAATAGGTGGCCACGCGCTCTTCCAAGGTGCGCTGCAATTCCACATCTAGCGTGGTCACGATGCGTGCCGCGCGCGGTTGCGCGCCGTGCAGCCGCTGCGCGAGCAGCGCCGCATGCAACGGCGGAGTGAGCGAGCGCGTCACCACCGGCTCGATCCGCGCGTCATCCACCTGCGCGCGCGACCACACTCCCAGCTCCACCATGCGATCGAGCACCTTGTCGCGCGCGCGTTGCGCGGCCTCGGGATGGCGATCCGGGCGCAGGCGGCTGGGCGATTGCGGCAATACCGCCAGCAGTGCGGCTTCGGCCTGCGACAGAGCCTTGGCCGGTTTGCCCAGATACGCCCAGCTGGCCGCTTCCACGCCTTCGATGGTGCCACCGTAGGGCGCGCGCTCCAGATACAGCGTCAGAATCTCGCGCTTGCTCAGGTGCGCTTCCAGCTGCAGCGCACGCAGCAGCTGCTTGGCCTTGCCCCACGGTGTGCGCGTATGCGGGTCCAGGATGCGCGCCACCTGCATGGTCAGCGTCGAACCGCCGGAGACGATGCGCCCCTGCCCGATCCACTGCCCGCCGGCACGCAGCAGCCCCCACGGATTGACCCCTGGATGGCGCCAGAACCAGCGGTCTTCGTAATTCAACAGCGCCTGCAGGTACAGCGGCGACACGCCCTGCGGGCTGGCCGGATAACGCCACACGCCATTGCGATCGGCGAACGCGCGCAACGGCGTGCCATCGCGTGCCACCACCAGCGTGGAGGTGTCGCGGGATTTGGGCAGTGGCAGTGGAAAGGCCAGGTCCAGGAGCAACACGGCAGACAACAGTGCTGCAGCGCTCCAACGTAGACCTGTCAACCAGCGGCGGCCATGCCGGGCCACACCATCATCGCCAGCGGCGCGTTCCTGCGTCCGGTCGGTCCTTGCCTGCACGTGCTGCTGCTCATCCATCCTGCCAAGGATGCAGGGTGAAATGCATTTCGGCCACTGTTGCGCGCGGCACGTTGCGGCGTTGAGTGATCAATGTAACTGCGCGCTACTGCCCTGCGCGACGACAAGCGCCCTAACCCACGATCTCCGCACGCGGCGAGCGACGCGGCCTTACGAACAGCCGCAGCAACCCCATTGCCAGGAACACCGCAGACAGGCGCAACGCCATGCCGAGCCAGCCGCTGGCGGCCGAATCGGAGACGGCAAAGACCGTCCAGGCCGCGTTGAGCGAGACATGCAACACCCAGCCGCTCCAGATCGTGTAGCCATCCTGGGCGTCCACAATGGCAAACAGCAGCGCACCGACACCGGTAATGGCGAAGATCAACAATGCCTCGCCGCCTGCGCCGTCTGCGCCGAGCCAATGCACGCCGCCGAATACAAGCGCCTGCACCAGCGCGGCGATCGCCGGGCGCCAGGCCAGCGCACGGCAGGCAAAGACGAAACCGAAACCGCGAAAGACGATTTCTTCGGCCAGCGGAAACAGCAGTGCCAGCCACAGCAGGCCGAGCAGATCGTCGGTACCGACCGAGCTGGACTGGGTCCACAGCCCAAGCCAGCACGGCAGTGTGGCCAGCAACGTCAGCGCCGGGCCGCGTATGCCGTTCCAGCGCAGCCCCAGACGCGCCGCGAGCTCGCCTGGCATGCCAGGACGCAGCAATGCCGCTGCGACCAGCACGACCACCACGCTGAGCAGATTGTCGAGAATCCCGCCGCCGTAGGGCACCGGAATTTTCGGGATTGGAACACCAAGGGCCTTGGCCACATCGCGCACCTGCAGCGCGACCAGCAGCACTACCAACCAGACCACATGCCGACCGACGCGGCGCGGGGGTGTATCGAGCGGCATGCAGACGTCCGTGCGTGCAAACAGCGGGTGACTATACCGCTGGCAGCGACATCAGCGCAGCGTCCGGGGTTGATGTGGCGCGACCAGATTCGGTTCGCATCGCGCGTCAGCTGCCTGCCGCAATGCAATGCGCCGCCTACTGCTGCTCCAGCGCGGCGCGATACCGCAGCAAGGCTTCCGGCGCGTCGGTCTGGATGATCGACACGCCATCGCGGTACAGGCGGCCCCAGACCTTGTCCGGGTCGCGCTCGGCATCGGCGTCGCCACCGTAACCGGCGATGAAGCCTTCCCACAGCGAGTTGACCATCAGCCGCACCTTGTGCGTCTTGCTCACCGCAACCAACGCCGGCAATTGCGCTGCTGTCATCTTGGGCAGCTCGAACGCGACCGGATGCGCGTTGCGTGTCTGCGCAGTGGCGATCGCGGCCAGATCGGCAGTGCCATGTGCGTTGATCAGGATCGGGAAGAAATACACGGTGTCGAACGGCAGCATCGCGGCCAGTGGCGGCGTGGCGATGCCGGCTTCGGCCTTGACGATCACCTGGTGCTGCATGCCGAGACGTGCAACCGCATCGACCACCTGCACGTAGATCGCATCCTTGACGTCCAGGTTGAGCAGGATGTGGCCCTTGGAGGCGGCCAGCATCTGCTCCAGCGTGACCACGCGTTGGTCGGTCAGCGGCGCCTGCGCGCCACCTTCGTCGCTGCGCAGGCGCAATTTTTGCAGGTCGGCCAGGGTCAGCTCGGACAGCTTGCCGGTGCCGTCGGTGGTGCGGTCCACAGTGGCGTCGTGCAGCATCACCAGGGTGCCATCGGCGGCGCGGCGCACGTCGGTCTCCATCACGTCGGCACCGATGGCGATGCAGCGCTCCAGCGCGGCCAGCGAATTCTCCGGTGCGCTGTCCTTGAAACCATGCTCCGGTGCCGGTGCATGGCAACCGCGATGGGCCACCACCACGATGCCGCCGCCTGGATTGGTCAGCCGGGCCTGGATTGCGGCGACGCCGGTGGGCGCTGCGCTCGCAGTGGTGGCAAACGCCACGCACAGCATGGCCGCAAAGGTGGCGACAGAACGTAAGGTCATCGAACGACTCCGCTTGAAAAGAATAAACAGAACGACTGCGCGTGCGTCGAGCGAGCGCGGCCGATGCGCGGTGCTCCGTGCTCGGTGCGTCATCCACCCACCTGCACACTCCACTTTTTTCCGAGCCGCCCGCACGCGCCTGACGACCGCTGGCGACGCGTCATTCGCCGCGCTCAGAGCGTCGGCGTAAAGCGCAGGCCGAACCAATAGGTCGTGGGTACCGAATAACTGTCCTTGAGCAGGTTCTGCCCGGGACCGGTGACGCTGGTGATGCGGCTGTGGGTGAGGTTGCTGACCTGGCCGATCAGGCTGAGCTGCTTGCTGATCGCATAGGTGGCGGTGAAATCCAGCTGCGAACGCGGCGACCAGTACAGATCCTGCCAGTCGATATTACTGACGATGGCGCGCAAGGCCTTGCCCTGGCGATTGTAGGCCGCACGCAGCTCCAGCCCGCCGGTGTTGTAGAACAGCGTGGCATTGGCGGTGTAATCGGGCTGGCCGACCAGGTTGCCGAGCTTGCGCTCGCGCTGGCTCACGTTGCTACCGCTGCCGACGCTGTAGGGCACATACAGAGTGCCATCGAGCACGGCGAAGTTCGCACTGAAACCGACCCCGCTCAACCACGGCGCGATCGGCGCCAGGGTGTTGACGATGCCGTTGAACTCCACCCCGCGGATACGCGCCTTGGCGGCATTGGCCGGCGTGCTGATCAGCGCGTTGGCATAGGTGGTGCCGTCGAACGTGAAGCTGTCGGTGCGCGAAAGCGTAAAGATCTCGTCCTGGATGCGCTTGTCGAACACGGCCGCGGACGCGAACGCATCGAAATCGCCGGGCAGGCGCCATTCCAGCGACAGATCCAGGTTATTGGACACGCGCGGCTTGATGTCGGGGTTGCCGATGGTGACGGTGACACCTTGCGCATTCGGGTTGCCGGCATCGGCGGTGTTGACGAAGCCGATCGATGTGCGTGCCGCATACGCATCGTACGGCGGGCGACCGAGCGTGCGGCTTGCGCCGGCACGCAGGTCCAGTGCATCGGTCAGGTGGTAGGTCATGATGGACGAGGGCAGCAGATAGTGGTAATCCGCAGTAGTCGGGTTATCGACATACACATAGCGATTGGTCGCGGCATCCAGCTGCCGCTGGCGACCGACCGTATCGAGCCTGGTGCTGTCGAAATGCAGGCCACCCTGCACGTTGAAACGCTCGCTGCGATAGCTGACCAGGCCATAGCTGCCGAAGGTCTTTTCGGTATGGGTGAAGTTGTCCTGATTGCTGAAGGCCTGCTGGTCGGTACTGTTGAACGCGCTCAGCGGCGTTGCAGCGAGCGCGCGATTGGCCTTGTCAGGATCGATGGTGATCAGGTTCAGGCCGGCATAGCGCATCGGCGCCCTGCCGGTGCCCGCGACATCGGCCAGGCCGAACGCCGGCGCACTGGTATTGGGCTGATACTCGACGCGATAGATGTCGTAGGACGGTTTGTCGGTGGTGTACGACACGCCTGCGGCAAAGCCGATGCCCTGATCACTCTCGCCCTGGTTGAAGCCGTAATCGAGCCGGCCGGTGAGGATGCGATCGGCCGCAGTGCGTTTGTAGTCCGGGCGCCAGTACGACAGGCTATAGTTGCTCAGATCGTTGTAGGCCTGCGGCGACACCCCGAAGCGCTGATCGAAGCCGGAGGTGTCGTAGTTGAATGCGTAAGTGGGCGTGGCGTTGATGGTCACACCGCTGCCGGTCTGGCCCACCGGTACCGGCGCGGCGCGGGTGATACCGGTGGCGTACTTGATCATGCGGATCGGCTCGTCGTAGGTCGCATCCGACCACGCCCCGCGTGCGGAGAACTGCTGCCGGTCGGTGGGCCGCCAGATCGTGCCCAACTGCGCAACCTTGGTGCGCGTGGTGACGATCTGGTTGGAATACCCCACCTCGATATCGCCACCGGGATAGCTGCCGGAGGTGGCGGTCTGGTTGGACACCTGGCCACGGTTGCGCGGGTCGATCAGGACCTCGTTGCGCTCCATGTTGTCCTTGAAATAGTAGTAGCCCGCCATGGCATAGGCCTCGAGCGCGGCACTGGGATGCACCTCGAACTTGCCGGTGACGCCATAGCGGTCGCGCTGGTTCTGCACGTACCAGTACTTGTCCTGCTGCGGCACCGCCCAGCCATTGCCGAGGTTGGCGCCGGTCTGCAGCACGCCGTTGTTGTCGTAGAACCCGTAATGCACCGTGTCGGTGGTCATGTGGGTTTCGGTGTAGCTGCTCAGCGTCTGGTAGTTGGCCGACAGCGTAAAACCGTACTGCTGCTCGCTGCCGAAGGTGCGGCTGCCGGTGGCGTTCACGCGATAGCCCGGGTCGTCCTGATCGCGCGGCTTGCCGACATCGTTGGCGTGGCCGAGTGCGGCTTCGGCGCTGAAGAATGGCTTGCCGCCGTTTTCGAAGGCGCTGCGTGTCTTGAGGTTGATCGCACCGCCGGTCGCATTGGGATCCAGGTCGGGCGTGAACGTCTTGACCACCTGCAACTCGCTGACCATCGACGCCGGCAGCAGATCCAGACGCACGCCGCGGGTAATCGAGCCGAGCGTGCCATTCGGCGTGCCGGGCGAGGCGATGGTCAGCCCGTCGATGGTGACGTTGTTGTAGGACGGGCCCAGGCCGCGCAACACCGGTGTGGCCGCTTCGTCGCGCGGATGCTCGTTATCGGTGGCCGGCAATACCGACAGGCCGGGCACGCGGCGCAGCGCTTCGACAATGGTGCTGTCGGGCAAGGCGCGCACATCGGTGGCGCTGATCACGTCGGTGATGTTGGTCGCCGCGCGCTTGCTTTCCACCGCGGCGGCATTGGCACGACGCACACCGGTGACCTGCATGGCGTCGAGGGTTTGCACACCGGCTTTGCTGGTAGCCGGTGCGTCGCTAGTAGATGCTTCGCCTTGTGCCGATGCAGGCGATGCAGGCGATGCAGGGTCTGTGGAATCTGCAGATGCCTCTGCTGACAACGCAGAGCGTTGCTTTGCAGCCGCACCGTCAGCCTCGGGCGTGGTTGCCTCGTCAGTATTAGCTGTAGCTGTAGCTGCGCTCGCTGATGCGCCCGCGGTCGTGGTCATGGCCGCAGCAGACGTTTGAGCTGAAGCGTCGATTGGAATGGCCGCACGCTCGTTGGCGCATGCCTGCGAGGCTGGCGAACAGGCCGCAATGGCCACGGCGAGAACGGACAGGTGCAAACGGTACGAATCGGAGCGCTGCATGGAATCCCGAGGTCGCGCAGCAAAGACGCCGCGCCAGTGAGAAAGCACGCTACCGTAGCCCGTAAAAATGACCCTTGCGTGTCGCTGGCATCGCATCGAGAAGACAGTGCGCAGTGATGTCGCCGTAGGCGAAGCAGCGCTGGCGTAGGAGCGCGCGTGCGCGCGATGAGGCGTTCCCGGTGATGCCCCATCGCGCGCAAGCGCGCTCCTAAGGCAGCCAGATTGCATCCAAGAATGGATAATCGCCGACCCGCTCGACCAGTCCGGCACGTAGCGGATTGGCGATCAGGTAGCGAGCCACGATGCGCGGATCGTCGTCCTTGCGCAGGCCGCGGTCGTGGTAGGCCCGCGCCGAGACCGCGGCGGGCACCCAGCGTTGCTGGTTGACTGCACGCGTGCTTGCCGACTTCATGCATGACACCATCCGCGCCAGCGGAGTGACATCGCCTAACTGCACCAGCCAGTGGACATGGTCCGGCATCAGCACCCAGGCAAGCAACGTGGCATCTTCTGGCAGCGCGGCGATGAACGCGCGGCACGCTGACGCGGCCAGCTGAAATCGTCGAACACACGTCGCCGCTGGCAGGTTGTAACGGTGAGGAGATAGCAGCAACTGCCAGCGAGCGCCGGCCACGACGAAGCGCGCGATGTCCTGCGAAAATAGAGTTGATCATCGATGCATGCTGGCCCAGCCACGCAAACGCTTGCATCGGAGTGAAACGTTCGCTTCGGTGAGGAAACCCCGAACGTAGGAGCGCGCTCGCGCGCGATGGGGCGTTACCGGTACGCCCCATCGCGCGCGAGCGCGCTCCTACCTTGTCGCCCTACGGCTGCACCACCGTCATTGTCGCTGGCGTGCTGCGCCCCACGCCGCGCAGTTCGGGGCGGTACATGTCTTCCACCAGCGATGGCGGCACCGTATACGTGCCCGGGGTGACTGCGCGCACCAGGTAATACAGCTGCGCCTTGCTGCCCGAAGAGAGCGCCAGCGCGGCCACATAACGGTCGTCGCGGAACTCTTCGTGCTTGACGTCGGCAGCGCTGGAACGCTCGCTGATGCCGATGCCGTCCACCACCACGTCGGCCCACTGTTTGGCA
Organism: Xanthomonas campestris pv. asclepiadis; assembly: GCF_020784175.1. Taxonomy (GTDB): domain Bacteria; phylum Pseudomonadota; class Gammaproteobacteria; order Xanthomonadales; family Xanthomonadaceae; genus Xanthomonas; species Xanthomonas campestris_D. Next base: position 22,791 of record NZ_JAJGQM010000003.1, read on the forward strand.
TCGCCGAGATTGAAGTTCTCGATCTCCAGCCCGGCCGGCAACAGGTCGGTCAGCAGTGCGTCGGGCATGTCGCTGTTGGCGGTGATGGCCACGCGCACGATCAACGCCTCGCCTTCCTTCAATGCACGCGGCGTCCACGGTTTGCCGTCGGTGGTGTACCAGCTGCGCTCCACGCTGAGGGTGCGCGTGTCCGGCTCCGGCGCGCTGCGCGGGATGCCGGCCACTTCCAGGCTGGCGTACATCGGTGCCTCGCCCTGCGGCGCGAACTGCACGCCGCGCGCCAGGGCGGCGCTGTCGAAACTGCGCCCGAACAGGCGCGCCGGCGCGATCTCCTGCGCCTCGCCGCCAACGCTCAAGGTGCCGGAGACCTGCTTGCCCTGCCCGACCATCAAGGCCTTGCCCAAGCGCGCCAATGCCACCTGCTCCTGCGTGCTCAGCCGCAGCCAGCCGGTGGCGCGACGTGCATCCAGCGCACGGCCCAGCGCGACAGCGCGGGTGTCGTACTCGGGCCTGGACAGGCCACGCTCGTGCAGCAGCGCCATCATCAAGGCATCGTCGCGGATCGCGCTGCCGTAATCGGCGAAGTACGACGGGCGCTCGCTGCTGTCCTTGGCAAAACCGGCCTTGATCGCCGCCTGCCCACGCTTGGTGTCGCCCTGCAGCGACAATGCCGCGCCCAGATGCACCAGCGACAGACCGGTCAGCGCCTTGTCGCGCTGGTTGTCGTACAACGCGCGCAGCGTACCCAGCGGGGCGCGGTTGACGCGTGCCAGCACATAGCCGGACCAGGCCTGGTTGGCGAACTTCAGGCTATCGCGGCGGTCCTGCCCGTAGAACTCGTTGCCACCGGACAGCAGGTCCTCGCTGAGCCGATTGAGCGCCTTCTGCAGCACGTTGTCGGGCACCGCAAAGCCGGCGTCCTTGGCATCGAGCAGGAACTCGGCGATGTACGGGGTCAGGCCCGGATTGACGTAGCCGTCGTCGCCCCACATCGAAAAATGCCCGCTGGCGATCTGCATCGAGGCCAGGCGACCGAACGCGCCTTCCATGCGCTCGCGGCGCTTGGCCGCCTCCAGCCCCTTGGTGCCCAGCGCCCTGGCGGTGGCATCGTCGAGCAAGAGCGCGGCGTAGCCCTTGCTGGTGGTCTGCTCGGCGCAGCCATACGGATAGTCCAACGCACCCTGCAGGGCGCTGGCGAACGGAATCGGCGGCAGCGGGCTGACCACCATGCGCGCGGTTACCGAGCCGGCCATCAGGCCATCGGCAAAGCCGCTGTCCAGGGTGATCGGCGCCAGCGGATCGAGCACGCGCGTCTGCGCACGCAACACCTGCGGCCAGCCGGCACGTACCGGCAGGTCGTAGCTGCGGTCGGCCTTGAAGCCGTTGCCGTCCACACGCACGCGCACCTTGGCCACGCTATAGCCTTCGGTGGCGCTCAGCGGAAAGCTCAGCGTCTGCTTGGCATCCACACCGAGCTTGACGCTGCGCGCGGCCTCGGCAATGGCCAGTGGGCCGATCCCGTCCACGCGCACGTTGAACTCGCCCGGCTTGCCGGTGAAGTTCTGCACGTCCAGCGTCACCGTGCTGCGGTCGCCCGGCGCCATCACGCGCGGCATGCTGGCCTCGGCCAGGATTGGCGCGCGCACCACGGTTTCCATGGACTGATTGCCGAACCGCGTCTCCGAATACACCAGTGCCGAGACCCGCAAGGTGCCATTGAAATCCGGCACCGGCAGTTGCACGCGCGCATTGCCACGGGCATCGAGTTTCACCGAGCCGGAGAACAGGTCCACGGTCTGCACGCGCGCGGTCGGGCGCTTGGCTTGCGGCAAGGCTTCCAGCGCCATGTCGCCACCGAACTTGAGCTTGCCGCTGGCGCCTTCGAAACTTTCGATCACCCGTCCGTAGATATCGTAGGCATCGGTGCCGAGGCGACGCTGCGCGAAGAACTGCGCATTGGCATCGGGCACCGGGAAACGGGTGATGTTGAGGATGCCCACGTCCACCGCCGAGATGGTCACGTGCGCCGCCTTGCCGGCCAGCTCCGGCACGCTCACCGTCACCGGCAACGCCTGCTCCGGGCGCATCTGCTTCGGTGCAGCCAGGCCCACCGCCACACGCCGCGCCTTGCGGTCCATCGGCACATACGCCACGCCCACCGCGCGCGCCGGGGTGATCTTGCTCGGCGCACTGCCGCCGCGGAACACCAACGCGGTGACGTACACATCGTGGCGTTCCCAGGCCTCGGTGACCGGAATGTCGAACGTGCTACCCGGCTTGACGTCGATGTCCTGCACGTACAGCAGCTTGTCGCTTTCCACCAGCAACACGCCCTTGCCGGCATGCGGCGGGGTCAGCGTGACGGTGAGCGTGTCGCCGGCGCGGTAGCCGGTCTTGTCCAGCGCCAGCTTGACCTTGTCCGGGCGCGCGTCCAGGCCGCGATTTTCGTCGTTCCAGCTCCAGCCGGCGCGGAACGGGTAGCGCGTGGTCAGCCCGGTGGCCGGGTCGAACACGTCCAGGCGGTACTCGCCCCACTCCACCGGAAACTCGAGCTTGGCGTTGCCGCCGGCGATGTCGAGCGTGCGCGTGTCCTTGTTCTCGAAGCGGCGGGTGAAGTCGTAATCCCAATGGTCGTCGGTGTAGTTCCAGTGGTAATCGCGCAGCTCGCGCACCAGCGTGGCCTTCAGGCCCTTGGCCGGTTGCGGTTTGCCATCGGCGTCCACGCGGGTGAGTTCGAAGCGTGCGGTGCCATTGGCATCGGTGCCGTCCTTGTCGTCGAACAAGGGGCGCACGCCGACCAGCGCCTTGGCCGGCCACAGCACGCGCTTGACGGTGCGGGTGACGGTGCGCCCGCCGGTCTCGTACACGCTGCCCGAGACCACCGCCGCGATCGTGCTGACCGGCCTGGCTTCGGCCGGCAGCGCGATGTCTTCGCGCAACACGCCATCGCTGCCGAACGTGGTATCAATCACGTCCTTGGCTTCGCGTGGCAGCTCCAGCGTGGGGTCGCCGAAGAACCAGCCCGGCAAGGACTCGAGCGGATGCTGTTCGACGCTGACCGCAAGCTTTGCGGTGAAGCGGTTGCCGTCGGCCGGCGCGCCATACAGATACGCGGCATTGGCGACCAGCTTGAAGGGCTGGCCGGCACTCAAGGTCTTTTGCGCGGCATCCAGATCCAGCTTCATGCGCTCAGGCAGGAACTCTTCCACGCGCACGGTCATGCCCTGCACGGCGTCCTTGCTGGCCGGATCGGTGCGGAATTCCACCTGCCAGCGACCGGTCGGCGCATCGGCGGGAATCTGCTGGGTGAACTCGAAATAGCCCTGCTCGCCGGGCTGCAGCTTGGTCTCGCGGAAGGTCTTGCCGTCCGGCTGCTTGAGTCGCAGGAACACCGGTTGGGGTTTGGTGGGCTTGCCGTCGTTGTCGCGCAGAATCGCCGACACGCGCATGGTCTCGCCGGGGCGATACAGGTCGCGGCCGGCCCAGGCGAACACATCGAACCAGGCACTCTGGCGCCCGGCCACCGCAAATTCGCTCAGATCCAGCGCCGGCTGATTGAACGGAAGCACCGAGATATCGGTCTTGCTGCGCGCCGTCAGCACATGGCCGGCATCGAGCGTGTAGTTGAGCAACGCATTGCCGTTACCATCGGTGGCGCCCTTGAGGAACAGCTCGCCCTTGGCATCGAGGATGCGCACTTCCACGTTCTTGATCGGCTCGCCGCTCTGCAGCGAGGCGGTGTGCACGAACAGCTTGTCCTTGTAGGCGCGCGTGTGCAGGCCGATGTCGCTGACGGTGAAGAACGCCGTCTCCTGTTCGTTCTCGAAGCTGCCGGCGCGCTTCATCACCGCAAAGTACAGGCCCGGCTCCTGCAGCTCCTTGATGTCCTGCGTGGGCAGGTAGGTCAGCACGCGCTCATTCTGCTTGCCGCCCAGGATGAAACGATTGACGTACACCGGCTCGGCCAGCCTGGACAGCGGTTGTTTGTCGTTGTATTCGCTCTCCAGCTCCCAGCTGCCGCGACGACCGCCGCGCTGGAACTGCTGAAAAAACGCCGGCAGCGATTTCTCGCGCACGCGCAGGAACTCCACGTCCACTTCCGGCACGTTGACCGACACCACCGGCAGGCCGCGGCTCTCGCGTGCCGGCAGCACGCTGCCTTGCGAGGCGAACCCGGCCACCGGCTTGAGCGCGCCAGTGTAGACCTTCTGCTTGAGCGGCTTGCCCAGGCGGCTGCCGTCGGCGGCCAGCAGGTTGGCATCGATCAAGACCGTGTAGTCCTTGGCCGCTTCCACGTACGGGTAGCGCAATGTCTTGCCATCGTCGGACAGCGTCCAGCTGCTGTCGCCGGTGCCGACCTTTTCCTCGAAGCGCACCAGCGCATCGAAGTCCTGGGTGCCGACCAGCGGCCGCGAGAATTCCAGCGCCAGCGACAGCCCGTCGCTGGTCTGGTCGGGATAGGCGCGCGCCAGCGCAAAGCCGGTGATCGCCTGCTTGTCGGCCTTGATCGCCTCGCCACTGGCGGCAGGCAACTGGCCGCTTTCGTTGCGCTTGCACGCCACCGCGCCGATCGCCACGCACAGCAATACCACCCACAGCAACATCCGCCGCGTGCCCGACCACCTCATCCCTGATTCCCTGCTGTCCATTCGCACTACCCGATGACTGAGGACGTAAGTATAGCGATGCCGTTCACGTCACCGATGGCGGCATGAGGCGACGCGGGGACTTGCCGATGGGCGGCGATGACGCGCCACCGGGCCAGCGCTGCGATGGCACCTGCGGGCCGACCAGCCGCACTGTCCCTGTCTATTGAGACAAAACACCTAAAGCCATTGAGATTTAGAACCGTGGCAGCGTTTAGGCGCGATCCGATGCTTAAGTTAAAAGCATCGGTGGGTCGAGGGCGCGGCGCCCTCACCGCTCGCGGGACACGCCGTGAATCCGTCCCTGGAGGCTCGGTGGCGGCATCCATGCCGCCACACTGTCCCGCAACCGGCGAGGACACCGCACCAGAGAGTTGGTCGGTACTCATCTGAAAGCTGTCTGTCGTGCGGCGCGCATCGGACGTGGAGCCGACGCTTCATGATCGAACAAGACGCATCCAGCACTGCTCTTGCCATGCACACCGATCATCTCGACTGGTCCTTGCCCGCTCACCGTCACGGGACCCTGAGCGGCATGGATGCCGCGCCGGAGCCTACAAGGACGTACTTGCGGCGTGTCCCGCGACGGTGGGCGGGCAAGGGCCCTGCAGCGAAGTTGAAGCACTATCGCTGTAAAGCCGTTTCGTTCTGCGCTCCTAGCGCAACTGCAACACCGTGCGCATGTACATCTCGATCAACGCCGGCTTGTCCGCGCGCAGGCAGGCCTGCACGTTCGGCGTACCTGCGCCTTCGCGGGTGTATCCCTGCGCATCGACGTCCAGATGCAGCGACGTGGTCGGGCACAGGTCGGGGCGCAGCAGCCAGGCCACCGGCACCGCGTCGAACAAGGTCGGCGTGGCGCTGGCCCAGGGCTGGTCGGTATTGCGCCACTGGTAATACAGCTGGGTGAGCGCATCGGTGAGCCCGTCGCCGTGTGCAAACAGCGCGACGCGCTCGGGCTCTTCCAGCGGAACCTGGGTGGCGTCCAGGGGCAGCAACACGATCGGCACGCCGGCCGCGAACACTCGCTGCGCCGCCGGCACATCGGAGAGGATGTTGTACTCCGGCACCGGCGCACTGGCCGGCCGATACGCCGACTTGCCATAGCCAACGCGGACCGAGCCGCCCATCGCCACGATGCGCTTGAGCCTGGCAAAGCCGTCCGGGTCGCGCTGCTGCGCCAACGCGGCGTCGGTCATCGGCCCCAACACCAGCAACGTCACCTGGCCAGGATGCAGGCGCGCCTGTTGCAGGATCATCGCCGCCGCATCCGGCAGCTTGCCTGGCAACTCTCCCCTGGCGGCCCAGCGCGCCTGGCTGAAGGGGATCGCGCTGGTGGTGCGTGCGCCCACCGCCAACGGAATCTCGCTGCGCCCGGCCTGCTGCAACAGACGCTTCAGCAACTGCGCACGCAAGCTGGTGTCGCCCCAGGCCGATGCGATGCCCAGCACATGCAGCTGCGGGCTACGCAACAGCAGCCCGAGCGCAAACGCATCGTCGATGTCGTCGCCGATATCGGTGGAGACCACCAGCAACTCGGAGGACGTGGGTGTTGGCACCGCTTGCGCTGCAGTCGCGGGCGGCGTCTGCGCCGATGCCACTGCCGATGCGCACCACAGCCCCAGCATCCACCACGCGTTTCGCCATCTCTGCTGCATGTCCCTGCTCCTGCGACCATAAAAAAAACCGCCGGCGTGTCGGCCGGCGGCTCAATCAGGCTACACCACCACGCCGATCAGAAGTTGGCGCGGAACTGCGCACCGACGATGCGCGGGTCGTTGATGAAGCCGGTGAGGTTGTTGAAGTCGATCGCACCGGTCACGCGGATCTGGTTGGTGCAGTTGCGGCAGAACACCGACACCTCGTACGCGCCAGCGCCCCAGTTGTAGCCGATCTTGGCGCCGCCTTCGACCAGCGGCTGGCCGGTGAACTCCTTGGAGTCATACAGGAAGAAGTTCACTTCGCTGCGGTAGGACCAGTCGGTGTAGAAGAACAGCTCGCCGTCGTTGCCCATCGGGATGCCGTAACGCAGGGTGGCGTTGGCCATCCACTTGGCAGCCTGCGGCAGATCGTTGCCGTCGATGATGGCGTTGCCGGCCGCGTTGAGCGGGTCGGTCACGGTGCAGGTGCGGCACACGCCCACCGACAGCGCCGGGTCGTCGATGCGGGTCCAGTTGTAGGCGCCGCCGGCGGTGACGCGCAGGTTCTGGGTGAGCAGCGCTTCGAAGTCGAACTCGGCGCCGCGCGCCTTGGTCTTGTCGGCGTTGAGCAGGCGCACGTCGTTGGAGACGCCTCCCACCGCGGTGAGCTGCTGGTTCTTGACGCGGAAATCGTAGATGTCGAAGCTCAGGCGCGCGCGGTTGTCGAACAGATCCGACTTGATGCCGATCTCGAACGAATCCACCGTCTCCGGCTCGGCCACGGTCAGCGGCGCGGTGCCCGAGGGCACGCCGAAGCTGGCGCCACGGAAGCCGCGTGCCGCACGGGCGTATACGTTGACGTCGTCGTTGATAGCGAAGGTGGCCGCCAGATCGCCGGTGACCTTGGAGTTGTCGGTCTCGCCGCTGGACGGCTCGACCAGCGTGACGCGATCCAGCGCCAGTACGTCGAAGGTCTTCTTGTCGTAGGTGTAGCGGATGCCGGCGCGCAGGTTCAGGCGATCGGTGGCCGCATAGTTCAACGAGCCGAATGCCGCCCACGAAGTATTGCGCTGGCGGGTCAGCTGGTAGCTGGCCAGATCGCCACCGCTGAAGGTGTTGTAGGTGTAGTTTTCGCCTTCCACATCGTCGTGGAAGTAGTACAGGCCGGCCTGCCAGTTGAGCGGGCCCTCGTACTGCGATTCGGCGCGCAGTTCCTGGCTGTACTGGTCCAGGCTCTTGATGCCGCCGGCGGTTTCCACCGGGAACGGAATCACGCCCGGGCCGGACGGCGGTGCGAACACCGCGCCGAAGCCGCCGTCGATGTCGCCGCGGCTGTAGTACTTGCCGATGCCTTCGTAGGCGGTGATCGAGTGCAGCGCGATGTCGCCCAGATCCCAGGTCAGGTTGGCGCTACCGCCGTAGGTCTGCAGTTCCTGGTTGTTGGCGCCGTCGATGAAGGACTTCTCTTCGTCGAAGCCGTCCACCAGCTGGTTGGTGCCGGGCTGGATGACGTTGGCGCGGAACAGCCGCGCGGTGCCGTCCAGGTGACGCGCATGCGCGTTGAACAGCGCACTGAAATCGTCGCTGGCCTGGTACAGCAGCTGCAGGCGCACGGCCGAATCGGTATAGCCTTCCAGGTCGCGGCCGTCGCGGTTTTCCACCCAGTCGTCGCGGCGCTGGCCCAGCGTGGACAGACGCGCCGCCCAATGCTCGCCCATGGCGATGCTCAGGCCGCTTTCCAGCGTCATGGTGCCGTAGGTGCCGTAGGACAGGCTGGCGTAGCCGTCGTTGGCGCCAATGGTCGGCTTGACCGAGTTGAACTTGACCACGCCGGCCGGCGTATTGCGGCCGAACAGCGTGCCCTGCGGGCCGCGCAGCACTTCCAGGCCTTCCAGATCGAAGATCGGGAAGCCCTTCAGGAACGCGTTTTCCTGCACCACGTCGTCATAGATCAGCGACACCGGCTGCGAGGCGTAGGTGTTGAAGTCGGTGTTGCCGTAGCCGCGGATGTACACGCGCGGGAACACGCGGCCGTTGGACGATTCGATGTTGAGGCTGGGCGCCTTGCCCGCGAGCACGCGGATATCCGAGCCGCTGGTGGAGATGGCATCCAGGAATTCCGGACGCAGCACCGATGCCGAGACCGGCACGTCCTTGGAATCTTCCGAGCGGCGCTCGACCGTGACCTTGACTGCGTCCAGGCGCACGACACCGTCGTCGCCGGGCGCCTGCTGGGCAGCGGCATGGAGCGGGAGAATGGAAGCAACGGCAACGGCGAGCGCGCTGATCTTGAGCGACCGGCTGGCGGACATGGGAAGACTCCGAATTCGGTTGGCGGAGCGGCCTGATCTGCATGCCGCGTTGCAACAGAATTAACACGATTTACACAAATTTGGCAGAGCGCGTGCGAAAAAGTTTTCCGAATTCGAAAAGGTGTTCGAATTAATGCAACACGTGCATGCAAATTGTGCGTCGGGGCTTAGCCCGTCTCAGTGCGCGGTCAGCCGGCGTCGGCGGAGTCGACCGGCACCCGCACCCAGCCTTCCATCAGCACCCGCGCGCTACGGCTCATCAGCGCCTTGGTCACCTGCCACTGGCCGTCCACCAGCTGCGCCTCGGCGCCGACGCGCAGGGTTCCGGAGGGATGTCCGAAGCGCACCGCCGTGCGCGTCACTCCGCCTGCGGCCAGATTGACCAAGGTGCCGGGCACGGCCGCCGCTGTCCCGATGGCAACGGCCGCGGTGCCCATCATGGCGTGATGCAACTTGCCCATCGACAGCGCGCGCACCAGCAGATCGAGTTCGGCAGCGTGCACCGGTTTGCCGCTGGACGCGGTGTAATCGGCCGGCGGCGCCACGAACGCCACTTTCGGCGTGTGCTGCCGCGTCGCTGCGTCTTCCACCTTCGCAATCAAGCCCATCCGTACCGCGCCGTGCGCACGCAGGGTCTCGAACATCGTCAATGCACGCGGGTCGCCATTGATCGCCTCCTGCAGCTCGGTGCCGGTATAGCCCAGGTCGCGCGCGTTGACGAAGATGGTCGGGATGCCGGCATTGATCAGCGTCGCGGCGATCGTGCCCAGGCCGGGAATCTCCAGATGATCGATCAGCTGGCCGGTGGGGAACATCGCACCGCCCTCGCCTTCGGCATCGTCGGCCGGGTCGAGAAATTCCAGCTGCACTTCGGCGGCAGGAAAGGTCACCCCATCCAGTTCGAAGTCGCCGGTTTCCTGGACCTGGCCACCGGTCATCGGCACATGCGCCACGATGGTCTTGCCGATATTGGCCTGCCAGATCCGCACCGTCGCCACGCCATCGCGCGGCACACGCGCGGCATCAACCAGGCCATTGGCGATCGCAAACGGCCCCACCGCCGCCGACAGGTTGCCGCAGTTGCCGCTCCAGTCCACGAACGCGCTGTCGATGGACACCTGCCCGAACAGATAGTCCACATCGTGCCCGGCACGCGTGCTGGCCGACACGATCACGCTCTTGCTGGTGCTGGAGGTCGCCCCGCCCATGCCATCGATCTGCTTGCCATACGGATCGGGGCTGCCGATCACCCGCAGCAACAACGCATCGCGCGCAGGTCCGGGCTGCTGCGCGGCAGCGGGCAGATCCTGCAGGCGAAAGAACACGCCCTTGCTGGTGCCGCCACGCATGTAGGTGGCCGGGATGCGGAGTTGGGGGAGATGGGTCATGGGCTTGGTCTATCTCAGTTGATCGTGATCACAGCGAAGACGCACCGACTGCGGCGCTGCCGGAGAGTTGAGGCAAAACTCGCGTCGAACCGCTCAGGCGTCGCCGCTCATCCACGCAGGAATGTCGCGCTGCATCTGCAGCACACGCCAGATGACGATGTCCGTGTCGCGTTCGATGTAGAAAATCAAATAGGGAAATCCCTTGAGTGGCCATACCCGCAGGTCCTGCAGCTTCAACAGCACCGCATGTCGGCTGGAACCGACACCCGGGTGTTGCATCAGCATCTTGACCGCCGACTCCAGCGCGTCGGCAAACGCCAGTTCCAGCGCTAGCCCGGCTTGTTCGCCATACCACGCAGCGGCTTCGTCAACGTCGCGCAGCGCCAACGGGCGCCAGCGCGCCGGCTTCACTTGCTGGCAGCGCGTGCCTGCGCGCGCTCACGCATCTTGTCGAAGAAATCAGGCTCCGTTGCCACGGCCGGCCCGGAGTTGGCCCCATCCAGCAGCAACCCACGCAGCTGTTCCACATCGCGTTGCTTGCGGATCAGTTCGCGCAGGTACTCGCTGCTGGAACCGTAGGCATGCTCCTGGACTTGCTGATCGACGAACTGCTTGAGCTCGTCGGGCAAAGAGATATTCATCGTGGCCATGCGACCTCCTGATGGCAAAGATTGCCAAAGTGTGCGCGCCTGCACGGGTGGGTGCAAGCGGGCGACCTGGCGTCCTCGGGCGTCGAAGCCATCAGGCTGCCGAGGCCTCAAGAAAATCCTGCGCAAACCGTTGCAGCACGCCGCCCGCCTCGTAGATGGACACTTTCTCGGCTGTGTCCAGGCGGCAGGTGACCGGCACCTGCAACTGCTCGCCATTACGGCGATGGATCGACAGCGTCAGCGTGGCACCCGGCGTGCGCTCGCCGACCACATCGAAGGTTTCGCTGCCGTCGATGCCCAGCGTCTTGCGATCGCTGCCCGGCTTGAACTCCAGCGGCAACACACCCATGCCGATCAGGTTAGTGCGGTGAATGCGTTCGAAGCCCTCGGCCACGATCACCTCCACCCCCGCCAGACGCACGCCCTTGGCGGCCCAATCGCGCGAGGAGCCCTGGCCGTAATCGGCACCGGCAATGATGATCAGCGGCTGTTTGCGCGTCATGTAGGTTTCGATCGCCTCCCACATGCGCAGCACCTGCCCTTCCGGTTCCAGCCGCGCCAGCGAACCAGCGGTGACCTGTCCATCGACCACCGCCATTTCGTTGACCAGCTTGGGATTGGCGAAGGTGGCGCGCTGCGCGGTGAGGTGGTCGCCGCGATGGGTGGCGTAGGAATTGAAGTCTTCCTCCGGCACGCCCATCTGCGCCAGATATTCGCCGGCCGCGCTGCCGGCCAGGATTGCATTCGACGGCGACAGATGATCGGTGGTGATGTTGTCGCCCAGCACCGCCAATGGGCGCAGGCCATGCAAGCTGCGTGCACCGGCGAGTGCGCCTTCCCAATACGGCGGGCGACGGATGTAGGTGCTGGTGGGCCGCCAGTCGTACAACGGACTGACGCGGATGCCCTGCCCCACGCTGCGCTTGAACATCGGGTCATAGACGCTGCGAAAGTGTTCCGGCTTGACGCTGCGCGCCACCACCGCATCGATCTCCGCATCGCTTGGCCACAGATCCTTGAGCGTCACCGCCACGCCATCGGCATCGACGCCGAGCACGTCCTTTTCGATATCGAAGCGCACCGTCCCGGCGATGGCATAGGCGATCACCAATGGCGGCGATGCCAGAAACGCCTGCTTCGCATATGGATGGATGCGCCCGTCGAAATTGCGGTTGCCCGACAAGACCGCTGTCGCATAGAGATCGCGGTCGATGATTTCCTGCTGGATCACCGGATCCAGCGCACCACTCATGCCATTACAGGTGGTGCAGGCAAACGCGACGATGCCGAAGCCCAGTTGTTCCAGCTCGCCCAACAGGCCGGCCTCTTCCAGATACAACTGCACCGCCTTGGAGCCCGGCGCCAGCGAACTTTTCACCCAGGGTTTGCGCGTCAACCCCCTTGCATTCGCGTTGCGTGCCAGCAAGCCGGCGGCAATGACATTGCGCGGGTTGGAGGTGTTGGTACACGAGGTGATCGCGGCAATGATCACCGCACCATCGGGCATCTGGCCCGGCACCTCCTCCCAGGCGCCGGCAATACCGCGCTCGGCCAGCGCGCTGGTGGCCACGCGCTTGTGCGGATTGGACGGCCCAGCCATGTTGCGCACCACGCTCGACAGGTCGAACCGCAGCACGCGCTCGTACTGCGCGGTCACCAGGTCGTCCGCCCACAAGCCGGTCTGGCGCGCGTAGGTGTCCACCAACGCAATCTGCGTCTCTTCGCGCCCGGTCAGACGCAGGTAGTCGAGCGTCTGCTGGTCGATATAGAACATCGCCGCAGTGGCACCGAACTCCGGCGTCATATTGGAAATGGTCGCGCGATCGCCGATGGTCAGTGCGCTGGCGCCGGCCCCGTAGAACTCCAGATAGGCACCGACCACACGTTGCTGGCGCAGGAACTCGGTCAGGGCCAGCACGATGTCGGTGGCGGTGATGCCGGGCGCCGGCCGGCCCAGCAGTTCCACACCGATGATGTCGGGCAGGCGCATCCACGACGCGCGCCCCAGCATCACGTTTTCCGCTTCCAGCCCGCCCACGCCCACTGCGATCACACCCAGCGCATCCACATGCGGGGTGTGGCTGTCGGTGCCTACGCAGGTATCCGGGAACGCCACGCCATCGAGCGTGTAGATCACCGGCGACATTTTCTCCAGATTGATCTGATGCATGATCCCGTTGCCCGGCGGAATCACTTCCATGTTTTCGAATGCGCGCTTGGTCCATTCGATGAAGTGGAAGCGGTCGGCGTTGCGCCGATCTTCCACGCTGCGATTCTTGGCGAAGGCCTGCTTGTCGAAACCGGCGTATTCCACCGCCAGCGAGTGATCGACGATCAACTGCACCGGCACCACCGGGTTGACCTGCGCCGGGTCGCCACCCTGATCGGCGATCGCATCGCGCAGCCCGGCCAGGTCGACCAGCGCGGTCTGCCCCAGGATGTCGTGACAGACCACACGCGCCGGAAACCATGGAAAATCCAGGTCGCGCCTGCGCTCGATCAGCTGGCGCAGGTAGGCCTCCAGCATCTGCGGTTCGGCGCGCCGCACCAGATTCTCCGCATGCACACGTGCGGTGTACGGCAGCGTTGCATAGGCGCCGGGCTGCAGCGCATCCACGGCGGCGCGTGCATCGAAATACTCCAACGAGGTGCCCGGCAAGGGCTTGCGGTACTGGCTGTTCATGGCTGGCGATATCGAAGCGGGCGGGGGCATTGCGGGAATCGGGAATCGGGAATCGGGAATCGGGAATCGGGAATCGGGAATCAGGAATCAGGAATCAGGAATCAGGAATCAGGAATCAGGAATCAGGAATCGGGTCAGAGTTTCAGGCGCTTTTGGATTTTTGCCATCTCTCATTGCACTTGCGTGAGCGCGATCGCCTTCATTGAACGAAGGCGATCGCGGTCGACCAACCCAACCACTCGCGCGTGCTCAGGGACGCTGATCCAACGGTACGAAGACCTGATCCTCCGGGCCAGTGTAATTGGCCGAGGGACGAATGATCTTGCCGTCCATGCGTTGCTCGATGACGTGCGCGCTCCAGCCAGCCGTACGCGCCAATACGAACAGCGGCGTAAACATCGCCGTCGGCACGCCCATCATGTGGTAACTGACCGCACTGAACCAGTCCAGATTTGGGAACATCTTCTTGATGTCCCACATCACGCTCTCCAGGCGCTCGGCAATGTCGTACATCTTGCGGCTGCCCTGCGCCTCGGAAAGCTCGCGCGCCACCTCCTTGATCACCTTGTTGCGCGGGTCGGACACGGTATAGACCGGATGCCCGAAGCCGATCACCACTTCCTTGCGTTCCACACGCGCCTTGATGTCGGCCTCGGCCTCGTCCGGGGTGTCGTAGCGCTTCTGCACCTCAAAGGCCACTTCGTTGGCGCCGCCGTGCTTGGGCCCGCGCAATGCGCCGATGCCGCCGGCGATGGCGCTGTACATGTCGCTGCCGGTGCCGGCAATGACGCGGCTTGCAAACGTGGACGCGTTGAACTCGTGCTCGGCGTACAGGATCAGGCTGGTGTGCATCGCACGCACCCACGCGTCCTTCGGCGCAAACCCGTGCAGCAGATGCAGGAAGTGCCCGCCGATCGAGTCGTCGTCGGTTTCCACCTCGATGCGCTTGCCGTTGTGGCTGTAGTGGTACCAGTACAGCAGCATCGATCCCAGCGAGGCCATCAGCTTGTCGGCGATATCGCGTGCGCCGGGATGATTGTGATCGTCCTTCTCCGGCTGGAGGCAACCCAGCACCGACACCCCAGTGCGCATCACGTCCATCGGATGCGCCGACGGCGGCAGCTGCTCCAGTGCGGTTTTCACTGCCGCCGGCACGCCGCGCAGCGAGCGCAGCTTGGCCTTGTAACCGCGCAGTTCGCCGTTGTTGGGCAGCTTGCCGTGCACCAGCAGATAGGCGATTTCCTCAAACTCGCTGCTGGTGGCCAGATCCAGGATGTCGTAGCCGCGGTAATGCAGATCGTTGCCGCTGCGGCCCACCGTGCACAGCGCGGTGTTGCCTGCAGCAGTGCCGGACAGTGCGACGGATTTCTTCGGCTTGAAGCCGGGATTGACGGTGTCGTTCATGCGATGCGCTCCCAAACGGTGTCGTGTTGCGGTGTCACGGATGAAGTAGCCAAACCTGCACGCGGCAAGGCGCGATCATGCGCCTTTGCGTGCAAACAACGCGTCCAGGCGCTGCTCATAGCCGTGGTAGCCGATGCGCTCGTACAGCTCTTCGCGCGTCTGCATGGTGTCCAGCACGGCCTGCTGATGACCATCGCGCCGAATCGCGGTATAGACCGCCTCGGCCGCCTTGTTGGCCGCGCGAAATGCCGACAGCGGAAACAGCTGGATCGCCACACCCGCCTGCGCCAGCTGGTCGCGCGTGAACAGCGGCGTCTTGCCGAATTCGGTGATATTGGCCAGCACCGGCACACGCACCGCATCGACAAAACGCTTGTAGGTATCCAGGTCGTACGCGGCTTCGGCAAAGATGCCGTCGGCACCGGCTTCCACGCAGGCGAGCGCACGTTCGATCGCCGCATCCACGCCTTCCATCTGGATCGCATCGGTGCGCGCAATCAGGAAGAACGCCGCATCGGTCTTGGCATCGGCCGCCGCCTTGACCCGGTCGACCATCTCGGCCTGGCTGACGATCTCCTTGCCCGGCCGATGCCCGCAACGCTTGGCGCCGACCTGGTCCTCGATATGGCAGCCGGCCGCGCCCGCCTTGATCAGTGACTTGATGGTGCGCTCGATATTGAACGCGCTCGGCCCGAAGCCGGTGTCCACATCCACCAGCAGCGGCAGCTCGCAGACATCGGTGATGCGGCGCACGTCGATCAGCACGTCTTCCAGCGTATTGATGCCCAGGTCCGGCAACCCCAGCGAACCAGCCGCCACACCACCGCCAGACAGGTAGATGGCCTGGTAGCCGGCACGCTGCGCCAGCAGCGCGTGGTTGGCATTGATCGCGCCGATCACCTGCAGCGGCGATTCGGCAGCCAGCGCAGCGCGGAAGCGCGTGCCGGCGGAAGCGGTGGGTGAGGACGTCATGGCGATTCCAGGGTTGAGATGCGGGATTAGGCGCAAATGGCATGCCAACGCCAAGTCATTGATTCGATTCGGCCGGAACGGAACAAATGTTGCAAAACCGCAACGCAACGCGCAGCATGCAACATCTTTGCAACGCGGCACCAATGATGCCCAGCCCCAGATTTACCGAGCCGACGGAGACCTCTCCACCGGTCATCTGGACCGTCAGCGTCTCTCGCCTGACCGGCCTGCTGGCCGACGTCATCCCCGAGTTCGACCAGCGCGCGCGTGTCGAGCAGATCAACCTCGGCTTTGCCGAGGCCGTGGAGGTCATCGGCCAGCGCCTGCGCCGCGAGCGCTGCGACGTGCTGGTCGCCGGCGGCTCCAATGCCGCCTATCTGCGCAGCCGGCTCTCACTGCCACTGGCGCCGATCCAGGCCACCGGATTCGATCTGATGGAAGCGCTGGCGCGCGCACGCCGCATCGCACCGCGCATCGGCGTGGTCACCCATGCCACCGACGTGCCCTCGTTCCGCGCGTTTCAGGACAGCTTTGACCTCGACATCGAACACCGCCGCTTTGTCACCGCCGAAGACGCGCGCGACTGCATTGCCGACCTGCGTGCAAGCGGCATCCAGGTCATCGTCGGCACCGGCATGGCGATCGATTTCGCCGAACAGGCCGGCCTGCCCGGCGTGCTGCTGTATTCGGCAGATTCGGTCCGCCTGGCGCTCGAACACGCCATCGCGCTGGGTACCGCACCCGGCAACGAGCGCGGCGGCAGCCGCACCGGCACGCGCCGGGTGCGGCGCACCGACGCATTGCTTGGCCAAGACGCGGCAATCGCGCATGTGCGCGAGCTGGTGCAGCTATACGCCCCGCATCCGGGCACCGTGTTGATCAGCGGCGAGACCGGCACCGGCAAGGAACTGGTCGCGCGCCAGTTGCATGCCGGCAGCCGACGGCGCGGCCGTTTCGTCGCCATCAACTGCGGTGCCATCAGCGAGTCGTTGCTGGAGGCGGAATTGTTCGGCTACAGCGACGGCGCCTTTACCGGCGCACGCCGCGGCGGCCATGTCGGCCTGATCGAAGCCGCGCAGGACGGCACGCTGTTTCTCGACGAAATCGGCGAACTGCCGATGCCGCTGCAGACACGCCTGCTACGCGTCCTGGAAGAGCGCGAAGTGCTACGGGTGGGCGCCACCCTGCCGGTCGCCGTCGACGTGCGCGTGATCGCCGCCAGCCTGCAACCGCTGCAGGCATTGGTCGAGCAAGGGCGCTTCCGCCGTGATCTGTTTTATCGCCTGGCAGCGCTACGCATCGCTCTGCCGCCGCTGCGTCATCGCCCCCACGAGATCGCCTTGTTGCTGACGCATTACTTCCAGCAACTCGGCGCGCTGCCGTCGCCTTTGTCTCCACCAGCGCTGCAGCGGCTGCAACAGCACACCTGGCCAGGCAACGTGCGCGAACTACGCAACTTGGTCGAACGCCTGTGCATCCACTGGAAGGCCCAACCGCACGACAGCCTGGACCTGGATCAATTGGAACGCTGGGCACCTGAGCTGTTTGATGTGCGCATTGGCGATGGCGCAGCAGCACCCGGGCACACTGATCTTGCAACTTCGCGCATGCAACTCACTGCAGCGGCAGTCCGCGCCGCGCTCGATCGGGCAAACGGCAATCGCGCCCTTGCCGCACAGGCACTCGGTGTCTCGCGCACCACCTTGTGGCGCTGGATGCAGACGCACGCGTCGGCATCGCCTGTTTGAGATGCAGGTCCGGGCTTTGGCTTCGCCTGCTCGGGCCGCAAGCGCAGACGTTGGTCGGCGAGTCTTTGGCACGCAAGACTGGTGGTCAGCGGCGACCGGGCATGCGATGCGATCACACGACAGGGTAGGCGCGACGTTGGTGATGCGATCCCGCCGCAGATGCAGCACGCCACTCAGCACTCGCCCATTGAGCGAGCACGCAACGATCACTTGACCCGCGTGTATTCGGTGTCGCCCGTGCTCAAGTGACCGGTCGCCTGGTCGATCGCATAGTTGACGGTGCCATCGGCGCTGGACACCTGCAGCACGCCCTTGTTCAAGATCGCCGGATGATTCTTCGTCCTGACGCCGCCGCCGAGCAGCGCCGGCGTGGTGTCGCGAATGATGAAACTCTCACCATTGTGCTCGATGCTGAGCACGTTCTTCTCCGACTTCATGTTGACCCACTTGCCCACGTACTGCTCGCCCACGTCACGGGCACAGCCCGCCAGCAACATCATTGCAACCAGAGCACTTCCAAGCAGCGCCTTCATCGCCACTCCTTCTTCAACGCGGGGGATTGCAGGATGGCGATTCGTTCCCGCGCCTGCAACAAGCAGGCACAAGCGGGTGAACATGGCTGTCAGCGACTTGAACGAGTCGTTGGGATCAACAGGCTCTGCATTTCACCCGCACGGATAGCGGCGACACCTGCGATTTGACGGCATCGGCTGTGGTCCACACCACTCAACCGAGCCAGACGCCCAAGGCGTTGCGGGAGCGCCTTCAGGACAACAAAAAAGCCGGCGCATGGCCGGCTTTTTTTTCTTCTCGCGTTGAAACCCTTGCTGCTGCCGGATTTCGATGGTGGGCGGTACAAGGTTCGAACTTGTGACCCTTGCCGTGTGAAGGCAATGCTCTACCGCTGAGCTAACCGCCCGGTGACGCGAGCCGCACATTATAGGGCAGCTGCGGCGATCGTCAACAGGTTCATCGGCGACGGCGGCAATGCGCACGAAAACGCCCCGTTCCGGTGGCTGGGCGTGGCGCCATGACTCCCTGGCGCGACGCTGTGGCAATCGATTCGGCGCCGTCAGATGCCCGATACGCCCGTCGATGCCCCGCGCCAGACAACGGCGATCAGGCGCGCGGCCGCGGCGCGCCGCATCACATCGTGTGCGTCGGCTTGTCCGAGGTCGTCAGACCCGCCAGCAGCGTCTCGATCTTGTTGCGCACGCTCTCGCCTTCCTGGCCGTCCGGGAACTGCACGCCGATGCCGGCGGCGCGGTTGCCCTGCGCACCGGCCGGGGTGGTCCAGATGACCTTGCCGGCGACCGGCAGGCGTTCGCTGGAATCGGGCAGGGTCAGCAACAGGAAGACTTCGTCGCCGAGCATGTAGCGCTTGGGCGTGGGCACGAAGATGCCGCCGCCTTTCACGAACGGCATGTACGCGCTGTAGAGCGCCGGCTTGTCCTTCAACGCCAGCGACAAAATGCCCTGGCGTGCATTCATTGCACTCATCGAGTTCCCCTAGAACGTGCCGGACGCTCTCCCTCGCGCCAGGCCAGCAACAATTCCGTCACCGCCAGATCGGCGCGGACGGTGGTGCGCAGCAGGTCGCGGGTGCGATTGGCGGCGTCGAACCAGGTCGCCAGCTTGTGCAACCGCGATGGATCGGTCAAGCCGGCCGATGCCTGTGCCAGCGCAAGGTCCGCCGCGTGGCGCAGCCGTTGGTCGGCCTGGCCGTCGTTGGTCCAGCGCTGCGCAACCTCCACTGCGCCGGCGCGCCCGGCGGCGATCTGCTCCAGGTCCTGCGCCAACGCGCGGCGCACCGCCAGGCCATCCTCGCGCAGCCACTGCGCCGCAAGCCCCGGATGACCGCGTGCGGCATCCAGCGCTTCCTGTGCAGCCCGCTCGTCGACACCTTGCGACAGCAGCCAGGCCAGCGCCTCGTGTGCGGGCGGCAGCTTGAATTCCAGACGCTGGCAGCGGCTGCGGATGGTCGCCGGCAGGCGCGCCGGCTGCGCGCTGATCAACCACAGGTAGCGCCCCGGCGAGGGTTCTTCCAGCGTCTTGAGCAAGGCGTTGCAGGCAGCGCGATTGATCGCATCGGCCGGGTCGACGATCACGATCTGGGCGATGCCGTACTGCGGGGTCAACGAGAGTTTTTGCGAAATCTCGCGTACCTGCTCGATTACGATCTCGGTGCGCAGCTTGTCGCCGGTGCGGTTGGGAATGAACGAGATCAGCTGCAGGTCCGGGTGGGTTCCGGCGGCGATCAGCTGCCGGCTGCGCTGCGCCAGCGCCGGGTCCGGCGCGCTGGCCAGCACGTGCTCAGCCAGCGCCAGGGCCACCGCACGCTTGCCCAGGCCATCCGGCCCGCAGATCAGCAGGCCGTGCCCGAGCCGGCCGGCGTCCAGTGCCGCCAGCGTCTGGTCGTAGGCGCGCTGCTGCCAGGGTGAAAACGCAGTGGTCATGGAGTGGACTCCGGTTGCGGCAGACGACGGCGCTGCAGGTAACGCGCCACCGCCGCATTGTGTTCGGCCAGGGTGGCCGAGAACGCATGCGCGCCGGTGCCATCGCCGACCGCCACGAAATACAGGGCATTCCCCGGCGCCGGACGCACCGCCGCCAGCAGGGCCTCACGGCCGGGCATGGCAATCGGGGTCGGGGTCAGGCCGGTACGCGTGTAGGTGTTGTACGGCGTATCGGTGGTCAGGTCGCGGCGGCGGATATTGCCGTCGTAGCTGCTGCCGATGCCGTAGATCACGGTGGGGTCGGTCTGCAGCTTCATGCCCAGCTGCAGGCGGCGCAGGAACACGCCGGCAATCAGCGGGCGCTCGGCGCCCAGCGCGGTTTCCTTTTCGATGATGGAGGCCAGGATCAACGCCTGTTCCGGCGAGCCGAGCGGCAGGTCGGGCGCGCGCTGCTCCCAGGCCTGCGCCAGCGCCTTGTCCATGGCCAGGTGGGCGCGCTTGAGCACGTCCAGGTCGCTGTCGCCGCGCTGGTAGAGATAGGTTTCCGGCAGGAAGCGTCCTTCCGGGTGCTGGTTGGCGAAACCCAGACGCGCCATCAACGCCGCATCGTCCAGCGCAGCGATGGATTGCTGCAGCGGCGTGGCGGTGGCGATCGCGGCGCGCAGCTGGCGGAAGTTCCAGCCTTCCACGATGGTGAAGCGGTACTGGATCACCCGGCCCTGGCGCATGCGTTCGAGCAGCTCGCGCGGCGACAGCGCCGGCGCCAGCGCGTATTCGCCCACCTTGAGCTTGCCGGCCGCATCGACCTGGCGCGCGAGCAGTTGCCATTCCAGATCGGTGCCCTGTGCCACGCCGGCGGCGCGCAATTTGCGCAATGTGGCCTTGAGTGAATCGCCGGGCGCGATCACCACGCTGGGCGCACTCGCGCTCATCGGCGTCTCGGCAAAGTGCAGGTAATGCCGCCACGCCACCACGGCCGCAATCGCCAGCAGCGCTGCAAGCAGCAGGGCCATGCCGAGCACGGCCAGACATCCACGTTTGCCAGTCACCGCCACACGCACCTCGTCATTGCCCCAGCGCCGCGCAGGATACCGCGCGCCGGTGATGTCCCGTTGAAGCGCTCATGCCTGGTCGAAGGCGCGCAGCACGCCGCGCGCCTTGGCGCGGGTTTCGTCCAGTTCGCGCTGCGGGTCCGAATCCACCACGATCCCGGCGCCGGTGCGGAAATGCACCTGCTCCCCGGCCACCTCGGCGGTGCGGATCAGGATGTTCAGATCCATGTCGCCGTCGCGATTGAGCCAGCCGAATGCGCCGGTATAGGCGCCACGCGCGGTGCATTCGAGCTCGGCGATGATCTGCATGCAGCGCACCTTCGGGCAACCGGTGATGGTGCCGCCGGGAAATACCGCAGCAACCACCTCGCCCGGAGTGACGTCGGCACGCAGACGGCCGCGCACGTTGCTGACGATGTGGTGCACATGCGCGTAGCTTTCCACGCCCATCAGCTCGTCCACCTCGACCGTGCCCGGCGCGCAGATGCGTCCCAGGTCGTTGCGTTCCAGGTCGATCAGCATGACGTGCTCGGCGCGCTCCTTCGGATGGCCGACCAGCTCGCGGATGCGTGCAGCATCGTCGTCGCCGGCAAAGCGCGCGCGGGTGCCGGCGATCGGGCGCGTCTGCACCACATCGCCTTGCACCGACACCAGCCGCTCCGGCGAGGAACTCACCACCGCGCGCCCTGCCGCGACGAACAGGCCGGCAAACGGGGCGGGATTGGCCGCGCGCAGGCGCGCATGCAACGCCGCCGGATCGACCGCAGCAGCGAACGCGGCATGCCAGGCGCGCGAGATATTGGCCTGGAACACATCGCCGGCACGCAGATAAGCGAGCACGCGCTCCACGGCAGCGGTAAAGCGCTCCGGCGCATCTTCTTCGACAGCCACCGGCCCGACCCACGCAGGCAATGGCGGCAATGCGGCGCAGGCGGCGATGTCCTCGACGATGCGGGCCAGCAGATCGGCACGGCCCGGCTCGGCCAGCGCGATGCAGCGGCCTTGCACCCGGTCGCGCAGCACCGCGGCCGGTGCGCGCAAGGCCAGTGCGCTCGGCAAGCCATCGCTGCGCGTGGGCAGTTGCAGAATCGGTTCGACCTGCGCGGCCAGCTCGTAATCCAGCAGCACCGCCCAGCCGCCGCGAAATGGCCACGGGCTGGTCGCAGCGTGCGGCACGCGCTCGGCCTGCCAGGCCGCATCCAGTGCCTGCAGAAATCCACCGTCCAGCACCCGTCCATCACCGTCGCGCGTGCGCCCATCGGCGTCCAGCCGCAGGCTTGCGCCGTCTGCCAGCAACAACACATCCCAGCGGCCGTGGGCGGTGCCGGAGGCAGTGGATTCGAGCAGTGCAGGATAGCGCTGCGGCGCCAGCCGATGCAGCGCCAGCAGGTCGATGTCCGCGTGCAGGGGTCTGGTGAGCGTCATCGGCCTGGTGTGGCGTGGGGTGCTAAGACGCGCCACCCTGCAATGGAGGCAGGGTACGCATGATGAGATGGATCAGGTCGCGCAGCGACGTTCGGCAGCGTCATGCGCGGCGGCGCGGGGCCCGAATCAGTGTGCGTCGTGTACCGCGAGACATTGCTCGCGGTACATCAGCGCAGTGACGTCAGACGCGCTTGAACACCAGCGTGCCGTTGGTGCCGCCGAAGCCGAAGCCGTTGGACATCACTGCATCCACCTGGACTTCGCGTGCCACGTTCGGCACGTAATCCAGGTCGCAGCCTTCGCTGGGCTCTTCCAGATTGATGGTCGGCGGAATGATGCCGGTATGCAGCGCCATCACCGAGAAGATCGCTTCCACGCCGCCGGCCGCGCCGAGCAGGTGACCGGTCATCGACTTGGTCGAGCTGACCATGGTCTTGTAGGCGTGCTCGCCCAGCGCGCGCTTCATCGCCAGCGTTTCGGCCAAATCGCCCAGCGGCGTGGAGGTGCCGTGCGCATTGAGGTAGCCGATCTGCTCGGGATTGAGCTTGGCATCGCGCATCGCCGCGGCCATGCTGCGCGCCGCGCCCTCGCCGTCTTCGCTGGGCGCGGTCATGTGGAAGGCATCGGAGCTGGCGCCGAAGCCGACCAGCTCTGCATAGATGCGCGCGCCACGCGCCTTGGCGTGTTCGTACTCTTCCAGCACCAGCACGCCGGCACCGTCGCCCAGCACGAAGCCATCGCGCTGCTTGTCCCACGGACGCGAGGCGCCGGTCGGGTCATCGTTGCGGGTGGACATCGCCTTCATTGCGCAAAAGCCGCCCACCGAACTCGGCGAGGAGCCGCGCTCGGCGCCGCCGGCCAGCATCACGTCTGCGTCGCCGTGCTGGATCATGCGCATCGCGGTGCCGATCGAATGGTTGGAGGTGGCGCAGGCCGACACCGCCGAGAAGGTCGGGCCTTTCAGGCCCTTGATCAGGCTCACCTGGCCCGGCAGCATGTTGATGATGGTGCTGGGCACATAGAACGGCGAAATCTTGCGCGCGCCGCCCTCGTGGAATTTGATGGTCTGCTCTTCGATACCGAGCAGCCCGCCGATGCCGGAGCCGAGAATGGCGCCAACGCGTTCGGCATTGCTTTCGTCGATTTCCAGGCCGGAATCGTCCAGCGCCATGAACGAGGCGCCGACACCGTAATGGATGAACGAATCCATCTTCTTGACGTCCTTGGCGGACACAAAAAGCGTGGGGTCGAAATTCTTGATCTCGCCGGCAATCTTGGTGGTGAACTGCGAGGCATCGATCTGCGTGATCGGGCCAATGCCTGAGCGCCCGTGGATGATTCCATCCCAGCTGGTGGCCAGATCATTGCCCAGCGGCGACACCATGCCCATGCCGGTAACGACAACACGACGACTCATTGCAGATCTCCTCACCACGGAACGGACGGTGCTTACGGTTTGCGGATGACGCTTGAAAAACACAGGGCCGCATCAGCGGCCCCATGGAATGTCTGACGCAGCAACGGCTTGATGCACGCCGCCGCCGTCAGGAACAACGCATCAGCTCTTGACGTGAGCCTTGACGTAGTCGATCGCCTGCTGGACCGAGGTGATCTTCTCAGCCTCTTCGTCCGGGATCTCGCACTCGAACTCTTCTTCCAGCGCCATCACCAGCTCGACGGTGTCCAGCGAGTCGGCACCCAGGTCATCGACGAACGATGCGCTGGTGGTGACTTCCTCTTCCTTGACGCCGAGTTGTTCGACGACGATTTTCTTGACGCGTTCTTCGATGGTGCTCATTGGGGATATCGCTCCAGATGGAGTAGTGGTGGTACGAAAAAAACGCCATCGCCGCTGCGATGGCCGCGTTGGATAGTGTAGTGGAAGCGCCCGAGCCTTGCATTGCATCACAAGTCCCGGCCAATCAGCCACTTAGCGCCTCCCGGCGCCGCACGCTCACGGCATGTACATGCCGCCGTTGACGTGCAGGGTCTCACCGGTGATGTAACGGGCGCTCGGGCCGGCCAGGAACGCCACCGCGTTGGCGATGTCGTCCGGCTGGCCCAGGTGGCCCAGCGCGATCTGCTGCAGCAAGGCGGTCCTGGCCTCGTCCGGCAGCGCCTTGGTCATGTCGGTATCGATGAAGCCTGGCGCCACCACATTCACGGTGACCCCGCGCGAGCCGATTTCCTTGGCCAGCGACTTGGAGAACGCGATGATGCCGGCCTTGGCCGCAGCGTAGTTGGTCTGGCCGGGATTGCCGGTTACGCCCACCACCGAGGCGATGTTGACGATGCGGCCCTTGCGCGCCTTCATCATGCCGCGCATCACCGCCTTGGAGGTGCGGAACACGCTGGTCAGATTGGTGTCGATGATCGCCTGCCAGTCGTCGTCCTTCATCCGCATCAACAGGTTGTCGCGGGTGATGCCGGCGTTGTTGACCAGGATCGAGATCGCGCCGAACTCCTTGCCGATCGCATCGATCAGGCCATCGACCGCCGCAGCGTCGGTGACGTTGAGCTCACGGCCGTGGCCGCCGTCGGCGGCCAGGCGCGCGCCGATCGCCGCAGCGCCGGAGGCCGAGGTCGCGGTGCCGATCACGGTGGCGCCCTGGGCGGCCAGCGTAGCGGCGATGGCCGCGCCGATCCCGCGACTGGCACCGGTGACGAGGGCGATCTCGCCCTGCAGAGGCTTGCTCATGAATGCTGTTCCTCGAGTGGGGAGCGCGCGACCGCAGCCGCGAACAGTGAGGGCTGCCGGCGGGGCCGGCAGGTGCGTCGAATCAGTGCGTCCAGGCTTCGAGCGCGCCGGCATAATCGGCCGGCGTGGCCAGCGGAAGGGCGTCCAGGCGCTTGTCGATGCGCTTGATCAGCCCGCTCAGCACCTTGCCGGGGCCGCATTCGGCGATCCTGGTGATGCCCTGGGCGGCCAGCGCCTGCACGCAGCCGGTCCACTGCACCGGCAGATACAGCTGCTCGGCCAGCGCCTGGAGAATCGCCTCGCTGCCGGTGTGCACGCGCGCATCGACGTTCTGCACCACCGGAATCTGTGGGGCGTGCCAGCTCAGACCGGCCATCGCTTCGGCGAGCTGGTTGGCCGCATCGCGCATCAACGGGGTGTGCGAAGGAACGCTCACCGCCAGCTTGACCGCCTTGCGCACACCGCGCTCGGCCAGCAAGGCCAGCGCGCGATCCACCGCCTCCGCATCGCCACCGATCACGATCTGACCGGGCGAATTGAAATTGGCCGGCACCACCACCTGGCTGCCTGCTGCCTCGGCACAGACCTCCTGCACCAGCGCATCCTCGGCGCCCAGCACCGCCGCCATCGCGCCAACACCGGCCGGCGCGGCGGCCTGCATGAACTGGCCGCGCAGCCGGACCAGGTGCGCGCCGTCGTGCAGCGACAGGGCGCCGGCAGCGACCAGCGCGGTGTATTCGCCCAGGCTGTGCCCGGCCAGGACCGCCGGGCGCTGCCCGCGCTGCGCATTCCACAGCCGCCACACCGCCACGCCCGCGGCTAGCAAGGCCGGCTGGGTGTATTCGGTGCGGTTGAGCAGCTCTTCCGGGCCGCCCTGGGACAGGGCCCACAGGTCGACGCCGGCGCCTTCGGAGGCTTCGGCGAAGGTTTCGCGGATCTGCGGGTGCAGTTCGGACAGTTCGGCCAGCATCCCTATGGACTGCGAGCCCTGGCCGGGAAACACGAAGGCGAGAGTGGATTCGGTCACGCGTTGCTGCCTACAAAAATCGAGCCGGGATGATACGTGCGAAATCGCCCCGGCGTCTGTACTGCCGCGTATGCAAGGCCCGTCCGGCGCGACCGCCGGCACACTTACAGCAAGGCGTTGAGCAGGTCCATGTCGCCATCGGCCAGCCAGTCCACGCATATCACCAGTACCAGCAAGACGCCGAGCGAGGTCGCCGCGTGGATGGCCAGGATGGCGCGCGCCAGCGCCCCGGCAGAGCGGCCCAGGCGACCGGTGAGCTGCGCAAACCACTGCAATCGCCCGGTCACCACATGCGCATGCGCCGCCACCGCCGGGCCGGCCGCATCGAAGGCACACGTCATCAACCGCTGCAGCACCGCGCGGCGGCCGCGGTAGTACTTGGCCACCCCGTAGCCGAACACCAGCCAGTCGCGAGCCTGTGCCTGCGCCAGGTCCATCACTTCCAGCGGGTCTTCTTCGAAATCGATGAAGCCGACCGCCTGCCCGTCGAAGGTCATGTTGCGCGGAAGCGGTTGGCCGAAATAGGCGCCATCGCGATGGGCATCGGCAATGGCCGCCACCGCCAGCGCAATCAGCCGGTCGCGCTCGGGCGCATTGGCCTCGCGCAGGCAGCTGGCAAAGGAACGGCCGTTGTCGCTGAGCACCAGGGCCGCCTGTCCGCAACCGACCACGCGCGGCACATTGACCGCTTGCGCCTGCAGTTCGCCGAGCCGGCGCGCTTCCAGATCGCGCGCAGCATCGCCGCCACGGTGCGGCGGTGGACGCAAGGCGTCCAGGCCCCAGCGGCGGGCGACGAAGTTAAGTGCTCCGAGCGAGACCGCGCGGCTGTGGCGGCGATACTGCTTCAGCCAGACGCGCTGTCCGGCGATGACGATGGGTTCTGCCATGACGGGCCCGTCCCTGACGCTGTCAGGCAGCGCCGGCGGACGCGGCGCTGCCTGCCGGACTCAGTAGCGCAGCAGCGCCGAGCCCCAGGTAAATCCGCCGCCGAATGCTTCCAGCAGCAGCAATTGACCACGCTGCACGCGACCGGAGCGAACCGCTTCGTCCAGCGCCAGCGGCACCGAGGCCGAGGAGGTATTGCCGTGTCGGTCCACGGTGACGACCACCTGCTCCATCGGCAGATCCAGCCGCTTGGCGGTGGCCTCGATGATGCGCAGGTTGGCCTGGTGCGGGATCAGCCAGTCCAGGTCGTGCTTGTCGTAGCCATTGGCGGCCAGGGCCTCGTCGACCACCGAATCCAGGGCCTTGACTGCGTACTTGAACACGTCGTTGCCCTTCATCAGCAACGCGCCGCCGCCGTTCTTGCCTTCGCCGAAGCCCACCGACACGCCAACCGGATCCCACAGCAGTTCTTTCTTGCTGCCGTCGGCATGCAGATGGGTGCTGAGGATGCCGGTTTCTTCGTCGGCCTTGAGCACGACCGCGCCAGCGCCGTCGCCGAACAGCACGCAGGTGGTGCGGTCGGTCCAGTCGACGATGCGGGTCAGGGTTTCTGCGCCCACCACCAGCACAGTCTTGGCATCGCCACTGCGCACGAACTTGTCGGCCACGCTGAGCGCATAGACAAAGCCCGAGCACGCCGCGTTGACGTCGAAGGCACCACAGCCGACATTGCCCAGCCGCGCCTGCAGCAGGCAGGCAGTGGACGGGAAAATCAGGTCTGGGGTGGTGGTGCCGACAACGATCAAGTCGATCTCGTCGGCGGTCACGCCGGCCGCTTCCATCGCCTTCAGCGAGGCGAAATACGCCAGATCGCTGGTGGTCTGGTCGTCGGCGACGATGTGACGTTCACGGATACCAGTGCGCGAGAAGATCCATTCATCGCTGGTGTCGACGATCTTGGACATGTCGTCGTTGGTCAACACCTTTTCGGGCAAATAGCTACCCGTGCCCGCGATTCTGGAATAGATCCGCTTGCTCATACTGTTCCCTGTTGCAAGAGCCGCGGTGATCGGCGGCTCCGGAAGAAGCGAGGGTCACCCGGCGGCGTCGAACGCGCCGGGTGCCACGAATCAATCTTCTTGGACGGCCGACGACTTGGTCGCAATCACCTTCTTGCCGCGGTAGTAACCGTCAGCGGTGATGTGGTGGCGCAGATGGATCTCGCCGCTGGTCGGATCGGTCGACAGCTGCTTGGCGGTCAGGGCATCGTGCGAACGACGCTGGCCGCGACGCGACGGGGTAACTCGGGATTTCTGCACAGCCATGGGATTGCTCCAACTTAAGTTCGATAACTTGTCTGTCGAGTCGAACAGGACGCTTGACGCCCGCGCCGACCTGTCTTTCCGCCCTTCACAGCGGCGGTTACTGTTTTTTGAACGCTGCCAGCGCCGCGAACGGACTGGCTTTGTCTTGCTCTTCCTGGGTCGGAACCCACTCGGCCTCGACGGCCTCGCTGCCCGGCGCCATCGGCACCACCGGGATCGACAGGACCAGTTCGTCCTCGACCAGGTCGACGGCCCGCAGCATGCCATCTTCCGGCACCAGCAAGGCCTCGTACTCGGCCGGCAACGCCGCTTCGTCGGCTTCGTCACGGATCAAACCAAGACGCTGTCTGATTTGCACCGGATACAGAAAACGTTGCAGGCTGCGCTGGCAGGCCAGCGGAAGCTCGACATCGACACTGAGTTCGACATAAGCGACCTTCAGCAGGTCGTCCTGATCGAATTGGAGCGAGTAAACGCACTCGCCCTCGGTATCGACCAGACTGCCTTGCAGGCGGGTCATCGCAGACAGCGGGATGCGGCCATCGAAGCGCCTGCGCGCTGCGACCATCCGCCAAGCATCCAGCATTTCGGGTACGTTCGCGGACATAAGCCGCAGAATGTTAAAGATCCGCCGACGCCCTGTCAAATACCCCTATTCACGCACCTGGCACGGCGCCAAGGCTGGCAGACTCCCCTACCCGTCCGACGCAGCGCCCCATGATGCCACGCCTGATTCTTGCCTCCACTTCCGTCTATCGGCGCGAGCTGCTCGACCGGTTGCAACTGGACTTCAGCACCGTCAGGCCGGAGGTCGATGAGCAGGCGCAGCCTGGGGAGGCCCCAGACGCGCTGGCCAGCCGGCTGGCTGCCGAAAAGGCGGCGGCGGTGGCTGCGCACGCGCCCGACGCCTGGGTGATCGGTTCGGACCAGGTCGCCGACCTGGACGGCCGGGCCCTGGGCAAACCAGGCACGCTGGAGCGGGCGCATGCGCAGCTGACGGCGATGTCCGGCCGCGTGGTGCGCTTCCATACGGCGGTGAGCCTGGTCGGCCCTGGCCGCACCGCGCACGCGCTGGACCTGACCGAAGTGCAGTTGCGCCCGCTGACGCGCGCCGAAATCGATCGCTACCTGGCCGCCGAGCCCGCACTGGATTGCGCCGGCAGCTTCAAGTGCGAGGGCTTCGGCATCAGCCTTTTCGACGCCATTCGCTCGCAAGACCCCACCGCATTGATCGGTCTGCCGCTGATCGCGCTGGCGCGATTACTGCGGCAGGCGGGGTTTCAACTGCCCTGAGCTGTCATCGGGTCTCATCGATCGAGCCTGCAGAACTGGTAGGGATACTCCCCCTGCCCGATTCGCGAGGAAAGCCTGCGGCAGCTGGCCGGATCCAGCGTCACCCCATAGGCAAGCAGCTGTTGTTGCGCCTGCTCGAGTAGACGGCGATCGGCAGCGACCAGCTCCATCGCCTTGCGTTCGGGAACGCGCAACTGACACAGTCCGGGCCGGGATGCATCGAGTTCGGCGCGTAAGCCATGCGCCATCAGCCAGCGCAATTGGGGGCATTCCGGTCGAGTGCTCCATCCCAGACGCCGCGCCCACCGATTCATCCGTTCCACGCGCGGACTTTGCTTGTCCTGCGTAGCATCCCATAACGCATACAGCTGCGGCCGCTCGGCCACCAGCGCGCGCACGCGGGCGCGATAGGCATCCGATTCGGCGAGGTTGCTGGCTACACCGACATAACGCGCCGCTGGCGCAAGCAACGCAATCCGCCATGCCTGCGGCTGGTTTCCGACCAGCAACACGGTACTGGACGCTGGCGCATCGATCGGTGGCGGCTGTACCTGGATGCTGTGCCGTGCCCAGGATTCATGGCCCCAGTCGTTCCAGCCTCCGAGCGCGATCAGCGCACTGAAGAGCACCAGGCAGGCCGCCACCGTGCGGGCTCGGGCGGCGGCGAACAACCGCTGGCAGCAGAGCCAGAGCGCCAACGGCGCCAGCAGTTCCAGCGCCGCAAGGTAGCGATGAATCGAAAACATGCCCTGCCAGAGCAGATAACCCACGCCGACAAACACCAGCAGCGTCGTGGCCTGTGCATTCCAGCCAGGAACGGGCAAAGACCTGCGCCATAGCGCACGCCCCACGATTCCCAGCACGGCCAGATAAAGCAGCGCCCAGATGCATTGAAACAGCGCAATTTCACTGACCCGCCAGGGGTTGAAGGTCAGTACCAGCGGCCACGCCAACCATTCGCCCACACCACGCGGCAGCCAACGGGTATCACCCAGCGAGACAGGTTGCGCGAGCGGCGCGCGAAACACGCCATTGAACTGCGGAAACAAGGGATTGCCGAACTGCTCCCAGACCCGTAGATACCAGGGTGCGGCAATCAGGGCAAAGACCAGCAACGCCGCCAGCGCCATGCTCACCACACCAAGCGCCCGTGCGCGCGGGCGCCCACCGGCGCAGAGCCCCGCACAGGCCAACGCCACTGCATAGGGCGCATTGGTCAACTTGCACGCCACGGCGAGACCAAGCAAAAGCCCGGCGAGCAGCCAATGACGGGCGGCCAGCGCGCTACCGGCCTGTTGTCGGCGCTGCGCGCGCATCACCAGTGCCAGCGCCGCCAGCAACGGGAGCGCGGTACTCGCATCGCCCATGGTGTTGGCAAATTCGGAAAGGAATGCCGCGCTGCACAGGCCAGCCAGCGCCAACAGCGGGGCCAGGCGGGCGCGCTGGGAATCTGCGTCCAGCACATACCAGGCAATTGCCGCCACCGGCACGAACACCATTGCATGCAGCACGCCCATCAACGCGCCGGCCAACGGCCCGGGCCAGCGTGTCAGCAGCCCATACTGGACGATATCCAGCGCCGGATTGAAGTAGCTCTGCAACTGCGCCGGGGCCAGATCCTGGGTCAGACGGCCGTGCCACCACGCATAGCCGTTATAGACATGGTAATTGCGCAGGTCCCAGTTCGCATCCTGTCCAAGACACAACGCCACCAGGCCACCTAGCAGCGCAACGACGGTCACCGCCGCGACCACGTTGGCTGGACGCCGAAACGCGAAGCGGTGATCGGCCCAATTCAACAAGCGGGCGATCCCGCGCCCCGGTTCGGAGGCCGCAGCACCAGCGTAGACGCGCGCGAGCAGGGCACTCATCGACGCCCCTCCGGCCCCAGCAAGGGCTCGGCAAGATAGGCCAGATGCTTGGCCTCGATGCGTCCACGGGTGACGGTATCCAAGATCAACCCGCAGGCCAGCAGCAAGAACCCCAGCAGCATCAGCGCCACGCACAGGATGGCGGTGGGAAAGCGCGGAACCAGGCCAGTCTGGGCGTAGGTTTCAAACAAGGGGATCGCCAACCCCACCGAAGCCAGGGCACAGGCAATAAAGCCTACCGAGAAGAACAACAACGGCCGCTCGGCCTTGAACAGCTTGGCGATGGTGGTGAGGATGCGCCAGCCATCGCGCCAGGTATTCAACTTGCTTTGCGAGCCTTCCGGGCGCACGCCATAGGCGGTTTCGACCTCGGCCACCGGCATGCGCAGCTGCAATGCGTGCACGGCCAGTTCGGTTTCGGTTTCGAATCCCTGCGCATGCGCAGCGAAGGATTTGACGTAGCGCCGCGAGAACACCCGATAGCCGGACAGCATGTCGTCGAAACTGCGGCCGAACAGCAGCCCCGCGCACCGCGTCAGCAATACGTTGCCGACGCGATGACCGGGCCGATACGCGGCCTGCTGCTGATCGCGGCGCGCGCCGACCACCATGTCCAGGCGCTCGTCGATCAGCTTGCGCACCAGCGCCGGTGCGGCGGCCGCGTCGTAAGTGGCATCGCCATCGACCAGCACATAGATGTCGGCGTCCACATCGGCAAATCCACGCCGCACCACATTGCCCTTGCCCTGCAGCGCCACGCGGCACACCTGCGCACCGGCCGCCGCCGCGACCGCCGCAGTGGCATCGCTGGAATTATTGTCCAGCACATGGATCGCCGCGCCCGGCAAGGCCACCGCAAACGCGCCGACCACCGACGCGACTGTCGCCGCCTCGTTATGGCAGGGCACCAGCACGGCGATTCGGATCCCGGGCACAGGCACGGGAGGGACAACAGTCATGGCATCGGTCATTGCGTGATTTAAGGTGCGGAAACGGTGATGGGCTGTTCCCACCAGTCCTCGACGCTGCCGTCGTGGCCATGCAGGCGCAGTCCCAGCCAATGCGTGCCCGGCGGCAGCGCATGCGTATCAAAGGTGGCGTTGAAACCGACGTTGGGGTGCTGCGGGTCGGTGGAAATCTTCCAGTACGGGCGCACATCCAGCGGCGTGCCGTACTCGGCCTGCGCGACCGGGCGCCCGTCCAGCAGCAGCTCCACCTGCGACAGTCCGACGCCGTCCTTGAATGCCCAGCCGCGCACCTGCACCTGCCCGGCCACGCGCACGTCCGGCAGCGGCGTATCGATCCAGGCCATCGCCGGGGCGATGCACGGCCCGGGCTGGCGTTGCGCCGGCAGCGCGAACAGCAGGAAGCGCTGGTAGCCGTGATCGGTGGACACCACCGTGGGCGGCGGCAGCGGCCCGACCATCTCGCAGATGTCGTGATAGCGCTTCAACAGGTCGCGGTAACGCTGATCGCTGGGCGAGAGCACCAGCAGCCGCGGCCCGTTGCGCGTGCCGTCACTGAGCAGCCCCCATTGCAACAACTGCGCGCTGCGCCCGTGCTTGTCGTTCAACTCCGCGCGCAGCACTTCCACGTTGGCATCGTGCAGTTGAAAGCCCAGCTCGGCACCGACCTTGAAATTTTCCGCCAGCACGCGCGTACCCGGCGGCATCTGCGCCAGCTGGGTCTTGACCGCGCGCGCCAGATCTTTCCACCCGGCAAAGTTGCGCGGATAGTATTTTTCACCGGCCGCATGCGCGCGAATCGACGGCACCGACACCGCCAGGTAGTAGCCATACGCCCCCAGGGTGCCGAGCAGCGCGATCACCCAGACTGCGCGACGCAGCGTATGCGGCCAACGCATCAGGATCACCGGCACCGCCACCAGCAATGCCAGGTAGCCCGGCAGCGGCCAGTGGAAACTGATCCGCTCGGCATCGCTGAAGAAGCCGAGCACGAAGATCGCCACCGTCGAAATCCCGCCCAGCAGGCCGAAATACCGCCATTGCGCCCGCGAACCGCCACCGGCGCGCGTACCGGCCAGACCGACCTTGAGCATCGCCCAGGCCAGCAGCGGGGTGACCAGCACCGCCTGTATCAGCAAGAACCACAGTCCGGTGACCTGAAAACGCCACGGATGCCGGTCGACCAGCTGGAAGCGCAGCCCGGCCTCGTCATGCTCGGTGTTCCAGAACAGCAGCGGCAGCCAGCTCACCGCGCCCACCGTCAACGCCATCCAGATGCGCGGGTCGCGCATGACCGCGCGCCCCTGCGGAATGCACAGCAGCGCGATGCAGCCCACCCCGATCACGCCGGCAAAACGGTAGTGACTGAGCGCGCCGATCACCAGGCCGATGGCGAGCTCGAGCGCGCTGGTGGCATCGACCTCGCGCAGCAGCCGCGCGCCGGCATCCATGCACAGTACTGCCGCCAGCGCCATCGGCACGTCCGGCACCGCCAGGATGCCGAGCGTGGCCGACAGCGGCATCAGCAGGGTCAGGCTGCCGGCCTGCCAGCCCAGCGTGGAGCCGAACCAGCGCGTGGCGATATGCGCGATCAACCAGGGAATCAGCGCGGCAATGGCCAGAAACGGCAGGCGCAGGGCCAGCAGATGATGCCCGCCCAGTTCCACGCCCAGCCGCGCCAGCCAGGCGGTCATGCCCGGCAGATCCGAATACGCGGCGGCCAGATGCTGGCCTTCCTGCCAGTAGAACGCCTCGTCGACGAACAGCGGCAGCCGCGCGGCGATCAACAGCTTGACGGCCGTCGCCAGTGTCCACAGGATCACGAAGGTGCGATGTGCGCGTTGGTCCCCTTGCATTGCCCTGTGCACTCTTCTTCCACCTACGGAATTGTGATGTCGACACCGCTGCGTTCCACGGAAATGCTAACCGATGCGCTGCGCCAATCGCTGCGGCGCGCACAAGACCAGGTCAATTCGCTGCTGCTGGGCAAGGCGCAGGAAGTGCGCCTGGCGTTCGTGGCACTGCTGTCCGGCGGCCATCTGCTGATCGAGGATCTGCCCGGCCTGGGCAAGACCACCCTCGCCCACGCGATGGCCTCCAGCCTGGGGCTGGGCTTCCAGCGCGTGCAGTTCACCTCCGACCTGCTGCCGGCAGACGTGCTGGGCGTGTCGGTCTACGACGCCGCCTCGCGCCAGTTCCAGTTCCATCCCGGCCCGGTGTTCACCAACGTGCTGCTGGCCGACGAAATCAATCGCGCGCCGCCGCGTACGCAAAGCTCGCTGCTGGAGGCCATGGCCGAACAGCAGGTCACGCTCGACGGCGTCACCCATGCGTTGCCGGAGCCGTTCTTCGTGATCGCCACGCAGAACCCGGTCGATCTGTCCGGCACCTTCCCGCTGCCGGATTCGCAACTGGATCGCTTCCTGCTGCGGCTCAGCCTGGGCTATCCCAGCGCCGATGCCGAGCGCGCGCTGCTGTCGGGCGTGGACCGGCGCGAACTGATCGCCCAGGCGGTACCGCAACTCAGCGATAGCGACGTGGTGGCGCTGCGCACGGTGGTGGGCCAGATCCATACCAGCGATGCGCTGATCGGCTATGTGCAGGCCTTGCTGCTGCGCAGCCGCCAGCATGCCGGGGTACGCGTCGGGCTGTCGCCGCGCGCCGGCATCGCGCTGCTGCGTGCGGCCAAGGCCTATGCGCTGCTGCTGGGGCGCGAGCACGTGCTGCCGGAAGACGTGCAGGCGCTGTTCGTGGCCGTGGCCGGGCACCGGCTGGTGCCGGAAGCCGAATCCTCGTCCGGGCCGGCGCTGGCCAAGGCGCTGCTGCACAGCGTGCCGGTGGACTGACTCAGGTGCGTGCGCACGTGCGCGGCATCGGCCGCCGACTCAGCCTGCTGGCGCGTCCGCGGGGCGCGGAGGCCTTGCCGATCGTGCTGGATCGGCGGCGCATCTATGTGCTGCCGACGCGCTTCGGGCTGTTCGTCACCGCCTTGCTGCTGGCGATGCTGCTCGGCGCATTGAACTACAACAACAACCCGGCCCTGCTGCTGGCCCTGTTGCTGGCCACCGCCGGGATTGCCAGCAGCATCATGGCGCACCTGCAGCTGTCGGCGCTGCGCATCGAGGCGGTCTCGGCCGAACCGGTGGTCGCCGGCGAGCCATTGCGCATGCGGGTGTCGCTGGCACGTCGCGACAGCCGTGCACGGCGTGGGCTGCGCCTGGATCACCTCGACAGCAGCGGCTTCTGTGCGTTGCTCGCGCACGACATGGCCGAGGTGGACCTGCTGGTGCCCACCGAACGGCGTGGCTGGCAGGACATCGAACGCATCCGCCTGTCCAGCACCCAGCCGCTGGGGCTGGTGCGCGCCTGGTCGTGGGTCTGGCCGGAAACACCGCTACTGGCCTATCCCAAGCCCGAAGAACAGGGGCCGGCATTGCCCGAGGGCGCCGGTTCGCCCAACCAGACCCGGCTGCACCCGCAAGGCGAGGAGTTGCACCAGCTGCGCCCGTATCGCGCCGGCGATGCGCCACGCACGATTTCCTGGAAGCACTCGGCACGCCGCGACAGCCTGCTGGTGCGCGAATACGAGCAGCCGCTGGGCATCGAAGTCACGCTGGACTGGCGCACGCTCAACGCGCTGCCATACGAACGCCGCATCGCGCGGCTTGCCCGCTGGGTCAACCTGGCCGAACGCGACGGGCGGCGCTACCGCCTGCTGCTGCCGGGCCAGCCGCCGCTGGGTCCTGCGCAAGGCACCTCGCACCATCACCTGTGTCTGCGCGCCCTGGCCCTGCTTCCCCATGACTGAACCGTCCGTCCCGATCACCCAGGCCAGCCGCGGCTGGGTGCTGGCCACCAGCTGGCTGGCACTGGCGCCATTGCTGCTGCAGCTGCCCGGCCTGCTCGCCGGCACCATTGCCGTGGCCGCCGTGCTGGTCGGGGTGCTGAGCTGGCGCGGCACCTTGATGGCACCGGTGCGGTTGTTGCTGGTGGTGGCGATGCTGGGCGCGGTGTACTGGCAGATCGGCATGCGCTTCGGCCGCGACACCGGCTGCGCGGTGCTGGCGTCGATGCTGGCGATCAAGGCCTCCGAGCTGCGCACCTTGCGCGATGCACGCAGCCTGCTCGGCTTTGCATTGTTCGCCCCGTTCGCGGCGTTTCTGCTCGACCAGGGGCCGGCGACGATGGGCTTGGCACTGCTGGCGGTGGTGAGCGCACTGCTGAGCATGCAGCGGCTGGCCGACGAGGAGCACCGCACCGGCACGCCTGCGCTGCGGATGCAATTGCGCGGCATCGGCAAGCTGGTCGCCATCGGCGTGCCGTTGGCCCTGGCCACGTTCTGGCTGCTGCCGCGCCTGAGTTCCCCGCTGTGGGGCGTGCCCGAGCGCGCGCTGTCGCGGCCGGGCCTGTCGGACGACATGTCGCCGGGCGAATGGATCGACCTGATGGCCGACGACAGCCCGGCGCTGCGCGTGCAGTTCACCGGCACGGCGCCACCGCCGCAACAACGCTACTGGCGCGGGCCGGTGATGTGGGACTTCGACGGCCGCACCTGGCAGCGCGCGCGCTGGACCGGTCGCAGCCAACCGGCATCGGTCACTGCCGGGCCGCAGCGCTATCGCTATCGCCTGGACTACGAGCCCACCGACCGTCGCCAACTGGTGTCGCTGGACCTGCCCACGCAAGCGGTGGCCAATGCCGAGCTGTCGCCCGACTACGAACTGTTCGCACGGCGGCCATTGAGTGCGCTGACCCGCTGGGAGCTGCAGTCGGCACCACCGGCCCGCTTCGACACCGATCTGCCCGACCAGTTGCGCAAGCGCGCCCTCGCGCTGCCGCCGGGTTTCAATCCACGCACGCTCACGCTGGCGCGGCAGTGGCGCGCGGAAGCCGGCAGCAATGACGATGCGGTAGTGCAGCGCGCACTGCAATGGATCACCCGCGAGTTCGCCTACACGCTGGATACGCCGCTGCTCGGCCGCAACAGCGTGGATGAATTCCTGTTCCAGCAGAAGGCCGGTTTCTGCGAGCACTTCAGCTCCTCGTTCGTGGTGCTGATGCGCGCGGCCGGCATCCCGGCGCGCGTGGTCACCGGCTATGCCGGCGGCACCTACAACGGCTTCGGCAATTACTGGGTGGTGCGGCGCATGGATGCACATGCCTGGACCGAAGTCTGGCTGGCTGGGCGCGGCTGGGTGCGGGTGGACCCCACCGCGGCGGTGGCGCCGGAACGCATCTACGACACGCTGGAAGACCGCGTGCAGGTCGGTGCGGGTAACAATTTCGCCCAGCTCGGCATGTGGGCCAGCCTGGGCCAGGTCAGCGACCTGCTGCGCCGTGGCTGGAACGACCTGGTGCTGTCCTTCGATGCCGACCGCCAGCAACGGCTGTTGCAGCCGTTCGGCATCGATCGCCTGGACACCTCGCAACTGGCCGCCATCTTCGGCATCTTCGCGGTCAGCGCGCTTGCATGGATGGGCTGGCTGCTGGCGCGCGGCGAGCGTGAGCGCGACCCGCTGCTGCGGGCCTGGCATCGCCTGGGCCGCCGCTACGGCAAGCTCGGCCTGGCCCGCGAACCTCACGAACCGGCCATT
Source organism: Xanthomonas campestris pv. asclepiadis (assembly GCF_020784175.1). GTDB lineage: Bacteria > Pseudomonadota > Gammaproteobacteria > Xanthomonadales > Xanthomonadaceae > Xanthomonas > Xanthomonas campestris_D. The sequence continues at coordinate 60,825 of NZ_JAJGQM010000003.1, forward strand.
GCCTGGGCGCAGCGTATCGCCCGTTCACACCCGAATCCGGCATTGTTGGCGCTCAGCCAACGTTTCGCTGCCGCGCGCTACGCTGGCGCTGATTCGGACAGCGCCTCACTCCTCAAAGATCTGCAGCAGCATCGCCCGCGAACCGGAGCTTCCTCATGAGTACCCGCTTTCTCCTTCCCATTGCCGCCGTGCTCGGGCTCGCCGCCTGTGCCACCGCGCCCAAGCCGCTGCAGGGGCAGTTCCCTACGGTCAGTCCGAGCGATTCCACCGCCAGCGCCCAGGTCGGCACGTCGGTGCGCTGGGGCGGCAAGATCATCCAGACCAAACCCGGCCAGGGCCAGACCTGCTTCGAGCTGATCTCGCGTCCGCTCAATGCCAGCGGCCGTCCGGACCGCAACGCCGTGGACGCCAGCGATGGCCGCTTCCTGGCCTGCCGCTCGGGCTTCTACGATCCGGCCGTGTTCGAGCCCGGCCGCGAAGTGACCTTCATCGGCAAGATCGAAGGCTACGAAACCACCAAGATCGGCGAGTACGACTACAAGCTGCCCAAGGTGAATGCCGACGTGGTCTACCTGTGGCCGGTCGTGCGCGAGGTGGATGTGGTGCCGGCCTACCCGTACGGCCCGTGGGGCGACCCGTGGGGTCCGCGCTGGGGCGGCGGCTGGGGCTGGGGCCGCGGCTGGTGGTAATGGACCGCTGAGTCAGTGACACGCAAGAACGCCGCTCGCAGGGAGCGGCGTTTTTGTTTGTGCGATACGGCTGCTGGAACAGGCGCTGATGCGCTCGATCAAGCAACCAGGTCAGGGCGTGCCGAACCGTCCCAGCGGCGCACCGGCCAGCAGATGCAGATGGATATGGAACACGGTCTGGCCGGCATGCTCGCGACAGTTCATCACGATGCGATAGCCGTCTTTCGCCAGCCCCTGCTCGCGTGCATACGATGCTGCAGCGAGTGCGAGCTTGCCCACCAACAGCGCCTGCTCGGGCGGCACATCGTCCAGCGTGGGAATCGCATGCTGCTTGGGAATGAACAGCACATGCACCGGTGCCTGCGGGGCGATGTCTTGAAAGCCCAGCACTTCGTCGTCTTCATAGACGATGCTGGCCGGAATTTCGCGACGAATGATCTTGCCGAAGATGGTGTCGGACATGGTGGGAATGGGGAGTGGGGAATCTCAAGAGCTTACCGCGCGCGCCACTGCTTTTCGCTTCTCCGATTCCCGATTCCCCTCTCCCGATTCCCGGCGCTCAAAGCACCTCACCCCGGGTGCCAAAGGCGTGCGACAAGGTGCCGCGATCGACGTATTCCAGCTCGCCGCCCAGCGGCATGCCTTGCGCGAGCCGGCTAGGGCGCACCGCATGCTGGCGGGCCAGCTGCGCCAGGTAATGCGCGGTTGCCTCGCCTTCCACGGTGGCATTGGTGGCGATGATCATTTCGGTGACCTCACCGGTGGCCAGACGCTCGCCGAGCCGGTCCAGGCCCAGCTCGCGCGGGCCGATGCCGTCCAGCGGCGACAGCCGGCCCTGCAGGATGAAGTACAGCCCGCGGTAGCCGGTGGCGTGTTCGATCGCCAGGCGATCGGCCGGCGATTCCACCACGCACAGCTGCTGCCGGTCGCGGCTGCTGCTGGCACAGATCGCGCAGATCTCCGACTCGGTGAAGTCGCGGCATTGCACACAATGGCCAACCTTCTCCACCGCATTGGCCAACGCGGCAGCCAGGCGACGCCCACCCTCGCGCTCGCGTTCGAGCACGTGGTAGGCCATGCGCTGCGCCGATTTCTGGCCCACACCCGGCAACACCCGGAAGGCCTCGATCAGTTGTTCGAGAAGAGAGGACATCGAATTGGGAATCGGGAATCGGGATTGGGGAATCGCAAAAGCGAAAGATAATCTCGCTCTTACGATTCCCGATTCCCCATTCCCGATTCCCCGCCTCTCAGAACGGCAACTTCATGCCCGGCGGCAGCTGCATGCCAGCGGTGGCCGAGCCCATGCGGTCCTTGGATTCGGCATCGATCTTGTTGGAGGCGTCGTTGAAGGCGGCGGCGATCAGGTCCTCGGCCATTTCCTGGTCGGAGAGGATGCTCGGGTCGATGCGGACCTTGCGGCACTCCTTGGCGCCGGTCAGGGTCACGCTGACCATGCCGCCGCCGGCGGTGCCGGTGACTTCCAGCTTGGCCAGTTCTTCCTGGGCGCGCTGCAGGTTTTCCTGCATCTTCTGCGCCTGCTGCATCAATTGGGCAATGTTCCCACGCATGTGTCGTTACTCGTCGTAAGGGCGGATGGAATCGGGGACGACCCGCGCGCCTTGCTGCTGGATCAGCTGCTGCACATTCGGGTCGTTCATGAACGCTGTTTCGGCCGCGCTCTGGCGCTCGCCTCTCTGGCGATTGGCCCGCTCGTGCAAGGTCTCGACATCGGCATTACCGGTTTCGATGACGATGCGCGGCGTGTTTCCCAACTCGGGCGCGAGTGCCTGCGCAAGGTTGGCGATGGACCGTTCGGAATTGAGGTATTCGAAGCCCGGCGCCAGCGCCAGGCGCAGCACGCCGTCGCGATGGCCGATGAAGGCGGCATTGGCGGCGAGCTGTCGCGAGGGGCCGTTCAAGCCGCTGCGGGTGACCAGCTCCAGCCATTGCTCGGCATCGGCGATATGGCCGCTGTCGAGCAGGACCGACGGCTCGGTTGCCGGCGCCGGCACGGAGGGCGCGGCCTCTGGTGGCATCTGCAGCACCGGCGCTGCAGGTGCGGGAGCCACGGCGGCGGCAAGAACTGCCACGGCAGCGTCGGGCGCGACCGCAGCGGGCAATGCCGTATCGGCTGCCGCGGGTGGCGCCATTGCCGCTTCCGGCGCGGGCGCACGCGTCGCTGCGGGGACGGGGGCAGCGTTGGCGCGCACCGGCGCATCGTCCATCGCCCAAGGCGGCGTGTCGTCGCTGCGCGCTGACGCTGTCGCTGGGCGGCTATCGGTCGATGCATCCGCAGCGGGCAATACCGCGACGGGGGCTGGCGCAGCAGTGGCCGGTGCCGGTGCGACGACCACAGCCACGGCAGCAGGTACGGCTTCCTTCAACCCTGCCGGCTGTCCCACGGCTGCAGGCGTAGGCGCTGCTGCCACCGGTGCGGCGGCCTGCACGCCAGTTGCCGCAGAACGCGCGTGACCGCCGGCATTGGCCCCACGTCCATCGTCACTGCCGCCGGCCGGCACTGCCGCCGCAGGGCGGAAGGCCAGCATGCGCAGCACCGCCATCTCGAACCCGGCGCGCGGACTCGGCGCCAAATACAGATCGCGGCGGCCATTGAGCGCCATCTGGTACCACAGCTGCACCACTTCCGGACGCAGCTGCGCGGCATAGGTGGTCGGGTCGATGCCATCGCCGACAAAGGCCACCGACGGCACCAACTGCTGCACCTGGATGCGGTGCAAGGCCTCGGCCAGCGCCTCCAGCACGCCGCTCCAGTCGGGCGAGAACTCGGCCAGCGCCGCAACCACCTGCATCAGGCGCGCGCCATCGCCGTCGGCCAGCGACTGCAGCATCGCGCCGACCTGGGTGCGATCGACCGTGCCGAGCATGGTGCGCACCACGTCCTCGCGCAGCGCGCCGCCGGCATAGGCAATGGCCTGGTCGAGCAGCGACAGACCGTCGCGCAGCGAGCCGTCGGCGGCCTTGGACAGCTGCACGATCGCCGATGGATCCGACTCGATCTGCTCGGCGGCCAGGATCCGGGTCATCTGGCCCTGGATCTGGTCCTCGTCCAGCCGCTTGAGGTTGAACTGCAGGCAGCGCGACAGCACGGTCACCGGCAACTTCTGCGGATCGGTGGTGGCCAGCAGGAACTTCACGTGCTCCGGCGGCTCTTCCAGCGTCTTCAGCAGCGCATTGAACGCGGCCTTGGAGAGCATGTGCACTTCGTCGATCAGATAGACCTTGAACTTGCCGCGCGAGGGCATGTACTGCGCGTTCTCGATCACCTCGCGCACATCGTCCACGCCGGTGTTGGACGCGGCGTCGATTTCCAGCAGGTCGATATAGCGGCCGGCGTCGATATCCAGGCAGGCCGGGCACTGGCCGCACGGATCGGCACTGGTGCCGGTCTCGCAGTTCAGCGATTTGGCGAAAATGCGCGCAATCGTGGTCTTGCCCACGCCGCGGGTGCCGGTGAACAGAAATGCGTGGTGCACACGCCCACTGTCGAGCGCGTTACTGAGCGCGCGGACCACGTGTTCCTGGCCTACGAGTTCGGCAAAACGCTTCGGGCGCCACTTGCGGGCGAGAACAAGATAAGACATCGGGCAACCAGCTTCCTCTGAACCGATATTGTGCCATGGCGCGTCAAGTTGATCGTTCAGCGGCCGTGGTGCCCAGGCGTCGCCAGGGCCCGGGGGACCGCCGCAGCGGCGTTGGTGACCGGCCAGACAGCCGCGCTGGCACCGTCATGCCGGCCCGGCGGATCACTTACCTTGTTAATGGCGCCCGCGGCGGCTAGAATCCCGCTCCTGCCGACGACCCGGTCGCACGGCAGGTACGGAGAGGTGTCCGAGTGGTTGAAGGAGCACGCCTGGAAAGTGTGTAAGCGTCTAAACCGCGCTTCGGGGGTTCGAATCCCCCTCTCTCCGCCAGTTTCATGATCCAGCAACACGATTGCATGGATCCAGGGTCGCGCCAGTGACCCACGTCTTATGGTGGCCCCGTCGGTCCCTCGCGACGCTAGATCGAAAATCCCGCCAGGGCCGGAAGGCAGCAACGGTATCGATTGATGCGGGCGCCGAGGTCAACCGGCGGGGACACCACCCTAACCCATTGATGTCCCTGAAGCGCTTGAGTCGCGAGTGAGTCGCGAGCGTCTACTGCGCCTGCGATTCCGGATGCAGCCAGCCCGCGTCGCCTTCCAGGTAATGCTCGTGCTTCCAGATCGGCACGCGTGCCTTGACCTCGTCGATGATGAAGCGGCAGGCATCGAATGCGGCGCCGCGATGCGCCGCGCTGACCCCGACCCACACCGCCATGTCGCCGATGCGCAGCTCGCCCACGCGGTGCACGCAGTAGGCGTTGACGATGGCAAACCGGCTCATCGCCTCGTCGAGCACGCGCTGGCCTTCGGCCTGGGCAAGTGCAGCGTAGGCTTCGTAGCGCAGCCCGGCTACGCTGCGGCCTTCGTTGTGATTGCGTACCCAGCCTTCGAAACTGGCGAACGCGCCGGCGTGCGGATGCTCCAGCGCAGCGCGCAAGCTGTCGACCGGCAATGGCACGTCGGACAGCGCAAAGAGGGCGGTTGTCTGCTCGCTCATGCTCAACCTCCCGACACCGGCGGAATAAACACGATTTCACTGCCATCACGCACACCATCCTCCCAACGCGCGAACGCACCATCCACCGCCACGCGCAGCTGCGCCGGCGTCCAGCGCAGGCCGTGACGCGTCTCGAGTTCGGCATACAGCGCGCGCAGGTCCTTCGCTGCCGATTGCACCTGCTCGCTGGCAATGCCCGCCGCCTCACGCAGGCTGGCGAAATACAGCACCGTCACTGTGGCGCTCATTGTCTTGCTCCGATATCGCGCTTGCCGCCGCGCTTGGATACCAACCTGGTCGGGCCGATGCTCATGCTGTGCGACAGCGCCTTGCACATGTCATAGACCGTCAAGGCCGCCACGCTGGCGCCGGTGAGCGCTTCCATTTCCACGCCGGTGCGATGCACGCAGCGCACCGTGCAACAGATGTCCAGTACCTGCTCGCCCGCCCAGTCGATCTCGAAGCGGCACGCATCGATCGGCAATGGATGGCAGAACGGAATCAACTCGTGGGTGCGCTTGACCGCCATGGTGCCGGCGATCACTGCCGTTTCCACGATGCCGCCCTTGGCGCTGCGCAAGCCATTGGCGCGCAATTGCGCAGCGACAGCGGCCGGAAAACGCACCCGGCTTTGAGCGGTGGCACTGCGTGCAGTGACCGCCTTGTCCGAGACATCCACCATCGTGGGCAGTCCGGAAGCGTCCAGGTGGGTCAGGCGTGCGGAACGGGAGTTTGCGGGCATGGGAAACGACACGACGATAGGCGCTCAGGATGCGGCATTCTCGGTGAACGCGGCGCCTCGATGGAACCGCATTCCCTACCCGCCGATCAAAAACATCTCGACCGGCTTGCCGCGCCGTGGCGTCGATGCGCGCACTTCGCTGTAGCGATCGCCACGTACGCTCCAGCGCGCGCGCAGATGCTCGGACAATCCATGCTCGCCCTCGGCCAAGGCCGGCTTGAGGTCATGTCCCTGGCTGGCGAACAGGCAGGTATACAACTGCCCGTCGGCCGACACGCGTGCGCGCTGGCAATCGCCGCAGAACGGCACGCTGACCGAACTGACAAAGCCCACCTCGCCGGCGCCATCGGCAAATGCATGCCGCTGCGCCACTTCGCCGGTGTAATTGGCATCCAGCGGCATCAATGGCCAGCGCGCGTGGATGCGCGCGTGCAGTTGCGCAGAGGTCACCACCGCATCGGCCGTCCAGCCATTGCAGCTACCCACATCCATAAATTCGATGAAGCGCAACACATGGCCAGTGCCGCGGAAATGCTCCACTAGGGGCAGCACCTGATCTTCGTTGACGCCGCGCTGCACCACGCAGTTGATCTTCAGGCGCTGGAAGCCGGCCTGCTCGGCGGCGGCGATGCCGGCCAGCACCTGCGCGATCTCGCCGCGGTCGCCGCTCATGCGCTTGAAAAGCTCCGGCTCCAGCGCATCCATGCTCACGGTGATGCGGCGCAACCCGGCCTGACGCAGGGCAACGGCCTGACGCGCGAGCAATGTGCCGTTGGTGGTCAGCGCCAGATCCTCGATGCCCTCGATCGCGGTCAGGCGCGCAATCAGGCTCGGCAGATCGCGACGCAACAGCGGCTCGCCACCGGTCAGGCGTACCTTGGTGACACCGACCGCGACGAAGGCACGCACCAGCGTTTCCAGCTGATCGAAGCTCAGGCGCTGCTGCGCATCGAAGCCGTAATCGTCGGGGACACGGTCGGCTGGCATGCAGTAACCGCAACGGAAGTTACACGCCTCGATGACCGACAGGCGCAGGTCGCGCAGCGGCCGGCCGTAGCGGTCCTGCATTGGTGCGGCGGTCAGATTCGGCAACAGCAAGGCGCTCATCAGGGCACCATGGCGGCAGTCGGCTCCGCCAGCGGCAGATGTTGGCCAGGCATGGCCACGCGATGGCCACGTGCGCGGAGCACGTCGCCGTCGGCGTCGCTGGCGTAGTGGTACAGCAGCATGCGGCTCAACAGGTCCTGCGGGTACTCCCGCTCCAAATCGTCCACCCCAGTATGCGACGGGTTGCCGTGAACGCCGCAGTCATGCGCGATGAGCTCGCTGTCATCGGCGTAGCGGGCCAGGATCTCCGGGATCGGCCGGGTGTCGCCGCTCCAGACCAGAGCCCCCTGCAGCCGCAGCCCGTAGGCGGTCTCCGGCCAGTGGTGGCGCGCCGGGAACACTTCCAGCCGCACTCCGTCGTGCCAGAACGCCTCGCCGACCGGCACCAGCTGGAACGCGTCCCAGAAATTCGCGCCGCCCTCGGCCAGCACGTTCGGGTAGTCGGCGATGCGCCGCTGCAGCAACGGCACCACCGGCGCCGGCACGTACAGGCGTGTGCGCCCGCGGCGTTCGGAGAAATAGCTGTCCACGAACAGCCGTTCCAGCCCGCCCACGTGGTCCAGATGCACGTGGGTGATGAACACTGCCTGCGGCAGATGACCGTAATGGGCCTGATAAGCGGTCAGCCCTTCGCTGCCGCAGTCGATGGTCAGCCACGGCGCGCCGGCGCGCTCGATGGTGGCCATCGGCGAACCAAGCGCGACCGCCGACGCATTGCCGACTCCCTGCACACGCAACGCCCAGTTCATCAGTAGCCCCGGCCCCAGGCCAGTTCGTAAGCGCGATGCAGGCGCTCGTAATCCTTGTCGACCTCTTCGCGGCTGCGGTTGCCGCGCAACTTTAGCAGCGAGCGGTGCAGGCGCTTGAGATTGCGTTCGCGCCAGCGCGTGGCCGGAATGCGCAACACGCCGCGGTCGAAATCGATCAACCAGCCATGCCCGCCGGCATCGAACAGGATGTTGTGCGCGTTGAGGTCGGCATGATCCAGGCCGGCGCGATGAAAGCGCGCAATCAGCCGCCCGGTCTCTTCCCACGGCGCACCGCGCCCGGCGACCTGCGCATGGTCGGCGAGCGAGCGCACGTTCTCCAGGCGTTCCATCAACAAGGCAGCGCGATAGCTCAGCCCTTCGCGCAGGTAGCAGGCCGCCAACGGACGCGGCACCGGCAATTTGCGCTGGACCAGTTCGCGCATCAGCCGGAACTCGGCAAAGCTGCGCGTGCGTCCCGCTCCCTTCCACAGATAGTGATCGCGACTCACGCGCGCGGCCATGCCGCCGCGCAGGTACTGCCGCAACACGCTACGCCCGAACGGCGCATCCACGAACCAGGCCCCACCCCGCCCGCCTTCGTCGACCGGCCGTGCCCTGTCGCCCCAGCGTTGCGGCGAAAACAGCCCCGCATCGGCTTGCCGCAGCCGTTCGCGGTCGAACAGAATGGCGCCATAGCCGCGGCCTTCGCGGTACGGCGTCAGCGCTTCAGTGGCGTCGAAAGCAACCATCCATCGAGTCTAACAACACCATGGCTTCTACGCCCGCTTCGTTATGCCTGCTGCGCCTGTCCGCCCTGGGTGACGTCACCCATGTGGTGCCGCTGGTGCGCACCTTGCAGGCGGGATTTCCGGCAAGCCAGCTGCATTGGATCATCGACAAGGCCGGCTTGAAATTGCTCGACGGCCTGCCCGGCGTGCAGTTCCACGCTTACGACAAGCGCACCGGCGTGGCCGGCATGCGCGCGCTACGCCAGTCGCTGGCGCCACTGGGCCGCTTCGATGCGCTGCTGCAGATGCAGGTGGCCTTGCGCGCCAATGTGCTGTCGGCCTTCGTGCCGGCGCGGCGGCGGATCGGCTATGACCGCAGCCGTTCCAAGGACCTGCACGGCCTGTTCGTCAACGAACGCATCGCCGACCGCCCCGGCATCCACGTGCTCGACGCCATCGGCAGCTTCGCCCAGCCGCTCGGCCTGACCCAGCGCCAGGTGCGCTGGGACCTGCCGGTCCCCGACGAGGCCCATCACTGGGCACGCGCACAATGGGACGACGATGGCCGCCCGGTACTGATGATTTCGCCGTGCTCCAGCCACGCACGCCGCAACTGGTATCCCGACCGCCATGGGGCGCTGGCCGACCATGCAGCCGCTCAGGGCTGGCGGGTCGTACTGTGCGGTGGCCGCAGTGAGCTGGAACGCAGCACCGCCGATGCCATCGTCGCGGCCGCACGCACGCCGGTGCTGGACCTGGTCGGCAAGGACACGCTCAAGCAACTCCCTGCCCTGCTCGCCCGCGCCGATCTGGTGGTCACCCCCGATTCCGGGCCGATGCACATCGCCAATGCGATGGGCACCAAGGTGCTCGGCCTGCATGCGGCCAGCAATCCACTGCGCAGCGGCCCGTATTCGGACGTGCGCTATTGCGTGGACCGGTACGACACGGCCGCCCGCAAATACCTGGGCAAGCCGGCCGACCAGCTGAAATGGGGCACCAAAATCGAGTTCGACGAGGTGATGGCGCTGATCACCGTGGATGATGCGATTGCCGCATTCGAACGCTATCGCAGCGATCATCCGCGCTGAGCACAGGCGACGGATCGCCGCTGTAACGGCTAGCCAATCGCTGCCGGACGGTCCGCGCCGCGGCCCGTTTGCCCAGAACAGCCGGGAAACAACGGCGAAGTCCCGACCCGGCACGCGCGGCAACCCACCACTGCGGTATCCGATGACGTATACCCTGGCGACACGCCAGGGTGCGCCGCTCGCGGACCGGCCGCCGTCATGCCTCCGGTCACGCAGACCTGCGATCAGCGGGCTTCAGGCACCGGTAGCGCGATAGTCCTGATACGACTTCTCTTCCACGTACGACGAACCCAGCGCCAGGTTGATCTCTTTCTTGATGCGCGCGCGCTCGTCGTTTTCGATATAGACGCTGCGCGCCAGCTGCACAAAGCTGTCGTCGAAGCTCTGCGCCTGCTCCTTGAGCCGGATATCGTCCTCGATCACCCACAGCCGCTCGTTGACGGCCTTGAGCGCAGCACGCAGACGCACGATGTCGTGGCCGGCGGCCGGATGCGCCATCCAGCTGGTCTCCAGCGCGGACAGCTCGCTGCGCACATTGGCCAGCTTGGCGGGGTCGCCCATGCGCTCGGACTTGATCTGCAGGATCGCGATCTTGTCGAGCAGCTCACCAAAGGACACGGGCACCAGGATCTCGGACATGACAGACCTCCAACGGATATCGGGCGGATTGTAGCCATCGCAGCAGCGGGCGGCGGCAACACATAAACAAAAGCCCCCTTGCGGGGGCTGATGCGAATCTGGCGGAGAGGGGGGGATTCGAACCCCCGAGGCGCTATAAACGCCTGCCTGATTTCGAGTCAGGTACATTCAACCGCTCTGCCACCTCTCCAGATGGTCCCCAGTGTCCTGGGGCCGTGCATCATACGGGCACGGGCGCCAAGCCACAAGCGGCCCGGGCCGGCATCGCCGGCACGATCAACGCTCCGGCGTGAACCCGCCCTGCGGCATCGGCGATCGGCGTGTTGCTGCTGGCCGGCCGCCCCGCGATGATGGTCACGCACCTCCTCCCTTTGGCGACACGCCCCCATGCTCGAATTCGGACACCTTACCCATGTCGGCCTGCGCCGTGACCTCAATGAGGACACGTACTACGGCGACAGCGAGCTGGGGCTCTGGCTGGTGGCCGACGGCATGGGCGGGCACGCCTGCGGCGAAGTGGCCAGCGCCCTGGCGCGCGAAACCATCGTGCGCGAGGTGCGCGCCGGCACCCCGCTGGCCCAGGCGGTACGCATCGCCGACGAAGAGATCATCAAGACCTCGCGCCGCTGCAACGACACCTTGCCGATGGGCACCACCGTCGTCGCTGCGCGCGTGCTGGGCCAGCGCTTCGAAGTGGCCTGGGTCGGCGACAGCCGCGCCTACCTGTGGCGCGACGGCCGGCTGGCGCAGCTGAGCCAGGACCATAGCTATGTGCAGGAACTCATCGCCCAGGGCACCCTGACCAGCGAGCAGGCGCGTGCGCATCCGCATCGCAACGTGGTGACCCAGGCGCTGGGTGTCACCGATCCGGTCCACCTCAATGTCGCCACCATGCAGGGCGAACTCAAATCCGGCATGCAGCTGCTGCTGTGCAGCGACGGCCTCACCGAGGAAGTCGACGATGCCGCGATCGCCGCAACCCTGTCGCAGGCCGATTGCAGCGCCCAGGAATGTGTCGAGTGCCTGGTCGCCGCCGCGCTCGATGGCGGCGGCTCGGACAACATCACCGCGATCCTGGTGCGCAGCTACTAAACGCGGCCGACGAAACCCAGCAAGCCCCGGCTGGCGGGGCGGTGAGCGCAGGTTTTATTGCCCGCATTTTGCTGATGCAGAAAAACGCCTGGTCGGTCGAGGGCGCGGCGTCCTCACCGCCTGCGGGACGTGCCGCGTGACAGCTGGGTAGACGTTGCCGACCGCGTTACCCGGCGGCAGCCGCCTCTTCGACCGGTGCATCCCACAACGCGCGTCCGGCCTTCTTGCGCAAGTACGCCAGGCGCGCCTCGTGCGCCTGCGACTCGGAGGCGGTCACCACCACCCGTGCGCGCGGCAACAGCAGCACCGGATCGAAGGTGATCATGCCCTCGCCATGCTCGCTGCGCTGGCCGGTATCGGCGCTGGCAAAGCCGATTTCTTCCTGGCCGGAGGTCAGCGCGATATACACATCGGCCAGGATCTGCGCATCGAGCAAGGCGCCATGCAACTGGCGATGCGAGTTGTCCACGCCCAGGCGCTTGCACAAGGCATCCAGTGAGTTGCGCTGCCCCGGATAGCGCTCGCGCGCCATCATCAAGGTATCCACCACGGTGGCGCGATCGACGATACGGCCGTAGTTGTCGCCCAGCAGCGACAGCTCGTTGTCCAGGAATCCCAGATCGAACGCGGCGTTGTGGATGATCAGCTCCGCGCCGTCGATGTAGGCCAGGAACTCCTCGACCACATCGGCAAACAGCGGCTTGTCGGCCAGGAACTCCAGGGTCAACCCGGTCACTTCCTGCGCACCGGGTTCGAAATCGCAATCGGGCTTCAGGTAACGATGGAAGTTGTTGCCGCTCGGGCGCCGCTCCAGCAGTTCCACCGCACCGATTTCGACGACGCGGTTGCCCTTGCGCCATTCCAGGCCGGTGGTTTCGGTATCGAGAATGATCTGACGCATGAATCCTCTTGCTTACGCAGTTGCGCTGCCACCGAGCTGGGCGATGGCCTGATTGCGGGCGAGCACGTCGACGCGCTCGTTGTCCGGGTCGCCATTGTGGCCTTTCACCCAGCGCCAATCGATGCGGTGACGTTGCGTGGCCGCATGCAGCCGCTCCCACAGTTCACGGTTCTTGACCGGGTCGCCGCCGGCAGTCTTCCAGCCGCGCCGCACCCAGCCGGACATCCACTCGGTAATGCCCTGGCGTACGTATTGCGAGTCGGTATGCAGCACGATCTGGCACGGCTCGGTGAGCGTTTCCAGCGCCATGATCGCCGCCATCAATTCCATGCGGTTGTTGGTGGAGGTGGCTTCGCCGCCGGACAATTCCTTCTCGCGGCCGTTGTACCGCAACAAGGCCGCCCAACCGCCCGGCCCGGGATTGCCGAGGCAGGAGCCGTCGGTATGCACTTCAATGGATTTCATCAGTTTCTGGTGTTTGGAAAGTGGTCGGTCGTCAGATCGTGGCCACGGGCTGCGGCCAGCGCGAAGGCATCGCGATCGGGGTCGGCCCGATCGACGCCACGGCACGCTTCTCCACCTCCAGCAGGTAGACCGCGCGCCAGGGTGCGCCATCGATATCGGCGGCGCCACGCCCGGTGCGCCAGATCGGTCCCAGATAGCGCTCGGTCTGCACGCATTGCAAGCCCGCACGCTGCGCCAGCAGCCGCCAGCGATCCGGCCGCAATGCCACCGGACCACGCTGCGCCCAGCGAAAGCGGTACGGGCTCAGCGGATTGAGCGTGAACAGCCATAGCCGGCCGCCCGGCATCAGCAACCGCTCGCATTCGGCCAGGAAGTCCGCCGCGCCGCCCACCACCGCATGCTGCACCACGATGGCCTGCAGGCTTTCGGTCGGCAACGGAAACGGCATGGCGCAGCGCGCGTCGCCCGCAAAGCGGCCAGCGCTGCGAGACAGCCGCAGCCCGCGCCCCTGCAGCAGCTCGCGCGGCGGCAACTCGGGCGTCGGCGTCAGCCACAGCCAGGGCTGCGAGGGACGCGTCTGCAACGCCGCAAGCGCCAATTTGCGCTCCAGCAGGAGCAGGCTGCGCCCTGCACCTGTTTCAAACCAGGATGAGACGCCAGCTTGACGGGAGAATGGCGTGACAGGCATGGTCCCAATTCTATGCGACTGACCGCCCTGCCCGCATTCGACGACAACTACATCTGGGCGCTGGTCGCCACCGATGGCCGCGCGGTCATCGTCGATCCCGGCCAGGCCGAGCCGGTGTTCGCCGCCGCAGAGCGCGAAGGCTTCCGTCCCAGCGCTGTCCTGTTGACCCACCATCATGCCGACCACATCGGCGGCGTGGCAGCGCTGCAGCAGCGTTGGCCGGACCTGACGCTGTACGGACCGGCCGACGAACGCATCCCCGCAGAGGCACGCCGCGTGGGCCAGGGTGAGCGCTTGAGCCTGCTTGGCACCCATTTCGATGTGCTGGACGTGCCGGGCCATACCCGCAGCCATATCGCCTTCGTCACCGACCGCCATCTGTTCAGCGGTGATACCCTGTTCAGCCTAGGCTGTGGGCGGATGTTCGAAGGTACCGCTCCTCAGATGTTCGACGCGTTGCAGCGCCTGGCCTCTCTGCCCGGCGAAACGCTTGTGTGTTGTGGCCACGAATACACGTTGGCCAACGCGACCTTTGCGCTGCACGTCGATCCCACCAACGCTGCCTTGCAGCGCCGTCAACAGGAAGCCCAGGCCATGCGTCAAGCAGCCCGTCCTACCCTGCCGATTTCGCTCAAGAGTGAACTGGCCACCAATCCGTTCCTACGCACCAGCAGTCCTGAAATCCGCGCCGCAGTAGCATCGCGTGCAGCCGGCGTACTTTCCTCCGAAGTTGACGTTTTCGCCGAACTTCGGCGCTGGAAAGACGAATTTCGCGCATGAGGCGCTTGCTTCTGGCAGTGCTGACCGCATTGGCGGTCACTGCACCCGCAGCCGCATCGTCCAACGACGCAAGCCGCACCAAAGCCACAGAGAGTTCGATCACCCAGGCCGCCGCACCCGAAGTGCGCAACGGACGGGAGATCTTTTCGTCGTTTCTGGACGGCCGTGCCGACCCTGGCTGTGACAGCGACCATAGCGATACGCGCTGGGAACAACATTTCTCGCGCGCACCGGCTCGCCTGGCCGACGATGCGCAGGATGTGTTGCCATTGTTCGGCTACGTGGTCGATGAATTGCGCGAAGCCGACATGCCGACCGAATTTGCGCTGATTCCGTTCGTCGAAAGCGGTTACCGCCCGGGCGCCCGTAACGGCAGCGGCCCGGCCGGCCTATGGCAGTTCATCGCCACCACCGCCCGCAACCACCATGTGCCGGTTGGCGCGCAGTACGACGGTCGTCTCTCGGCGGTGGATTCCACCACGGCGGCGGTGCGCTATCTCAAGACGCTGTATGGCATGTTCGGTGGCGATTGGCGCCTTGCCCTGATGGCCTACAACGCCGGCGAGTATCGCGTGCTGCAGGCCATGCGCAGTGCCGGCGTGAACGCGCAGAATGCCCGCCCGTCCGAATTGCCCGGCATGTCAAAGGTCACCTATGAGTACGTGGAAAAGCTGCACGCGCTCGCCTGTGTGCTGGACCATGCACAGCAGCAAGGCAATCTGCTGAGCTCGCTCGACCGCCCGGTGCCGGTACTCACCGAACATGCATTGCCGGCCGGCACCAGCCTCAACGCCTTTGCAGGACAACGCGCCATCGAGCCGCAACTACTGGCCCGCCTGAATCCGGCGCTGGCCAGCGCGCGCGCCGCACCGCAGGGCGTGCACGTGCTCGCCCCGATCGCACCCGCGCAGCCTGGCGCGACAGGCGCGATGGTCGCATCCGCCGAAACCGACAGCAGTGCCGACAACAACGCTGCCGCTCCCGCAATCATTGCCGCCGCAGCGACCAAGGCGTCCAAGCCGCAGGCGCGCACCACGCATACGGTGCGCAATGGCGAATCCGCCTGGGCCATTGCGCGTCGCTACGGCGTCACCGTCACGACCCTGCTCACCAGCAATGGCCTGGACAAGCGCGCCGTGCTGAAGCCCGGCATGGTGTTGTCGTTCGACGACGCACGCTGACGTAAGCCGCCCGCCTCAGGCGTCGCTCCGGCGCCACTGACACCCCCCCTCCAGCGACGCTCCGTCGCGCTCGACACTGCGCACAAGGAAGCCGCATGCCGCGCTGCGCAGGCCGGGTCGCATGCGAAGGGAGTGTCTGACATTCGCCCGTTGCTTGCGTGGCTGCAGCCACGCCGCGTGGATCGAGAACTGAGCGCAATCGGGATCGGGAGCAGGCACCCTAGCGGCAGCCGCCACGCCAGCGGCCGAACGGCCGGATCCCCCAAACGGAAAGCTGCACCTGCCCGCAGCCCCGGCCAAAGAAAAAGCCCGGTTACCCGGGCTCTCTCTCCACCAGTCGAAAACAGCTGTTACAGCTGCGCCTCTTCGATCTGGATCTTGTAGCGCTTGCGCATTTCCTTGACGTAGGCCTGCGCTGCATTGTTGCCGTCGATCTGGCTCAGCTGCTCGCGCAGCATGGCCTGCTGCTCGGCTGGCATCTGCTTCAGGTCGCCCGGGGTCGCCTTGCTGATGACGAACACCGCAAAGCGCCCGCCATCCAGCTCCACCTTGCCCACCGATGGCTTGCCGTCGGTCGGACGCGGCGCACTGAAGATGGCGCGATTTGCCGCCGGAGTCGGAATCGGCGCGGTACGCGGCAAGCCCGGGATCGGCTGCACCTGCAACTTCTCGCTGACGGCCAGCGCCTTCAAGGTCTCGCCTTTCTGCACACGTGCCAGCAAGGCGTCGGCAGCCGCCGCTGCCGCCTTCTCGGTGCGGTCTGCGTGGACCGCCGCGATCACCTTGTCGCGCACCTTGTCCAGCGGCAGGGCCGCCTCGGCGGTGTGATTGGTCACGCGCAACACCACGCTGTGGTTCGGCCCGATGGTGATCGGATCGCTCACCGTGCCGTCCTGTACCAGCGTCTCGGAGAACGCCGAACGCAGCACCGCCGGATTGGCTGCGATACCGCTGGCATTGGCGCGCGAGAACGGGCCCAGCGTCTGCACCGGCAGACCGACCTGCTTGGCTGCCGGCTCCAGCGCGGTGGGATTCTTGTAGACCTGATCCACCAGCTTGCCGCTCACATCCGCAAACGCCTTGTCGGCATCGGCCTTGAGCTGCTCGGCGGCGAGCTGATCGCGCACCTGCTCGAACGACTTGCCCTGGCCGCCCTTGACCTCGCGCAGCTGGATCACGTGATAGCCGAACTCGCTCTTGATCGGGCCGACCACCTCGCCAGCCTTCATCGCGAACAAGGCGTCTTCGAATGGCTTGACCATCGTGCCCTTCTCGACCCAGCCCAGATCACCACCGGCACCCTTGGAACCGGGATCCTGCGAATTGGCCTTGGCCAACGCGGCGAAATCGGCGCCCGGCTGCTTGGCTTGTGCAGCCAATTTGGCGGCCTTTTCCTCAGCGGCCTTCTGTGCGGCGGGATCGCTGCCGGCGCTGATCAGGATGTGCGATGCCAGGCGCTGATCCGGCTCGACAAAGCGCGCCTTCTCTTCGTCATAACGCTTGCGCAGCGTCGCTTCGTCAGCGGCAGTTGCCGGCGGCAACTTGGCGGCATCGAGTTCGACATACTCGATCGTCACCGTCTCCGGCTGACGGAAATCCTGCGTATGCCCGTCATACCATTGCTTGATCTGCACATCGCTGACCGGTGCGGTATCGGCAGCCGGTGGCGGCAGCATTGCCAGCTCCACGTCGCGCGTTTCGCCCATCAGCTTGAGCAAGCGCTCGAACTCGGCCTTGGTCGCAAAGCCCGACTCGGCAATCGCCTGCGGAATCACCGACTGCTGCAAGCTGTCGCGCACCAACGCATCGAACTGCGCCGGCGTGCGCGGCGGCGTGCCTTGCGCAAGGGCCGCGCGGTACTGGTCAGGGCTGAATTTGCCATCGACCTGGAACGCCTGAATACCGGTGATGTAATCGCGCACTGTCGCATCGCCGATCACGATGCCGGCGTCTTCGGCACCCAGACGCACGACTTGCTCGTCGACCAGTTGGTCGAGCACCTGCAATTTGTTTTCGCGGGATTCGAACGTGCGCGGATCGAAATTCTCGCCCTGGCGCTGCCGCTCCTGCATGCGCGCCTGCTCGAAGCGTGCACGGAAATCCTGCGTACTGATTTCATGGTGTTGCAACAGCAGCGAGACCGGCCACCAGGACGGTGCCGATTTCCACCACGTCGGTGGCGCCTGTACCTTGGCCACGTTATTGGCGCCAATGCCGCCGAGGTAGCTGTTGTCGATGACGAACAGGAACGGAATCATCAGCAACCCCAGGATGGCGGTAGCGATCCAGCCTGACGTCTTGTCGCGAAGTTTCTGCAGCATTGGCAAATCACGGCCTGTGGGCGAGCCGCGCAGTGTAACGCGCCTGACGCCGGGCACCCAGCCCAATCCCGCAACGCAGCCGGTTCGGTAAGACTTTCGGCGCGCAATGACCGCTATGGCCGCAAAAAAAAGCCCCCGGCACTGGGCCGAGGGCTTTGTATAACTGGCGGAGCGGACGGGACTCGAACCCGCGACCTCCGGCGTGACAGGCCAGCATTCTAACCAGCTGAACTACCGCTCCGCGCTTGAAACATTTGCCTGGTGCTTAATGGTGGGTGCTGAGGGTTTCGAACCCCCGACCCTCTCCGTGTAAGGGAGACGCTCTACCGCTGAGCTAAGCACCCTAGCGAGTCGATTAGTTTACTGCATCCTTCAGGGCTTTGCCAGCCTTGAACGCAGGATTCTTCGAAGCAGCGATCTTGATGCTGTCGCCGGTCTTCGGATTACGGCCGGTACGCTCAGCGCGCGCGCGGACCTGGAAGGTGCCAAAGCCAACTAGGGTGACGGCATCGCCCTTCTTCAGCGCCTTGGTGATTTCGCTCACAACCGCGTCAACAGCACGGCCGGCCTCAGCCTTGGAGATGTCAGCGGCAGCGGCAACGCCATCGATCAATTCGGTTTTATTCATTCTTGGAACTCCCTTTGCGGCAGATGCCGCGGAATCGACAATCGGCGCTCTTGCCGTTAGCGAAGAACCCGACACAAGTGGTATCGCGTGACGCATCACAATTTGCCGCGCCCACGAGTCGTGCATTTATACCAGCGCCCCCAACCGCACGCAAGCCAAAACCCAATAACGACGCGGGTTTTGGCTTGTTTTGCCTGGGTTTAGACAAGCGGTTTTAATGCTTGACGCGGGTACCCGGAGTAGTGCGTGACTTACCGCGAACCGCAACCCGCGAGGCGGTCTTGCGGGCCTTTTCCTTGCCCGCCTTCTTCGGTGCCAGCGGACGTTCCAATGCAAGGTCCAGCACTTCGTCGATCCACTTGACCGGCACGATCTCCAGATCGCGCGTGACGTTGGCCGGGATGTCGGCAAGATCCTTGCGATTTTCGTCAGGGATCAGCACGGTGCGGATGCCGCCACGCAATGCGGCCAGCAACTTCTCCTTCAAGCCGCCAATGGCCGACACGCGACCGCGCAAGGTGATCTCGCCGGTCATCGCCACATCGGCGCGGATCGGCACCTTGGTCAACACCGACACCAGCGAGGTCACCATCGCGATACCGGCACTCGGGCCATCCTTCGGTGTTGCGCCGTCGGGCACGTGCACGTGCACGTCCTGCTTCTGCAGGAAATCCACATCGATGCCGAGTCGCTCGGCGCGCGAACGCACCACCGACAACGCGGCCGATGCCGATTCCTTCATGACGTTGCCAAGCTGGCCGGTCAGGATCAAATTGCCCTTGCCCGGCACCAGTGTGGACTCGACCTGCAGCAGCTCGCCGCCCACCTCGGTCCAGGCCAGGCCGGTCACCAGGCCAATTTCGTTCTCCTCTTCGGCACGGCCGAAATCGAAGCGACGCACACCCAGGTACTTGTCGAGGTTCTTCGAGTTGACCGTGACCAGCGCCTTGGGCTTGCCCTTCTTGGCAGGCACCTTCTTGGCGGCTGGCTGCGGACCGGCGAGCGCGATTTCCTTGACCACCTTGCGGCAGATCTTGGCGACTTCGCGCTCAAGGTTACGCACGCCGGATTCGCGCGTGTAGTAACGCACGATGTCCTGGATCGCATCGGCGCCGATCTCGATCTCTTCCGGCTTCAAGCCGTTGGCCTTGATCTGCTTGGGCACCAGGTAGCGCATGGCGATGTTGAGCTTCTCATCCTCGGTGTAACCGGGGATGCGGATCACTTCCATGCGGTCCAGCAACGGCCCCGGAATATTGAGCGAGTTGGAGGTGGCGACGAACATCACCTCCGACAGGTCCAGATCTACTTCCAGGTAATGGTCGTTGAAGGAGTTGTTCTGCTCCGGATCGAGCACCTCCAACAACGCCGACGACGGGTCGCCGCGGAAGTCCATCGACATCTTGTCGATCTCGTCCAGCAGGAACAGCGGGTTCTTGCTGCCGACCTTGTTGAGGTTCTGCACCAGGCGGCCGGGCATCGAACCGACGTAGGTCCGGCGATGGCCACGGATCTCGGCCTCGTCGCGGATACCGCCCAGGCTCATGCGCACGAACTTGCGGTTGGTCGCCTTGGCGATCGACTGGCCGAGCGAGGTCTTGCCCACGCCCGGCGGCCCGACCAGGCACAGGATCGGCCCCTTCATCTGCTTCACGCGCGACTGCACGGCCAAGTACTCGAGGATGCGCTCCTTGACCTTGTCCAGGCCATAGTGGTCGGCATCCAGCGTGTCCTCTGCGACCTTCAGGTCCTTGCGGACCTTGGTGCGCTTCTTCCATGGCACGCCCAGCAGCCAGTCCAGATAGTTGCGCACTACTGCGGCTTCCGCGGACATCGGCGACATCTGCTTGAGTTTGTTGAGCTCGGCCTTGGCCTTGGTCTCGACCGGCTTGGGCATGCCCGCCTCGGCGATCTTGCGCGCAAGTTCTTCCATCTCGCCCGGCGCATCATCCAGATCGCCCAGCTCCTTCTGGATCGCCTTCATCTGCTCGTTGAGGTAGTACTCGCGCTGGCTCTTTTCCATCTGCGACTTGACGCGGCCGCGGATGCGCTTTTCCAGCTGCTGCACATCGATCTCGCCGTCCACCAGCCCGACCAGCAGCTCCAGCCGCTCGCCGATCTCGGTGATTTCCAGCAGGCGTTGCTTGTCGGCCAGGCGCACGCCGATGTGCGCGGCGATGGTATCGGCCAGACGGCCCGGCTCGTCGATGCCGGCCAGGGTCTGCAGCAACTCCGGCGGCAGCTTGCGATTGGTCTTGACGTATTGCTCGAACAGCGACATCAGCGAACGCGCGATGGCCTCCACCTCGCGCGGCTCACGCGCATCGCTGGCTTCGATCTCGATGCCCTGACCCTGCAGTGCGCCATCCAGCTCGACGACCTTGTCGACAGTGACCCGCGACAGACCTTCGACCAGCACCTTGATGGTGCCGTCGGGCAGCTTGAGCAACTGCAGCACCTGCGCGAGCGTGCCGACGGTATAGAGGTCGCTGGCGGTCGGGTCGTCGGTTTCGGCCGACTTCTGCGCGACCAGCAGGATGCGCTTGTCCGCTTCCATGGCTTTTTCCAGCGCGCGCATCGACTTGTCACGGCCGACGAACAGCGGAATCACCATGTGCGGAAACACCACCACGTCGCGCAGCGGCAACACCGGCAGATCGAGAACTTCTGGTTGGGACTGGGCCATGGGGCGCTCCGCAGGAATGGGGGTTTTGGGGCGTAAAAAAAGCCGATGGCCCCGTTATGGGGCCATCGGCGAGGTGTTGCAAGTAGCGTTCGGAAACCCTTTATCCGCGAGCGAGGCCGGGGCCCGGCGAAGCAGCCTCAGGGACTCAATCGCCGGATGCGGCCTTGGCCGGAGCCGGTTGCGCCTGGTAGATCAGGTACGGCTCGGACTTGTGCTCGATCACCGACTCGTCCACCACCACCTTGCTGACATTTTCCTGCGAGGGAAGCTCGTACATCGTGTCCAGCAGCACCGATTCGACGATGGTGCGCAGACCACGCGCGCCGGTCTTGCGCTTGAGCGCCTTCTTGGCGATTGCAGACAGGGCGTCCGGGCGGAACTCCAGCTCCACACCTTCCATGTCGAACAGCTTCTTGAACTGCTTGGTGATGGCGTTCTTGGGCTCGGTCAGGATCTTGATGAGTGCCGGCTCGTCCAGTTCCTCAAGCGTGGCGACCACCGGCAGGCGGCCGACGAACTCGGGAATCAGGCCGAACTTGATCAGATCTTCCGGCTCGACCTCAGCCAGGATCTTGCCGACTTCCTGCTTGCGCTCGCTGCTCTTGACCTTGGCACCGAAGCCAATGCCGCCGGCATCGTTGGAGCGCTGCTGAATCACCTTGTCCAGGCCGGCGAATGCGCCGCCGCAGATGAACAGGATGTTCTTGGTGTCGACCTGCAGGAATTCCTGCTGCGGATGCTTGCGACCGCCCTGCGGCGGCACCGAGGCCACCGTGCCTTCGATCAGCTTCAACAGCGCCTGCTGCACGCCTTCGCCGGACACGTCGCGGGTGATCGACGGGTTCTCGCTCTTGCGCGAGATCTTGTCGATTTCATCGATGTAGACGATGCCCTGTTGGGCCTTCTCGACGTCGTAGTCGCACTTCTGCAGCAGCTTCTGGATGATGTTTTCCACGTCCTCGCCGACATAGCCGGCTTCGGTCAACGTGGTGGCATCGGCGATCGTGAACGGCACATTGAGCAGCCGCGCCAGCGTTTCGGCCAGCAGCGTCTTGCCCGAACCGGTCGGGCCGACCAGCAGGATGTTGGACTTCGCCAGCTCGACGTCATCGTTCCGGCTGCGGCTCTCGATACGCTTGTAGTGGTTGTACACCGCCACGGCGAGCGTGCGCTTGGCGCGCAACTGCCCGATCACGTACTGATCCAGCACCTCGAGGATTTCGCGCGGCTTGGGCAGGCTGGAGCGTGCCGACTGCGCCTTCTCTTCGAGTTCCTCGCGGATGATGTCGTTGCACAGCTCAACGCACTCATCGCAGATGAATACGCTGGGACCGGCAATCAGCTTGCGGACTTCATGCTGACTCTTACCGCAGAACGAGCAGTAGAGAATCTTGTTGCTGTCGCCGGAACGACCTTGGCGGTCTTCGCTCATGCTTCTGTTACCCAGTTACCCCACCCGATGCACGGGGGTTCGATTTCGAGAATAGCACAGGGTCGGGAGGACATCCGCCCAGCCCGACCCTGCCGTTTTTCCTGCAATTTCAGCAATCTGGCGATCAAGACGGCTGAATCGACTCTTCCGGACGGCGTTCCAGCACCTGGTCGACCAAGCCATAGGCCTGCGCATCGACCGCGCTCTTGAAGTTGTCGCGCTCGGTGTCGCGCGCAATGGTCTCCAGGGATTGACCGGTGTGCTTGGCCAGAATCTCGTTCAAGCGCGAACGCAAGGTCAGGATCTCGCGCGCATGGATGTCGATATCGGTGGCCTGGCCCTGGAAGCCGCCCAGCGGCTGGTGGATCATCACGCGCGAATTCGGCAGCGCATAGCGCTTGCCGGCCGCACCCGATGCCAGCAGCAGCGCGCCCATCGAGGCGGCCTGGCCGACGCAGATGGTGCTCACGTCCGGCTTGATGTACTGCATGGTGTCGTAGATCGCCATGCCGGCAGTGACCACGCCGCCTGGCGAATTGATGTAGATGCTGATGTCCTTTTCCGGGTTGTCCGCTTCCAGGAACAGCAACTGGGCCACGATCACGTTGGCCATGTGGTCGTCGATCGGACCGACCAGGAAGATCAGACGCTCCTTCAGCAGACGCGAGTAGATGTCATACGCACGCTCGCCGCGGCTGGTCTGTTCGACCACCATCGGCACCAGGTTCAGGGCTTTGGTCACAATGCTCATCAGTCTTCCTGTAGTGGCAGCGGCTTGCGCCGATGCCCGGGTTTGACATCCGCATCCCAGCCATCGGGATGCGGGTTGGTGTCACGCGGTCGTTTACCTTAGACCCGAATGGCGTCCTGGAACGACAGCGGCTGCTCGGTGTGCTGGGCGCGCTCGGCGATCCAGTCGATCACCTGCTCTTCCATGACACGGCTCTGCAGTCCACTCATCAGTTGGGGGTCGTTGCGGTACATCTCAATGACCTGTTCCGGCTCTTCGTAGGTCGAGGCGATCAGACGCAGCGTTTCGCTGACACGCTTGGATTCCAGACGCAGTTCGTTGCGACGGGCCACCTCGCCCACCAGCAGACCGACCAGTACGCGCTTGGCGGCCGCATCCATGAAACCCTGGTGGGCATCGGCCGGGATCTCGCCCGGGTTGCGGCCACTGCGGCGGACCTGCTCGACCTGCTGTGCCAGCATCGAACGGGCCTCGTTCTCGACCAGACGCGGCGGCATTTCCACGTGCGCATAGGCGGCGATCAGCTGCTCGCCCACTTCGCGACGCAGACGGTTCATCAGCGCACCCTTGAGCTCGCGCTCCAGGTTGGTGCGGATGTCGGCGCGGAACTGCTCGGCATCGCCACTCTTCACGCCGAAGCTCTTGATGAACTCCTTGTCCACCACCGGCAACACCGGCTCGGAGACCTCGACCGCCTTGACGTGTACCTGCACGGTCTTGCCGGCCAACTGCGGCACGCGCCACTCGGCCGGGAAATCGATGGTCAGGGTCTTGTCTTCGCCCTTGGCCAGACCTTCCAGGCCCTTTTCGATCTGGTCGAACATCACGCCCGAGCCCAGCACGCTGCTGCCGGTCTCCACGCCCTCGGCAGGCAGACGCTCGTCGCCGGCCTGCGACCAGGTCTCCAGCGCCACCAGGTCACCGACCTGCGCGCCGCGCTCGACCGGGTTCCAGGTGCGGCGCTGCAGACGCAGGTTCTCGATCATCTGATCGATGTCGGCATCGGTCACGTCGGCGGTATGGCGCACCACCGACAGCTTGGCCACGTCGATATCGCCGAAATCCGGCACCACTTCGAAGGTGGCGACGAAGTCGAAATCGCTCTCGCCCTGATCGATGCGCGGATTGCCGGCCAGACGCAGCGAATGCTCGCGCACTGCCGAGTCGAAGGTCTCACGCAGCAGGCCTTCCATCGCCTCGGCACGCACCTGCTGACCGAAGCGCTGCTCGATGACCTTGGTGGGCACCTTGCCAGGACGGAAACCCTTGATGCGCGTGGTGCGCGCAAGTTCGCGCAGGCGGCCACCGACATGCGTCTCCAGGCGCTCCTGCGGCAGGGTGAAGGTCAGGCGGCGTTCCAGATTGCCGGTGGATTCGATCGATGCTTGCATGTTGACTCCTGCCACCGACTGCACAAGCGTCGGCACGAGATGGAAGATGCGGGTTGACGGATGGCGAGAAAGCCGCCGAGCCTTGTAGTTTCGCCGATAACGGCGGCCGCTGCCAGCGGAATACGCGTCACCGCGCCGCGCAATGGAAAGACCCCAGGCCTGCGGCGGGAAGCGGCCGGAACACGCACGGCCGCACTGCATTGGTGCGAAAGGGGGGACTCGAACCCCCACGCCTTGCGGCGTCAGAACCTAAATCTGGTGCGTCTACCAATTCCGCCACTTTCGCGATGCTGCTCCTGCCCGGCCATTGTTGCAGGGATGCCGGGAAAGAAAAAGCATCGCGGGAGCAACGACGCCGCTGAATATCGCCCACGGCTTGCATCCTGCGCGCCTGGACGGACAGCGCGAGCGCGGTTGACCCTGAATCCGACGCGCCGACGATAAACACATTCATCATGCAACTCGGCGCGCACTGGCGTACCTTGCTTCCGCCCGCTAGCGCTGGGTAAAGCTGGCATTCGCTAAAATTCCGTTAACACCAGTGAGAGGCAGTCATCGCGATGAGAGATCGCTATCGGCAGATCGTGGCGCTGTCCCGCGACTGCATCAAGGAGATCGACCTCGACGGGCGGATTACGGCCATCAACATCAATGGCCTGACCGAACTGCGCGCCAGCCACCAGGATCAGCTGATCGCGCGGCCCTGGCGCGACCTGTGGCCGCCGGAGGCAGCCGAGCTGGTAGATGCGGCCATCGCCGGCTCCCGCGCCGGTTCGATCCAGGAATTCGAGGCCGCCAGCGTGAACTTCGCCGGCGTGCGCCAGATCTGGCAGGTCGTCACCAGCCCGCTGTTCGATGCGCTTGGCAAGGTCGAAGCGATCCTGGCGGTGAGCAGGAACATCTCCGACCGCCGGGCGCTGGAGACCGCCTTTCGCACACTGGATTCAACCCTGACCGCAGAGCGCGCATTTTCCAGCGGCGTGCTGCGACTGGCGCGCGCGCGCGAACATTCGCTATCGAGCGAACTGCACAGCCTGCGCGACCTGCAAGAGCGCATCGAAGGCGATCTGGACATTGCGCGCGCCGCGCAGAGCGCTGCCGAAAAGATTTCCGAGCAGGCGCAAAAAGGCGAGGCGGTGGGACAACTGCTGGCCGGCGTGGTGCACGATTTGAACAACGTGCTACAGGCAGCAACCTCGGCCATCGAGCTGGTGGTACAGCGCGCCAGGATCGATGCGCACGACACCAAGCTGTTGAGCGTGGCCGACGCGGCACTTCAACATGGCTCGGTCATGGCACAGCGCCTGGTCGGGTTTTCGCGGCAGTATCCGTACAGCCCCGAATCGGTGGACCTGGCTGCCTTGACCCAACAGCTCGGCCCATTGCTTGAACAGGTGGTCGGTGCCGATCTGCAGTTGCAGGTGCGCACCGCCGAAGGTGGATGCTGCGCCATGGTCGATCGCCACACGGTGGAACGTGCCATCTTGAACCTGGTGATCAACTCCCGCGATGCCTGCCAACGTGGCGACGTCATCCGCGTGGAGACGGGCGACACCGTGGTCGCTGAAGAACAGGCCAACCTGGCCAGGCCGGCCGGGCGCTACGTCACCATTGCCGTGGCCGACAACGGCCATGGCATGGATGCACACGTGCAGGCGCATCTGTTCGAAGCGTATTTCACCACCAAGGATGCCGACAAAGGCGCGGGCCTGGGACTGGCGCAGGTGTACAGCGCGGTCTGTCAGGCGGGCGGCTTTGTCGAAGTGACCTCG
Organism: Xanthomonas campestris pv. asclepiadis; assembly: GCF_020784175.1. Classification (GTDB taxonomy): domain Bacteria; phylum Pseudomonadota; class Gammaproteobacteria; order Xanthomonadales; family Xanthomonadaceae; genus Xanthomonas; species Xanthomonas campestris_D. The sequence continues at coordinate 87,262 of NZ_JAJGQM010000003.1, forward strand.
GCACCCGGCCAGGGCGCGTGTTTTACGCTGGCATTTCCGCGCATGCAGCAGAGCCAGGCGCCCACGCCCGCTGCATCGCCGTAAGGCGACCACGGCTGCCACGCCTGCAGCCGCTTTGCGCATTGCATCGCATCACCAGCAGGGGTATCGAAAGCGCCGTCCGACGCAACAGGGAACGTCGTCCTGCGCATACTGATGGATGCTGCCCGGCGGCCTATCCCGCGGCCTGGGGCGACACTGTCAGGCGCGACCACATCAGCCAGACAAGCACGGCGCAGGCACTGCCCGCCGCCAGCCCGCACTGCAGCAGCGTCAGCATCACCGCACGATCGGACATCATCGACCAGCCACCGATGATCGCCAGCAGCAGCACCATCACCCCGCCCGAAAGCAGACCGCTCAACGCACCGATGCCAACGTGGGCCAGCAGGTTGGGCCGGCGCCCGCGATACAGCCAGGCGCAGGTGCGCGCACATAGCCATCCCGCGGCAGCGCAGGCAATCACCGGCAACACCAGGCCATACGACCAGACGACGATCGACAACACAGCCTGGAGATCGAGCCGGCTCCACCGCACCAGGCCCAGCAGCCCACCCAGCGGAGGACCGACGATCGCGAAGACGCCGACCTGGCCCAGGACCGAATGCCGCACTACTCCAGACACATCAGCCCTCATTCGCGTTCGCTCGTCCGCGCGTGGGCGGCCAGTGCGATGGCGCACCTGACGCCGCAGGCAAGGCATCACACCGGGCCGAGATGCACACCGCGCTCGTGCGGCCGCCGACCGAGACGACAACAACGCGGCAGCCAATTCCCTGCGCCATCTCTTTCCTCAGCACAAAAAGAAAAGCACCTAGGCTGCTGCCTAAGTGCTTTTGTTTGGTGGGCCGTCAAGGATTCGAACCTTGGACCTATTGATTAAGAGTCAACTGCTCTACCAACTGAGCTAACGGCCCTGAAACTGGTCGCACATTGTATGTGCGTTTTTGCTTCGTTGCAACACCCCGCGATGCATCGGGTCCAACTTTTCCAGCAATCAGTGGGGTGGCTGAGGGGACTCGAACCCCCGACATCTGGAATCACAATCCAGTACTCTAACCAGCTGAGCTACAGCCACCACTGAAACCTACTTCCTACCGCACCGCCGATGGCGCGCCCGACAGGACTCGAACCTGTAACCGCCGGCTTAGAAGGCCGGTGCTCTATCCGGTTGAGCTACGGGCGCCCGGACCGAACTTCGCATTCCCACGCCGTCAAGAGCTGGGAATGGTCGGGGTAGAGGGATTCGAACCCCCGACATCCTGCTCCCAAAGCAGGCGCGCTACCAGACTGCGCTATACCCCGGCGGGACCTTTCAATCCCGAAGGCTGGAAAGGTCGGCTATTTTGGGAATGATTGGCCTTGCTGTCAATCACTCTGTGTAAATTGGACGATCCGGTATCCTCGCACCATCGCTCGCCAAGTCGGCAGGCACCTACATTTCATGGAGAACACGCATGCGTAGCGGCAATCCCGCCCTTCGGGAATCCACCTTCCTCGACCTGGGCTCCGGCGCGGTGGTCACGCGCGACGGTCAGGCGATGACCCTCAACGGTACCGTCAACAAGACCGGCCTGCTGTTGCTGATGGCGGTACTCACTGCCGCCTTCGCCTGGTCGCAATCGATCGGCGCCGATGGCATGCCGCTACCGGCAGCACGCCTGTACATGATCGCCGGCGCGATCGGCGGGCTGGTGTTCGCACTGGCGACCAGCTTCAAGCCGACCTGGGCCCCGGTCACCGCGCCGCTGTATGCGCTGGTGGAAGGCTTCTTCCTGGGTTCGATCTCGGCGGTGTACGAGGCGCGTTTCAACGGCATCGTGTTCCAGGCGGTGTTGCTGACCTTCGGCACCATGTTCGCGCTGCTGTTTGCCTATCGCAGCGGCATGATCAAGGCCACCGAGAACTTCAAGCTGGGCGTGGTGGCGGCCACCGGCGGCATTGCGCTGGTGTATCTGGCGACCATCGTGCTGGGCTTTTTCGGCGTGCGCATTCCCTTCATCCACGACTCTGGCCTGATCGGGATCGGCTTCAGCCTGTTCGTGGTCGTGGTGGCCGCGCTGAACCTGGTGCTGGACTTCGACTTCATCGAAAGCGGCGTCGAGCACGGCGCTCCCAAGCACATGGAGTGGTATGGCGCGTTCGGCCTGATGGTGACGCTGGTGTGGCTGTACATCGAGTTCCTGCGCTTGCTGTCGAAGCTGCAGTCGCGAAACTGAGTGGAGAATCGGGAGTGGGGAATCGCAACAGCGACCCCTTCGCCTGATGGCGTGACACTGGCTTCAAGCAACCCGCTTCCAACAAAGAAAGGGCGCCGTCGGCGCCCTTTCTCTTGTGCGACCTACCGGCGCGCTCAGAGGCGGCTGGCGATGGCCTTGGCGAAGCCCATGGTGTTGCCGGTGCCGCCCAGGTCGGGGGTCAGCGCATCCTTAGCTTCCAGGGTGGCCACGATCGCTTCGCGCAGGCGCTCGGCGTTCTGCGGCTGACCGATGTGGTCCAGCATCTGCGCGGCACCCAGCAGCAATGCGCACGGGTTGGCCTTGCCCTGCCCTGCGATGTCCGGCGCCGAGCCGTGCACGGCTTCGAAGATCGCCGCGTCCACACCGATGTTGGCGCCCGGGGCCAGGCCCAGGCCGCCGACCAGGCCGGCACAGAGGTCGGAGATGATGTCGCCGAACAGGTTGGTGGTCACGATGATGTCGAACTGTTCCGGACGCATCACCAGCTGCATGCAGGTGTTGTCGACGATCATTTCCTGGAACTCGATTTCCGGGTACTGCGCGGCCACGTCGCGTGCCACCTTCAGGAACAGGCCCGAGGTCGACTTGATGATGTTGGCCTTGTGCACCGCGGTGACCTTCTTGCGGCCGGTGGCGCGCGCCAGGTCAAAGGCGTAGCGCACGATGCGCTCGGAGCCCTTGCGGGTGACGCGGGCGCCGGAGAACGCGGTCTCGCCATCCTCGGACACGGTCTGGCCTTCGCTCAGGTAGGCACCCTCGGTGTTTTCGCGCACCGTGATCAGGTCCACGCCATCGGCGAAACGCGACTTGGTGTTGGGGAACGACTTGGCCGGACGCACGTTGGCATACAGGTCGAACTTGCGACGCATGGCCACGTTGATCGAGCTGAAGCCCTCGCCGACCGGCGTGGTCAGCGGGCTCTTCAGTGCCACCTTGTTCTTGGTGATCGAGGCCAGGGTGGACTCAGGCAGCAGATCGCCGTGCTTTTCCAGCGCGACCAGGCCAGCGTCGGCGTACTCGTAGGTCAGGCCAGCCTGCAGCGCGTCGAGCACGAACAGCGTGGCATCCATGATCTCCGGGCCAATACCGTCGCCGCGGATGACCGTGATTGTCTGCGTCATAACGTTGGGTTTCCGAACTTGAAGGGGGGAGCGCCAGCCGCAATACCCGGCAGAGCGGCGCAAGGAGGTTTCACAGGCAATTATGCCCGATGCCGGTGAAGGCGCCCAAACCGACCTTGGTCTAAGAGCGGCCCGGATGACTGCTGCGGAAACCCGGTGCAGTCAGTGGCATCAGACAACCGCAGTGCGCGCCCGCAGCCTCCAGGCGCACCAGGACCCAGCGTGTGGAGGCGCTCTGGACGCACCGCCCTAGCCTACGGCCGGCACCGGACAACCAGAGCGCACAAAGTCTGTGCCGCCGACTAGGGCAGCACGCGCGCGCCCGCTTTTACGAATCCCGAATCACCACTCCCGACTCCCGCTCGACACATCAATCGTGCGCATGCTGCGCCGGTGCCTGGGCGCCGCCCTCGAGCTGGTCGAGGAAATCCACCGCCCGGCGCAGATGCGGGATGACGATGGAGCCGCCGACCACCAGGCCGACCGAGAAGGTCTCGAAGAACTCTTCGCGGGTCACGCCGGCCTCCTTGCACTGGGCGACGTGGTAGCTGATGCAGTCGTCGCAGCGCAGTACCATCGAGGCGACCAGGCCGAGCAGTTCCTTGGTTTTCACGTCCAGCGCGCCGGCCTGGTAGGTCTGGGTGTCCAGCGCGAAGAACCGGCGCACCACCTGGTTCGGCTCGGCCAGGATGCGCTGGTTCATACGCTGGCGAAATTCGGTGAACTCGCGCAGACGGTCGTCGCTGCTGGCCTCATGCTCACTCATGCCTGGCCGCCTGCAGTGCCGGCCAGCAACGGTTCGAGCTTGCCGGCCCGGTGCATGGCCATCATGTCGTCGTAGCCGCCCACATGGACGTCGCCGACGAAGATCTGCGGCACGCTAGTGCGCTTGGCCAGCGCGACCATCTTGTTGCGCTCGGCCGGGTCCAGGTCGATGCGCACCTCGGTCCAGGTCCGGCCCTTGCTCTTGAGGAAGTTCTTGGCCGCCACGCAGTACGGGCAGATCGCAGAGGAATACAGGGTGATCTGCGGGCCGGCGGCCGCATCCTGCACATTGGGGTCTTGGCTCACGGGAAACTCCGCGGTTGGTCTGAGGTCTGACAATGGTACCGGGCGACTGGAATTTCCATGTCGTCACCGCAACACTGTGGATTAACCGATGATTCACGCCATCGCGCCGTGCTGCCCGCATGCTCCGCGCATTACCTGGGAGTTCCACTTGCGCCTGCTACCGCTCGCCACTGCCCTCACGCTGGCCGTTGTCATGGGCGTAGCACCCGCGCAGGAAAACCGCCTGCCCGACATCGGATCGTCCGCCGGCGAGCTGCTGACCCCGGCGCGCCAGGCCGAGTACGGCAAGATGATGCTGGCCGAGTTGCGCAACTACGACTACGTGCTGGACGACCCGCTGATCACCGACTGGCTGCAGACCATGGGGACCCGGCTCGGCGCCAACAGCGACCAGCCGCAACAGCCGTTTACGTTCTTCATGCTGCGCGACCGCCAGATCAACGCCTTTGCCACGCTGGGCGGCTATATCGCGGTCAATGCGGGGCTGGTGTTGACCGCCGAGCGCGAGGACGAAGTGGCCGCGGTGCTGTCGCACGAAATCGCCCACGTCACCCAGCAGCACGTGCTGCGTGGGGTGGAGCGGGCGCAGCGCGACCAGATCCCGATCCTGCTGGGCATGCTGGCAGCAGTGGTCGCCGCGCAACAGGCCGGCGGCAATTCCAAGGGCGATGCCACCATGGCCGGCATCACCAGCGCGATGGGGCTGATGCAGCAGCGCCAGATCGACTACACCCGCTCCAACGAATCGGAGGCCGACCGGCTGGGCATCCGCACGCTGGTGCGCAGCGGCTACGACGTGGATGCGATGGCCGGCTTCTTCGAACGCATGTCGGTGGCGATGCGCGCCAACGAGGGCGGCTACAGCGCACCGGATTTCCTGCAGACCCACCCGGTCACGGTCACGCGCATCAGCGAGGCCAAGGCCCGCGCCGAGCAGATGAAGAAGAACACCGTGGTGCTGACCACCTCGGTGCCGGGCGGAACGCGCCAGGAACGGGTGGACCCGGCCGACCCGTCGCTGTCCGAACCGCTGAGCCGCAACGGCAACGCACTGCTGCCGTATGCGCTGCGGCTGCCGGTGGATGCACTGAGCCGCGGCGGCGACCAGCAGAACTTCGACTGGGCCAAGGAGCGCCTGCGCGTGCTCAGTGCGACCACGCCGGATGCGGCCATCCGCGAATACGAGACCCTGCGCCGCAGCGCCAAGCACGGCCTGACCGATGCCCAGCGCTACGGACTGGCATTGGCGCGCCTGCGCAACAGCGGCGGCCGGCCGAGCGAGCCGGTGGCCGAACTGACCAGCCTGCTGGAGGCGCATCCGGATAATTTGTGGCTGACGCTGGGCCTGAGCGAAGCGCAGGCGCGGGTGGGCCAGCGCGAGGTGGCCAATGCGCGCTTCGACGCGCTGCTCAAGCAACTGCCGAACAACCGCGCGGTGGCGCTGACCTATGCCGGCGCGCTCAACGAGCAGGCCAGCAAGGAGTCCGGCCAGCGCGCGCGTCAGGTGCTGGAACCGCTGCTGCATCGCAGTAGCGACGATCCCTTGTTGCAACAGACCTACGCACGCGCCTGCGAGCTGTCCGGCGACCATCTGCGCGCCAGCGAGGCCTATGCCGAATCCGCGTATTTGAATGGACGCGCGGAACAGGCCCTGATCCAGCTGGAAGCGCTGAAGAAGAAAGATCTCGACTATGTGACACGCGCACGGGTGGATGCACGCATCGCGGCGATCACGCCAACCGTGCTGGAGCTGCGCCGGCAAGGGATTCGCGACCCGGATCTGTCGACCCGCTAGCGGTTGTGACAATGGGCGCAACGGTCATACCGGCGTGCGCCGAGGCGTCCCGCACTGCGCCCGCCACCGGTGCAGGCCGCTGTTGTCAAGGGCGCAGTCACCGGGCATGTCACATTAAAGTCACAAAACCGTAGTCTACTGGCGATCACCAAAGCCAGACGGTAAGCCCCGCGTGCAAAAACGCATTCTGATCGTCGATGACGAACCCGCGATTCGCGACATGGTGGCGTTCGCGCTGCGCAAAGGCGAGTTCGAACCCATCCATGCCGGCGATGCCCGCGAGGCGCAGACCGCCATCGCCGACCGCGTGCCGGACCTGATCCTGCTGGACTGGATGTTGCCAGGCACCAGCGGGCTGGATCTGGCACGGCGCTGGCGCAAGGAACAGCTGACCCGCGAGATTCCGATCATCATGCTGACCGCGCGCGGCGAAGAGAACGACCGCGTCGGTGGCCTGGAAGCCGGGGTCGACGATTACGTGGTCAAGCCGTTCTCGGCGCGCGAGTTGCTGGCGCGCATCCGTGCGGTGATGCGCCGCACCCGCGAGGACGACGAAGACGGCAGCGTGTCGGTGGGCCGCCTGCGCATCGACGGCGCCGCGCACCGGGTGTTCGCCGGCGACGCGCCGGTGCCGATCGGCCCGACCGAATACCGCCTGCTGCACTTTTTCATGACACATCCCGAGCGCGTGTACACGCGCACCCAGCTGCTGGATCATGTCTGGGGCGGCAGCGTATACGTGGAAGAGCGCACCATCGACGTGCATATCCGCCGCCTGCGCAAGACGCTGGAACCGTTCGGCCTGGAAAACATGGTGCAGACCGTGCGTGGCTCGGGCTACCGTTTCTCTTCGGCAACCTAGTGGTTGCCGCACAGCCGGTCGGCCGCACAGGCCGGCCTGCTCGCACGCCCATCTGACGCTCCGTGGTAACGCCTTCCATGCCTCAACATATCCGTTCCGCCTGGCTCAAGACGCTCGGCACCCTCGCGCTGCTGTTGGGTGCTGCCGTGCTGGTCGGCGTGCTGATCGAGCATGTGTGGATGGCATTGACGCTGACTGCCCTGGGCGTGCTGGCCTGGCATTACTGGCGGCTGCGCCAGGTGCTGCGCCGCCTGACCGCCCGGCAGCGCGCCGAACCCGCCGCCGGGATCGGTGCATGGAACGAACTGGACCGCCTGCTGTATCGCAGCCAGGCCGAGATGCGCGGGCGCAAGCGTCGCCTGATCGAAATGCTGCGGACCTACCGCGCCGCCGCACAGGCGTTGCCGGATGCGGTGGTGGTGGTGGATCGCAACAGCCAGCGCGTGCAGTGGTTCAACCGGGCCGCGGGTGGCCTGCTGGGCCTGCATCATCCGGGCGACATGGGCGTGTCGGTGGTGGAGCGGTTGCAGCCGTTGCCGTTGGCGCACTGGCTGGCGGCCGGCCGCAATGCCGAACCCATGCTCGACGCCGCCTCGCCGGTGGATCCGGATCTGCGCCTGAACCTGCGCCTGATCCCCTACTCCGACGATTACTGGCTGCTGGTGGCGCGCGATGTCAGCAAGCTGCTGCGGCTGGAGCAGGTGCGCCGCGACTTCGTGGCCAACGTCTCGCACGAACTGCGCACGCCATTGACGGTGGTGCATGGCTACCTGGACATGCTCGACCCGGAAGACTTTCCCGATTCGGGCCCGATGCTGGCCGAGATGCGCAAGCAATCGCAGCGCATGGCGCAGCTGGTCGAGGATCTGCTGACGCTGTCGCGGCTGGAATCGCAGGAAGAACTCGGCGAGGAACACGTGGCGATGGCGCCGATGCTGTCGACCCTGCGTCGCGAGGCCGAAGCGCACAGCCAGGGCCGCCATACGGTGGAAGTGTTCGACGAGGCCGGCGTGGACCTGCTCGGCTCCAACAAGGAACTGCACAGCGCCTTCTCCAACCTGGTCACCAATGCGGTGCGCTACACGCCCGGCGGCGGCAGGGTGACGATCCGCTTCGTGCGCGAGGGCGACGGCGCAGCCCTGGCGGTACGCGACACCGGCTACGGCATTCCCGCCTCTCATCTGCCGCGCATCACCGAGCGCTTCTATCGCGTGTCCAGCAGCCGCTCGCGCGAGAGCGGCGGCACCGGGCTGGGGCTGTCGATCGTCAAGCACATCCTGGGACTGCACCAGGCGCGCCTGGAAATCGAAAGCGAAGTCGGACGCGGCAGCGAATTCTCATGCCATTTTGTCGCTGCGCGCGTCGTACAGCGCGATCAGTCCCTGCCACTGTCACGTTCGGCGTGATATGTAAGGGGTGCGCGCCGCAACGCGGTGCGATGCCCGCGCGCCGGACGCGCTGCATTGCCTGCGCTGCGACCGGCGCGCTGTCACGCCGCACACCATCTCCGTCTTGATGACCGATTCCATGGGCCACGCCAAACACTTGCACGACATCACCCCTTCCGAAGACGTCGCCACCGATCCGCTGCGCGATCCGTCGCTGTACATCAACCGGGAACTGTCGCAGCTGGACTTCAACTTCCGGGTGCTGGCGCAGGCGATGGACGACCAGGTGCCGCTGCTGGAACGGCTGCGCTTCCTTTGCATTTCCTGCACCAATCTGGATGAGTTCTTCGAAATCCGCGCGGCCACCGTGCGGCATGCGCAGGAATTCGGCCTGCCGCCGGCACCGGATGGATTAAGCCCGACGGCCATCCTCAACGCGGTGCACGACCGCGCGGCCAAATTGGTCGAGCAGCAGTACCACGTGTGGAACGAGGTGCTGCGCCCGGCGATGGAGACGGCCGGCGTGGCGGTACTTGGGCGCTCGACCTGGAATTCGCGTCAGAAGCGCTGGCTGCGGGCCTATTTCCGCAACGAGATCATGCCGGTGCTGTCGCCGCTGGGCCTGGACCCGGCGCATCCGTTTCCGAAGATCCTCAACAAGACCTTGAACATCGTGGTGGTGCTGGAGGGCCAGGATGCCTTCGGGCGCGCCGGTCATCTGGCCATCGTGCGTGCGCCGCGCTCGTTGCCACGCATCATCCAGCTGCCGGCGAGCCTGTCGCCGGAGGGCGCGCAGAGCTTCGTGTTCCTGTCCTCGGTGCTGTCCGAGTTCGTCGACGAGCTGTTCCCGGGCATGCAGGTCAAGGGCTCGTATCAGTTCCGCGTCACCCGCAACTCCGAGTTGGTGGTGGACGAGGAAGAGGTCGAGAACCTGGCGCTGGCCTTGCGCGATGAGCTGGTCACGCGCGGCTATCGCCCGGCGGTGCGTCTGGAGATCGCGCACGACTGCCCGGCGCCGATCATGCGCACCCTGCTGCAGAACTTCGGCCTGAACGAAAACGCGGTGTACCGCATCGTCGGGCCGGTCAACCTGAGCCGCGTCACCCAGGTCTACGATCTGGTGCAGCGCCCCGAACTGAAGTATCCGTTGTTCAATCCGCGCACCTTGCGCGACAACGACGGCATCTTCGAGATCGTCAACAAGGGCGATGTGTTGCTGCATCACCCCTTCGATGCATTCACCGCGGTGCTGGACGTGATCCGCCAGGCCGCGGTCGACCCGAACGTGCTGGCGATCAAGCAGACGCTGTACCGCACCGGCAAGGACTCGTTGATTGTCGATGCGCTGATCCTGGCCGCGCGCAACGGCAAGGACGTCACGGTGGTGGTGGAGCTGCGCGCGCGCTTCGACGAAGAGGCCAACCTGGGCCTGGCCGACAAGCTGCAGGAAGCCGGCGTGCAGGTGGTGTACGGCGTGGTCGGCTTCAAGACGCACGCCAAGATGCTGCTGATCGTGCGCCGCGAGGGACGCAAGCTCAAACGCTATGTGCACCTGGGCACCGGCAACTACCACAGCGGCACCGCACGACTGTATACCGACATCAGCCTGATCACCGCGGATGTGGAAATCGGCAACGATGTGCACATGCTGTTCCAGCAATTGTCCGGGCTGGCCCCGCGCATGAAGCTGGAGCAGTTGCTGCAGTCGCCCTTCACCCTGCACGCCGGCGTGTTGAAGCGGATCGAGCGCGAAACGCGGCTGGCCCGCAATGGCCGCCCGGGCCGCATCATCGCCAAGATGAATGCCCTCAATGAGCCGCAGGTCGTGCGTGCGCTGTATACCGCCTCGCAGGCCGGTGTGCGGATCGATCTGATCGTGCGCGGTGCCTGCACGCTGCGGCCGGGCGTGCCCGGCGTCTCCGACAATATCCGCGTGCGCTCGATCGTGGGACGCTTCCTGGAACACAGCCGCGTGTACTGGTTCGGCAACGATGGCGCGGCAGAGCTGTACTGCGCCAGCGCCGACTGGCTGGAACGCAATCTGCTGCGCCGCGTGGAGACCTGCTTCCCGATCCTGGATCCGGATCTGGCCAAGCGCGTCTATCGCGAAGTGCTGCAGAATTACCTGGACGACAACGTCAACGCCTGGGAACTGGATGCCGAAGGCGTCTACCACAAGCGCATGCCAGGCCCTGGCGAGCCGGCACATTCGGCGCAGATGACCTTGCTCGAGCGGATCTGAAAGCGGCGCGGGCGCGGCCCCTCACGGGGCCAACGGCCCATCGGCTACCATGCGCCCATGCCAATGCCCTCCCCCACGATACCGCCCCTGCGCGATGGCGATTTTCTCGCTGCCATTGACTTAGGGTCCAACAGTTTCCACATGGTCATTGCGCGCTACCTGATGGGTCAGCTGCGTGTGGTCGATCGCCTGCGCGAAACTGTGCGCATGGCCGACGGCCTGGATGGCAAAGGTGGCATTTCCAACGAAGCGCGCCAGCGCGCGCTCGAATGTCTGGCGCGCTTCGGCCAGCGCATCCGCGAAGTGCCGTCGTTGCGCGTGCGCGCGCTGGCCACCAACACGGTGCGTCAGCTGCGCTCGCCGCAGGCATTTCTGATGCCGGCCGAAACCGCGCTCGGGCATGCGATCGAAGTGGTCAGCGGCCGCGAGGAAGCACGCCTGATCTATCTGGGCGTTGCACATGCGCAGCCGCCCAAGCCCGATCAGCGCCGGCTGGTGATCGACATCGGCGGCGGCTCGACCGAGTTCATCATCGGCCGCGGGTTCCAGACCCTGGAACGCGAGTCCCTGCAGGCTGGCTGCATCGCCAGCACGCGGCGCTTCTTTCCCGGCGGCAAACTGTCGAAGAAGAAATGGAAGGATGCGCTGACCGAGATCGGCGCCGAGTTCCAGCAGTTCGCCAATCAGTACAAGGCGCTGGGCTGGCATGAGGCGATCGGCTCGTCCGGCACGCACAAGGCCATCGGCGAGATCTGTGCAGCGATGAAGCTCACCAAGGGCGCGATCACTGCCGAGGCGCTGCCGGCGCTGCGCGATGAACTGCTCAAGGCCAAGCGCATCGAGGATATCCAGTTGCCCGGCCTGGCTGCCGAACGCCGGCCGATCATCGCCGGCGGCATTCTGGTGCTGGAAGCGGCGTTCCAGGCCCTGGGGCTGGAGAAGCTGATGGTCAGCAAGGCGGCGATGCGCGAAGGCATCCTCTACGACATGCTCGGCCGCGGCGGCGAGAACGACCCGCGCGACAGCTCGGTGGCCTCGTTGGTGCAGCGCTACGGGATCGACGAAGTGCAGGCCCAGCGTGTGGAAGCCACCGCATGCCGCCTGTTCGATCAGGTCTGCGAATCCTGGCAACTGGATGGCGACGATGCGCAGGTGTTGCGCCGTGCCGCGCGCCTGCACGAGCTGGGGCTGATCATCGCGCACAGCCAGTATCACGTGCACGGCAGCTACATCCTGGAGCATTCGGATATCGCCGGTTTCTCGCGGCAGGAACAGCAGGTGCTTGCGTCGCTGGTGCGCACGCACCGCCGCAACGTGCCCAAGACCGCGTTCGAGGCGCTGCCGGATCGTTTGTTGCTGCCGACCCGACGCAAGGCCGCACTGCTGCGGCTGGCGGTGCTGCTGCACCGCGCACACGAATCCGACCCGATTCCGACCCTGGAACTCACCGCCGATGACACGCGCCTGTCATTGATCCTGTCGCAAAGCTGGATCGACTCGCGCCCGCTGCTGCGTGCCGACCTGATCGGCGAAGTCGAAAGCATGGCCGGGCTGGGGATCGCGTTCAAACCGTTTGTGACCTGAGGCCTGCGGCTTCAGGCGGGAATAGGGAATGGGGATTCGGGAATAGTCGACCACGGGGCTCTGAGAAGTTTATGACCGGTGGCGATTGCGCTGAATGACTGCAGCACGCTGCTTTTGCGATTCCCCATTCCCCATTCCCCATTCCCCATTCCCCATTCCCCATTCCCGGCTCCACTGTCACCGCCGCGACTTGTGGCCGCAACATCCATGCCATCGCCCTCCCGGAAGCTAGCGAAAACCGGAGAACGGGCATGCGCTACGCGATCGTTACCGAAACCTATCCCCCTGAAGTCAACGGTGTTGCGCTGACCGTGCACGGGCTGGAGACCGGCCTGCGCGCACGCGGACACCAGGTGGACGTGGTGCGTCCACGGCAGAGCGGCGATACGGATGCGGCCACGGCCCTGCTGGTGCGCGGTGCATCGCTGCCGCGCTATCCGGGGCTGAAATTCGGGCTACCGGCAACACAACGCCTCGTGCGTCATTGGCAGATCACGCAACCGGATGCGGTCTATGTGGCCACGGAAGGCCCCTTGGGCTGGTCGGCGATGCGTGCGGCACGCCGACTGGGCATCCCGGTCGCCACCGGCTTCCACACGCGGTTCGACGAGTACTTGCCCGACTACGGTGCCGCCTGGCTGCAGGGCACCGCGTTGCGCTGGATGCGCCGCTTCCATAATCAGGCCGAGGCCACACTGGTGCCCACGCGCGAGCTGCAGCAGTTCCTGCACGACGGCGGCTTCGAGCGGGTGCAACTGCTGGCGCGCGCGGTGGACAGCCAGCAGTTCGATCCGGCCCGACGCGATCCGGCCCTGCGTGCCGAATGGGGCATCGAAGGCGAAGGCTTCGCCGCGATCTATGTCGGGCGCATCGCCAACGAAAAGAATCTGCCGTTGGCGATCCGCGCCTTCCGCACGTTGCAGCAGATCCGTCCGAAGGCACGCTTCGTCTGGGTAGGCGATGGCCCGGCACGCGAAAAGATCGCGCACGAGAATCCGGACTTCATCTTCTGCGGCATCCAGCGCGGCGCGGCACTGGCACGTCACTTCGCCAGCGGCGATCTGTTTCTGTTCCCCAGCCGCAGCGAGACCTTCGGCAACGTGACCCTGGAAGCGATGGCCAGCGGTGTGGCCACGGTCGCCTTCGACTACGGCGCCGCGCGCGAGTATCTGCGCACCGGCCACAGCGGTGCGGCGGTCGATACCGACGAGGCGTTTATCCAGGCTGCCGTCGCACTCACCGACGACGACGCGCTGCGCCAGCGCCTGGGGGCTGCGGCCGCACAGGCGATGAAGAAACTGCATCCGGACAATGTGGTGTCCGACTTCGAGGCCTTGCTGATGGGCATCACCGCGACACGGGGGCGTTATGTCCGCAACGCGGCTTGAGCTCCTGCGCGGTCACGAAGCGCGCTGGTGCCGACGCGCCAATCACTGGTGCCGTCGCCACCCGGTGCGGCGCGCATTCGCCACCATCAGCCGGCTCGGCGATGGCGTGTTCTGGTACAGCCTGATGGGTTTGCTGGTGCTGGCCGACGGCATGGACGGCGTCCGCGCATCTGCGCACATGGCCGCCACCGGTGTGCTGGCGCTGACCTTGTACAAGTCACTCAAACGCTGGACGCGGCGACCGCGCCCGTATGCGGCCGATGTGCGCATCCGCGCCTGGGTGGCACCGCTGGACGAGTTCAGTTTTCCGTCCGGCCACACCTTGCATGCGGTGTCCTTCAGCATCGTGGCACTGGCCTACTACCCGTGGCTGGCGCCCCTGCTGGTGCCGTTCTCGGCCGGCGTGGCGCTGTCGCGCGTGGTGCTGGGCCTGCACTATCCCAGCGATGTGCTGGCTGCCACGGCGATCGGCGTGGTGCTGGCCAGTCTGTCGCTGTGGGGAGTGCCGGCGCTGCTCGGCTAAAGCGTGAGATCTGCCATCGCCGTGCTTGCCTGACCAAGCCGAGGCCCCTCGTCGCCCAGCCGGCCGTTCACCTGGCGCTCGCGCCGCGATGCAACGCTCCAGCGATTCCCGATTCCCCATTCGCGATTCCCCATTCGCGATTCCCGTCCCGCGCTCCCGCCGTACAATGGCGCAATGACGACCCTGTTCATTTCCGACCTGCACCTGGATCCGGCCCGGCCGGCGATCACCGAGCTGTTTCTGGACTTCCTGCGCACGCAGGTGCCCGGCAGCGACGCGCTCTACATCCTCGGCGATCTGTTCGAAGCCTGGATCGGCGATGACACGCCATCGACCGCTGCCGATGCGGTGGCCGTGGCGCTGCACGCTGTCGCCGATAGCGGCGTGCCGGTGTTCTTCATGCCGGGCAATCGCGACTTCCTGGTGGGCGAGGCATACGCGCAACGCGCGGGCTTCCGCATCCTGCCCGATCCCACGGTAGTCGACTTGTACGGACACCCGACCCTGCTGATGCATGGCGACCTGCTGTGTACCGACGACACCGCCTACCAGGCGTTCCGTGCACAGACGCGCGATCCGGTCTTCCAGGCGCAGTTCCTGGCGCAGCCGCTGGCCGCGCGGGTCGCCTTCGCGCAGCAGGCACGCGCTGCCAGCCAGGCGCGTCATGCAGAACTCAAGCAGGGCGACCAGTCGCGCTTCGAGACCGTCACCGATGTCACCCCGGCCGAGGTGGAAACCACCTTCGTGCGCTATGGCCTGGACCGTCTGATCCATGGCCATACCCATCGCCCTGCGATCCACACCCTGCAGGCCGGCGGCCAGACCTGCACCCGCATCGTGCTGGGCGACTGGTACGAACAAGGCTCGGTACTGCACGTGGATGCCGACGGCGTTTCGCTGGAGCAGCTGAGTCTTTAACGTGGCTGTCAGCAGCTAGCGAGCGGCCAGCTCGACGCAGGCCGCTCGTCCGGAACCCGTTTGCAAGCGACAGACCGCGATGGGCACAGGCCGCGCCGTCTGCAGGCGAGCGTCTTGCTTCGAGATCAGGCATGCGCACCCTCGGCGTGCTGCTCACCCGTGCTGGAATGCAGCTTGACGCGCTGTCGGCACGCCTGCTCGCGACAGCCTGCTGATACGTAACCGCACGGTCATGCAGTATCCAGAAGCATCACTGCATGCTGCGCGCATGCTCGGCATAGTCGACGAAGTCGGCGTTGACCACGTCGTACCAGAGCACCGTTCCATCGGCCTGCACGCGGAAACGATCGCGCACCGGGTTGGTCTGCGGGTCGCCGGGGCACTCGTTGCCGTGCCGCTCGCGCACTGCGAAGTCGAACGCATCCGCTGCGGGCTCAGCGTCGTCTTCGTCGACGATGCTGATGCAGTTGTCCGGATAGAAATGGTCAGCCTGCAGCCGGGTTTCCAGCACATCCAGCGCACGGGCGCGGGCATCGTTGCCGGTCGGCGCGGCCGGCGCTGACACGACCGGTTTGGGTGGCGCAGGGGCCGGGTCGGCAGGTTGCTGTTTGCAGCCGGCAACTGCCAGCGCGGCCAGGCACAGCGCCGCGTAACGCAGGGACTTGGACATTGGTGCTCCGCTCCGCAGGACACGCCGGCGACAACCGGCAGTGCCTCTAGTCTGCGCGATCACTGCGCCTGCGTGTAGCGGCAAGGGCCCGGCACCTGCGGTGCCGGGCCGACAGCGGTACGAGACGCGTGGTCCTCAGCGGAAGCCGGCGATGGTGGCCTTGGTATTGACCAGCACGCGCTGATTGTCGGCGGTGCTGGCATTGCCCATCGGCACGCCGTTGTAGCTGATGTTGGGGTTGGACCAGTAGTTCAGGCGCGGGCAGCCGCTGCTGCAGTCGTAGGCCATGATGGTGCGCCAGCTGTTGCCGTAGCGATAACCGTGCCCGTAGGCGTACGGCGAGGTGCTCGGGTCGTTGGTGGCGTCATGACGGGCGCTCTGCAGATGGCCGATTTCATGCGCGAAGCTGTAATAGCCGGTGGCGCAATCCCAGTACACCGAGGCGAACGCGGTCGCGGCGGTAGAACCGATTCCCGATGCCAGGCCGCAGTAACTGCTGTTGTTCAACACGATCACGCCCACATCGGCGGTGTAGGTGTTGCGGCTGGTGTGGATGCTGTCCATGTAACCGTCATTGGTCACGCGGAAGCGCTGCAGGTCGGTGGTGAAATTGCCGGTTTCGCTGTAGCTGGTGGTCTCGTAACGCGCCAGTTGCAAGGTGATGCCGACATTGCTGTTGATGTAGCCCTGGTTGGCCTCGGCCACTGCCAGTTGCACCAGCGACTGCATGTTGCCGCCATAGGCGGTCACCGCCTGATTGGTCGCCACCACCAGCACGCGGATGGTCGCCGGGCTGCCCGACGATGCGGCGGCCGCGGTGACGCGCCCGTCGCTGGGCATGTCGATCTTCGGCAACAGGCTGTATTCGGCCGGGTGCTCCTGCGGCAAGCGGCTTTCCTCCACCTGCACCAGGACGTGGCGGCCATCGGCGAGCGGGCGCAGCCGATACAGCTTGCCGGCGTAGCGGATGGTACCGGTGACGGTATCGCCGCTGCGCACCAGGATGGCCGAGTTCAGCGGATCCACCCCCGACAGCGTGCGTGCGCGGGTCCCGGCGCGCGGGCCGAGGTTGCCGTACCACACGCTATCGCCGCCTTCCAGGGCATCGACCTTGGCCTGGGTGGCGGTGATGGTCTGGCCGTCCAACTGCAGCTCCAGCAGCTTTTCCGAGGCGGTGACCGCACCGGCGTCGAGCTGGACCACCTGCGCGTTGGCAGTGGACGGTGCGCTGAGCAGGCGCTGCAACGAGGGTTCGGCAGTGGCGGTGGCGGCCGCGCTGCGGCTCAACGCCGGGCCCGATTGATACAGCGGCTTGCCGGCAGCGGCGGCCGAACCGGCTAGGCACATGGCAATCAGACCCACCGTGGTGCACATCGACTTCGACTTCATCGTCTCTCTCTCCTTAGACATGGAAGTAACAGATGTGAAACACCGGGCCCCTGCCCCCGGGACGCCATTAAGGCCGGAGTGGCAGTACACATTGCAAGTAGTTGCAAAGGAAAATTACAGTTCTGTGATGCTCGCCTTGAATGCATGCGATTCCGACGGCTGCGCAGAGGGAACCCGCGCACATTTTTTCAGCCAGCCTGCTCCACCAGATCGGCCAGTTCGTCCTCATCGAAGCCGGCAAGCAGCCGCGCCTGCAGATTGAACGGCCCATGCAGGTAACCGCCGGCGTACTCGTGCAGCAGCGCCTTGAAGCGCGCGCGCGGCTCGATGCCGGCCTGCGCGCAATACCAGCGGTACCAGCGCGAGCCGGCCGCCACATGCGCCACCTCTTCGCGCAGGATGGTGTCCAGCACCTCGGCAGTGGCGGTATCGCCGAGCGAGCGCAGCTTGACGATCATCGCCGGTGTCACATCCAGCCCGCGCGCTTCCAGCACGCGCGGCACCAGCGCCATGCGTGCCAGCCCGTCGTGCGCGGTTTTCTCGCACATTTCCCACAGGCCGTTGTGCGCGGCAAAATCGCCGTAGTCGTGGTCGTGTGCATGCAATCGCGCGCGCAGCAGCATGAAGTGGCGCGATTCGTCATCGGCCACGCCCACCCAGTCGGCGTAGAACGCCGCCGGCAACCCACGGAAGCGATACACCGCATCCCAGGCCAGATCGATGGCGTTGAGCTCGATATGCGCGATGGCGTGGATAAAGGCGGCGCGGCCTTCCGGGTTGCCCAGCCCACGCCGCGGCACCTGCCGCGGATGCACCAGCACCGGCCTTGCAGGTCGGCCGGGCATGCGGATCGGCTCTGGTGGCGCGGCCTGCGGCGACGGCAACGACAGCGTGCCGGCACGGAACGCGGCCGCATGTCGCTGCGTCAATGCGACCTTCTCCAGCGGATCGGCCGCTTGCAGGCAGGCATGTGCGGCTTGCAGAAGATCCATCGTGTCCATCACTCCGTCGTTGCGATAAACCGCAGGGCCGACAACACCGGCAGCGGACGCGTCACGCTGCAGCGGCGATCGCTACCCCGACGCCGCCATCGCATGTTCGGTCTGCGCACATCTACAGCGGCCGGCGACACTGCCGAACCACCCCAGCGCACGCCATGTCGCGCCCGGCTGCAGCCAGCTGACGCGATCACCACGCAGCTGGTCCGCATGGCACAGGGACGCCATGCCATGCCTGGGGAGCGCCGGCCTGCAGCGCTAGCGCAGACCCTTACGCGCGGCGACGCTTCTTGGCATCGTCCGAGCGCAGCTGCTGGATGCGTTCGAAATAGCCCGGCTCGATGCCGGTGATGTACTCGCCGTTGAAGCACGAGGAATCGAACTGCTGGATGTCCGGATTGCCTTCGCGCACCGCCACTTCCAGGTCGTCCAGATCCTGGTAGATCAGCCAGTCGCAGCCCAGGAACTCCCGGATTTCCAGCTCGCTGCGGCCATGCGCGATCAGCTCTTCGGCCGCCGGCATGTCGATGCCGTAGATATTGGGGTAACGCACCGGCGGCGCGGCCGAGGCCAGATACACCTTGCGCGCACCGGCGTCGCGCGCCATCTGCACGATCTGCCGGCTGGTGGTGCCGCGCACGATCGAATCGTCGACCAGCAGCACCACGCGGTTGCGGAATTCCAGGTGGATCGGATTGAGCTTGCGGCGCACCGATTTCTGCCGCTCGCCCTGCCCCGGCATGATGAAGGTGCGGCCCACGTAGCGATTCTTGACGAAGCCCTCGCGGTACTTCACCCCGAGCACGTTGGACATCTCCAGCGCCACATCGCGCGAGGTATCCGGAATCGGGATGATGGTGTCGATATCGTGATCCGGGCGCAGCCGCAGGATTTTCTCGCCCAGCTTCAGACCCATGCGCATGCGCGCCTTGTGCACCGAGATGTTGTCGATCATCGAATCCGGGCGCGCGAAGTACACATACTCGAAGATGCACGGCGCGTTGACGGTCGGCGCGGCGCAGACCTCCGAAAACAGCTCGCCACGCGCGGTGATCACCATCGCCTCGCCGGGGCGCACGTCGCGCACGCGCTGGTAGCCGAGGATGTCCAGGGCAGCCGATTCGGAGGACACGATGTATTCGGTGCCTTCGGCATGCTCGCGCTTGCCCAGCACCAGCGGACGGATGCCGTGCGGGTCGCGGAAGGCCACCAGGCCCAGGCCCAGCACCACGCTGACCACCGCATAGCCGCCCTTGCAGCGGCGGTGCACGCCGGCCACCGCGCGGATCGCCGCCTCGGGGGTGAGCATGCGCTGCGCGTCCAGCTCGTAGGCGAACACGTTCAGCAGCACTTCGCTGTCCGAATCGGTGTTGATGTTGCGGCGGTCGGCTTCGAACACCTGCTGGCGCAAGGCCTCGGTGTTGATCAGGTTGCCGTTGTGCGCCAGCGCGATGCCGTAGGGCGAGTTGACGTAGAACGGCTGCGCCTCGTCCATGCCTTCCGAGCCTGCGGTCGGATAGCGGCAATGCGCGATGCCGACACGGCCTTCCAGCACGGCCATCTTCTTTTCGTCGAAGACATCGCGCACCAGCCCGTTGGCCTTTTGCACGCGCAGGCGCGTGCCGTCTGCGGTGGCGATGCCTGCGGCGTCCTGCCCACGATGCTGCAGGACGGTCAGGCCGTCATAGAGCTGCCCGGCGACGTTCTGGTTGCCGACAATACCGACGATGCCACACATGGTGCGCGTTCTCCGCTACGGCTTGCGCCGTTACTGTGAAGGGGGCCGTGCCTGGCCTTGGGACTCGACCCGAGCCGGGTCGCTTTCTCCGCCGCGAACCTGCGCCGGATCGATATTGGCCGGCATCGCCTGCGCCGGATCGCGTCCGTCGCTGGCGGCTTTACCGGGTTGCCCGAGCGCACGCGTGATGGTGTCGCTCAGACCGGACCCGGACAGCGCCTTGCCCAGATCCGTATTATCGCCTGCCGAGGGCAACTTCCCCAACTCCGTTGGCAAGTTGCCGAGTTCCATCGATGGCATGTCCATCGATGGCATCCGCCAGGCCGGCAGTTGCGCCCGCATCCAGCTCGCGCCCGGCGACAGCATCGGCATCAGCATCGACTGGCGCCAGGACGGCTCGCGCGGCAGCGGCGTGAAGCTCATCAGCAGCACCAGCACACTGGCCAGAAAGCCGCCGCGCACCAGGCCCAGTCCGAAGCCGAGCATGCGGTCCATCCCGCCCAGGCGCACCGCGTCCACCCCGGCGCGGATCACCATGCCAATCACTGCTACGGTGATCAGCACGCCGACGAACACCATCGCATAGCCGCCGAACGACTCGGTGGCAGAGGGATGCTTGCCATCGGCGATCCAGCGCGCGGCCGGGCCGCCGAACTGGAACGTTGCCCAGCCGGCCAGCAACCACGACAGCGTGCCGACCACGATGGCGACAAACCCGCGCAGCAAGCCCAACAGGGCCGACACCAGGATGATGACGCCCAGCACCATGTCGATCATTGCCCACTTCTCCGCGCGGCGCGTGCGCCGCTGGTCCAACCTGGCTCGGTGTTCATTGCGCTCCCCTCCATGGGTGTGAGGCGATCAGGAAATCCACTCGCCGCTGGCGATACCACGCAAGCGGCGATCAGACGTGCTGCGGCCAAGCCGCACCGCGCGCAGCGGACCAGCCGTCATGCCGACCTCCCGCATCAACCGCGCCCGCCCGATGGCGGCGCAGTGGCTTACGGATGCGGACGCACCATGCCGGAAATGCCGACCTTGGCCGCCACCTGCGCGCGCAGCTGTTCGGCATCGCCGCGGTTGGCCACCGGGCCGACACGCACGCGGTTGAGCGCGCCCTTGTCGGTGCGCACCTGTTCGACGAAGGCGCTGAAGCCGGCGGCGCGCACGCGGTCGCGCAAGGCGTCGGCGTCTTCGGCGCGACCGAAGGCGCCCAGCTGCACCGCAAAACCGACCGAACTGGCCGCAGGCGCTGCCGGCGCCGCGACGACCGGCTTGGCGGGCTCGGGCTTGGCCGGTTCCGTTTTCGCCACCTCCGGCTTGGCCGGGGCAGGCTTGGGCGCTTCGGCCGGCTTGGGCGCGGCGGCCACCGGCTTGGCCGGCTCCGGCGGCAGGCTTTCGGTCTTGGTCGGCGCGGCGGTGCTGGCGGCGGCCACGCTGCTGTTCGGCTTGGCGGCCGTCGCGGGCGCCGGCGTGCTGGCTGCCGGCGCCGGCGCGCCGGCGTTGGCATCCAGCGTCACCACCTGGGCGTTGACATCGCTGCGCACCTTCACCGCCTGCAGGCGTGCCGATTCGGCCTGGGCCTGATCGACATACGGCCCCACGCGCACGCGCCAGGCAGGGCGGCCGTTGATCTGGGTCTTTTCGCTGAAGCCAGGCAGCTGCGCCTGCTTGAGCCGCGCCAGTACCGCCTCGGCATCGGCGCTGGTGGCGTAGGCGCCGAAATTGACCGCGTAGTTGCCGGCCGCCACGTCAGGCGCCGATGGCGCACTGGACGGGTTGGCCAGATCGGCCGCATCCGGGTTGTCCTGCACCGCGGCCGGCGCCGTGGCGGCACCGCGCATGCCCAGCGCGCCACCAGCCGGCGCATCGCCCGGGGTGACCAGCGGCAATTCGCGGGTTTCGAACTCGCCATTGGCCGGTGCGGCAGGCGCCTCCAGCGGTACGTCGGCCACGCCGCTCGACGGCGCAGGGCCCTTGACCAGCATCGGCAGGAAGATCACGGCAAGCGCCACCAGAACGATGGCGCCAATCAGTCGCTGTTTCAGAGCAGTATCCACGTAAAGAGACGAGAGGCGGCGTGGCGGGGTGCCGCGGCGATTATAAGGCCGCAGCCGGGCTACCGACCCGGGTGGACTGAACGAAGTGCGTTTAGCGCGTCGGCAACGGTCTGAAACGAGCCGAACACCAGCACCCGATCACCGGGGGTGGCCTGCGCCAGCACCGCTCCCAATGCGCCCGCCACATTGTCATGACACGCCACCTGCGCTGCCGCACTGCCCTGCAGACGGGCCTGCAAGGCCTGCGCCGACTGCCCACGTGGGCCACCCAGCCCGGCCAGCGTCCAATGGTCGATCTGCGCGGCCACCGCCTCCACCACGCCCAGCACATCCTTGTCCGCCAGTGCGGCGTAGATCGCATGGGTGCTGCCGGCGTGCGCCGGCGCGCCCAGCGCATTGGCCAGCGCGCGCGCGGCCTGCGGGTTGTGGCCGACATCCAGCAGCACCTGCACGCCATCGACATCAAAGCGCTGCAATCGCCCGACCACCTGCGCGTTGGAAATTCCCTGCGCCCAGGCGGCATCGGGCAGCGCTTCCGGCAAGGCCTGCAGCGCGGCGATGGCCGCGGCGGCGTTGGCCAGTTGCACCGGCGCGCGCAGGGCCGGCATCGGCAGCTCCAGCGTCACCGCGACATCACGCCAGCGCCATTGCGGCACGTCCGACTGCTGCGCCTCTATCGGCTCGAAGAAATAATCGCTGCCGGCGCGGATCGCATTGGCGCCCAGCTGGTAGGCACGCCGCAACACGCTCGACGGCGGGTCGATTTCGCCCAGCACCACCGGCTTCCAGGCGCGGATGATACCGGCCTTCTCGGTGCCGATCGCTTCGCGGTCTTCGCCCAGCCAATCGGTGTGGTCGATATCCACGGTCGTGATCACCGCGACATCCGAATCGATGATGTTGACCGCGTCCAGGCGCCCGCCCAGGCCGATTTCCAGCACCGCCAGGTCCAGCCCGGAGCGCTGCAGCAGCCACAGCGCCGCCAGCGTGCCGTATTCGAAATAGGTCAGCGTGGTGTCGCCGCGCACTGCCTCAACCGCCGCAAATGCCTCGACCAGCGCGGCATCGCTCGCATCAACGCCATCGATGCGCACACGCTCGTTGTAGCGCAGCAGATGCGGCGAGGTGTAGCTGCCCACTTTCCAGCCGGCGGCTTGCCCGATCGCCTCGATGAAGGCCACGGTAGACCCTTTGCCGTTGGTGCCACCGACCACGATGACGTGCCTGGCAGGCGCTGCAAGCTGCAGACGTGCCGCGACCTCGCGCACGCGCTCCAGGCCCATGGCGATGTTCTGCGGATGCTGTTGCTCGATATAGGCGAGCCAGTCGGAGAGGGAGTCGGTTGCGTTCACGGTCAGCGCTGCACGAGAAGAACCGTATTATCGCCGTTTGCCGGCGCGCAACGCACATCACAAGGCATGCCGAAAAATTGCGCCTTCGCATGGGTCGACATGGATGCGCGCAACTCAGCCAGCAACGGGAGGTCCGCTGTTGCCCGCAGTCAAGGGACATCGGAAATGGCCGCGATGCGCATGCCCAATACGGAGCGTTGACCGCGCAACAGCACCGAGACGCGTTGTTCGGGATGACGCAGATACTGTGCTTGGTCGATGCAGAGATGGCCCGGGAAACGATGCGCGAGCGGCCCACCACTCAACCGGTATTTGCACGCCCGCGCGCTGGGCATGGATGCGGTCTGCATGACATGCGTTTCTTCGAAATCGACGCCGGCCAGGCGGGTGTAGATCCAGGGCCCACCCCTGGCCAACACCAGCCAGCAAAGGAATCCCAAGAGCGGCGGCGCCAGGCAGATCGCCAGCACGGTATTGACAAGGTGCTTGCCGACGACCGCCTTCCATCCGCCGATGCGATAGGCCGGCGTAACGATCAGCACCGTCAATCCGCTTCCCAGAACCAGCATCGGCGCTATCCAGGCCGGACCGGACAGGAAGGGTGCGGGAATGAAGTCGGAGAACGCCCCCAGCGCCAACAGGCCGGACACACTGCCAACAGCAGCGTACCGAAGCGCCTTGGGCCACTTGGCGATTGTGCCGGTATGACGCGCCACAGTGTGCTCCGGCATTTTAGCCGGGCGTTGCCTTACAGCGCCCGATGCTTGGCTTCACCAAAAAACGGGGTGTGGTGCGCGCAGTCGTTGAGTCGCACCACTTCCAGGTGATCCACGTCCTCGCCTTCGAGCAGGTTGAGCGTGGTCGGTGCCTGGCGGAAGGTCCACAGCCGGGACAGCGGCAGGCCAAGAATCTTGCACAGGATTACGCGGTTGACCGCATCGTGGGCGACCACCAGCAAGGTGTCGTCCGCGCCCAGGCCATCGGCCGCGCGCGCCAGGCCGCGCCAGCTGCGGTCCAGCACCTGACGCAGGGATTCGCCGCCGGGCATCAGCACCGTATCGGGCTCGTCGCGCCAGGCGCGCAGACGCGCCGGATCCTTGTCGTTGATCTCGCTGGCCAGCAGGCCTTCCCATTCGCCGTGGGCGATTTCCTGCAGGTCTGCATCGGTCTGCAGCAGGCCTTCGCGGTTGCTGCCCAGCGCCAGCCTGGCGGTGGCCTGCGCACGCGACAGCGGCGATGCCACCGCGCGGGTGATCTCCAACGACTGCAGACGCGCGCCGAGCGCGGCCGCCTGGCCTTCGCCGACCGGCGACAGCGGGATATCGATCTGGCCCTGGTAACGGCCTTCGGCGTTCCACGGCGTCTCGCCGTGACGGGCAAGCAGGATGCGCATGCGCGAGAGATTCCTTGGGGAAGGGGCCGGCTCGCCGCAGCGAAACGGGAGCGCATGATAACCCCTCCCGCAGCGGTGCCGGCCGCCCGCGTCAGCACACGCCGGGTTCCTGCAACAGCGGCGGCACCGGGGCGACTTCCGTCATGACCCAGCGTAACTACCGGCGATCCACGGCGATCAGCGGGTCATCGCCGGATCGAAGATCCAGCTGCTGCGCACCGACTCCCAGTTGCCATCGAAGGCCGGGCCAACCCGCCTGCCCTGCGCCTCCAGCATCGGCGAACCCCGGCGCAGGCTCAGGCGCGCCCGAATGCCGGATCGCTGCGGCTGGGCCTGCCGGTTTCCAGATGCCCGGCCAGACGGCGGCGGAATGCGGATCCGGGCTGTTCCAGCACGACGTCGTACCAATGATCACTGGCAGCGAGCGCCAGACGCACGGTCTGGCGCTGACCTGCGGCCAGGTGCATCGACCGCACGGACGGGTCTGCATAGTCCAGCGCGCGCAGCTGCAGCGTGCAGGGTTGGCGCCCGGCGTTGCCGATCTCCAGCACCAGCATGTCGCCGTCCTGCCGCGCCTCCAACCATGGCGCTGCCGATTGCGTCCCGGCCGCAGCGAGGTCGCCGGCGAATTCGCGCAGGAAGCCATTGGGCCCATGCACGCTCAGCGCATAGGCACCATTGTGCGCAGCACCGACCGGCACATCGTCCAGCTGGGTGCCGGGCAACACGGTGTAGTACCACGGGCCGCCGCTTGCAGCGCTGGTGTAGACATTGAACGCGGCCGCCGCAGCGCCGCTGTTGACGAACTGCAGTTGCACGCCACCTTCGCCCTGCACGCGCGCATGCACCTGCAAGGCGTACGGCAATGCGCGTGCCGGACGTTGTCCCGGCTCCTGCCGCGGCATGCTGGCCTTGGTCGGCGGCACCGGTAGCGGCTTGTTGCGCACCGCGGCGGTGCGCGCGCGGTAGTCGTCGACCGCTGGCAGTGCGCTCACTGCCGAATCGTCCGGCTTGCGGAAATCGAATACGCTGGTCAGATCGCCACTGACCGCGCGACGCCACGGGCTGATGTTGGGTTCGGCCACACCGAAGCGGCGTTCCAGCAGGCGCAGCACCGAGGTGTGATCGAACACCTGCGAATTGACCCAGCCACCGCGCGTCCAGGGCGAGATCACCAGCATCGGCACGCGGATGCCCAAGCCCATCGGCACGCCCGCGTAGACCTCCCCGCGCGTATCGACATTGCTGCGCCCCATACGCGCATCCAGCGCCGGCAGCGCTGCGGGCACGTGATCGAAGAAGCCGTCGTTCTCGTCGTAGTTGATGATCAACGCGGTCTTGGTCCACACCTGCGGATTGGCGGTGAGCGCATCGATCAGGCGCGCCACCAGCGATTCGCCGTAGGCCGGCGGCGCTTCCGGATGTTCGCAGTACGCGGTGGGCGGCACGATCCAGGACACCTGCGGCAAGCGGTCGGCCTGCACATCGGCGGCGATTGCGGCGATCAGATGCTCTGCCTGCGTGGTGGCGGCGTTGTCGGCGGTGGAACCGGGCACGCAGGCGCGTGCGCGTCGATAGCGTTCGTCGCTAGGGTGCAGATCGCGGTAGTGCGAAAAATACGCCAGCGAGTTGCAGCCGAAGTTGTCGTACTCCTGGTACACGCGCCAATCCACGCCTGCTGCCTGCAGGCGCTGCGCATAGGTAGTCCAGTCCATCGCCGCGTAGCCGGGTTTGTCGCGCGCCATGTCGGCGGTCCAGTTGCCGTCGTCGGCGTTGGTCACCGCCTGCGCACCGAGATTGCCCACGCTGGTGCCGCTGGTGCCGGTGAACAGGTACATGCGATTGGGATTGGTCGGCCCGTGCAACGAACAGAAATAGCCATCGCAGATGGTGAAGGCGTCGGCGAGTGCGTGGTAGTACGGGATGTCGTGACGCTGGAAATATCCCATCGTCAACTCGCCCTTGTACGGCACCCAGGCGTCGTACTCGGCCCAGCGCGCCGGGTCCTGCCCGTGGCCGGCTTTCCACGAGTGATCCAGGCTTTTGATCAACGGCGCGGAGGTGTTTTGCGAATCGAAGGCGAACGGCAGCAGGCGGCGCCCATCCGCGGCCGGCTGGCTCCAGACCGGGTGGCCGTCGCGCAGCTGCAACGGACGCGGGTCGCCAAAACCACGCACGCCACGCAGCGCGCCGAAGTAATGATCGAAGGAGCGGTTTTCCTGCATCAGGATCACCACGTGCTCAATGTCGCGCAGTGTGCCGGTGCGCGAGTTGGCCGGCAGCGCGAGTGCGCGGCCGATCGAGGACGGCAGGGCGCCGGCGGCGGTCAGCGCGGCGACGCGCTTGAGGAAATCACGGCGCGAGGGGGAGGACGTCATGGCTACGGGACCTGCGAGAAATACGTGTACATCGCCGCGCAATGCGGCTGGGTACGACACGTATAGCGGGCAAGCACGACAGTTTTGCGACAGCCACCGTCATCAATGTTTCATATGTCGTTGACACCCTGCGTCGCGAAACGCCGGTCTTGCACCGTGCGTTGCCCTCAGCCGTGCTCGAACAGGATTCCCCCATGACTTCCGCTCGCCGTTTTCATGTCACTCCGCTGGCGCTTGCCCTGGCCGCGCTGCTTCCGGTCATCGCCTCTGCTGCCACACCGGTTGCCGGTCCGGTTTCCCTTGCAGATGCGCCGGTAGCCGATGCCCCGGCCAGCGTGGCCGATGCCGCCACCAACGCCACCCAGCTGGATGCGATCAATGTGGTGTCGCAAGGCAGCACCCGCCAGGTCCAGCGCATCAGCCGGCAGGACATCGAGCAGCTGACACCAGGCAGCAGCGCCTTCAAGGCGGTGGAAAAATTACCGGGCGTGCAGTTCCAGTCAGCCGATCCGTTCGGCACCTACGAGTGGTCCACGCAGGTCACCCTGCATGGTTTCGATCAGAGCCGACTGGGCTATACGCTGGACGGCATTCCGCTCGGCAACATGAGCTACGGCGTTACCAACGGCCTGCACATCACCCGCGCCATCATTTCCGAGAACCTCGGCTCGGTGGAGATCGCGCAGGGCGCCGGTGCGCTCGGGACTGCGTCCAACACCAACCTCGGCGGCACCATGCAGTTCTACTCGGCCGACCCGCAGGCCACGCCCGGCCTGCGTCTGGTGCAGACGGTCGGCAGCGATGCCACGCGGCGCACCTTCGTGCGCGGCGATACCGGCGAGCGCAATGGTTTGTCGGCATATCTGTCCTACGCCAATGCCAGCACCGACAAGTGGAAGGGCTTCGGCGACCAGCAGTCCGAGCAAGCCAACCTCAAGACCGTCTACCAGTGGGGCGACGGCAATCGCCTGAGCCTGTTCGTGGATACCTCGCGGCGCAAGGAATACGACTACATGGACCTGTCGTTGACCAGCCAGCGCGCACTGGGCTGGGACTACGACTACCTGCAGCCGGATTGGGCCACCGCGGTGCAGATGGCGCGTGCCTATCAGAACACCGGCGCCACCAGCGGCGTGGCCAACGGCTATCCGCAATCGCTGGCCGGGCTGCCCGACGATTACAGCTGGCTCGACGCCAGCTACTACGCCGGCGGCGGCCTGCGCCGCGACAACCTGGCCGGTTTGTCGGGTACGTTCGTGTTCGGCGGCGCCACCCTGGATGCCACCGGCTACTACCACGCCAACCGTGGCGAAGGTCAGTGGGTGACACCGTATGTGCCGACCTCTGCGCAAATTCCGCTATCGATGCGCACCACAGACTACGGCCTGGATCGTTACGGCGGCACCAGCGCGTTGAAATGGTCGTGGGGCAACCACGACCTGGAAGTGGGCCTGTGGGCAGAAAACGCACGCACCACACAGCAGCGCAACTACTTCGCGCTCGGCAACGAGGGCTATACCTCGCTATACAACGTGTACGAAGTGCAGACGCCGTTCCGCCGCGATTTCCTGCAGCGCTACACCACCCAGACTCGCATGCTGTACCTGCAGGACAGCGTGCGTCTGCTCGACGATCGCCTGACCATCAACTACGGTGCGAAGGCGCTCAGCACCACCACGCGCGCGCAATCGCTGGTGCCGACCACTGCGTTGGCACAGGGCCGCATCCGCGCCGAAGACAACTTCCTGCCGCAGGTTGGCGTCAACTACAAGCTGGACGAGCGCCAGGACATCTACGCCTCCTACAGCAAGAACATTGCCGCGTTCGGCTTCACCCCGTTCGGTACCTCGCAGGCGGCGTTCGACCGCAGCCGCTCCACGCTGGAACCGGAAGAATCGCAGACCGTGCAGGTGGGTTACCGCGTGCAGGATGCGCAGTTCCAGCTATCGGCCGACGCCTACTTCACCAAGTTCTCTAACCGCTTGTTGACCACCTCGCCGTGTACCGCCGTGCAGACCTGCGCGGCAATCCTGAGCAACGTCGGCGCCGTGCATAGCGCAGGTGCCGATCTGGCCTTGATGTGGCGTCCAATGGAGGGCCTGAGCTGGTTGAACTCGCTGTCGTGGAATCGCTCGCGCTATCAGGACGATTACCTCAACAACGGCGTCGTCGCCACCTCCGGCAAGGACGTGGTCGGCATCCCTGCGTTGATGTTCTCCTCCAGCGCCAGCTACCAGCTCGGCAACCTGCGCCTGGATCTGGACGGCAAGTATGTCGACAAGCGTTACATCACCTTCCTCAACGATTCGCAGGTGCCCTCGTACTGGCTGTTCAATGCCGGTGCGCGCTACGACTTCGGTCGCGTGGGCGGGGTGGCGGATGTGGCGCTGGCGCTCAACATCACCAACCTCACCGACAAGCGCTATTTCGCCAGTACCGGCACCAACGGCTACGTGGCCTCCGATCCGCAGGGCTACAACCAGACCATGGTGGTCGGCGCACCGCGGCAATACTTCATGAGCCTGGATGTGAAGTTCTGAGTCGCCACCGCCCTTCCCTCTCCCTCGGGGCGAAAAGGCACGGCTTGCGCGCCACCGGCGCGCGTCGCTGGTGGCGCCCGACCCGCACGTGCGGGTCGGGCGCGGAGCGGGGATTTTCAGGGTGAGGGTGACGCCGATGATTTGCTCTGGCGGCGCGTGGCGACGCGCTTGCCATTGCAGGCGCTGACATATCGCCGAGGCGCCCCTCATCCGGCGCAGCGCGCCACCGTCTCCCGATGGGAGAAGGAACTGCACTACCCCTTCTCCTAGCAGACCTCAACTACCCGACACCCGCCAATTCCCGCACCGCCGCATGGCGTCGACCGCGCGCCGCATATAATCGCCGCCTTACTTTCACTCAGCAGGTCCCGCCAGATGGCGCAGACGATGAAGGCGCTGGTCAAGCGCGAAGCAAACAAGGGCATCTGGCTGGAGCAGGTCGCCGTCCCCAGCCCCGGCCCCAACGAGGTCCTGATCAAGCTGGAAAAGACCGCAATCTGTGGCACCGATCTGCATATCTACCTGTGGGACGAGTGGAGCCAGCGCACCATCGCCCCCGGTCTGACCATCGGCCATGAGTTTGTCGGCCGCGTAGCCGAGCTCGGTTCGGCGGTAACCGGCTACCAGGTCGGCCAGCGCGTGTCGGCCGAAGGCCACATCGTCTGCGGACATTGCCGCAACTGCCGCGGCGGCCGCCCGCACCTGTGCCCCAACACGGTCGGCATCGGCGTCAACGTCAACGGCGCCTTCGCCGAGTACATGGTGATGCCGGCCAGCAACCTGTGGCCCATCCCCGACCAGATTCCTTCCGAGCTGGCCGCGTTCTTCGACCCCTACGGCAACGCCGCGCACTGTGCGCTGGAGTTCGATGTCATCGGCGAAGACGTGCTGATCACCGGCGCCGGCCCGATCGGCATCATCGCCGCCGGCATCTGCAAGCACATCGGTGCGCGCAATGTGGTGGTCACCGACGTCAACGACTTCCGCCTCAAGCTGGCCGCCGACATGGGCGCCACGCGCGTGGTCAACGTGTCCAAGACCTCGCTCAAGGACGTAATGGCCGACCTGCACATGGAAGGCTTCGACGTAGGCCTGGAAATGAGCGGCAACCCGCGCGCCTTCAACGACATGCTCGACTGCATGTACCACGGCGGCAAGATCGCCATGCTCGGCATCATGCCGCGCGGCGCCGGTTGCGACTGGGACAAGATCATCTTCAAGGGCCTCACCGTGCAGGGCATCTACGGCCGCAAGATGTACGAGACCTGGTACAAGATGACGCAACTGGTGCTGTCGGGTTTCCCGCTGCACAAGGTGCTGACCCATCAACTGCCGATCGACGACTTCCAGAAGGGCTTCGACCTGATGGAAGAAGGCAAGGCCGGCAAGGTCGTATTGAGCTGGAACTGATCGGCCAATACGTTTCAACGCGAAAGGCGCCGCGAGGCGCCTTTTGCATGTCCATCTTCAGAAGTACAAACGCGGCGAGCAATCCTGATGCGCGCGGAGCACTTCAGGAAACGCATGGTCGGCGAGGATGCGGACAAGGCTCTCAATTGGTCGAGCGCGCGATGCCCTCACCGCTCGCGGGACACGCCGCAAGTACGTCCTTGTAGGCTCGTTGGCGGCATCCATGCCGCCAACGGTCCCGCAATCGGCGAAGACATCGCGCCGGATAGTCGGTCGGTGACGGCGTAAGAAAGCGCTTCTTGCTCGACCTACATTGGATGTCGAGCCTGCGCATCATTGTCGAACAATGCGCATCAAGCAGTGCTCCTACCGTACCCACCGACCATCTCAACTGGTCCTTGCCCGCCCACCGTCGCGGGACCTTGAGCCGCATGGATGCCGCGTAAGAGCTTACAAGGACGTACTTGCAGCGTGTCCCGCGATGGTGGGCGGGCAAGGGCCCTGCAGCCAGGCAGCAGATCAGCCGCTCTGCATCTGCAAGTGATCCATCCGCACTTTGCAATCACTCAAAGACAAAACAAACGAGATTTGAGTCTTGGGGTCTTTCAACTTCAGGCACCTAGAAGCCCGGGCATCAATTCTTGCCGCCTCATCACCACACAGCCAAGTCGTCAAAGCCGATGTTTGGCGATTGCCCTCACGGCCAGGTGACCGTGGCAGTCGCCACCAGATGGTTTTGCGAATTCTGCCGGCCGAAGCCGAATTCCGCCGCTTCGCTGGTGTCGTAATAGCCCACGCTCAAGCCCAGCGGACCGAACGCCTTGCCGACATTCACGCCGAAGTCGTTGTAGTCGTGATCCACCTGACTCAGCGAGGAGGTATAGACGCTGTGCCCCGCATGCGCGCCGAAGGTGAAATCGTAGGGCAGCGACCAGTTGGCATCCAGCGCGTAGTAGTAGCCATCGGTCTTGGTGCCGTAGAGATCGTTGGTGTAGGCAACGGTGAGGCTATAGGTTTTCAGGAACGTGGTCTTGGTGATCAACTCGGCGTAATTGGACGCACCCGCTCCCAGATACTGGTAGCGATTGACCATCACATCGAAATTGAAATTGTTGCCCAGATCGGTGTTGTAGCCGACAAAACCATCCACTTCCCAATCCGGATCGCCGGCACCGTAGTCGACGTTGGACGTCCAGGTGCCGATGTACAGGCCGAACGGCGTCGTGTAAGTGAGTCCGGCCTGGAAAGCGGGATCCTCATTGGTCTGCGAAATACCGCGGAACAGGTAGTCGCTGGTCACCGCAAAGGTACCGGTGAACGGCGAGGCGGGCGCCTCCTCATCCTGGGCCTGAGCCAACGGCGCGACACCAAGCAGCAGCAACGACAGACAACACGCGAGCGAGGACGGCTTCATGGACATCTCCTGGAACGATGGGCGGTCGGATTGCGCAAGGCGGGGCTGCCATGCCTTATTAGTCCAACTGTCACCGCAGCGCAACATACAGGTGGCGCTCGCTTGACCCGGCGCACAAGCTGAGCGCCGATGACGCTGGTCGAATTTCTGTCTCATCGACCCGCTGCGCGGAATCTTGATGGGCCGGGAGTGGAGCTTGGGGATTAGGGATTCGCAACAGCAATGCGCACCGCTGCCGACCGCTAATTCCAATTCCCTATTCCCGATTCACCATTCCCGGCTGGCGCCAGCCAGCCCAAATCAGACCGGAAACACACCGTAATGCCGCGCTGCCAGCCGCAGCTGCTGCCCAGGCTGGAAGCTCCCCGCCGATGCCGGCAGTTCCACTTCCACCTCGTTGCCTGCCGGCTCGAGCGTCGCACGCAGCCGCAGACGCGCCCCGCTGCGCTGCGACCAGGCTACCGTGGCCGGCCAACCGGCATCGTCCGGCACCAGATCTTCCGGCCGCACGTAGACTTCTACCGGGCCGGCCGCCAACGCGGCATTGGCTGCCGGCAAGGCATGTCCGGCGACCTGGATCTGGCCTTGCGCCAGCACGCCGGGAATGCGGTTCACCGCGCCCACGAACGAATACACGAACGGCGAGGCCGGCTTGTCGTAGATCATCGCCGGCGTGTCGAGCTGCTCGATACGGCCACGATTGAGGATCGCCACCCGGTCGGCCAGCTCCAGCGCCTCTTCCTGATCGTGAGTGACGAATACCGTGGTCAGGCCGGTACGTTCATGCAGCTCGCGCAGCCAGCGGCGCAGGTCGCGGCGCACCTGCGCATCCAGCGCACCGAATGGCTCGTCCAGCAGCAGTACGCGCGGCTCGATCGCCAATGCACGCGCCAAGGCCACACGCTGACGCTGACCGCCGGACAGCTGGGTGGGATAGCGTCGCTCGAGGCCCTGCAACTGCACCAGCGCCAGCAGCTCTTCCACGCGTGCGCGGATACGCGCTTCGGCCCAACGCTCGTTACCGCGCCGCACCCGCAGGCCGAAGGCGATGTTCTCGAACACGTCCATATGCTTGAACAACGCGTAGTGCTGGAACACGAAACCGACCCGGCGCGACTGCACGCTCATGCGGGTGGCGTCTTCGTCGCCGAACAGCACCTGCCCGCCATCGGCATGCTCCAGCCCGGCCATGATCCGCAGCAAGGTGGTCTTGCCCGAACCGGACGGCCCCAGCAAGGCCAGCAGCTCGCCCTGACGCACGTCCAGGGTGATGTCGTCCAGCGCGGTGAACGTATCGAACTGCTTGCGCAGGCGGTGGATGCGGATGCCCATGTTCACCTCAATGTCGGTGGTTGGCGGCGAGCGAATCGCCGTGCCGCCATTCCAGGTACGTCTTCAGCGCCAGCGTCAGCAGCGCCGTCAATGCCAGCAACGAGGCACACGCAAACGCGGCGCTGTAGGCGTATTCGTTGTAGAGAATTTCCACGTGCAGGGGCAGCGTGTTGGTGCGCCCGCGGATATGCCCGGACACTACCGACACCGCACCGAATTCGCCCATCGCGCGCGCCGCGCACAGCAACACGCCATACATCAGGCCCCAGCGGATGTTGGGCAGGGTCACCCGCCAGAACATCTGCCAACCATTCGCGCCCAGGCTCAGTGCGGCCAGCTCCTCATCGCTGCCCTGCTGCTCCATCAACGGCATCAGCTCGCGCGCGATGAACGGGAAAGTGACGAAGGTCGTTGCCAGCACGATGCCGGGCAACGCAAACACGATGCGCGGCAGCTGGATCAGCATCTCACCAAGAAACGGCAGCTGTAGCCGCCAGCCTTCGTCGATCAACGGCCACGCCCATCCGCTGCGGCCGAAGATCAGCACGAAGATCAGACCAGCCACCACCGGCGATACCGAAAACGGCAGGTCGATCAGGCTGATCAGCAAGCGCTTGCCGGGGAACTGATGCTTGCTGACAGCCCACGCTGCCGCCACGCCGAACACCAGATTCAGCGGCAGCACGATGGCAGTGACGATCAGGGTCAGCTTGATCGCCGACAGCGCATCCGGGTCGACGATCGCACGCAGGAAGGTCTCCCAGCCGCCCCGCAGCGCCTCGGCGAACACCAGCACCAGCGGCAGCAGCAGAAACGCCAGCAGGAACAGCAGCGCACCCACAATCATCAGCCACTGCACCCAACGCGGCTCGTTGGTGGCCGAGTCGGTGATACGGCGCGCCTGTTCGGTCATCTGGCCGGTCTGCACCATGGCGGGCAGCGGCG
Source organism: Xanthomonas campestris pv. asclepiadis (assembly GCF_020784175.1). Classification (GTDB taxonomy): domain Bacteria; phylum Pseudomonadota; class Gammaproteobacteria; order Xanthomonadales; family Xanthomonadaceae; genus Xanthomonas; species Xanthomonas campestris_D. Next base: position 122,052 of record NZ_JAJGQM010000003.1, read on the forward strand.
AGACAGCATCGTTCATGCAGTCCTCCGTTGATAGCGCAGCAGGCGTGCCTGCAGCGTATTGACCACCAGCAGGATCACGAACGACAGCAGCAGCATCGCTGCGGCAATCGCGGTGGCGCCGGCGTAGTCGAATTCCTCCAGCCGGATAGTGATCAGCAACGGCGCGATCTCGGTGGAATTGGGCAGGTTGCCGGCGATGAAGATCACCGAACCGTACTCACCCACGCCGCGCGCAAAGGCAAGCGCGAACCCGGTCAGCACCGCCGGCCAAAGTCCCGGCAGCACCACCCGCCACACGGTCTGCCAGCGCGATGCGCCCAAAGTGGCAGCGGCCGCTTCCAGTTCGCGCTCGCTTTCGGCCAGCACCGGCTGCACCACCCGCACCACGAACGGCAACCCCACGAACACCAGCGCCAGCACGATGCCCAGCTGGGTGTAGGCCACCTTGATGCCGACCGCTTCCAGCCAGCGCCCGACCCAGCCGTTGCCGCCGTACAAGGCGGTCAGCGCGATGCCGGCCACCGCGGTCGGCAGCGCGAACGGCAGGTCGATCACCGCATCGAACAGGCGCTTGCCAGGGAAGTTGTAGCGCACGAACACCCAGGCCACCCAGGTGCCCATCACCGCATTGAAGGCGCCGGCCGCAAACGCGGTGCCGAAGCTCACCCGCAACGCCGACAGCACGCGCGGCTCGCTCCATACCCGCCACAGGCCGTCCCAGCCCAATCCGCTGGTCTTGATGAAGATGCCCAGCAGCGGGATCAGCACGATCAGTCCCAGCCAGGTCAGGGTGATTCCAAGACTCAAGCCCAGCCCCGGCATTACGCGTCGGCGCGGTGCCGGCGCTGGGTGGGGTGCAACCGACATCTGCATCGCCTACTTTTTTGCCTGGATCTGGTCGAACACGCCACCGTCGGCAAAGTGTTCCTGCTGCGCCTTGTCCCACGACCCGAATGCGTCCTGGATGGTCACCAGCTTGATGTCCGGGAACCGTGCCAGGTCGGCAGGGTCGGCAGGGTCGGCAAATTCCGGGTGGCGTGGGCGATAGAAATGCTTGGCCGCCAGCTTCTGCCCTTCCGGCGCATACAGGTAGCGCAGATACGCCTCGGCCACATCGCGGGTGCCGTGCTTGTCGACGTTCTTGTCGACCAGCGCCACCGACGGCTCGGCCAGGATCGACAGCTTCGGCACCACGATCTCGAACTTGTCCTTGCCCAGCTCTTCGCGCGCCAGCAGCGCCTCGTTTTCCCAGGCCAGCAGCACATCGCCGATGCCACGCTGCACGAACGTGGTGGTGGCGCCGCGCGCGCCGGTATCGAGCACCGGCACGTTGCGGAACAACGCCTGCATGTAGCGCATGATGCGCTCGCGGTCGCCCTTGAAGATATGGTCGGCGTAGGCCCAGGCAGCCAGATAGTTCCAGCGCGCGCCACCGGAGGTCTTGGGGTTTGGCGTCACCACCGCCACGCCGGAGCGCAACAGGTCCGGCCAGTCATGGATATTCTTCGGGTTGCCCTTGCGCACCAGGAACACGATGGTCGAGGTGTACGGCGCGCTGTTGTCGGGCAGGCGCTTTTCCCAGTCGCTGTCGATCAGCTTGGCCTTTTCGGCGATCGCATCGACGTCATAGGCCAGCGCCAGCGTCACCACGTCGGCTTCGATGCCATCGATCACCGCGCGCGCCTGTTTGCCGGAGCCGCCGTGCGAGGTTTCCACCGTGACGGTGTCCTGCGGATGCTGCTGCTTCCACTGCGCGGCAAAGGCGCTGTTGTAGTCCCGGTAGAACTCGCGAGTGGGGTCGTAACTGACATTGAGCAGGCCGATATCGCGCGCGCCTGCCGGGCCGGCCAGGACCAGCAGGCTGCACAACACGGTCGATACAAGACGGAAGCGGGGGTGGGTCACAGCAATCTCCAAACCGTTGGGGCGCAGCTGAACAGCAAGCATGCCATGCTGCGCAGCGGTATGCAGGCGGTGAAATGACATCAAGGCCGCACCTTATGCCGATTTTGCATGACGTAGTGGTATGCCACCGTGATCGTTAAAATCATGCGTCTCTTGCCACTGCGACCGCCATGACCAACGCTCCCGCTGCGCTGACTGCCCATTACGCCGCCGAACTGGACACCATCCAGTCCCAGGGCCTGTTCAAGTCCGAGCGCATCATTACCGGCCCGCAGTCAGCACGGATCACCCTGGCCGATGGCCGCAGCGTGCTCAACTTCTGCGCCAATAACTATCTGGGTCTGGCCGACCACCCGGACATCATCCAGGCCGCCAAGGATGCACTGGACACGCACGGCTTCGGCATGGCCTCAGTGCGCTTCATCTGCGGTACCCAGGACCTGCACAAGCAGCTCGAGCGCACCATCGCCGACTTCTTCGGTACCGAGGACACCATCCTCTACGCGGCCTGTTTCGATGCCAACGGCGGCCTGTTCGAACCGCTGCTCGGCGAAGCGGACGCGATCATTTCCGACGCGCTCAACCACGCCTCCATCATCGACGGCGTGCGCCTGTGCAAGGCCAAGCGCTTCCGCTACGCCAACTGCGACATGGCCGATCTGGAAGCGCAGCTGCAGGCCGCCGATGCGGCCGGCTGCAAGACCAAGCTGATCACCAGCGACGGCGTGTTCTCGATGGACGGCTTCATCGCCCCGCTCGACGAGATCACCGCCCTCGCCCGCAAATACAACGCGCTGGTGCATATCGACGAATGCCATGCCACCGGCTTTCTCGGCGCCACCGGCCGCGGCTCGGCCGAGGTCAAGGGCGTGCTGGACCGGATCGACATCATCACCGGCACGCTGGGCAAGGCGATGGGCGGTGCGTTGGGCGGCTTCACCACCGCCAGGCGCGAAGTCATCGAACTGCTGCGCCAGCGCTCGCGCCCGTATCTGTTCTCCAACTCGCTGCCGCCGCATGTGGTGGCCGCCGGCATCAAGGCCTTCGAGATGCTGGAAGCCGCTGGCGAGCTGCGCACGCAACTGGTCGACAACACCCGCTATTTCCGCGAGCGCATGACCGCCGCCGGCTTCGACCTCAAGCCCGGCGTGCATCCGATCAGCCCGGTGATGCTCTACGACGCACCGCTGGCGCAGAAGTTCGCCGAGCGGCTGCTGGAAGAAGGCATCTACGCAATCGGCTTCTTCTTCCCGGTGGTGCCCAAGGGGCAGGCGCGCATCCGCACCCAGATCAGTGCCGCGCACACCCGCGCGCAGCTGGATCAGGCGATCGATGCGTTCATCAAGATCGGCCGCGAACTCGACGTCATCAAGGACTGATGCGCACGGTACTGCGCCAACGGCTGCTGCTGGCGGCGCAGACCGATACCCACGCGCAACTGTCGGACGGCAACTGGGAAACCCGCTGCCTGCATTGTCGTCGGCGCCTGCAGCTGCGCGCCGATGGCGAACCGCTCGGGCACACCACGCTGGAACACGTGGTACCGCAGGCCTGGTTTGGCCGTCGCGCGGCAGCGGCCCTGTGCTTGCTGGTCGGCGACGATCCGAATGCGGCGCGCAATCTCGCCCTGGCCTGTGCCAGCTGCAATCACGCCAAGGGTCGCCGCCACGATGCCAACGGCGCCGGCGACGCACGTGCTTTTGAAGTCGTCAGCGCCTTGCTCAGCGCGCGTCTGGCGCGCTGGCGGGAGCCGCCGTCAGCGCCCTGACTTCCTCGGCGCTGAGCATGCGCCACGCACCCTTGCCCAACTCACCCATCGCCAGCGCGCCGATCGCCACCCGCACCAGCCGCAGCACGCCGATCTCCACCGCCGCTAGCAAGCGGCGTATCTGCCGATTGCGGCCTTCGTCCAGCACGATCTCCAGCCACGCATTGCGCTCGCCTTCGCGCAGCACCCCAACGTGCTTGGCACGCAGCAGCGCACCATCGCCATCAGGATCGGGATCGACCACACCGGCCTGCAGCTGCGCCAGTTGCGCAGCGCTCGGGCGGCAATCGATCTGCACGTGATAGGTCTTGTCCGGACCGGTCGCAGGATCGGTCAGCGCCGCCGCCCATTGCGGGTCGTTACTGAAGAGCAGCAGCCCTTCGCTGGCCTTGTCCAATCGCCCGACCGGCGCGATCCACGGCAATCCGGCACCATCGAAGCAGCGATACACCGTGTCCCTGCCCTGCTCGTCGCGTGCGGTGGTGACCACGCCGCGCGGCTTGTTGAGCATCAGATAGCAACGTGCCGGGCCGGCCAATGGCTGTCCGTCGACACGGATGGTGGAGTGCTGATCGGCACGGATCGGATATTCCGGGTCGTGGACCACACGCGCAGCCACGCTGACCCGCCCTGCGGCGATCCAGCGCGCCGCTTCGGTACGCGAACACACGCCCAGTTTGGACAGCACGCGCGCCAGCCCGTGGCGTGGCGCGCTGGTCGCCGTGGTCATGCCGGAGGCGCGTGACGCGCCCGCCGGACCACGCGTGCGCTGCCGGGACGTTGCCGGCGGAAGCCGCCGGGTCATGCCGTCCCGACCGTGCCGCTTACTTGTTTTCGACCGACTTGGCGTCGGCCGCAGGCGTTGCAGTTGCCGCAGCGGCCGGAGCCGGCGCAGCCACCGGACGTGCCTTGACCACACGCACACCGCGCGCCTTCATCCAGGCATCGAATTCTTCGGCAGTCATACGCTTGCCGTTCTGGCTCATGTCAAAGCGCCACGGCGTGTTGTCGAACGCGGTGGTGGCCTTGTAGGCGGCCGGATCGTTCGGATTGACGGTGCCGCCGGGCGGAATGACCTTGGCCAGATCCTGGCAGCCTTCCACGCGCAGACGCAGCAACACGCGGTCCACCGACTGCTCGGTCGTGTAGGGCTGTGCCAGCACGCCGGTGGGCATGCCCAGCTGCACGCTACGGGTGTAGAACTCGGCGGCCGCCGGCGCAATGACGGTGGCGGGCAACGGCAGCGGCTGGGACACCGTGCTGCCGGCGCAGTTCGGAGCGGCGTAGGCGGCGGGAATCAAGGCGAGACAGAGCAATCCAGCCGTAGCGGTACGCAGCATCGGGTTCTTCCAATTATGAGTGTGGTGTTGACGCGGCGAGTGTAGGCAGCGATGAACGCTGTTTCAACCGGAAGCGTGCCTGGATGGCAACACAGACAGGATTTGTACCGCACAGGCGCACGTTTTGCGGTTCCCACAAAGACAAAACCCGGCACAAGGCCGGGTTTTGTATGCAACAGCTAGCAGTCCAATTAGTTCTGGACGTTCAGCTCGGTACGACGGTTCTTCGCACGGCCTTCCGGATTGTCGGAACCATCCGGGTTGGCGTTCGGAGCAATCGGACGGCTCTCGCCGTAGCCGATCGGACCAACCAGACGCGACGCATCAACGCCGTTCTTGGTCAGATAGTCGTACACGGTGGTCGCACGACGCTCGGACAGCTTCTGGTTGTACGCGTCGGTACCCTTCGAGTCGGTGTGACCAGCAACCTCAACCTTCAGGTCGGGGTAACGCTTCAGGATCTCGGTCGCTTCGCTCAGGATCGAGACGGCGTCCGGACGCAGGGTCGACTTGTTGAAGTCGAAGTTCACGCCCTTCAGATCGATCGACACAGGCACCGGGCAACCGTCCGGACCGATGGTCTGGCCAGGCTGCGAAGCCGGGCACTTGTCGTCGCAGTTGTTGACGCCGTCACCGTCGTCATCCAGGTCTGCGCAGCTCGGAGCAACCGGAGCCGGAGCCGGCGGCGGAGCGGTCGACGGAGCCGGTCCCAACGGGATCACGACGCCGACCGAAGCCAGCACGTCGCCGAACCAGTCTTCCTGCGGAGCAGCAACGCTCTGGTCGTTGAAGTCAGCGCGGTAGGCCAACTCGGCACGCACGGCGACGCGCTTGTCGAAGGTGGTCTGCAGACCGACACCAGCCTTGGCGGCAAAGTTGCCGTCCTTCTGCTGGCCCGGCGAAACCGGGTTCGGGGTCGCGTCGAATTCTTCTTCCGAACGCTGGTAGCCCAGACCGAACAGCAGGTAGGGGTTCCAGCCCCGGCCTTCCTGGATGAAGTGGCGACGCAGGTCGAACGAGATGCCGTACTGGCTCCAGTTCTGATCCTGGTTGGCATCGAAGTTCGGGTTCTGATAGTTCAGCTCGCCGTCGATCGACCAGTTCGGACTAACGAACTTGCCCAGACCCAGGGTGACGAACGGAGCGTCATTGGTCAGACGATCGCTGTCCTGGAAGTTGAAGCCAGCGCTACCGGTCAGGTACCAACGGTCATCGAACTCCTGCGCGGAAGCAGCCTGGGCAACCGCCAGACCGCCGAGCAACGCGGCAGTGAGAATTTTCTTGTTCATGTGTATACAGCTCCTTCTTTGGGAGATAAAACCGATAGAGGCGTTGTTCTTGGTAAAGATGCTCGTCACATCCAGAGCCATCGGGGCGCAGATTAAGCCGGCCTTAGTGAAGATCGCGTTAACGGTCATATAACATGTGAAAGCAATCACCAGGGCCCGCGATCCCTTTCAATACTACGTATACAGTTTCATGAAGGGAAGGACCGGGCACTCAGTTTGCACATCCCGCCTGCATGAATCGCAGCCCAATTAAGCCAGTTGAATACGGTAGCGCATCGAGCCTGTCGGCCAGTTGCGCAATGATGCGAAAACCACATTGGTGAACGCCAGGCCCCGTCCGAGCTGAATTGTGGGGCCGGTGGTTGCAGCGCGACGGCTTCACAACGCACCCTGAACTCCCCACATGGAGCGACCCGATGAAAGCTGTCGTCATCACCCGCCACCTTCCAATCGACGATCCCGCCGCACTGCTTGACATGGAACTTCCGGCCCCGTCGGCCCCTTCGGGGTATGACTTATTGGTGCGTGTCGAGGCGATCTCGGTCAATCCGGTCGACACCAAGGTGCGCGCACCCAAGCCGCAGCCGCTGGATGCGCCAAAGATCCTGGGCTACGACGCGGCCGGCGTCGTCGAAGAGGTAGGCCCCGAGGTCACCGCGTTCGCAGTCGGCGACGAGGTGTATTACGCGGGCGACATCGGCCGACCGGGCAGCAATGCGCAATACCAATTGGTCGATGCGCGCATCGCCGGCTGCAAGCCCACCTCGCTCAGCTTCGCCCAGGCCGCGGCCCTGCCGCTGACCACGTTGACCGCCTGGGAGCTGCTGTTCCAGCGCATGCCGTTCTCTTTCGACGGCGCGCGCAATCGCGGCAAGCACGTGTTGATCATCGGTGGCGCGGGCGGCGTGGGCTCGATCGCGATCCAGCTGGCGCGGCATGCCGGCTTCAGCGTGATCGCCACCGCCTCGCGGCCGGAGACCATCGAATGGGTGCGACAGATGGGCGCCCAGCATGTGATCGACCATCACCAGCCGCTGCAGCCGCAGTTGCAGGCCTTGGGAATGCAGAGCGTGGACGCCGCGCTCAACCTGGCCGACACCGACCGCTACTGGGAGCAACTGGGCGAGATCCTGGCACCGCAGGGGCATGTGGGCCTGATCGTGGAGCCGCGCGGCCCGCTGTCGATCGGCGACCCCTACAAAGCCAAGTGCATCGGCATCCACTGGGAACTGATGTTCACCCGCGCCCGCTACGCAACCGAGGACATGGTCGAGCAGCACCGCATCCTCAACCGCGCCGCCAGCCTGATCGATGCGGGCGAGTTGCGCACCACGCATACCGAAACGCTGTCGCCGATCAATGCGCAGCACCTGCGCGAGGCGCATCGACGCCTGGAAAGCGGCAGCACGATCGGCAAGCTGGTGCTGGCGGGTTGGTGATCGGCATTAGTGCTTGAGTTCGGCTGCTGCGTAGTACACGGGCCTGCTGGCTTCCAGATAAGAAGGCAGCAAGGCCACAGCGCGCGCACTCGAGTCAGCGGCAATGCGGGACTGGCATCTGGATCGCGCGGGCAGCGTTGTTGCTGCGTCCGCGCAATTACAGCCATGTGAGTTGCAATGCATGCAAGGCGATCTGGTCCGCGGCAGCGCGTGGATGGATCGGCCTTGTCCTATAGAGAGTCGCCATTGCGGCTACGGCGGCAGCGTGACGCTTGGGATGCAGCTGCTCGGCGAGAGCCGCTGATCAGGAAGCCCGCGAGCGCCAGATCGAACGCCAGATATCCGAAACGGTTTCATCCAGTATCTTTTTGCGCAACTGGATCGTACTAATGAAGTGCCGTGCGCCCGGCCGGTGCGCGGCCCGCTGCGGAAACCATCCGCCCTGCCCCGCCGCAGTCTCAAACTGCCGACAGCACCGGCCGCGCGCGTCAAGACTTGCCGCCACGCCCGTTTGCCTGCATCGTGCGCACTCCGTACGCCAGCGTATCCACACCATGTCGCCCGCCACCGGCCCGTCCGTCTCGTCCTACCCGCACCTGTTCGCACCGCTCGATCTGGGCTTCACGCAACTGCGCAACCGCGTCCTGATGGGCTCGATGCACACCGGCCTGGAAGACCGGGCGCGCGATTTCCCCAAATTGGCCGCGTATTTCGCCGAGCGCGCTGCCGGCGGGGTCGGCTTGATCGTCACCGGTGGTTTTTCGCCGAACGTGGTGGGCTGGCTCAAGCCGTTTGGTGGCAAGTTGTCGTGGCCGTGGGAGGTGCGCCCGCATCGTCAGGTCACCCAGGCGGTGCATGCGCACGGCGCCAAGATCTGCCTGCAGCTGCTGCATGCCGGGCGCTATGCCTATCACCCGCTGTCGGTGGCGCCGTCCAGACTCAAGGCGCCGATCAACCCGTTCACTCCGCGCGCGCTATCGGCACGTGCGGTGGATCGGCAGATCGCAGCCTATGCGCGTGCGGCGCGGCTGGCGCGCGACGCCGGCTACGATGGCGTGGAGGTGATGGGGTCGGAAGGCTACCTGATCAATGAATTCACCGCCGCGCGCACCAACCAGCGCAGCGATGCCTGGGGTGGCGATGCGGTGAAACGCATGCGCTTTGCGGTGGAGATCGTGCAACGCATCCGCGAAGCCTGCGGGCCGGACTTCATCATCATCTACCGGCTGTCGCTGGTGGATCTGGTCGACGGCGGCAACCAGTGGCAGGACATCCTGACCCAGGCGCAGGCGATCGAAGCGGCAGGCGCGACCATCATCAATTCCGGCATCGGTTGGCACGAGGCACGCATTCCGACCATCGCCACGTCGGTCCCGCGCGCGGCATTCGTCGGTGTGACCGCCAAGCTCAAGCCGCACCTGCGTATTCCGGTGGTGGCGACCAACCGCATCAACATGCCGGACGTGGCCGAGCGCATCCTTGCCAACGGCGCGGCCGATATGGTGTCGCTGGCGCGACCGCTGCTGGCCGATCCGCAGTGGGCGAACAAGGCCCGCGCCGGCCAGTCGCAGGCCATCAATACCTGCATCGCCTGCAATCAGGCCTGCCTGGATCATGTGTTCGACAACAAGCTGGCGAGCTGCCTGGTCAACCCACGCGCGGCGCACGAAACCGAACTGATCTACGCACCGACCCCTGACCCCAAGCACATTGCGGTGGTCGGTGCCGGCCCGGCCGGTCTGGCGTGCGCGACGGTAGCGGCCGAGCGCGGACACCACGTCACCTTGTTCGATGCAGGCGATGCAATCGGTGGGCAATTCAATGTCGCCAGGCGCATCCCGGGCAAGGAAGAATTTAACGAGACGCTGCGCTACTTCGGCCACCGCATCGACGCGACCGGGGTGCAGTTGCGTCTGAATACCCGCGTACAAGCGGCCGATCTGAAGGACTTTGACGAGATCGTGCTGGCCACCGGCATCGAGCCGCGCAAGGTGGACTTCCCCGGCGCCGATCACCCAATGGTCGTGAGCTATCTCGACGTGGTGCTGGGCCGTCATGTGGCTGCCGACAAGGTCGCGATCATCGGGGCCGGCGGGATCGGATTCGATGTGGGCGAATTTCTCGTGCACACAGGGCCATCGCCGTCGCTGGACCCGGCACGCTGGATGGCCGAATGGGGCGTGGACCCCAGCTTCGAGACCCCTGGCGCATTGGCCAGGCCGCAGCCCGAGCGCCCTGCCCGCCAGGTCTGGCTGCTGCAGCGCAGCCCCGGCAAACCCGGCGCGCGCCTGGGCAAGACCACCGGCTGGATCCACCGTGCCACGCTCAAGGCCAAGGGCGTCAAGATGCTTGGCGGTGTGGAATATCTTGGCGTGGACGACGCCGGCCTGCGGATCCGCGTGGAAGGTACCGAGCAACTGCTCGATGTCGGCACGGTGGTGATCTGCGCCGGGCAGGAACCGCGCCGCGACTTGCTTGCCGCGCTGCAGGCGGACGGCCGGCAGCCGCATCTGATCGGCGGTGCGGATGTCGCCGCCGAACTGGATGCCAAGCGTGCGATCAATCAGGCCTGCCGATTGGCGGCGACGTTGTAACGCGCGTTTGCGCAAGGCGCTAGAGGCCACAGCAACGCGAACGCCGCTGGTCGGCGCGGCGCCGGTGAATTCTTTTCCCTGTCGCGCAGCTCGGCTATAAACCGGACATGCCCTCCCACCTCACTGCACCGCTGCCCCTCATCCTGCCACCGGCAGCATTGCGGGCCTACGTTGCTGCGCATTTCGGTAAAAGCCTGCTGTGGTACACCGGCGAGTTGCTGCTGATTTTTGCGTTGACCGAATACGTTGGATTGAGCGCGGTGGCCGCCGGGGCGTCGGTCGCCGGCGGATTGGTGGTCAGTGCAGGGATGGGCATGTTCGCAGCGCGACGCTGGAGTGCCGGCGTCAGCCTGGCCTGGGCCGGGCGTTCGCAATGGCGCGGCATTCGGTTGGCAGCAGTCGCCCTGGCGCTGGTCTTCGTGACGCCAGCGCTTCCTGCCGGTGTCAGGCTGATCAGCGTATTGCTGCTCAGCCTGCCTTTCCACGCTGCCTATGCAGTCGGCGACATCGCACAGAACACCTTGTTGGGATTGGGCCACTGGCCCTGGCGCGGCGCGCGGGGCGTCAGTGCGCTGCGCCTGATCGGTAGCGGGCTGGCCGCGTTAGTGGTCAGCGCAGCGATCGGCCTGGTCCTGAAGGCCGGCACGCATGCCGCCGCATCGACGGCGTTGATGGTCGTCGTGCTGGTCAGCAGCATCGCACTGCTGTCGGCATGGTGGTTACGCAACACACTGCAACCTTACGCGCACGCAGCTGTCGCCGCTCCGTCGCTGCTAGCTGGGTCGAATTGGAAGCGCGATCAGCTGCTGCCCGTGGCGGTCATCGCCGCACTGGCGTTGGCATTGCCGACGTTCACCAAATTGGCACCGTATCTGGCGCAGTCGCGCATCGGCTCGGCCGGATGGGGCAGCGCGGTATTGATTGCATACGCGTTGGGCAGCGTCTTCATCCAGCCTTTGGCAGCGCGCTGGCCGACCATGGCGATGCGTCGACTAGGCTTGAGTGGAGCCGCATTGTCCGGACTGGGATTGATCTTCGCCCTCGCCACGTCTCGACATTCCGTGCTGGATGCCGGCCTGGCCTTCGGCATGGGTCTGGCGGCAGGGAGTGCCGGGCAATGGGTCTGGGCACGCCATGCAGAACTTTCCTCGCGCCATGGCCCCGCACAACAGGCCCGCGAATCTGCCGCACTCACCGCAACAGCCCAACTCGCGCTGGCAGCCGGCAGTGGCTTGATCGGACTGCTGCTGGGCGCATCCGACTATCACCATGGACACGATGCGCACCTGGCATGGGCGATGGCCTTGGGGCCGATGCTCTGTGGCGTGTCATGCGTGCTGATCGCCTGGATCGGCAGCGCGTTTGCAATGCATAAAAAACGCAGACCTGTTGCAGCAGCGCTGCCATCACGTCAGACCTGAAATCTCGATCTGGCTACAACGATTTTAACGCGTACGAATGAGGTGTGTGCTGACTGTAATCGCGGTCGTCGGCAATCGCCATGCATGTCTGCATGAAATTATTTCGCACCATGTCGAACTTGATGCGTGTGATTCAACCCACCTCATACGTTCGAACATACACCGTGCGAATGGACAAAAGCATCAGCGTGCGTGCGATGCAATCGTCACACGGCCAACGCAGATGCGCCACTGATAGCGTCGACAGAATCATGATCGATAACTTCGCGATCTCGGCTGCATCTCTTCGTGCAGCCACTATTCTTACAGCCGCTACAAGCCATCTAAAACGGCACTGTCTCACTTGTGCGTAATGCAGATGCAAGCTTGGCGAGCAACTTGGTGATGCGATGCGACAGCAAATAGCGTCATGACGCTTTGTGGAGACTCACCTACATCAATTTGCATCGAGCATATCAATTTGCATCGAGCAATCGACTGCCTCCTCCAGTGTCCAGAGAGTGCGACGCCGGGTTCTACGACGCACAGGCAAGCGCTCAATGCACGGCTCCCGTAGCAGCAAACATCGCACACTGAGATTCCTTCCTGCACTCTGCCTTCGCATCTCGATGTATCGCTGCTGCGGCAAAATGCCAGCGCACAAGCACATCTCGCAGTGACGATGATGTGTAGTACAGACTGCAAATGGCGCTGCATGCGTAGCCTACGTCCAACGCGTTGCGCATCTCCAACAACCGCGCTGACGCGCGACATCGCAAGCACACAGTGCCGCTATCCATTGCAATAACCGCTGTCGCCACTGCGATGCGACGCATCAACACATGCATCGTATTGTCGCCATCAAGCGAAGCCCTAGATGCAGCAAGCAATCACACGCGTCAACCCCGCCTATTCAGCCGCGATTCTGTGATCGACGCCTACCTTGCGCCAACTTTTTGACCCACCGCATTTGGTGGGCACCTCCGGTAGATCTTCTTTCGCCGGAGACCGGGCGACCCGTGGCAGGTCGCCTCCCCATGACGCCAAGCCCTCTGTACTGGTGCATCCACCTTGGATGCTCTGCGGATCGGCCCATACGGAGCAAGGAGTTATATGAAACTGGTTTGGATACTTTGGCTGTCGCAGTTGTTGCCGCAGCCGGCTGCAGATTCGTTGTGCTTGAGCACCACCGTGTACCTGGAAGCGCGTGATCAGACCTTGCGCGGCCAGCAAGCCGTTGCGGAAGTTGCGTTGCGTCGGCTGGACAGCGGTTTGTGGGGCGACTCCATGTGTCAGGTGGTCACTGCACGCAAGCAGTTCGCGCCCACCATCGTGGCTCCGGGAACGCAGCTGAAAAACGACGATGCCTGGAACAAGGCGCTGGATGTGGCACTGGCTGCAGAGCGCAACTGGGCGCTGCCGGTGGGTCAACGCAAGGAAATCGTGCCGGGCGCCAGTCACTTTGCCGCAAGCGCGATCGCAAGCCCGAGCTGGCGTAATGCCTATCAGGTGGCCATCATCGGCGACCACACGTTCTATCGCGTACAGAAGCTGCGCCCGCGCACCGCCTCCTGACGCTGCCCACGCACTCACGCGTTGCCGCTAAGCTTGCGTCTTCGTTCTTGTGCGGAAATTCTCATGAAGCTGTACACCAAGCCGGGCGCGTGTTCGCTGGCAGATCACATCGTACTGCGCTGGTCGGGGCTGCCCTTCGATCTGGAGGTGGTCGACGCCGCCACGATGAAGTCCCCCGAGTATCTGCGCCTCAACCCGGCCGGTGCCGTGCCGCTGCTGCTCGTCGACGACTGGGCACTGACCCAGAACGCCGCCATCCTCAACTACATCGCCGACATCGCGCCGCTCACCGGCCTGTCCGGCGATGGCACCGCGCGCAGCCGTGCGGAGATCAATCGCTGGATCGCCTTCGCCAATGCGGATGTGCATCCGGCCTTCAAGCCGATCTTCGGTAGCACCGCCTATCTGCAGGACGACGCGCTGATCGCGCGCAGCCATGACGACGCACGCAGCAAGCTGCGCAGCTTGTACGAACGTGTCGACGCGCATCTGCAGGGGCGCAACTGGCTGGCAGGCGACACCCACACCGGCGCCGATGCGTACCTGTTCGTGACGCTGCGATGGGCGCAGAAGGCGGGCGTGGACCTGAGCGGCCTGAACGCAGTGGCTGCGTTCGTGCAGCGCATGCTGGACGATGCCGATGTGCAGGCCGCACTGCAGGCAGAAGGCCTGGCCTGAGCCGAGCGCATCGCGCAGTGTGATCACTGCAGCGGCAACGTGTATCGCATTGGCCTTGCACGATCGATGGGCGTGATTGCGCTTTCTCGCGCCACCGCCCACCGCATGTAACGCAACGCATCACCAAAGCGACACATAAAAAAACGCCGGGCAGTGCCCGGCGTTTTTATGTGCTGCGAAGCCGAAACTCAGCCCAGCAGATGCGACACGCCGCTGCGCTCTTCTTCCAGCTCGGCCAGGGTCTTGTCGATGTACTTCTGGCTGAAGTCGTCGATCGGCAGATCCTTGACCAGGGTGTACTCGCCGTTGGCGGTGGTCACCGGGAAGCCGAAGATCACGCCTTCCGGAATGCCGTAGGAGCCATCGGACGGCACGCCCATCGTCACCCACTTGCCGTTGCTGCCCAGCACCCAGTCACGCACGTGATCGATGGCGGCGTTGGCGGCCGACGCAGCCGAGGACAGGCCGCGCGCTTCGATGATCGCCGCGCCGCGCTTGCCCACGGTCGGGATGAAGGTGGACGCGTTCCATTCCTGGTCGTTGATCGCATCGCCGATGGACGCGCCATCGGCGGTGGCGAAACGGTAGTCCGGATACATGGTCGGGCTGTGGTTGCCCCACACCACCAGCTTCTCGATGCCGCCGACCGGCTTGCCGAGCTTCTGCGACAGCTGGCTGAGCGCACGGTTGTGGTCCAGACGCAGCATGGCGGTGAAGTTCTTCGGGTTCAGATCCGGCGCCGACTTCATCGCGATGTAGGCATTGGTATTGGCCGGATTGCCGACCACCAGCACCTTGACGTCACGCTTGGCGACCTTGTTCAACGCCGCGCCCTGCGCGGTGAAGATCTTGGCGTTCTCCAGCAGCAGGTCCTTGCGCTCCATGCCCGGGCCACGCGGACGCGCACCGACCAGCAGGGCGACGTCGATGTCCTTGAACGCCACTTCGGCGTCGTCGGTGCCGACCACGCCGGCCAGCAACGGGAATGCGCAGTCCTCCAGCTCCATGATCACGCCCTTGAGCGCGGCCTGGGCCTTTTCATTGGACAGTTCCAGCAATTGCAGGATCACCGGCTGATCCTTGCCCAGCATTTCGCCGGAGGCGATGCGGAACAGCAGGGCATAGCCGATCTGGCCGGCAGCGCCGGTCACGGCAACACGAACAGGTGCTTTCATGGGGAGTTTCCTCTGCTAAAAAACGTGGGTGGAGGTGCACGCTGGCGTGGCGCAAGGCCTGGCGGCGCGCAATGACAAACGAACGGCCGCACAGGGCGGCCGTTCGGGGGAAAGCCATCAGGCGGCGAGGATCTTGTTCCACTCCGCGACGCGGTCGGCCTTGGCGGCCAGAACGGCGTCGGTATCGCCTTCGATCGTCACCTTGTTGATCACATCTCCCTGGGCGACGGCATCGACCACGTCCAGGCCCTGGGTGACCTTGCCAAACACGGTGTGCTTGCCGTCCAGCCACGGGGTGGCGGTATGGGTGATGAAGAACTGGCTGCCATTGGTGTTGGGGCCGGCATTGGCCATGGACAGCACCCCGCGATCGTGGCCGACGCCGTTGTTGGCTTCATCCTCGAAACGGTAGCCCGGGCCGCCGCGGCCGGAGCCTTCCGGGCAGCCGCCCTGGATCATGAAGTCGGCGATGACGCGGTGGAAGCTCAGGCCGTTGTAGAAGCCGCGCTGGACCAGGTTGACGAAGTTGGCGACGGTCAGCGGGGCCTTGTCGGCGAACAGCTCGACCACGATCGGGCCGCGGATGGTGTCGAAATGGGCAATCAGGGACATGGAAATCCTTGCAGGTTTCAGGGTGTATGACAGCCCATTAGAATACACCCGGCCGTGCAGGCGACCGTGCAGGTTGGACCATCGTCGGGGGTGCCCCGGCAAGCTGAATGGGCGTTTTGGACTGCGTGGCGGCCGAACGCAACGGCACGGCAACGAAACCGCTATAATGTCGGGCTTACCTCATCTCAAGACTGGCGCCAGACAGGGGCCCTTTCCGCATGTCTATCGAAAAACTCCGCAATATCGCCATCGTCGCGCACGTTGACCATGGCAAGACCACCCTCGTCGACTGCCTGCTGAAGCAGTCCGGCACCCTGTCCGAACGCACCGTGCTGGCTGAGCGCGTGATGGACAGCAACGACCAGGAAAAGGAGCGTGGCATCACGATCCTGGCCAAGAACACGGCCATCACCTGGAACGGCAACCGCATCAACATCGTCGACACCCCGGGACACGCCGACTTCGGTGGCGAAGTCGAGCGCGTGCTGTCGATGGTGGATTCGGTGCTGATCCTGGTCGACGCGATGGACGGCCCGATGCCGCAGACCCGCTTCGTGACCCAGAAGGCGTTCGCGATGGGCTTCAAGCCGATCGTGGTGGTCAACAAGATCGACCGTCCCGGCGCACGCCCGGACTGGGTCATCGACCAGGTGTTCGACCTGTTCGACAAGCTCGGCGCAACCGACGAGCAGCTGGACTTCCCGATCGTCTACACCTCCGCATTGAACGGCTACGCCAGCCTGGATTCGAGCGTGCGCGACGGCGACATGACCCCGCTGTACGAAGCGATCATGCAGCATGTGTCGGCACCGGACGTGGATCCGGACGGCCCGTTCCAGATGCGCATCAGCCAGCTCGACTACAACAACTTCGTCGGCGTGATCGGCATCGGCCGCATCCAGCGCGGCGTGCTGAAGAAGAACATGCCGGTCAGCGTGGTCGACCGCGAAGGCAAGAAGCGTCAGGGCAAGGTGCTGCAGGTGCTGGGCTTTTTGGGTCTGGAGCGCATCGAGCAGGACACCGCCGAGGCCGGCGACATCGTGGCCATCTCCGGCGTCTCGGAGCTGACCATTTCAGACACCGTGTGCGCGCTCGACACCCCGGAAGCGCTGCCGGCACTGACCGTCGATGAGCCGACGATCTCGATGACCTTCCAGGTCAACAACTCGCCGTTCGCCGGCAACAAGGACCTGTCCGGCGGCAAGTTCCTGACCAGCCGCCAGCTGCGCGACCGTCTGGACCGCGAGAAGGTGCACAACGTGGCACTGAAGGTCGAGGAAGGTTCCGACGCCGACAAATTCCTGGTGTCCGGCCGTGGCGAACTGCATCTGTCGGTGCTGATCGAAAACATGCGTCGTGAAGGCTACGAGCTGGCCGTGTCGCGTCCGGAAGTGATCATCAAGGAGATCGACGGCAAGCAGATGGAGCCGATCGAACAGCTCGTGGTGGACATCGAAGAACAGCACCAGGGCGGCGTGATGGAAAAGCTGGGCAGCCGCAAGGGCCAGCTGAAGAACATGGAATCGGATGGCAAGGGCCGCGTTCGCCTGGATTACATGATCCCGGCGCGTGGTCTGATCGGCTTCCAGAACGAATTCCGCACCCTGACCCAGGGCTCGGGCCTGCTGTTCCACGTGTTTGACCATTACGGCCCGAAGGAACAGGGCGCGATCGCCAAGCGCCAGAACGGCGTGATGATTGCCAATGCTGCCGGCGCCACCCCTGCTTATGCGCTGGGGCCGTTGGAAGAGCGTGGCCGTCTGTTCGCTGCTGAAGGCGACAACGTGTACGAAGGTCAGCTGGTCGGTATCCACTCCAAGGACAACGATCTGACCGTCAACGCGATCAAGACCAAGCCGCTGACCAACATGCGCGCCTCGGGCAAGGACGATGCGATCAAGCTGACCCCGGCGATCAAGTACACGCTGGAGCAGGCACTGGACTTCATCGAGGACGACGAGCTGGTCGAAGTCACCCCGAAGGAAATCCGTCTGCGCAAGAAGGGCTTGACCGAAAGCGACCGCAAGCGCTCTGGCCGTTCGGGCTGAGTTGCTGACTCGCCCACAGTCGTGAGCAACACGCCCTACAGCCCGGATCCGCGCGCGCATCCGGGGCTGCACGCGATCGCCTTGCTAGAGGCGGTCAAGGGCGCGCTTGCGCTGTTGGCGGCGACGGGCCTGGAAATTCTGGGCCCGCTCCCGCTGCAGAACGCGGTCAGCACACTGATCCGCCGCTTCAGTCTGGATCCCGACCACGGCGCACTGCCGTCGCTGCTCAAGACCATCAGTCCCGACGCCGTCCATCTGGCCGCTGCCGCCATGCTGGCCTACGGCCTGCTGCACGTCGTGGAAGCCTGGGGTCTGTGGCGTGCCAAGGCCTGGGCGTCGCTGCTGGGCTGCCTGTCGGCGGCCATCTATCTGCCCTTCGATATCTACGCCATCGTCCGCCATCCCGGCTGGACCGCCTGGGGCGTGCTGGCAATCAATCTGATCGTGGTCGGCGTGCTGGCACGTGACCTGGTCAAGCGCCGACGTCGCTGACGCACCCTGCCCGTCTGCGGGCACGTCATACACATTGTCACCCCGACGCAGCGCCGTTAGCCTGCGAACAGTCCTCCGGGGAAGACCGCCAATGCGATCCACCACCTTGTCCTTCGCGCTGCTGCTTGCGCTTTGCGGCTGTGCGCATGCCAACGGCCTGACGCCTGCCGACGCCAACGCCAACGCCAACGCCAACGCAGCCACTGTCAGGCACGACGATCTGCGCGATGCCGACATTATCGGCCTGCAGGCGCGCATGGCATCCGGCAAGACCAGCAGCCTGGATCTGACCCGCGCGTATCTGCAGCGCGTGGCGACCATCGATCGCGCCGGCCCCACCCTCAACGCGATCATCGAACTCAATCCGCAAGCCGAAGCCGACGCACGTGCATTGGACGCCGAACGCCGTGCCGGCCACGTGCGCGGGCCCCTGCATGGCATTCCGGTGCTGCTCAAGGACAACATTGATGCGCTGCCGATGGTCAACAGCGCCGGCTCACTGGCACTGGCCGATTTCAGGCCGGGCCGCGATGCGTTTCTGGTGCAGCGCCTGCGCGCCGCTGGCGCGGTGATCCTGGGCAAGACCAACCTGAGCGAGTGGGCCAATTTCCGCTCCACCAAGTCCAGCTCCGGCTGGAGCGCACGCGGCGGGCTGACCCGCAATCCGTATGCGCTGGATCGCAATCCCTGCGGCTCCAGTACCGGCACCGGCGCGGCGATCGCCGCCAGCCTGGCCACGGTCGGCATCGGCACCGAAACCGACGGCAGCATCACCTGCCCGGCCTCGGTGAACGGCCTGGTCGGGCTCAAGCCGACCGTGGGCCTGGTCAGCCGCGACGGCATCATTCCGATCTCGGCCAGCCAGGACACCGCCGGTCCGATGACGCGCAGCGTCGCCGATGCGGCCGCCGTGCTGCAGGCGATCGCCGCGCCCGACCCGCAGGATCCGGCGGCGCGCACTGCACCGACGTCCACACCGGACTATCTGGCGCATCTCAGGCCCGATGGCCTGCGCGGCGCCCGTCTGGGCCTGCTACGCAATCCGTTGCGCGAAGATCCGGCCATTGCCGCCACGCTCGAGCGCGCCGTGCAGACGCTGCGCGCCGCCGGCGCCACCGTGATCGAAACCAGTCTAGCAACCGATGGCCAGTGGGATGCCGCCGAGCAAACGGTCTTGCTGGTCGAGTTCAAGGCCGGCCTGAACGCGTATCTGCGCAGCCACGCCGCACCGGTGTCGAGCCTGGAGCAATTGATCGCCTTCAATCGCAGCCACGCGCAGCGCGAGATGCCCTACTTCGGGCAGGAGCTGTTCGAGCAGGCGCAGGCCGCGGCCGGACTGGACGATGCCGCGTATCTCACGGCCCGCGCCACTGCCAAACGGTTGGCCGGGCCGGAAGGCATCGACGCCGCGCTGCAGGCCAATCGCCTGGATGCGCTGATCGTGCCGACCACCGGTGCTGCCTGGGTCACCGACCTGGCCAAGGGTGACACCTTTCCCGGAGCCGGCTATGGCGCGGCCGCGGTTGCCGGTTATCCCAGCCTGAGCGTGCCGATGGGACAGACCCAGGGCCTGCCGCTGGGCTTGTTGTTCATGGGCAGCGCCTGGAGCGAGCCGCGCCTGATCGAACTGGCTTACGCCTATGAGCAACGCAGCAAGGCGCGTGTTGCGCCCCGCTACGCGCCGACTGCGCCCAGCGCGCCTGCGGCCGCGCCCGCAGCTACACCGTAGTCGCAGGCTCGCCGTCTTCAGCACCGGGCGAGCGCACGCTCTCCTGGACAATCGGCGCGGCGGCACGCAGGGGTGGCTTTTCCTGCGCGGCAATTTCGGCGCGGATCCTGGGCAGTGCGTAAGGGTGCTCGCGGGTCAGGAAGTCGATCATGCGCTCGCGGCTGATGCAGCGCAGATCGAACGCATCGCCGGAATTGCGCGCGCTCACCAGCAGGCGCACCTGGATCGTGCTCTCGCTGGTTTCGGTCACCTGGGTCACGCATACGCGTCCATCCCACAGCGGCTCGCTCTTGCAGATACGCTCCAGTTCGGCGCGCACCGCCGCGATCGGCGTGCGGTAATCCAGCCACAGGAATGCGGTACCGAGCAGATCGGCGCTGCTGCGCGTCCAGTTCTGGAACGGATGCTCGATCCACCAGGTCAACGGCACCACCATGCGCCGCTCGTCCCAGATCCGCACCACCACATACGAGCTGCCGATCTCCTCAATGCGGCCCCATTCGCCTTCCACGATCACCACATCGTCCAGCCGGATCGGCTGGGTCAGGGCGATCTGCAGGCCGGCGATCAGGTTGCCGAACACCGGCTTGGCCGCGATACCGGCTACCAGGCCGATGATGCCGGCCGAGGCCAGCAGCGTTTTGCCGATCTGGCGCACCTGCGGAAAGGTCAGCAGCACCACCGAGATGCCGAGCAGGATCACCGCGCCCATCACCACCCGGCTCAGCACGCGTGTCTGGGTCTGGATGCGCCGCGCGGTGAGGTTGTCGGACACCTCGATCGGGTTGCTGCGCAGGATCGCCATCTCGCCGGCGGCGACCGCGCGCACCAACAACCAGGTCACGCAGCCGACGATGCCGACGTGCAGCAGATGCTGCATTGCCGCCAGCCCCTTGCCGGATAGCGGCGTCGCTTCGGTGGCGACCCCCAGAAACAGCAGCGGCAGGATGAAGGCAGCCGGCAGCGTGACCACGCGAATGATGCGTGCGCGGCGATAGTCGCGGCCCTGCATGCGGCGAAACAGCCACAGCATCAGCGACCAGGTGACGATGCCCGCCAGCAGCGCGGCACTAAGCGGGATTGCATATTCGCGGATGACGTTCCAATCGGCAGTCAAACCGTTCCTCCTGTGGGGGGAAAGAGGGATGGCTGCAGCATCATGCCGCACGCGGCATGAGCATCACGTCATGCGCACGGTGACATCACGCGCCCAGCGGTTGCGACGCCACCTGCTGTTGCTTACGCACGATCGCCATTGCGATTTCCAGCGACTGCTCGTAGTTCAGGCGCGGGTCCACGCTGGAGCGATAGGCGCGTTCCAGATCGCGCTCGGTCAGCTCGCGCGCACCACCGGTGCATTCGGTGACGTCTTCGCCGGTCAGTTCCAGATGCACCCCGCCCAGCCGCGTCCCGGCGGCCGCATGCAGATCGAACGACAACTCGACCTCGCTGCGGACATTGTCGAAACGTCGTGTCTTATAGCCGTTACCGGTGCTTTCGGTATTGCCGTGCATCGCATCGCACACCCACAACACCCGACGCCCGTCGCGCTTGACCGCGTCCAGCAGCGGCGGCAACTTTTCGGCGATCTGCGCCGCACCCATGCGATGGATGAAGCTCAGGCGGCCAGGTTCGTCTTCCGGATTGAGCACATCGATCAGGCGCAACAGCTGATCCGGCTGCACCGACGGCCCCACCTTGATCGCAATCGGATTGCGCACGCCACGCAGATATTCCACATGCGCGCCGTCCAGCGCGGCGGTGCGCATGCCGATCCATGGGTAATGCGTGCTCAGGTTGAACCAGCCCCACTGGCGCGGCACCTGACGGGTCAGGCCTTCCTCGTACGGCAGCAACAGCGCCTCGTGCGAGGTGTAGAAGTCGATGCGATTGAGGTTGTAGACCTCTGCGCCGGACAAGGTCTCCATGAAGCGCACCGCATCGCCGATCGATGCCACCATCTTCTGGTAGTCCGCCGCCAGCGGCGAATACCCCACCCAATCCAGATTCCAGTATTCGGGATGGTGCAGGTCAGCAAAGCCGCCGTCGATCAAGGCGCGTACGAAATTCATCGTCATCGCCGAGCGCGAATGCGCGGTGATCATGCGCTGCGGATCCGGCACGCGCGCCGCTTCGGTGAAGGCCGGCGCGTTGATCACATCGCCACGGTAGCTCGGCAAGGTCACCCCGTCGCGGGTTTCGGTGTCGGCCGAACGCGGCTTGGCGTACTGCCCGGCAAAGCGCCCCACCCGCACCACCGGCAGGTGCAGGCCGTGCACCAGCACCAGGCTCATTTGCAGCAGCACCTTCAAGCGATTGGAGATCGTGCCTGATTCGCAATCGCTGAAATTCTCGGCGCAATCTCCGCCCTGCAGCAGGAAGCGCTTGCCCTCCTGTGCCTCCGCCAACTGGCGCTTGAGCGCGAAGATTTCCCACGAGGTCACCAGCGGCGGCAACTGCCGCAACTCACCCAAGGTGTGCTCCAGCGCAACGGCGTCCGGGTAGACCGGCATCTGCAACGCCGGGCGCTGCCGCCAACTCTGCGGCGACCACGGGTCCGCCTGGTTGAGGCACGAATGAGGGGAAGCGGACATCATGAACTCCAGAAATCTCGGGCGCCGGCAACCGCCGGAACGAAACGATCAGAATAGTTTGCGCGGACCACGCTGCCTGAACCCGGCATACAGCGCCCACAGCGCCAAGCCCACGAACCACAGCATGCTCCACATCGGCATGCTCAGGCCCAGGAAGCGCCAATCGATATTGCCGCAGTCACCGGTGCCGGTCAGCACGGTGCGGAACACTTCGAACGGGCCCATCGTCTCGCTCAGGAAGCTCAACGGCGGCCCGCACGACGACATCATGTCCTTGGGCCGGATCTGCACCCAGACATGCCGCGCCGCGATGCCCATGCCCACGCCGGCGGCGACAAAACTCAGCACGCCATAGACCTTGCGCGTGCCCGCTGCGCGCGGCCCATGCAACGCACCCAGCAGAAACAACACCGCCAGCGCCGCAAACGCGATCCGCTGGAAGATGCATAGCGGGCAAGGCTCCAGCCCAAGATGCAGCTGCACATAGATCGCGTAGGCAAGCAGTCCTGCGCAGGCAAGAAAGCCCAGCAGAAACTGCGCCCGGAAACCCCAACGAAATGGATTCATCGCTACCGCTTGCCTAGGATCGAATGCCCGATTATCAGCCATCGCTGCCGCGGTGACCACGGATGGCTGCATCGGGCAGGTCGCCTGGCGGCAGGCCCGGTGCAGCCATGCAGGTCGACAGTCATGCGCCAGCCTGCAGACCGCGCGGCGCTGCCCGGAGACGGTCACTCTTGCGGGGGCGTGCCTGATCGTGGTTGAGCCATGCACGTCGCCGCGCTGCCGCTGAAACACTGGCACCAAAATCGACCGACATGGTCCGGGACCGGCCATAAAAAAGCCCGGCGCTAGCCGGGCTTTTCGAGAATCTTTGCGAAGAGCAAACCGATTACTCGGCCACTTCCTCGGCGACGACCGGACGGTCGACCAGCTCGACATACGCCATCGGCGCATTGTCACCGGCACGGAAGCCGGCCTTCAGGATGCGCAGGTAGCCGCCGGGACGGGTCGCGTAACGCGGGCCCAGTTCGACGAACAGCTTGCCCACTGCTTCCTTGTCGCGCAGGCGAGCAAACGCCAGACGACGATTGGCAACGCCATCGACCTTGCCGATGGTGATCAGCGGCTCGGCGACGCGACGCAGTTCCTTGGCCTTCGGCAAGGTGGTCTTGATCAGCTCGTGCTTGAACAGCGAAGCGGCCATATTGCGGAACATGGCTTCGCGGTGCGCGCTGGTGCGGTTGAATTTACGGCCGGATTTCTGGTGACGCATGAGTGTGATTTCCTAAGGAATGTTGAGACTGCTTGAGAGACGTTGTCGCCTTCCTGGCGCTGTTGAATGGACTGCGGTTGGTCCGAGCCGGCCGTCCCTTGACCGGATGTCACCGCGGGCTCTGGCCCGTCGATGTAAAAAAACAGCATGGGCGCCCGAAGACGCCCATGCGGTGATGCATTAACCAAGCATGCCGTGCTGGGCGACACCGGCCGGCGGCCAGTTCTCCAGCTTCATGCCCAGTGCAAGGCCACGCTGTGCCAGCACTTCCTTGATTTCGGTCAACGACTTCTTGCCGAGGTTCGGGGTCTTGAGCAGTTCCACTTCGGTCTTCTGGATCAGATCGCCGATGTAGTAGATGCTCTCGGCCTTCAGGCAGTTGGCCGAACGCACGGTCAGCTCGAGGTCGTCGATCGGGCGCAGCAGCACCGGATCCACGCCGCTGGCAGCCGGCTTGGCTGCACCGCGATCGCGGTGGGTGAAATCGCCGAACACCGACAGCTGATCGCTGAGGATGTCGGCGGCGGTGCGCACGGCTTCCTCGGCATCGATGGTGCCGTTGGTTTCGATATCGATCACCAGCTTGTCGAGGTCGGTGCGCTGTTCAACGCGCGCAGCTTCCACGGCATAGGCAACGCGACGCACCGGCGAGAACGACGCGTCCAGCATCAGACGACCGATGGTGCGGGTCTCTTCGTCCGGACGACGACGTGCGGCGGCCGGCTGGTAGCCGAAACCACGCTCGATCTTCAGGCGCATGTTCAGCGCCGTGTCCTTGGTCAGGTGGCAGATCACGTGGTCGCCGTTGATGATCTCGACGTTGTGATCGGTCCTGATGTCGGCCGCAGTGACCGTGCCCGGACCCTGCTTGGACAACGACAGCGTCGCGCTGTCGCCACTATGCATACGAATCGCCACGTCTTTCAGGTTGAGCAGGACGTCAAGCACGTCTTCCTGCAGCCCTTCGACCGTGGTGTACTCGTGCAGCACGCCGTCGATCTCGACCTCGGTGATCGCAAAACCCGGGATCGACGACAACAGCACACGACGCAGGGCATTGCCCAGCGTGTGCCCGTAACCGCGCTCCAAGGGCTCGATCACGACCTTTGCGCGATTGTCGGTAAGACGTTCGATCTGCGGACCACGGGGGCGCAGAACCTGGTTGGCGGTAACCGTCATGTTGCGGGGTCTCCTGCGAACCTCCGGCGGTGCCGGAGGCTCTCCAATGTGAATTACTTCGAATACAACTCGACGATCAGCGCTTCGTTGATATCCGAAGGCAGGTCAGCGCGATCCGGAACGGCCTTGAACACGCCGCTGAACTTCTTCGAATCGACTTCGACCCACGACGGCGTCATGTCGTGCTGCTCAGCCACGGTCAGGGCTTCCTGCACGCGGAGCTGCTTCTGTGCCTTTTCCGACAGCGTGATCGCATCGCCAGCCTTGATCTGGTACGAAGCCAGATTCACCGACTTGCCATTGACCAGCACGCCACGGTGCGACACCAGCTGGCGCGCGGCCGGACGGGTGACGGCAAAGCCCATGCGGTAGCAGACGTTGTCCAGACGGGTTTCCAGCAACTGCAGCAGGTTCTCGCCGGTGTTGCCCTTCTTGGTCGAGGCCTTCTTGTAGTAGTTGCGGAACTGACGCTCCAGCAACCCGTAGATGCGCTTGACCTTCTGCTTTTCACGCAGCTGGGTAGCGTAGTCGGAGAGCTTGCCTTTGCGAGCCGCGCCGTGTTGGCCGGGCTTCTGCTCAAGCTTGCACTTGGAGTCCAGCGCACGCGCCGGGCTCTTGAGGGAAAGATCGGCGCCTTCGCGGCGGGCGAGCTTACAGGTAGGACCGATATAACGAGCCATTTCTTATCGCTCCCTTTAGACGCGACGCTTCTTCGGCGGACGGCACCCGTTGTGCGGGATTGGCGTCACGTCGATGATATTGGTGATCTTATAGCCCACGTTGTTCAACGAACGCACGGCCGACTCACGGCCCGGACCCGGACCCTTGATACGTACTTCCAGCGACTTCACGCCGTAGTCGAGCGCAGCGCGGCCAGCCTTTTCGGCGGCAACCTGAGCAGCGAACGGGGTCGACTTGCGCGAACCACGGAAACCGGCACCGCCGGACGTAGCCCACGACAGTGCATTGCCCTGGCGATCGGTGATGGTGACGATGGTGTTGTTGAACGAAGCGTGGACGTGAGCGACGCCGTCAGTGATGACGCGCTTGATCTTCTTCTTCGTTTTCTTTTCTGCTGGCTTTGCCATGATCTATCCCTTACTTCCTGATCGCCTTGCGCGGACCCTTACGGGTGCGGGCGTTGGTACGGGTGCGCTGACCACGCAGCGGGAGACCACGGCGATGACGCAGACCGCGATAGCAGCCCAGGTCCATCAGTCGCTTGATCGCGATACCGATTTCGCGGCGCAGGTCGCCTTCGACGACATACTTGCCGACTTCGGCGCGCAGGCGCTCGATTTCGGGTTCGGACAGATCACGAATCTTCGTGGTCGAGGTAACGCCTGCGGATTCGCAGAGCTTCTTCGAACGGGTACGGCCGATGCCGTAGATGCTTTGCAACCCGACCCAGACGTGCTTCTGGGCTGGCAGGTTGACGCCTGCAATACGCGCCATGACGCGATTCTCCAACTGAGTGATGGCCCGACAGCGCCCAGGCGCCATCCGGCAGGATGGATCAAAAGTGAACTCGGAATTGTAGCAAGGCCTCGGATTGCTTTGAAGCCCGTGGAACCAGAAGTTCCATGGACCCGGCGTGGGGAGTGTGCCCTCGCTCCGGCGCCGGACGATGTTGATCCAGAAAACTGCTCCGAATCGCCTGTACTACTCCCGCACAGGACCACCTCGTCACACCCGCGCGCGAGACGTCGCGCGAGCCGCCCTTCTGATCGGAAGATCGTGGCCCGGGAACCAGGCCGTCTTCACGCAATGAAGATCTAGTGTACCACCTAACTGCCCGCGAGACTTAACTGCGCGCCAGCCCGCCGCGCGAGCCACCCTTGAGGTTGGCCTTCTTCAGCAGGCTCTCGTACTGATGCGACATCAGATGCGCCTGGATCTGCGCAATGAAGTCCATCACCACCACCACGGCGATCAGCAACGACGTACCACCGAAGTGGAACGAGGTGCCCAGCTCCGTGCGCATGATTTCCGGCAGCAGGCAGACGATCACCAGGTACAGCGAACCGGCCGCGGTCAGACGTGTCAGCACGCCGTCCACATAGTCAGCCGTCGCCTTGCCCGGACGGATGCCCGGAATCAGTGCACCCGACTTCTTGAGGTTGTCGGCGGTTTCCTGCGAGTTGAACACCAGCGCGGTATAGAAGAACGCAAACCCGATGATCAGCGCCGCAAACACCAGCATGTGCACCGGCTCGCCCGGCCCGAGCGCATTGGCGATCTTCTGCAGCCACGAACCCACGCCACTGCCGGACGCCGCCTGACCCGACCACATCGACAGCGTGGCCGGGAAGGCCAGGATGCTGGAGGCGAAGATCGGCGGAATCACGCCTGCCATGTTGAGCTTCAGCGGCAGGAACGAGGTCTGGTTCATGTACGCATTGCGACCACCCTGGCGGCGCGCGTAATTGACCGTGATACGTCGCTGCCCGCGTTCTACAAACACCACGAACAGCGTAAACGCCAGAATGGTGATGACGATCAGCAGCAGCGAAATGAAGCTCAGATTGCCTTCGCGGAAGGCCTCGACGGTCTGGATCGCCGCCGACGGAAGGCCTGCAACGATGCCGGCAAAGATGATCAGCGACACGCCGTTACCGATGCCACGCTCGGTGACCTGCTCGCCCACCCACATCAGGAAGATGGTGCCGGCGGTCAGTGCAATCACTGCGGTGAGCACAAAGCCCATCCCCGGCGCGTACACCACAGGAGCGCCACCAGGCGCGGTCTGGTTCTGCAGTGCCAGCGCGATACTGCCGCCCTGCACCACCGCCAGCAACACCGCACCGATGCGCGAATACTGGGTGATCTTGCGTCGGCCGGATTCGCCTTCCTTCTGCATCGCCTTGAGGGCGGGAAAGATGTGCGTGGCCAACTGGATCACGATCGATGCCGAGATGTACGGCATCACGTTCAACGCAAAAATACTGAAACGGTGCAGGGCGCCGCCCGAGAACATGTTGAACATGTCCACGATGCCGCCGCCCTGCGCCTGCATCAACGAAAGCATGGCATCGGGATTCACGCCCGGCACCGGCACATAGCAGCCGATGCGATAGACGATCAATGCCCCGAGGACGAACAGTAGCCGCTGGCGAAGTTCCGTGAACTTGCCGAGCCCGCCACCGAGGTTACCAATGCCAGCCTGCGCCATCTGCCGATTACTCCTCTACGCTGCCGCCGGCAGCTTCGATTGCTGCCTTGGCGCCCGCACTTGCGGCGACACCCTTCAGCACGAACTTCTTGCTCAGCTCGCCCTTCAGCACGATCTTCGCCTTCTTGGCGCGGCTCGGGACCAGATTGGCCGCACGCAGCGCTGCAAAGTCGATCTCACCGGCTTCCAGCTTGTCCAGCTGGTAGGACAACACTTCGGCACTGTCACGCGCCATCTTGGAACGGAAGCCGATCTTCGGCAGACGGCGCTGCATCGGAGTCTGGCCGCCTTCGAAGCCGGCCTTGATCTTGCCGCCGCCCTTGCGCGCGAACGAACCCTTGTGGCCGCGGCCGCAGGTCTTGCCAAGGCCGGAGCCGATGCCACGACCGACACGAGTGCGCTCGGTACGGGCGCCGTCGGCGGGCTTGAGGTCATTGAGATGCAAAGTCATGAAATTAGTCCTCAACCTTGACGAGGTAGTGAACGGTGTTGATCAGACCGCGAACCTGCGGGCTGTCCTTGAGTTCACGCACATCGTTGAGCTTATTCAGGCCCAATGCACGCACCGACAGGCGGTGACGCGACTGGGTTCCACGCAGGCCACGCACCAGGCGCACCTTCACGGTCTTGTTGGTGTCCTTAGCCATGGTTGAGCTCCTCCACCTTCTTGCCGCGCTTGGCCGCAACACGGGCCGGCGACTGCACTTCCGACAGACCCTTCAGGGTTGCACGGACCAGGTTGATCGGATTACGCGAACCAACCGCCTTGGCCAGCACGTTCTTGACGCCGACCGCTTCCAGCACAGCGCGCATGGCACCGCCGGCGATGACGCCCGTACCTTCCGACGCTGGCTGCATGTAGACGCGTGCTGCGCCATGGCCGGACTTGACGGCATGCCACAAGGTACCGTTGTTCAGATCGACAGTGGCCAGGTTCTTGCGCGCCTGCTCCATCGACTTCTGGATGGCGACCGGCACTTCGCGCGCCTTGCCATAACCAAAACCGACCTTGCCCAGGCCATCGCCGACCACGGTCAGCGCGGTGAAGGTGAACTGGCGACCGCCCTTGACCGTCTTGCTGACGCGATTGACCGCGACCAGCTTTTCGATCATGCCATCGTCGACTTTCTCTTCGCGGTTACGGTCGCGATCACGACCCCGCGGTGCACGTTCTTCTGCCATCTTGATTCCTTGATTGATTGAGTATGTACGGCTCGAAGCCGCTTATGGTTGTGAAGTCACGCTGTGTTCCCGGCACCGTTGCAAAAGAACGGGACGGTCCGGCATCTCCCCCGCCGGCGGTAACGCGAACGTGGCCGATGGCCACATCCGCAGCAGTGCTTAGAACTGCAGGCCGCCTTCGCGAGCTGCGTCGGCCAGCGCCTTGATACGGCCATGGTAACGGTAGCCCGAGCGGTCGAATGCGACCTTCTCGATGCCCGCAGCCTTGGCGCGCTCGGCGATCAGCTTGCCGACCTTGACGGCCGCATCGCTGTTCTTGCCGTTCTTCAGGCCTTCCTTGACGTCGGCCTGCAGGGTGTTCGCCGCAGCGATCACCTTGGAGCCGTCGGCGGTGAAGACCTGCGCATACAGATGCTGGCCGGTGCGCAGCACCGACAGGCGAGCGACGCCCAGTTCACGGATGTGCGAACGGGTGGACTTGGCGCGACGCAGACGGGCGATGTTCTTGTTGATGCTCATGATATTTATCCTACGGAAGCTGAAGGGAAAGCGTGCTCCTGTCAAAAGTCCGCACAGGGATGTGCGGGCTCTTGCGAGGGACTCGCCATTAAGCCTTCTTGGCTTCCTTGCGAATGATGACTTCACCGGCGTACTTCACACCCTTGCCCTTGTAGGGCTCCGGCGGACGGAAACCGCGAATCTTGGCGGCGACTTCGCCGACGCGCTGCTTGTCGGCGCCCTGGACCAGAATTTCGGTCTGGGTCGGGGTCGACAGCGTGATGCCTTCCGGCGCAACGAACACCAGCGGATGCGAGAAACCGAGCGCCAGGCTCAGATCCTTGCCCTGCATGGCGGCACGGTAGCCGACGCCGACCAGCTCGAGCTTGCGCTCGAAGCCTTCGGACACACCCTTGACCATGTTGGCCAGGATGGCGCGCACGGTACCGGTGATGGCGATCTGAGACGGGTCATTGGCCGACAGCGTGGCAACGTCGCCGTCGATGGCGATTTCGACGCCAACCGGCTTCGGCAGGCTCAGGGTGCCCTTCGGGCCCTTGACACTGACCAGCTCGGGCTGGACGTTGAGTTCAACACCCTTCGGAAGGGAAACAGGCTTCTTGGCTACACGGGACATGATCGATTCCTTCCCTTAGGCCACGAAGCACAGGACTTCACCACCAACGCCGGCTTCGCGAGCCTGCGCATCGGTCATGATGCCCTTCGACGTGGAGATGATGGCGATACCCAGGCCGCCCAGGACCTTGGGCAACTCGGTCTTGCCGCGGTACTGGCGCAGACCCGAGCGCGAGAAACGCTTCAGGGTCTCGATGACCGGACGGCCTTCGAAATACTTCAGCACGATTTCCAGCTCCGACTTGTTGTTCTCGGTCGCTGTCACGCGCAGGTCGGTGATGTAACCCTCGTCCTTCAGGACCTGGGCGATCGCAACCTTGATCTTGGACGACGGCAATTTCACCGTCTGCTTACCAACCGCGGCCGCATTCTTGATGCGTACCAGCAGGTCGGCGATGGGATCAGTCATGCTCATATGAGTACCTTTGAGTGCACCGATATCCGCTTTCGCGAAAATCTTGTGTTTTCCTGGGGATGGGCCAGGACCCTTTACGCCATGCCGAGCCCATGCAGGCAAGACAGAAGCGGAAGTATACGACAAAAGAGCCCGACTTGCGTCGGACTCCCTTGTTGAACAGAACCATCCTGTTCAAGCCGGCCGCGAACGGCCAGTGGTGCTGTTACCAGCTTGCCTTACGCAGGCCCGGAACGTCGCCGTTCATCGTGGCCTTGCGCAGCATGTTGCGACCCAGACCGAACTTGCGGTAGACACCGCGCGGACGGCCGGACAGCTCGCAACGGTTGCGGTGGCGGCTCGGCGACGAATCGCGCGGCAGTTTCTGCAACTTGGTCGACGCTTCGATCTTCTCTTCGTAGGACGCATCCTGACTGGAGAGAATCTTCTTCAGCGCATCACGCTTGCCGGCGAATTTCTTTGCCAGCTTTGCACGCTTGATGTCGCGGTGGATCATGGAGGTCTTTGCCATTTCGGATGTCCTCGACGGTCAGTTACGGAACGGGAACTTGAACGCTGCCAGCAGCGCCTTCGCTTCCGCATCCGTCTTGGCGGTGGTGGTGATGGCGATATCCATACCGCGAATCGCGTCGACGGCGTCGAAGTCGATTTCCGGGAAGATGATCTGTTCCTTCACACCCATGTTGAAGTTGCCACGACCGTCAAAGGAGCGACCGGAAACACCACGGAAGTCGCGCACGCGCGGCAGCGAGATGTTGATCAGACGATCCAGAAACTCGTACATCTTGGCGCGACGCAAGGTGGTCTTGCAGCCGATCGGCCAACCGTCGCGAATCTTGAACGATGCGACCGAAACGCGCGACTTGGTGACCACCGGCTTCTGACCGGAGATCTTGGACATGTCGGCGACCGCATTTTCCAGAATCTTCTTGTTGGTAGCCGCCTCGCCCACGCCCATGTTGAGCGTGACCTTGACCAGCTTCGGCACTTCCATCGGATTGGTGTAGCCGAATTCCTTCATCAGGGCCGGCACCACGTTTTCCTTGTAAAACTTTTCGAGACGAGTGTTCATGATCGCATTCCTCAGGCGTCGAGCGCCTCACCGCTGGAGCGGAACACACGCAATTTGCGTCCATCCTCCAGCACCTTGAAGCCAACGCGCTCGCCCTTGCCCGTTGCCGGGTTGACGATATTGACGTTGGAGATATGGATCGACGCTTCACGCTCGACCACGCCGCCGGCGACACCCGCCTGCGGGTTCGGCTTGGTGTGGCGCTTGATGACGTTGGCATTGGAGACGATCACGCGATCGCCGTCCACACGCACAACTTCACCCTGCTTACCCTTGTCCTTGCCGGTGTTGATGACGACCTGGTCGCCCTTCTTGATACGGTTAGCCATGTGTATGTCCTCCGCTCACAGCACTTCGGGAGCGAGCGAGACGATCTTCATGAACTTCTCGGAACGCAGCTCGCGCGTCACCGGCCCGAAGATGCGGGTCCCGATCGGCTCCTGCTTATTGTTCAACAGCACAGCGGCGTTGCCATCGAAGCGGATCAGCGAACCGTCGGGACGGCGCACACCCTTGCGGGTACGCACCACGACGGCGTCGTAGACTTCGCCCTTCTTGACCTTGCCACGCGGAATGGCGTCCTTGACGGTCACCTTGATGATGTCACCAATGTGTGCGTAGCGGCGCTTGGAGCCGCCCAGCACCTTGATGCACATCACTTCCTTGGCACCCGAATTGTCGGCGACATCGAGGTAGCTCTGCATCTGGATCATGATTCAGATCTCCCTTATTCGGCCGAACGGGTGACGATTTCGACCACCCGCCAGTTCTTGGTCTTGGACATTGGAGCAATCTCGGTCACACGCACGACGTCGCCTTCGTTGCAGGCATTGTCGGCGTCGTGTGCGTGGAGCTTGGACGAGCGCTTGATGTACTTACCGTACAACGGGTGCTTGACCTGGCGCTCCACCAACACGGTGACCGTCTTGTCCATCTTGTTGCTGACGACACGGCCTTCGACCGTGCGCAGCGCTTGCTTTTCGTTGTTGTCGCTCATCGCGGCCGTCCTTACTTGGTGCTGCCGAGCAGGTACTTGACGCGAGCAATCTCGCGGCGCACCCGGCGGGTATCGTGGGTCTTCGGCAGCTGGCCGGTGACCTGCTGCATACGGAGCGAGAACTGCTCCTTACGCAGATCGGTCAGGTGGGCCTTCAGTTCGTCAGCCGACTTCTCGCGGAGTTGTTTGATATCCATCAGCGCACCGTCCGGGTCACGAAAGTGGTGGTCACCGACAATTTCGCGGCGGCAAGGCGGAACGCCTCACGTGCGACATCTTCGGGAATACCCTCGATTTCATAGATCATGCGGCCCGGCTGAATCTGCGCGACCCAGTACTCCACGTTGCCCTTACCGGAGCCCATTCGGACTTCGATCGGCTTCTTGGTGATCGGCTTGTCGGGGAACACACGAATCCACATCTTGCCGCCCTTCTTGACGTGGCGGCTGATCGTACGACGTGCTGCTTCAATCTGACGCGCGGTCAGCTGACCGTGCGCGGTTGCCTTGAGGCCGTACTCGCCGAAGCTGACGGCGTTTCCGCTCCATGCCAGGCCGTCGTTACGGCCCTTATGCATCTTGCGGTATTTGGTTCGCTTGGGTTGCAACATTGCCGTTACCTCGCTTCACGAGCCGGGCGCGAAGGACGGTCACCACGGTCGCCGCGATCGTTACGATCGTTGCGCGGGCTGTCGTCCTGCTTCTCCTGGCCAACCTGGGAGAAGTCGAAGACCTCACCCTTATAGATCCAGACCTTGATGCCGATGATGCCGTACGTCGTGGACGCCTCGGCAAAACCGTAATCAATGTCGGCACGTAGCGTGTGCAGCGGCACGCGGCCTTCGCGGTACCACTCCGAACGGGCGATTTCTGCACCGTTGAGGCGGCCAGCCACATTGACCTTGATGCCCAGGGCACCCAGGCGCATCGCGTTGCCGACCGAGCGCTTCATTGCACGGCGGAACATGATGCGACGCTCAAGCTGCTGCGCGATCGACTCGGCGACCAGCTGCGCATCCAGCTCCGGCTTGCGCACTTCAGTGACGTTGATGTGGGCAGGAACACCCATCATCGCGCTCACTTCTTTGCGCAGCTTTTCGATGTCCTCGCCACGCTTGCCGATCACCACGCCCGGACGGGCGGTGTGAATGGTCACGCGGGCGGTTTTGGCAGGGCGCTCGATCAAGATCTTGCTGATACCTGCCTGCGCGAGCTTCTTGCGCAGCATTTCACGCACTTTCAGGTCGGCTGCCAGATAGGCGGCGAAGTCGGCCTTGTTTGCGTACCACTTGGAATTCCAGTCCTTGGCGATGCCAAGGCGAATTCCAGTCGGATGAACTTTATGACCCATGGTCTTTTCCTTTCCGCTTACTTGGCGGCGCCGACAATCACAGTGATGTGACTGGTGCGCTTGAGGATGCGGGTACCGCGGCCTTTCGCCCGCGCCATGAAACGCTTCAGGGAGGGACCTTCATCAACCATGATGGTCTTGACCTTCAGCTCGTCGACATCCGCGCCCTGATTGTTCTCGGCATTGGCAATCGCCGACTCCACAACCTTCTTGATCAGGTGCGCAGCCTTTTTATCCGAGAACTTCAGCAGATTGACCGCACGTTCGGCGGACAAACCACGCACCTGGTCAGCGACCAAGCGGGCCTTCTGCGGGGAGATGCGCGCGGTGCGCAGGATTGCTTTCGCTTCCATCGTCATCTCTCCCTTACC
Source organism: Xanthomonas campestris pv. asclepiadis (assembly GCF_020784175.1). Lineage (GTDB taxonomy): Bacteria > Pseudomonadota > Gammaproteobacteria > Xanthomonadales > Xanthomonadaceae > Xanthomonas > Xanthomonas campestris_D. The sequence goes on from NZ_JAJGQM010000003.1 coordinate 156,838, forward strand.
TGCTCGACTTCTTGTCGCCACCGTGACCCTTGAAGGTCCGGGTGACGGCAAATTCGCCGAGCTTGTGGCCGACCATATTCTCGTTGACGAGCACCGGAATGTGGTTCTTGCCGTTATGCACGGCGATGGTGATGCCTACCATTTCCGGCAGGATCATCGAACGGCGCGACCAAGTCTTGATCGGCTTCTTGCTACCCGCAGCGGACTCCACCTTCTTTGCAAGGTGGTGATCGACGAACGGGCCCTTCTTGAGTGAACGTGCCATGGTCGATTAGCCCCTACGATCGCGGACGATGAATTGCTGGGTGCGCTTGTTCTTGCGCGTCTTGTAACCCTTGGTCGGAACACCCCACGGGGTGACCGGATGCGGATTACCCTGGCCAGCCTTGGCCTCACCACCACCGTGCGGGTGATCGACCGGGTTCATGGCCGCACCGCGAACGGTCGGACGAACACCGCGCCAGCGCTTGGCGCCAGCCTTGCCCAGCTTCTCGAGGTTGTGCTCGTCGTTGCCGACTTCGCCGATGGTGGCGCGGCACTCGACCGGCACCTTGCGCATTTCGCCCGAGCGCAGACGCAGCGTGGCATAGATGCCTTCGCGAGCGACCAGCTGGACGGCTGCACCGGCAGCACGTGCGATCTGAGCGCCCTTACCCGGCTTCAGCTCGATGCCGTGGACCGTCGTACCGACCGGGATGTTGCGCAGCGGCAGCGTGTTGCCGGTCTTGATCGGTGCGTTGGCACCGGCAATGACCTGATCGCCAGCCTTCAAGCCCTTGGGGGCGATGATGTAGCGACGCTCGCCGTCGACATAGCACAGCAGGGCGATATGAGCGGTACGGTTCGGATCGTATTCGATCCGCTCCACACGCGCCGGAATGCCTTCCTTGTTGCGCTTGAAGTCGATGATGCGGTAGTGCTGCTTATGACCACCACCGACGTGACGCACGGTGATGCGGCCATGGTGGTTACGACCACCGGACTTGCTCTGCGAGTCGAGCAGCGCCGCGTGCGGTGCGCCCTTGTGCAGATCGGGAGTAACCACGCGCACGGCGGAACGACGGCCGGGAGAGGTGGGTTTGAACTTCATCAATGGCATGGGATGGACCTCAGGCCTTGGCCGTTACGTCGATGGACTGACCATCAACCAGGCGGACGTACGCCTTGCGCCAATTGCCACGGCTGCCAGCACGGTTACGGAAGGACTTGCTCTTGCCCTTGACGTTGACCACGTTGACCGCTTTGACCTTGACGTCGAACAGCTGCTCAACCGCGGCCTTTACATCGGCCTTGGTGGCTTCGTTCGAAACTTCGAAGACATACTGGTTGGAAATTTCCTGCAGGCGCGCGGTCTTTTCGGAGACTCGCGGAGCACGCAGCACGCTGAAGATTTTTTCGTTGCTGCTCATGCCAGCCACTCCTCGACCTTCTTGACCGCATCGGCGGTGATCACGACCGTATCGGCCCCGACCAGAGCGACCGGATCCAGACCCTGCACATCACGCACCTGCACATACGGCAGATTGCGGGCGGACAGATACAGGTGCTCGGACGCTTCCTCGGTGACGATCAGCGGGCGCTTGCCCACATCCAGTCCCTTCAGCTTCTCGATCAGACCCTGGGTCTTGGTGGTTTCGACGTCGAACGCATCGACGATCATCAGGCGACCCTGGCGGTTAAGCTCAGAGAAGATCGCGCAGATGGCCGCACGGTACATCTTGCGGTTGACTTTCTGTTCGAAGCTGCGCGGCTTAGCCGCGAAGGTCACGCCGCCGCCGACGAAGATCGGAGCCGTCAGCGCGCCATGACGCGCACCGCCGCCCTTCTGCTTCTTCGACTTCTTGGTCGTGCCCGCAACTTCCGAACGCGTCTTCTGAGCCTTGGTACCAGCGCGACCGGCATTGCGATAAGCGACGACGACCTGGTGGACCAGATCTTCGCTGAATTCGCGACCGAACACGGCATCGGAGACCGAGACCTTGTTGTTGCTACCCGTGATAACGAGTTCCATCGTCATCTCTCCTTATGCCTTGCTCGCCGGACGGACGATCACGTCGCCACCAGCTGCGCCAGGCACGGCGCCGCGGATAGCAATCAGACCACGCTCGACGTCGACCTTGACCACTTCCAGGTTCTGCGTGCTTTGCTGCACGGCGCCCATGTGGCCCGACATCTTCTTGCCCGGGAAAACGCGACCCGGCGTCTGGCGCTGACCCAACGAACCCGGCGCGCGATGCGACAGCGAGTTACCGTGAGTTGCATCGCCCATACGGAAGTTGTAGCGCTTGATGGTGCCCTGGAAACCCTTACCCTTGGTGACGCCCTGGACGTCGACCTTCTGGCCGACCTCGAAGATGTCCGCCTTGATTTCGCCGCCGACGGCGAAATCGCCGAGCTGGGCATCTTCAACACGGAATTCCCACAGGCCGCGACCCGCTTCCACCTTCGCCTTGGCGAAGTGGCCAGCAGCCGGCTTGTTGACCAGCGCGGCACGACGGGCACCAACGGTAATCTGCACAGCGCTGTAGCCGTCAGCTTCGACGGTCTTGATCTGCGCGATGCGGTTTGGAGTTGCTTCGATCAGCGTGACCGGTACCGAGCGGCCGTCTTCAGTGAAGACGCGGCTCATACCAGCCTTGCGGCCTACGAAGCCCAACGAATATTTCTTCGTCATGGTCGTAGTCCTCAGGTCAACTTGATCTGAACGTCGACGCCAGCCGCGAGTTCGAGCTTCATCAGCGCGTCCACGGTCTTGTCGTTCGGGTCGACGATATCGAGCACACGCTTGTGCGTGCGGGTTTCGTATTGGTCACGCGCATCCTTGTCGGCATGCGGGGATACGAGGATGGTGTAACGTTCGATCTTGGTCGGCAACGGGATCGGGCCACGCACTTGCGCGCCGGTCCGCTTAGCCGTTTCGACGATCTCGCTGGCCGAACGGTCGATCAAACGATGATCGAACGCCTTCAACCGAATCCGGATCTTTTGTTCCGACATGACGGAAGCTTCCTTCGTTAAAAGAGCGACGGGCAAGGCCTCTGGGATACCTGCCCCGATATTCCTGACGTAGATGAAATCGTCATGCATCCTGCTGACGAGGGCCTTTCCTCCGCCCAAAAACTGAGGCAGACCGGTAAACCGGCCTGCCCAGACGGAAAAGTATAATGCGCAACAAGAGCACGGTCAACAACATGTGAGTTGTTGAGTGCTCCATGCAACGCGACCTTCCCGGTCTGGCGAACACGAGCGGCATCCTGCCGTTCTTTTCGCTGTAACTCAGCGCCCTACCCAGGGACACCGAGCCGCGCATTATAGCGATGGGGTTTTGCCTGCGCAAGCGCCCTGGTCCGTCAATACGCTGTCTATGCATATCCACCCGACCTGGCGCACAAAAAAAGGGCCGGCTTGCGCCGACCCTCTCTTTTGCAGATCCAGCGACTGAAAGCCGCCGGGCTGCAGGACTTACTTGATGATCTTGGCAACCACGCCGGCGCCGACGGTGCGACCGCCTTCACGGATGGCGAAGCGCAGACCCTCGTCCATCGCGACCGGGTTGATCAGGGTCACGACCATCTTCACATTGTCGCCCGGCATCACCATCTCCACACCTTCCGGCAGCTGGCAAGCGCCAGTGATGTCGGTGGTGCGGAAGTAGAACTGCGGACGGTAGCCCTTGAAGAACGGGGTATGACGGCCACCCTCGTCCTTCGACAGCACATAGACTTCGGCTTCGAACTCGGTATGCGGCTTGATCGAACCCGGCTTGCACAGCACCTGGCCGCGCTCGACGTCGTCACGCTTGGTGCCGCGCAGCAACAGACCGGCGTTGTCGCCTGCCTGACCCTGGTCGAGCAGCTTGCGGAACATTTCCACGCCGGTGACGGTGGTCTTCTGGGTGTCGCGGATACCGACGATTTCGATTTCGTCGCCAACCTTGATGATGCCGCGCTCGATACGACCGGTCACCACGGTGCCGCGGCCGGAGATCGAGAACACGTCTTCGACCGGCATCAGGAACGGACGATCGACGTCGCGGGTCGGCTCCGGGATGAAGGTGTCGAGTGCGTCGACCAGCTTCAGGATCGCCGGCACGCCGATGTCGCTCTGATCGCCGTCCAGCGCCAGACGCGCCGAACCGTGGATGATCGGGGTGTCATCGCCCGGGAAGTCGTACTTGCTGAGCAGCTCGCGCACTTCCATTTCGACCAGCTCGAGCAGCTCGGCGTCGTCGACCATGTCGGCCTTGTTCAGGAACACGACAATGTGCGGCACACCGACCTGACGCGAGAGCAGGATGTGCTCACGGGTCTGCGGCATCGGGCCGTCAGCAGCCGAACACACCAGGATCGCGCCGTCCATCTGCGCCGCACCGGTGATCATGTTCTTGACGTAGTCGGCGTGACCCGGGCAATCGACGTGCGCATAGTGACGGTTCGGGGATTCATATTCGACGTGGGCGGTCGAAATCGTGATGCCGCGCGCCTTCTCTTCCGGCGCCGCGTCGATCGCGTCATACGCCTTGAACTCGCCACCGAAACGCTCAGCACCGATCTTGGTCAGCGCGGCTGTCAACGTGGTCTTGCCATGGTCGACGTGACCGATGGTGCCGACGTTCACGTGCGGCTTGGTGCGCTCAAATTTAGCTTTTGCCATGACTAACTACCTCTAATTGAAAAATTTGTGAGAAGCGGCTGAGCGAACTCAGCCCTTCTTGGTGACGGCGTCGGCGATGTTGGCCGGTGCCTCTTCGTAGTGGTCGAATTCCATCGAGAACGTCGCACGGCCCTGGCTCATCGAGCGCAGCGAGGTCGCGTAGCCGAACATCTCACCCAGCGGAATCATCGCGTTGATGATCTTGCCCGACGGACTGTCGTCCTGACCCTGCAACACGCCACGACGGCGGCTCACGTCGCCCATCACGTCACCCAGGTAATCCTCCGGGCTGACGATTTCGACCTTCATGATCGGCTCCAGCAACACCGGGCTGGCTTTCGCAAAGCCCTGCTTGAACGCCATCGACGCGGCCAGCTTGAACGCCATTTCCGAGGAGTCGACATCGTGGTACGAGCCGAACACCAGCTTGACCTTCACGCCCACCACCGGGAAGCCGGCGATCGGACCACTGGTGATCGTCTCGCGCAGACCCTTTTCAACCGAGGGGATGAATTCCTTCGGGATGATGCCGCCGGTGATGTCGTTGATGAAGAGGAAATCGTCCTTGACGTTGTCGCTCTTGCGATCTTCTTCGCTCATCGGCGACAGCTCGATCACCACGTGACCGTACTGACCCTTACCACCGGACTGCTTGGCGTGCTTGTAGTCGGACTTGACGTCGGACTTGCGGATGGTTTCGCGGTAGGCCACCTGCGGCTTGCCGACGTTGGCCTCGACATTGAACTCGCGACGCATGCGGTCGACGATGATGTCCAGGTGCAACTCGCCCATGCCCGAGATGATGGTCTGGCCGGATTCCTCGTCGGTCTTGACGCGGAACGAGGGATCTTCCTGCGCCAGACGGCCCAGGGCCATGCCCATCTTTTCCTGGTCCGACTTGGTCTTGGGCTCCACCGCCATCGAGATCACCGGCTCCGGGAACACCATGCGCTCCAGGGTGATGACCTTGTCCTGCGCACACAGCGTGTCGCCGGTGGTGACGTCCTTCAGACCCACGGCAGCGGCGATGTCGCCAGCGCGCACTTCCTTGATCTCTTCGCGATTGTTGGAGTGCATCTGCAGGATGCGGCCCACGCGCTCTTTCTTCGACTTGACCGGGTTGTAGACCTGGTCGCCGGAGTTCAACGTGCCCGAGTAGACACGGAAGAACGTCAGCGAGCCCACGAACGGGTCGGTCATGATCTTGAACGCCAACGCCGAGAACGGCGCGGTATCGGTGGCCGGACGGGTGTCTTCCTTCTCGTCCTCATCGATACCCTGGACTGGCGGACGGTCGGCCGGCGACGGCAGCAGGTGCACGACGCCGTCGAGCATGGCCTGCACGCCCTTGTTCTTGAACGCCGAACCGCAGAACACCGGCACGATTTCGACCTTCAGGGTGCGCTCGCGCAGACCCACCAGGATCTCTTCTTCGCTCAGGTCGCCCTCGTTGAGGTACTTGTCCATCAGGTCTTCGCTGGCTTCGGCAGCCGCCTCGACCATGAACGAACGCGCCTCGGTCGCGATCTCGACCAGATCGGCCGGGATGTCGCGGTATTCGAAGGTGGTGCCCTGCGATGCGGTATCCCAATGGATCGCCTTCATCTTGAGCAGGTCGACCACGCCCTCGAAGCCGTCTTCGGCGCCGATCGGCACCTGCATCGGCACGGCGTAGGCGCCCAGACGGGCCTTCAGCTGCTCGACGACCTTGTCGAAGTTGGCACCGGTACGGTCCATCTTGTTGACGAAGGCCATGCGCGGCACGGAGTACTTGTTGGCCTGGCGCCACACGGTCTCGGACTGCGGCTGCACGCCACCGACGGCGCACAACACGAACACCGCACCGTCGAGCACGCGCAAGGAGCGCTCCACTTCGATGGTGAAGTCGACGTGCCCGGGGGTATCGATGATGTTGAAGCGGTGCTGCGGCATGGACTTGTCCATGCCCGACCAGAACGCAGTGGTCGCAGCGGAGGTGATGGTGATACCACGCTCCTGCTCCTGCTCCATCCAGTCCATCACTGCAGCGCCGTCATGGACTTCGCCGATCTTGTGACTGACACCGGTGTAGAACAGGATGCGCTCGGAGGTGGTGGTCTTGCCGGCATCGATGTGGGCCATGATGCCGAAGTTGCGGTAACGCTCGATAGGGGTGGTGCGGGCCACGGGGAGCCTCTCAATTTCTTGGATTTCGGATGGCCGAACGCCGCCTTTCGGCGGCCTTCGGATTGGATGCGACGCCAAAGGCGTCGCAAACAGCACTCAGATGGTGCTGAAGGGCCCCGTTACCAAGGCCCACGAGGTCACCAGCGGTAATGTGCGAACGCCTTGTTCGCCTCCGCCATACGGTGCGTCTCTTCGCGCTTCTTGATCGCGCCGCCACGGCTTTCCGAGGCGTCCAACAGTTCTGCAGCCAGCTTGCGCGGCATGGTGTTCTCGCCACGCTTGCGCGCGGAATCGATCAACCAGCGCATTGCCAGCGCCATGCGACGGGAGGAGCGCACTTCGACGGGCACCTGATAGGTAGCACCACCGACGCGACGCGATTTAACTTCGACAGCCGGGGCCACGTTGTCCAGTGCTTTCTGCACCAGCTCGACGGCATTCGGATTCTTTTCGCCAATGACGTCCATCGCGCCATAGACAATTTTCTCAGCAACCGACTTCTTGCCACTTTGCATCACCATATTGATGAAGCGGGCAATGGTTTCGCTGCCATGCTTTGGATCAGGCAGGACGGTGCGCTGCGGAGTAGAACCTTTACGGGACATTGGAGTGTTTCCTTAGCTCTTCGGGCGCTTGGCGCCGTACTTGGAACGACCTTGACGGCGCTTTGCGACGCCGGCGGCGTCCAGCGAACCACGGACGGTGTGATAACGCACACCGGGAAGATCCTTGACGCGGCCACCACGAATCAGGACCACGGAGTGCTCCTGCAGGTTGTGGCCTTCACCACCGATGTAGCTGATGACCTCTTCCTGGTTCGTCAGGCGCACCTTGGCAACCTTACGCAGGGCCGAGTTCGGCTTCTTCGGGGTAGTGGTATAGACGCGTGTGCAGACGCCACGGCGCTGCGGACACTTGCCCAGTGCCGGGGAGGCACTCTTGTAGGTGGTCGCTTGCCGAGGCTTGCGGACCAGCTGATTGATCGTCGTCATCAGTTGATTCTTCTGATTGAGAGGCCGAGACGGCCTTGCACGAAAACAAAGGCAGGCCGAAAAACGGCCCGCCGAGACAGGGAAGTATAGCTGGCAGGACGAAACTCCGTCAACTTCACGGAATTCTAACCCTGCTGGCCCATCCAAGGCCGGAAAACGGAGGGCCTCCTGCCCACCTTTTCGCTTGGCTTACGGCGGTCTTGCGACCGCCGTCGGAGCGCTTACTCCTCGTCCGCGCCAGCGTCGGCCACGGCTGCGACCGGTTCGGCCACCGTCGGCTTGCCCGACAGCGTTTCCATTTCCGAGTCGGTCAGACCCGACGACTTGCGACGTCCGGCGTGATACGCAAGACCGGTACCGGCCGGAATCAGACGACCCACGATCACGTTTTCCTTCAGACCGCGCAGGTTGTCGCGGGTGCCGCGCACGGCAGCCTCGGTCAACACGCGGGTGGTCTCCTGGAACGAGGCCGCCGAGATGAACGACTCGGTGGCCAGCGAGGCCTTGGTGATACCCAGCAGCACCGGATCGTACTTGGCCGGCAGTTCGTTGCGCTTGACCAGGCGGGCATTTTCCTCGATGACGCGCTGGCGCTCGACCTGCTCGCCGTTGAGGAACTTGCTGGTGCCCTGGTCGGTGATCTCGACCTTGCGCAGCATCTGGCGAGTGATCACCTCGATGTGCTTGTCGTTGATCTTCACGCCCTGCAGGCGGTACACGTCCTGGATTTCCTTGACCAGGTACGCGGCCAGCGGCTCGACACCCAGCAGACGCAGGATGTCCTGCGGGCTCGGCTCGCCGTCCACCACGGTCTCGCCCTTGGTCACATGCTCGCCTTCGAACACGATGATCTGGCGGTACTTCGGGATCAGCTCTTCGTGTTCCGACCCATCGGTGTCCTTGATGATCAGGCGCTGCTTGCCCTTGGTGTCCTTACCGAAGCTGATGATGCCCGAGCGCTCGGCCAGGATCGCCGGATCCTTCGGCTTGCGCGCTTCGAACAGGTCGGCAACGCGCGGCAGACCACCGGTGATGTCGCGGGTCTTGGACGCTTCCTGCGGGATCTTGGCGACCACGTCGCCCACGCCGACGGCGGCGCCGTCCTGCAGGTTGACGATGGAGCGCGGCGGCAACAGGTACTGCGCCGGCAGATCCGTATTCGGGATCGTCAGGTCGTTGCCCTTGCCGTCGACGATGCGCACGATCGGGCGCAGCTCCTTGGCATGTGCACCGCGACGCTTCGGGTCGGTGATTTCGCGCGAGGCCAGACCGGTCAGTTCGTCGGTCTTCTCGATGACGGTGACGCCGTCGACGAAGTCGATGAAGCGGATGAAACCAGCCACTTCCGACACGATCGGGTGGTTATGCGGATCCCAGTTCGCCACGCCCTGCCCGGCCTTGACCGCATCACCATCCTTGGCGGTGATGGTGGCGCCGTACGGCAGCTTGTAACGCTCGCGCTCGCGGCCATGGCCGTCGAGCACGGACAGTTCGCCCGAACGCGAGACAGCGACCAGCGCGCCGCTGGCGTGCGCCACCGACTTGAGGTTGTTGAACTTCACCGAACCGGTGGTCTTGACGGTGATGTTGTCCACCGCCGCCGCACGCGATGCCGCACCACCGATGTGGAACGTACGCATGGTCAGCTGGGTACCCGGCTCACCGATCGACTGGGCGGCAATGACGCCGACCGCTTCACCGATGTTGACCTGGTGACCGCGGGCAAGATCGCGGCCGTAGCAGCGTGCGCACACGCCGAACGAGGACTCGCAGCTGATGGTCGAACGCACCTTCACCGACTGCACGCTGGCGTCTTCCAACTTGGCAACCCAGGCTTCGTCCAGCAGCGTGTTGCGGGTGACGATCGGCTCTTCGTCGTTGCCCGGCAGGTAGACGTCCTCGGCCACCACACGGCCCAGCACGCGCTCGCGCAACGGTTCCACCACGTCGCCGCCTTCCACGATCGGGGTCATGATCAACCCTTCGGTGGTGCCGCAATCGACCTCGGTGATCACCACGTCCTGCGCCACGTCGACCAGACGACGGGTCAGATACCCCGAGTTCGCGGTCTTGAGCGCGGTATCGGCCAGACCCTTACGGGCACCGTGGGTGGAGTTGAAGTACTCCTGCACGTTCAGGCCTTCGCGGAAGTTCGCCTTGATCGGCGTCTCGATGATCGAGCCATCCGGACGCGCCATCAGGCCGCGCATACCGGCCAGCTGACGGATCTGCGCCTGGCTACCACGCGCACCGGAGTCGGCCATGATGTACAGCGAGTTCATCGACTTCTGGTCGATGGTCTCGCCCTTGGCGTTTTCGACCTTCTCGGTACCGATGGTGTCCATCATCGCCTTGGCGATGCGCTCGCTGGTGCGCGACCAGATGTCCACGACCTTGTTGTAACGCTCGCCGGCGGTGACCAGACCGGACTGGTACTGCTCCTGGATTTCCAGCACTTCGGCCTCGGCCTCGGTGAGGATGCCCTTCTTCTCGTCCGGAATCAGCATGTCGTCGATGCCGATCGACACGCCTGCGCGGGTTGCGTAGGCATAGCCGGTGTACATCAGCTTGTCGGCGAACACGACGGTGTCCTTCAAGCCCAGCAGACGGTAGCTGGAGTTGATCAGACGCGAGATGTTCTTCTTGGTCATCTCGGTGTTGGCCAGCTGGAACGGCAGGCCTTCGGGCAGGATTTCGCTCAGCAGTGCACGACCGACCGTGGTGTCCACGATCGAGGTGCCGCTGGTGCGCTTGCCGTCGGCTTCCACGTCCACCTGGGTGATGCGGACCTTGACCTTGGCGTGCAGTTCCACCACGCGGTTGTCGTAGGCGCGCTTCACTTCGCTGGTGTTGGCGAACACCATGCCTTCGCCCTTCTTGTTCTCCAGGGCGCGGCTCATGTAGTACAGGCCCAACACCACGTCCTGCGACGGCACGATGATCGGCTCGCCGTTGGCCGGCGACAGGATGTTGTTGGTGGACATCATCAGCGCACGCGCTTCCAGCTGGGCTTCCAGCGAGAGCGGCACGTGGACGGCCATCTGGTCACCGTCGAAGTCGGCGTTGAACGCAGTACAGACCAGCGGATGCAGCTGGATGGCCTTGCCTTCGATCAACACCGGCTCGAACGCCTGGATGCCCAGACGGTGCAGGGTCGGCGCACGGTTCAGCAGCACCGGATGCTCGCGGATCACTTCTTCCAGGATGTCCCAGACTTCGGCTTCTTCGCGCTCGACCAGCTTCTTGGCCGCCTTGATGGTGGTGGCCAGCCCGCGACGCTGCAGCTTGGCGAACACGAACGGCTTGAACAGCTCCAGCGCCATCTTCTTCGGCAGGCCGCACTGGTGCAGCTTGAGGTACGGACCGACGGTGATGACCGAACGACCGGAGTAGTCCACGCGCTTGCCGAGCAGGTTCTGACGGAACCGGCCCTGCTTGCCCTTGATCATGTCGGCCAGCGACTTCAGCGGACGCTTGTTGGTGCCGGTGATGGCACGGCCGCGACGGCCGTTGTCCAGCAGCGCATCGACCGATTCCTGCAGCATGCGCTTCTCGTTGCGCACGATGATGTCCGGCGCATTGAGCTCGAGCAGACGACGCAGACGGTTGTTGCGGTTGATCACGCGACGGTACAGATCGTTCAGATCCGAGGTCGCGAAGCGGCCGCCATCCAGCGGCACCAGCGGACGCAGGTCCGGCGGCAGCACCGGCAGCACGGTCATGACCATCCACTCCGGACGGTTGCCCGATTCCAGGAAGGCTTCGATCAGCTTGATGCGCTTGGTGAGGCGCTTGAGCTTGGTTTCCGAACCGGTGCTGGCGATTTCCTCGCGCAGGCGGGTCATTTCCGACTGCAGGTCGATCGTGCGCAGCAGTTCGTACACGGCCTCGGCACCCATGGCGGCGTCGAAGTCGTCGTTGTATTCCTGGCGTGCGGTCAGGTACTGCTCTTCGGTCAGCAGCTGGCGGCGCTCGAGCGGGGTCAGGCCCGGCTCGGTGACCACGTAGGCTTCGAAGTACAGCACGCGCTCGATGTCACGCAGGGTCATGTCCAGCATCAGGCCGATGCGCGAGGGCAGCGACTTGAGGAACCAGATGTGCGCGACCGGCGAAGCCAGGTCGATGTGCCCCATGCGCTCACGACGCACCTTGGCCAGGGTGACTTCGGTGCCGCACTTTTCGCAGACCACACCGCGGTGCTTCATGCGCTTGTACTTGCCGCACAGGCACTCGTAGTCCTTGATCGGTCCGAAGATGGCGGCGCAGAACAGGCCGTCACGCTCGGGCTTGAAGGTCCGGTAGTTGATGGTTTCGGGCTTCTTCACTTCGCCGTAGGACCACGAACGGATCAGGTCAGGCGATGCCAGCGCGATCTTGATCGCGTCGAAATCCAGCGTCTGGCGCTGTTGATTGAAGAGGTTGAGCAGGTCTTTCATTTGATATCTCCGGGTCGGAGGAATTTCGTAGCTGAGATGAAACCGAGGGCCTTACGTTCCGGATCCCGGCACCGCGTTGCGGCGCCGGGATCCGGCTCGATCACTCTTCCAGTTCCATGTTGATCGCCAGCGAGCGGATTTCCTTCACCAACACGTTGAAGGATTCCGGCATGCCCGCGACCATCTCGTGCTCACCATCGACGATGTTCTTGTACATCTGGTTGCGGCCCTGCACGTCGTCGGACTTCACCGTCAGCATTTCCTGCAGGGTGTAGGCCGCGCCGTAGGCTTCCAGCGCCCAGACTTCCATCTCACCGAAGCGCTGACCACCGAACTGCGCCTTGCCGCCCAGCGGCTGCTGGGTGACGAGCGAGTACGGGCCGGTCGAGCGCGCATGCATCTTGTCGTCGACCAAGTGGTTCAACTTCAGGTAATGCATGTAGCCGACCGTGGTCTTGCGATCGAACGCTTCGCCGGTACGACCGTCGTACAGCTGGGTCTGACCGCTCTGCGGCAGCTCGGCCAGTTCCAACATGCGCTTGATTTCCGCTTCGCTGGCGCCGTCGAACACCGGGGTGGCCATCGGCACGCCATCGATCAGGTTCTTGCCCAGGTTGAGCAATTCCTCATCGCTGAACTGCGACAGATCCACGCGCTGGGCATTGATCGCGCTGTCGTGGTTGTAGATGTCGTCCAGGAACTTGCGCAGCTCGCTGACCGCCGCCTGGGCTTCCAACATGCGCTGGATCTTGCGACCCAGGCCCTTGGCGGCCCAGCCCAGATGCACTTCCAGAATCTGGCCGATGTTCATACGCGACGGCACGCCGAGCGGATTCAGCACGATGTCGACCGGCTCGCCGGTGGCCATGTACGGCATGTCCTCGACCGGCACGACATTGGAGACCACACCCTTGTTGCCGTGGCGGCCTGCCATCTTGTCGCCCGGCTGGATGCGGCGCTTCACCGCCAGGAACACCTTGACCATCTTCAGCACGCCCGGTGCGAGGTCATCGCCCTGGGTGATCTTGCCGCGCTTGTCGGCAAAGCGTGCTTCAAATTCCTTTTCGTGCGCCTGGATCTGCTTCTGTGCGCGTTCGATGGCGTCGGCGGCGTCTTCGTCCTTCATGCGCAGCTGGAACCAATCGGACTTCTTCAGTCCGTCCAGATACGCGTCGGTGACGTTGTCGCCCTTCTTCAGGTTCGGACCGCCGTTGGCGACCTTGCCCACGATCTGCGAGCGCAGACGTGCGTAGATGGCCGCTTCCAGGATGCGGAACTGGTCGTCGAAGTCCTTCTTGACGCGCTTGATTTCGGACTCTTCGATCTGACGCGCACGCTTGTCCTTCTCGATGCCGTCGCGGGTGAAGACCTGCACGTCGATGACGGTGCCGTCCATGCCCGGAGGCACGCGCAGCGAGCTGTCCTTCACGTCGGACGCCTTCTCACCGAAGATCGCACGCAGCAGCTTTTCTTCCGGGGTCAGCTGGCTCTCGCCCTTCGGCGTGACCTTGCCGACCATGATGTCGCCGGCGCGCACTTCCGCACCGATGTACACCACGCCGCTCTCGTCCAGACGGTTCAGGGCCTGCTCGGACACGTTCGGGATGTCGGCGGAAATTTCCTCCGGCCCCAGCTTGGTGTCGCGCGCAACGCAGGTCAGTTCTTCGATGTGGATCGTGGTGTAACGATCTTCTTCCACCACGCGCTCGGAGAGCAGGATGGAGTCTTCGAAGTTGTAGCCGTTCCACGGCATGAACGCGATCAGCATGTTCTGACCCAGCGCCAGCTCACCGATGTCGGTGGACGGGCCGTCGGCCAGCACGTCGCCGCGCGCGATCACGTCACCCACGTTCACCAGCGGACGCTGGTTGATGCAGGTGTTCTGGTTGGAGCGGGTGTACTTGATCAGGTTGTAGATATCCACGCCGGCATCGGTGCCGCCGCCGATTTCTGCCTCGTTGACCTTGACCACGATGCGGGCCGCGTCGATCTGCTCGATCACGCCACCACGCAAGGCATTGACGGTCACGCCCGAGTCGCGCGCAACCGCACGCTCGATGCCGGTACCGACCAATGGCTTCTGCGAACGCAGCGTCGGCACGGCCTGGCGCTGCATGTTGGCGCCCATCAATGCGCGGTTAGCGTCGTCGTGTTCCAGGAACGGCACCAGCGCCGCGGCGACCGACACGGTCTGCATCGGCGAGACGTCCATGAAGTGCACTTCGGCCGGCGGCTTCAGCAGCGACTCGCCCTGGAACCGGCACGGCACGAACTGCTCGGTGAGCATGTTCTTGGCATCGGTCAGCGCGTTCGCCTGGGCGATCACATACTCGTTTTCTTCGATCGCCGACAGGTATTCGACGTCGTCGGAGACCTTGCCGTCCAGCACCTTGCGGTACGGCGTCTCGAGGAAGCCGTACTGGTTGGTGCGGGCGAACACGGCCAGCGAGTTGATCAGGCCGATGTTCGGGCCTTCCGGGGTTTCGATGGTGCAGACGCGGCCGTAATGGGTCGGGTGCACGTCGCGCACTTCGAAGCCGGCGCGCTCGCGGGTCAGACCGCCCGGGCCCAGTGCGGAGACGCGACGCTTGTGCGTCACTTCCGACAGCGGGTTGTTCTGATCCATGAACTGCGACAGCTGCGAGGAGCCGAAGAATTCCTTGATCGCCGCAGCCACCGGCTTGGCGTTGATCAGTTCCTGCGGGGTCAGACCTTCGGATTCGGCCATCGACAACCGCTCCTTGACCGCGCGCTCGACGCGGACCAGGCCCACGCGGAACACGTTCTCGGCCATTTCGCCGACCGAACGCACGCGACGGTTGCCCAGGTGATCGATGTCATCGACCACGCCGCGACCGTTACGGATCTCGGTGAGCACCTTGATCACTTCCAGGATGTCGGAGGTATCGGTGTGCTCGGCGACCAGGCGCTTGGATTCTTCGTCGTTGCGCTCGGCAAAGTACTTCTTGTCATACAGCACCGACTCGCCCAGCACGTCCTTGCGGCCGACGCGACGGTTGAACTTCATGCGGCCGACCGTGGACAGGTCGTAGCGCTCGAAGGTGAAGAACAGGTTGTGGAAGAGGTTCTGAGCGGCTTCCTTGGTCGGCGGCTCGCCCGGGCGCATCATGCGGTAGATCTCGACCAGCGCTTCGAGCTGGGTCTTGGTCGGATCGATGCGCAGGGTGTTGGACAGGTACGGACCACGGTCCAGATCGTTCACCCACAGGGTGCCGACCGCATCGACGCCGGCCTTGCGGAACGCCGCCAGCTGGTCTTCGGTGATCTCGTCGTTGGCATTGGCCAGCAGTTCGCCGGTCGAGCCATCGACCACGTCGTGCGACAGGATGCGGGTGACCAGATAGTCGTCCGGCACGGCCAGCGCGGCAACGCCGGCGGCTTCGAGCTGCTTGACGTGACGGGCGGTGATGCGCTTGCCCGCTTCCACGATGACCTTGTCGCCATCGGCCAGGTCAAAGTTCAGCGTTTCGCCACGCAGACGCTCCGGCACCAGCTCCAGCTGCACGCCTTCGTCCGGATTGATGTGGAAGGTGTTGATCTCGAAGAACTCGGCCAGCATCTCTTCGTTGCTGTAGCCGAGCGCACGCAGCAGGATCGACACCGGCAGCTTGCGGCGACGGTCGATACGGGTGAACAGCGCGTCCTTCGGGTCGAACTCGAAGTCCAGCCAGGAACCGCGGTACGGAATGATGCGGGCGCTGTACAGCAGCTTGCCCGAGCTGTGGGTCTTGCCACGGTCGTGGTCGAAGAACACGCCCGGCGAACGGTGCAGCTGCGAGACGATGACGCGCTCGGTACCGTTGACGATGAAGGTGCCGTTGTCGGTCATCAGCGGGATCTCGCCGAGGTAGACCTCCTGCTCCTTCACGTACTTGATCGCCTTGGTCGACGACTCGCGGTCGTAGATCACCAGACGCACGGTCACGCGCAGCGGCGCGCCATAGCTCATGCCGCGCTGACGGCATTCACGCTCGTCAAACACCGGCTGACCCAGCTTGTAGCCGACGTATTCCAGCGCGGCGTTGCCGCTGTAGCTGGAGATCGGGAACACCGACTTCAGTGCCGCATGCAGACCGAGGTCCTTACGCTTGGTCGGCTCCACATCTTCCTGCAGGAATTCGCGGTAGGAATCCACCTGGATGGCCAGCAGGAACGGCACTTCGAGAATCGAGCGCTGCTTGCCGAAGTCCTTGCGGATACGCTTTTTTTCGGTGAACGAATAAGACGTCATGAGTCTTCACCCTAGGCTGCGGGGGCCGCTTCGCGGCGGCCCTGAAATAACAAAATTGTCAGTTGGAAGTCGCTGGTATTGCCGGCACCAGCACGCCTTCTCCCGCTACTTCCAACTACCAACTCGGTGAGGCCGGGAATCGGGCATGGAGAAATGGGAATCGGATGAGCACGCGATGTTGCATTTGCGATTCCCCAATCCCGATTCCTGATTCCCGCCCGAAACGGCCAAAGGCCGGGAGCTTTACGCTCCCAGCCTTCAGTGCATCACCATGAAACGCTGGCGATGCAAGGTACTGCTTACTTGATTTCGACAGTCGCGCCAGCTTCGGTCAGTTCCTTCTTGATCTTCTCGGCTTCGTCCTTCGACGCGCCTTCCTTCAGCATGCCACCGGCTTCGGTCAGATCCTTGGCTTCCTTCAGACCCAGACCGGTCACGGCGCGGACGGCCTTGATGACGCCGACCTTGTTGGCGCCGCAGTTGGTCAGCACCACGTTGAACTCGGTCTGCTCTTCGACCACGGCGGCCGGGCCAGCTGCAGCGGCAGCGACCGGAGCGGCGGCGGAGACGCCGAACTTTTCTTCGATGGCCTTGACCAGCTCCATCACTTCCATCAGGGACTTCTCGGCGATGGCGTCGACGATCTGTTCGTTGGTAAGGGACATTGTGATTACCTTTAAATAATTTTCTGGATTGGGGTTCTAGCGAACGCTAGGACATCAAGCTTCGGCAGTCTCGGCGACCGGCGCGGCGGCTTCGTCGCCACCACCCTGTTTGTCGCCCACGGCCTTGACGGCACGGGCAAACATGGCAGCCGGTTCGGACAGCACGCGGGCCAGCATGGCCAGGGCCTGATCGCGGGTCGGCAGCGAAGCCAACACGTCGACGTGGCCAGCCGGGAACAGTTCCCCGCCGATGGACACGACCTTGGCCTGCAACTTGTCGTTGCCCTTGGCGAATTCCTTGATCAGGCGACCGGCAGCGCCGGGCTCCTCCATCGAAAACGCATACAGCAAAGGACCGACCAGCTTGTCAGCGACGACAGCGAACTCGGTACCTTCAACGGCGCGCGCGGCCAGGGTGTTCTTGACAACTTTCAAGAACACGCCGGTTTCGCGGGCCTGCTTGCGCATCGCGGTCATCTGGGAGACCGTGATGCCAGCGTATTCGGCGGCGATCAAGGAGTGAGCCTTGGCGGCGATGTCTGCCAGCTCGGCGACTACTTCTTGCTTCTGAGACAGATTGAGAGCCATTGCACTCCTCCGTTAAAGCCGGGATTGGTGATTGGTGATTGGTGATTCGTCGAAAGCCATGAAGCCGCTCCTGCAAATCCCCAATGCCGAATCCCTAATCCCCGCTTCAAACTACTCCGCTCGCGGCTCCTGCCGGTTGCGGTCCAGGGCAGCCTCCTTACCTGGAAGCCGGGAACATCGACCGATGTTCCTTTGGTGGCCGTTCTAGACCTGGAGTGGGCTCGATCCGGGATGTCCCAGACGCGCGTAAACCAGAAAGCTCCAGAAGGGCGACACCATCTACGCCGGCCGGCTCTTGCGAACCTGATTAAGCGATCCCGCTGCATCGACGGCGACTCCTTGCCAGTGCGAGCATCCTTGCCCGTCGTCGATCTGCGCTGACCACGCCTGCGGTCTTTGACGGCTACCGCCGGACAAGCCGGCGATCGCCTTCAAAATGTCCGTTACCCCAAAGGAGGGAACGGACTCCCAGCACACGGTGACCCGGGCCGGAAAAACAATGCTGTACTCCATCGACGGGTCAGGCCCATGACAGGCCCGACCCCTCAACTCACTTCAGTGCAAGGCTCGACTGGTCGACCGTCACGCCAGGACCCATCGTCGAGCTGACCGACACCTTCTGCAGATAGGTACCCTTCGAGGTGGCCGGCTTGGCCTTGATCAGATCGAGCAGCAGCGCCTGCAGGTTCGACTTCAGCGCTTCGTCATCGAAGCTGGCCTTGCCGATGGTGCAGTGGATGATGCCGGCCTTGTCGATGCGGTAACGCACCTGACCCGACTTGGCATTCTTGACCGCTTCGCCCGGGTTGGCCGACACGGTGCCCACCTTCGGATTCGGCATCAGGCCGCGCGGGCCCAGCAGGGTGCCGAGCTTGCCGACGACGCGCATAGCGTCCGGAGTGGCGATGACCACGTCGTAGCTCAGATCGCCGGCCTGCATCTTCTCGGCCAGGTCGTCCATGCCCACCGCCTCGGCGCCAGCGGCCAGGGCTTCGTCAGCCTTGGCACCGGCCGGTGCGAACACGGCAACGCGCACGCTCTTGCCGGTACCGGCCGGCAGCACGGTCGAACCGCGCACCTGCTGGTCGGACTTCTTGGCATCCACGCCAAGGCGCACGGCAACGTCGATCGACTCGACGAACTTGGCCTTGGTCACGGTCTTCAGGATCTTGATTGCGTCTTCAAAGGCATAGGTCTTGCCCGGAACGACAGCGGCCGCAATGGCCTTAACGCGCTTGCTCTGTGCCATGTCTTAGCCCTCCACCGTCAAACCCATGCTGCGGGCAGAACCCGCAATCGTACGCACTGCCGCTTCCAGCTCGGCTGCCGTCAAATCGGCTTCCTTGACCTTGGCGATCTCTTCCAGCTGCTTGCGCGTCACCTTACCCACCTTGTCGGTGTTGGGACGCTTGGAACCGGAGGTCACACCTGCAGCCTTCTTGAGCAGCACGCTGGCCGGGGTGCTCTTGGTGATGAAGGTGAAGGTACGGTCGGAGTACGCAGTGATGACCACGGGCGTCGGCAGACCCGGCTCCAGCTTGGACGTCGCTGCATTGAACGCCTTGCAGAATTCCATGATGTTCAGACCGCGCTGACCCAGTGCAGGGCCGACCGGCGGCGCAGGATTGGCCTGACCGGCCTTGACCTGCAACTTGATGTAAGCAGTTATCTTCTTTGCCATTTCAATACTCTCCGGGTGCTAGCGCCTTGACTGCAGGCTCCCCATCGGACCGGAAAATCACGTGTCCCGGCTTCACGTTTCTGACCACACGCAGATGGCTGCCATGCGGCAGCCATTGATTCCCGGCGGTTCGCCAGGTGAGCGAGCCGCGCACTATAGCAGCATTCAAGGCGGGCGCCTAGACAGCGCCCAACCGACGTCAGCCCTTCTCGACTTGGCCGAACTCGAGCTCGACCGGCGTGGAGCGACCGAAGATGAGCACGGCAACCCGCAACCTGCTCTTCTCGTAATTGACTTCTTCCACGACGCCGTTGAAGTCGTTGAACGGACCATCGGTGACGCGCACCATCTGACCCGGCTCGAACAACACCTTCGGACGCGGCTTCTCGACGCCGTCCTGCACACGCTGCAGGATCGCATCGGCCTCTTCGTCGCGAATCGGCAACGGACGGTCGGCGGTGCCGCCAATGAAGCCCATCACCTTGGACGTTTCTTTCACCAAGTGCCAGCTTTCATTGTCGATGCGCGGAATACCGGCCTCTTCGTGGGTCTCGATCTGCACCAGCACATAGCCGGGGAAGAACTTGCGCTCGGACCGGCGCTTCTGGCCGGCGCGCATTTCGATGACCTCTTCGGTCGGCACCAACACGTCGCCGAAACGGTCTTCCATCTCGGTACGGGCGATACGGTCGCGCAATGCCTGCGCGACGGATTTTTCGAAGCCTGAATAGGCGTGAACGACATACCAACGCTTCACTGCTTGATTCTCCTCAACGAGCCAGGAACCACTGCGTGAGCTTCTGGATGACGAAGTCGAAGCCGCCCAACAGCAAACTCAGAATGATCACAACAACAATCACGACCCAGGTCGTACGAATGGCTTCCTGGCGCGTCGGCCAGACCACCTTGCGCAACTCGAACCTGGATTCGGACATGAATTCACGGGTTTCCCGGCCCTTGCCGGTCCCCAGAAATACAAACGCACCGGCCACCAACCCCACGATCACAGCCAGCGCACGCAACTGCGGCGTCCAGGCTCCAAACTGCGTGGCGCGCTCGGGTGCAGAAAACCAGAACCACACAAACAACCCCGCGATCACCAGGAGCGCAGAGATGACGTATTTCACGATATCAGCGCTGGCAGCAGACGCGCTTTTGGAAGGCTCGATTTTGCTATTCATCCGGCTCTAGTTACCGATCTGACCCGAATCGCTGGGCCGGAAAGAGGAGTGGCACGCCAGGAGGGACTCGAACCCCCAACCTGCGGTTTTGGAGACCGCTGCTCTGCCAATTGAGCTACTGGCGTATGTACTCGTTTACCGCAAACCCTAAGACAACGAAGGCGGACCGCGGTTCAGCCGGCCCGCCATTCGTTTGTATCCAGCCGCTGCGAGGCGACCGGACGCAGGCACTTACTTGATGATCTTGGCAACCACACCGGCGCCGACGGTACGACCGCCTTCACGGATGGCGAAGCGCAGACCTTCGTCCATCGCGACCGGGTTGATCAGGGTCACGATCATCTTCACGTTGTCGCCCGGCATCACCATCTCCACGCCTTCCGGCAGCTGGCAAGCGCCAGTGATGTCGGTGGTGCGGAAGTAGAACTGCGGACGGTAGCCCTTGAAGAACGGGGTATGACGGCCACCCTCGTCCTTGGACAGCACGTAGACTTCGGCTTCGAACTCGGTATGCGGCTTGATCGAACCCGGCTTGCACAGCACCTGGCCGCGCTCGACGTCGTCACGCTTGGTGCCGCGCAGCAGCAGACCGGCGTTGTCGCCTGCCTGACCCTGGTCGAGCAGCTTGCGGAACATTTCCACGCCGGTGACGGTGGTCTTCTGGGTGTCGCGGATACCGACGATTTCGATTTCGTCGCCAACCTTGATGATGCCGCGCTCGATACGACCGGTCACCACGGTGCCGCGGCCGGAGATCGAGAACACGTCTTCGACCGGCATCAGGAACGGACGGTCGACGTCGCGGGTCGGCTCCGGGATGAAGGTGTCGAGCGCGTCGACCAGCTTCAGGATCGCGGGCACGCCGATCTCGCTCTGATCACCGTCCAGCGCCAGACGCGCCGAACCGTGGATGATCGGGGTGTCATCGCCCGGGAAGTCGTACTTGCTGAGCAGCTCGCGCACTTCCATTTCGACCAGCTCGAGCAACTCGGCGTCGTCGACCATGTCGGCCTTGTTCAGGAACACGACGATGTGCGGCACACCGACCTGACGCGAGAGCAGGATGTGCTCACGGGTCTGCGGCATCGGGCCGTCGGCAGCCGAACACACCAGGATCGCGCCGTCCATCTGCGCCGCACCGGTGATCATGTTCTTGACGTAGTCGGCGTGGCCGGGGCAATCGACGTGCGCGTAGTGACGGTTCGGGGATTCGTATTCGACGTGTGCGGTCGAAATCGTGATGCCGCGCGCCTTCTCTTCCGGCGCCGCGTCGATCGCGTCATACGCCTTGAACTCGCCACCGAAACGCTCAGCACCGATCTTGGTCAGCGCGGCTGTCAACGTGGTCTTGCCATGGTCGACGTGACCGATGGTGCCGACGTTCACGTGCGGCTTGGTGCGCTCAAATTTAGCTTTTGCCATGGGTGCGTGTCTCGGTAATCGTTTGGAGTTGAAGACGATTGAGTAGTGGTGCTCACGAAAGGAATCGAACCTTCGACCTCCTCCTTACCAAGGAGGTGCTCTACCGACTGAGCTACGTGAGCGAGTTTTGCATTATGCCATGCATTTGCGTTCAATGGAGCGGGAGACGGGAATCGAACCCGCACCATCAGCTTGGAAGGCTGAGGTTCTACCGTTGAACTACTCCCGCGCCGGGAACTGCATGCCACAACGTGAAACTGGTGGAGGGAGGTGGATTCGAACCACCGAAGGCGTAAGCCAGCAGATTTACAGTCTGCCCCCGTTGGCCGCTTGGGTATCCCTCCAGCTTTTACTACCGGACCGGTGCGCGATGAGGCGAATTCGGTTCGGGGTGAAGCAGCCCGTTATTTTGTTGTGGGACGCATGCAGTGTCAACAAAAATTTTGAGCAAATCGTCAGTACCGAGTCCGCGCGACCATCGCAGTCGCGCGCAGCCGATCAGACGTTGAAGCGGAAGTGCAGCACGTCGCCTTCCTGCACGCGATATTCCTTGCCTTCCAGACGCAGACGCCCGGCATCGCGCGCACCGGCTTCGCCGCGGTGCTTGATGAAGTCGTCAAAGCCGATCGTCTCGGCGCGGATGAAGCCCTTCTCGAAATCGGTATGGATCACCGCCGCCGCCTGCGGCGCGGTCGAGCCAGCCCTGACCGTCCAGGCGCGCACTTCCTTGACGCCGGCAGTGAAGTAGGTCTGCAGGCCAAGCAGCTTGTAGGCAGCACGGATGACGCGATTCAGACCCGGCTCGTCCAGACCCAGATCGGCCAGGAAGGTGTCGCGGTCTTCATCGTCGAGCTGCGACAGCTCTTCCTCGATGGCTGCCGAGACCGGCACCACTTCCGCACCCTCGGTCAATGCATGCTTGCGCACTGCCTCCAGATGCGGATTGTTCTCGAAGCCGTCCTCGAGCACGTTGGCGATGTACATCACCGGCTTGAGCGTCAGCAGGAACAGGTCGCGCACCAGCGCCTTTTCGTCCTCGTCCAGGCCGGCTGCACGCCCAGCCTTGCCGTCGGCCAGAGCGGCCTGCAACTTGGCAAGCACCGGCTTGCGTGCCGCTGCGTCCTTGTCGCCGCCCTTGGCGCTGCGCTCGGCACGGTTGAGTGCCTTTTCCACGCTGTCCAGATCGGCCAGCGCCAGCTCGGTATCGATGGTTTCGATATCGGCAATCGGGTCGACCTTGTTGTTGACGTGGATGACGTCGTCGTTTTCGAAGCACCGCACCACGTGGGTGATGGCATCGACTTCGCGGATATGCGCGAGGAACTTGTTGCCCAACCCTTCGCCGCTTGCCGCACCCGCCACCAGGCCGGCGATATCGACGAACTCGACCGCGGTCGGAATCAACTTCTGCGGCTTGACGATCTCAGCCAGTTGGTTGAGGCGCGGGTCAGGCACCGGCACGATGCCGACATTCGGCTCGATGGTGCAGAACGGGAAATTGGCCGCAGCGATACCCGCCTTGGTCAGCGCATTGAACAGGGTCGACTTGCCGACGTTGGGCAGTCCGACGATGCCGCATTTGATACCCATGGGTTTTCCAGTGAATGGAGAATCGGGAATCGAGAATGGCAAGAGCAGCGCTCCTCCCATTCCCGATTCCCCATTCTCTATTTTTCCGTATGCAGGCGCTTCATCGCCTCGTTGAAATTACCTTGCATTGCCAGCGGCAGCACGTCGATGGCGGCGTCCACTGCAGTACCGATTGCCGCATCGTCGTCGCGCCCTGCCCGTCCCAGCACCCATGGCACCACGCGGTCCTTGTGGCCGGGATGGCCGATGCCGATCCGCAAGCGATGGAATTTGCCGTGCCCTAGCAGGCGGATGGTATCGCGCAGGCCGTTCTGGCCGCCGTGGCCGCCATCGAACTTGAGCCGTGCGGTGCCTGGCGCCAGATCCAGTTCGTCATGTGCAACGAGCAACTGCTCTGGCTCGATCTTCCAGAACCGCAACGCGGCGGTGATCGATTTGCCGCTGAGATTCATGAAGGTGGCCGGCTTGAGCAGCCAGACCGGCTGGCCGGCGATCTCGACCTTGGCGGTCTCGCCGAACAACTTGGCATCCAGCCCCCAGCGCGCGCCATGGCGTTCGACGAGGGCATCGACGAAACGAAACCCGGCGTTGTGCCGGGTTTGCGCGTGTTCCGGACCGGGATTCCCGAGCCCGACAATCAGGCGGAGTGCAGACATGCCAGTGACCGCGACCGATCCCGCGCAGCGCGAGGGATCGGCCAACGGCTTACTTGGTCTCGGCGCCTTCGCTGCCTTCTTCACCGGCAGCGTCTTCTTCCTCGATCCGCACGTGCTTGGCAGCAACCACCGCCACGTCGTGCTCCTTGCCCAGCTTCAGCTCCGGGATTTCCACGCCAGCCGGCAGCTTGATCTCGGACAAGTGGATCACGTTGCCCACTTCCAGGGCACCGAGGTCCACTTCGATGAACTCCGGCAGATCCTTCGGCAGGCAGACGACCTGAACTTCGTTCAGTTCGTGGGTCACGACCACTTCGCTGGACTTGCCGGCCGGCGAGGTTGCTTCGTTGACGAAGTGCAGCGGCACAGCGGCGCTGAGCTTCTCGTTGGCGCTGACGCGCTGGAAGTCGATGTGAATGATCAGCTGCTTGAACGGATGGCGTTGCATGTCACGCAGCAGCACCTGCTGCACGTCGCCATTGAGGTTCAGGTCGAGGATCGACGAGTAGAACCACTCGTTCTGCTGGGCAAGCCAGATCTGCTCGTGGTTGAGCTGGATGCTGACCGGCTCGAGTTCGCCACCGTAAACGATGGCCGGAATGACGCCAGCGTGACGTAGGCGGCGGCTCGCACCCTTCCCCTCGTTCGCGCGGCGCTCGACCTTGATTTCATGTGTCTTTGCCATTGGATTTCACTACCTGGTTTGGAATATCGCCTCGCGGCGATGAAGCGTCTCACCCGCGACCAGGAGAGACGTCGTGCAGGTGCCCGGAGAACCGGGCACCGAATGAAAAAGAATCAGTCGACGTAGAGCGAGCTGACCGATTCGCCGAAGGCGATGCGGCGAATGGTCTCGGCCAGCAGTTCGGCCACGCTCAGCTGACGAATCTTGGCGCAGGTGCGCGCGGCTTCGTTCAACGGAATCGTGTCGGTGACCACCAGCTCGTCGAGCTGCGAATTGTTGATGTTGTCCACCGCCGGGCCGGACAGCACCGGGTGGGTGATGTAGGCCACGACCTTGAGCGCGCCGCGCTGCTTCAGCGCCGCGGCAGCTGCGCACAGGGTACCGGCGGTATCGACCAGATCGTCGACCAGCACGCAGGTCTTGCCCTGCACGTCGCCGATGATGTTCATCACCGTGGCCACATTGGCGCGCGGACGGCGCTTGTCGATGATGGCCAGATCCGCATCGTCCAGGCGCTTGGCGACGGCGCGCGCGCGCACCACACCACCCACGTCCGGCGACACCACGATCAGGTTGTCGGTGCCGTAGGCGCGCCAGATGTCGGCCAGCAGCAGCGGCGAGGCATAGACGTTGTCGACCGGCACGTCGAAGAAGCCCTGGATCTGGTCGGCGTGCAGATCGACCGTCAGCACGCGGTCGGCCTCCATCGCGCAGATCATCTTGGCGGCGACCTTGGCGGTGATCGGCACGCGCGAGGAACGCATGCGACGGTCCTGACGCGAGTAGCCGAAGTACGGGATGACCGCGGTCACCGAGGCAGCGCTGGCGCGCTTGAGCGCGTCAATCAGCACCAGCAGCTCCATCAGGTTTTCCGCACTTGGCGCGCAGGTCGGCTGGATCACGAACACTTCCTGCCGGCGCACACTCTCTTCGATTTCGACCTGCACCTCGCCATCGGAAAAGCGCGTGACCAGCGCCTTGCCCATGCGAACACCTAGCTCCTTGCAGATGCTCAGGGCAAGCGGCTTGTTGGCATTGCCGGAGAACACCAGCAGATTACGTTGGTCTTGCATGGGATCTCTCGGGCGGCGGCAAAGAGCGTGCGGGCGATAGTGGAGCTGGATAAACCGACCAAATGCCGGGCTTTTCGTTGAATCCCCGCACATGGAGGTGCGGGCTGTTGCAGGGGACCTGCATGTACGGCTGCTGCAGAGGGATCTGCATATTGGCAGGGGCGGTAGGATTCGAACCTACGAATGCCAGGATCAAAACCTGGTGCCTTGGGCCTCTTGGCGACGCCCCTGCATCAAACCTGTCTCGCGTCCAGTGCGTCGAGCAGTGGCGAGTGCGCTGCACCTTCCACGACCCACGCCCTCAGGCTGCCCGGCAACTGCGCCATGGCCTGCTCTGCAGCAGCGCGCGTGGCGAACTCGACGAAACACCCGCTCCCTGACCCGGTCAAACGCGGCGTCCCGATCCTGGACAGCGCCTGGAACACTGCCTCGATGGCGGGTTCACGGCGCCGCAGTACCGGCTCGAACGCATTGTCGAGCAGAGAACCCGAAGCGAAGTCCGCTATTTTCACGGGCGCAGCATCCCGCGTCAATTCCTGTGACTGAAATAAGGCCGGGGTGGGCACATGGATTCCCGGATCGACCAGCACATAGGACGCTGCCGGGAGATTGATCGGG
Organism: Xanthomonas campestris pv. asclepiadis; assembly: GCF_020784175.1. GTDB lineage: Bacteria > Pseudomonadota > Gammaproteobacteria > Xanthomonadales > Xanthomonadaceae > Xanthomonas > Xanthomonas campestris_D. The sequence continues at coordinate 183,496 of NZ_JAJGQM010000003.1, forward strand.
GTCAGTTGCTCGCCGATGCCCTCCGCCCAGGCATTGTGCCCGCGCACGAACACCGGCACGTCGGCACCCAACCGCAATCCCAGCCCGGCCAGCGTATCGACCGGCAAACCCAGGCCCCACAAGGCGTTCAGCGCGACCAGTACGGTGGCGGCATCCGACGAGCCACCCCCGAAACCGCCGCCGGCGGGGATGCGCTTGTCGACCCGGATGTCGGCACCGGCCTGCGCGCCCGCGCTGGATTGCAGCAGGCGCGCGGCACGGATCACCAGGTCATCGTCCTCCGCCACGCCGGGCAGGCTGTCGCCGATGCGCCGGATCAGGCCGTCATCGCGCAAGCGAAGATGAATGGTGTCCCCCCAGTCCAGCAGCCGGAACACGGTCTGCAGCAGGTGATAACCATCGGCGCGGCGCCCGACGATCCGAAGGAACAGGTTGAGCTTGGCCGGCGCAGGCCACGCCGACCAGCCCGCTTGCGCCGCAGGCATCAGGGCGACACCGCCCAGTGGTCGACCAGAAGACGCACCTTGGCCTCGCCGTTGCGGGCTTCGATGCGCTGCGGCAGCTCGGGGTGGCCTTCGCCGGCCGGCGCCCAGGCGAGGAAATCGATCGTCCAGCCATCTTGCTGCACGGTCCGCGGCCGACCGGCTGCATCCAGGTCCACGCGTTCGGCACCCGCGTCGGCGATGCGCAGCGCACGGACCCAGTCCGGCATCTGGTTGACCGGGATGGTCCAGCCGGTCGCTTCCAGCAGTACCTGCTCGGCATCGGGGCCGCTGCGCGGACCGCCTTCCAGTCCTTCCAGGCGTCCGGCGCCACTGGTGGCGTCGCCGGTGAGCACCCAGCTCTGCCGGGTCACCGGCGCGCTGAGCTGCACGCGGTATTGCGCACCGTCCTGCTGCCAGTCGATGCGACCGCTCCCGCCCTGACTGCCCTTGCTGATCGCCACCCGGCCCTGGAACGACCAGTTTGGATGCGCCTGCAGCCAGGCCTGGCGCGCAGCTTCGGCCTGGCGCGCGCGATCGGACACCTGCTCCACCACGGCCGCGCCACTGCCCTGCCCGCGCGGCACGCTGACGCAGGCCGACAGCCCGACCAGCACCAGCCCGCTCAGGGCCAGTGTTCGGATCGCCTTGCTCATAGGCCGAACTTTTCCACGGCGCGTTGCAGCGCGCGGTTGTCCGGATCCAGACGCCGCGCTTCATCGAAGTAGCGCCGCGCTTCGTCCTGCTTGCCACTGACCCACAGCACCTCGCCCACGTGCGCAGCGATTTCCGGGTCCTTGACCAGGGCCCAGGCACGGCGCAGCTGCACCAGGGCCTCCTTGGCGCGGCCCATGCGGTACAGCACCCAGCCGTAGCTGTCGACGATGGCCGGGTTGTCCGGGTCGGCGGTGCGGGCGCGGTCGATCAACGCCAGTGCTTCCTTGTAGCGGGTGGTGCGGTCAGCCAGGGTGTAGCCCAACGCATTCAGCGCCGCCACGTTTTCCGGTTCAGCGACCAGGATCTTGCGCAGGTCGGCCTCGGCACGTGCGACATCGTCGCGACGCTCCCAGGCCAGGCCGCGGGCGTACAGCAAGGCTCCATCGTCCGGATAGGCGGCCAGGCCGCGCTCGAAGGCATCCAGCTCGCCCGCTGCGTCGCCGGCGCGCTGGTGCAGCTCGGCCTCGAGCACATAGGCGTCGCGACGTGCGTCGTCGTCGGCAGTGGCATCGCTCTGCAAGGCGCGGACCTCGGCCAGCGCCTCGGGCTTGCGGCCCAACTCGTACAGCGCGCTGGCGGCGCGCAGACGCGCTTCGCTCAACTGCGGGCCGCCGGGTACGCCGCGATACCACTCCACCGCCTCGTCGTAGCGCTTGAGGAATTCGGCGATCTTGCCGAGCAGCAGGCGGCGGTCCGGGTCGGGCTTGGCGGCATTGCTCTTGAGCTCACCGTACAGCGCCTCCAGCGCGGTGCGATCCTTTTCCTTGGCCAGCATGGAGGCGCGCAGCCCGTAGGTCTGGGTGTCCTGCGGCCCGGTCGACAGCACCCGCGCGGCGGCTTCGGTCTGCCCCATGGCATCGTAGGCAAAGGCCAGCGCGCCACGCAGCTCGGAATCCTTGACCGCCTGCGGCTCGACATTCTTCAGCAGCGCCAGCGCCTCGTCGTTCTTGCCTTCCTGCTGCAGCTGGGTGGCGTGCAACAAGGCCACGCGCGGCTCCTCGGGGAAACGGCGCACCACTTCGTCGACGATGCGCTTGGCCAGCGCCGGGCGCTCCATGCGCAAGGCGAGCCGGCCGAATTCCTGCCAGGCTTCGATCTGATTGGGGATGGCGCCGGCCTTGACCAGGTCTTCGAGCACGTTGGCGGAGGCTTCCGGCTCGCGCCCGCCATTGGCCAGGGCGATCAGGGCGAAGCGCCAGCCGCGCGGGTCGGGCTCCTTGAGCAGGCCGAGCAGGTCACGGCGGGCGGTACGCAAGTCGTTGCGGCGCAAGGCCAGCGAGGCTTCGGTACTGCGCATGGACATCGACGAGGGTGCACGGTCACGCCACAGCGCCAGGGCCTCGATCGCACGCGGGTCGTCGTTGGCCAGCATGGCGATGCGGGCGGCGCGTTCGGCCAGCCCGGCATCGCCAGCCTCGGCCTTGGCGGCGTCCAGGTAGGCGCGGGCGGCATCGTCCAACTGCCCGGCCTGCAAGGCGAATTCGCCGGCGAGCACCGGCTCCAGCGAGGTGGTGCCGGCGCGACCGGGCGGCGGCGCGGGCAGTGCTTTCTTGGGTGCTGCAGTGGCACTGGTGGAGACTGCGACCAGCAAAAGAACACACAGGATGCGAATCGGTACAGGCATCGGGGGCAACCGGGCCGTAAAATGGGGCCCTGAATGGCCGCCAGCTTATCGCAAGCAACTGAACAATGACGTTGTGGGTGCTCGGACTGAATCACCAGACCGCACCTGTGGACCTGCGCGAACGCGCGGCGTTCGCAGGTGACGCGTTGCCGCGCGCGCTCGAATCCCTGCGCGCGTTGCCGCAGGTGCGCGAGGCCGCGTTGCTGTCCACCTGCAACCGCACCGAGCTGTATGCGATGGCCGACGATCCGCACAGCCTGGTGATCTGGCTGGAAACCCATGCGCCGGGCCTGAGCGGCTATCTGTATCAGCACCAGGAGGAGCAGGCGGTGCGCCACCTGTTCCGCGTCGCCACCGGGCTGGACTCGATGGTGCTGGGCGAGCCGCAGATCCTGGGCCAGGTGAAGGATGCCTGGGCAGTGGCACGTGCGCACGGCGCGCTGGGCAGCGGGCTGGACCGCCTGTTCCAGCAGACCTTCTCGGTGGCCAAGCGGGCACGGACCGATACCCGCGTTGGCGCCAATCCGGTGTCGGTAGCCTCCACCGCGGTGCGGCTGGCACAGGAATCCTTCGCACGGCTCAACGAATCCACCGTGCTGTTGATCGGTGCGGGCGAAACCATCGAGCTGGCCGCCAAACATCTGAGCGAAGGCCGCGTACGCCGCTTGTTGATCGCCAATCGCACGCTGGCCCATGCGCAGACGCTGGCCAGCCAGCACGGCGGTTACGCACTGCCGCTGACCGATCTGGACCGCCACCTGGCCGAAGCCGACGTGGTGTTCTCGGCCACCGCCGCGCGCGAGCCGATCGTCACGCGCGTGCAGGTGGAACAGGCACTGCGCGCGCGCAAGCGCAAGCCGATGCTGTTGTTCGACCTGGCGGTGCCGCGCGATATCGAAGCATCGGTAGCCGAGCTGGGCGACGCCTACCTGTATACGGTGGACGATCTGGAACGCGCGGTGGAAGACAACCGCCGTGGCCGCCGTGAAGCCGCCGACCAGGCAGAAGCCATCATCGATCTGCAGGTGGCACGCTATGTCGAAACGGTGCAGGCCAATGCGCGTCAGGCCCCGCTCAAGCGCTTGCGCGCGTTCGGCGACAGCACCCGCGACGAACTGCTGGCCAAGGCGCGCCAGCAGTTGCACAACGGCAAACCGGCCGACGAAGTGCTGGAGCAACTGGCGCACGCGCTGACCAACCGCTTGCTGCATCCGCCCACCGCCGCGCTGCGCGATGCCGCGCTCAACAACGACCTGGAATTGACCAGCGCGGCCGACCGGCTGTTCCCGGAAAAACCCGGTTACCAACATCCCCCTGTCACTACCCCGATCGTGAGGACCGATGACGCCGACCCTGCGCCGTAAGCTCGAAGCGCTGGCCGAGCGCCGCGAAGAACTGCAGCACCTGCTCTCCGACCCCGATGTGGTCAACAACAACGACAAGTTCCGCACGCTGTCGCGCGAACTGTCGCAGCTGGAGCCGGTGGCTGTGGCCCTGGAAGACGAAGCGCGCGCCAAGGCCGACCTGAGCGCGGCCGAAGCGATGCGCAACGATCCGGAAATGCGCGAACTGGCCGAAGAGGAGATCGCCGCCGCACAGGCGCGCCTGGAAGAACTGGATGCGCAACTGGCGTTGCTGCTGGTGCCGCGCGACCCGCGCGACGACGGCAACCTGTTCCTGGAAGTACGCGCCGGCACCGGCGGCGACGAGGCGGCGATCTTCGCCGGCGACCTGTTTCGCATGTACGCGCGCTATGCCGAGCGCCAGGGCTGGAAGGTAGAGATCGAATCCGACAGTCCCGGCGAGCACGGCGGCTACAAGGAAGTGGTGGCACGGGTGGTCGGACGCGGTGCGTATTCGCGGTTGAAGTTCGAATCCGGCACCCATCGCGTGCAGCGCGTGCCGTCGACCGAATCGCAGGGCCGCATCCACACCTCGGCGGCCACGGTTGCGATCATTCCCGAAGCCGACGATGTGGAAGAGATCGTGATCAATCCGGCCGACCTGAAAGTGGACACGTTCCGCTCCTCCGGTGCCGGCGGCCAGCACGTCAACAAGACCGAGTCGGCAATCCGCATCACCCACGTGCCCAGCGGCGTGGTGGTGGAATGCCAGACCGAGCGCAGCCAGCACGCCAACCGCGACAAGGCGATGAAGCGGCTGAAGGCGCAGTTGGTGGAAGCCGAACGCAGCAAGGCGGCCGCCGCCGAGGCGCAGACGCGCAAGTTGCAGGTCGGCAGCGGCGACCGCAGCCAGCGCATCCGCACCTACAGCTTCCCGCAGGGCCGCATCACCGACCACCGCGTGGAAGGCCTGACGTTGTACGACCTGCCCAACATCATCGAAGGCGATCTGGATGCACTGATCGCACGACTGCTGCACGAGCATCAGGCCGACGAACTGGCACGGTTGAGCGACAGCCCGTGAGTGCGCAGGTCCCGCGCGAGCTGCTGCAGCTGCGCGAGACAGTGCGGCGCCAGCCGGGCGATTTCATCGCCTGGCTGATGCTGGCCGATGCCGAACTCGGCATGGGCGCAGTCGCTGCGGGCGAGGCCGCGGTGCAACGCGCGCTTGCACTGCAGCCGGGCCATCCGGAAGCGGTGGCGCGGCTTGGCCGGGTGCGCTGGACACAGCAACGGCATGCCGAGGCGGCAGCGTTGTTGCAGCAGGCATCGGACCTGGTGCCGCAGCATCCGGGCATCGCGCTATGGCTTGGGCATGCGTTGGAAGATGCCGACCAGGCCGAAGCTGCCGCGGCCGCCTATACGCGTGCGCATCAATTGCTGCCCGATGAGCCGTATATCACCGCACAACTGCTCAACTGGCGACGCCGTCTGTGCGATTGGCGCGCGCTGGATGCACTTGCTGCGCAGGTGCGCAGTGCGGTGGCGCAGGGCGCTGCGGCGGTGGAACCGTTCGCCTTCCTGAGCGAGGACGCCAGCGCTGCCGAACAGCTGGCGTGTGCACGAACGCGCGCGCAGGCCGTCACCGCAATGTTGCGCCCGCTGGCGCCGACTGCCGTGCGCAGCCAGGGCGCGTTGCGGCTCGGCTTTGTTTCCAACGGGTTTGGCGCGCACCCCACCGGCTTGCTGACTGTGGCGTTGTTCGAAGCGCTTAAGCGCCGGCAGCCTGCGCTGCAGCTGCATCTGTTCGCCACCAGCCACGACGACCGCAGCGCGATCCGCACGCGCCTGGCGCAGGCCACCACGCTGCACGATGTCACCGCGCTAGGGCACCTGGCCACCGCGCAGCACATCCGCGATCAGGGCATCGATCTGCTGTTCGACCTGCGCGGCTGGGGCGGGGGCGGGCGCCCGGAAGTATTCGCACTGCGACCGGCGCCACTGCAGATCAACTGGCTGGCGTATCCGGGCACGTCGGGTGCGCCATGGATGGACTATGTGCTGGGCGATGCGTTTGCGCTGCCGCCGGCGCTGGAGCCGTTTTACAGCGAGCGCGTAGTGCGCTTGAACGGTGCGTTCCAGCCGTCGGATACCTCGCGCGTGGTCGCCGAACCGCCGCCGCGGGCGCAGTGCGGCTTGCCCGAGCATGGCGTGGCGCTGTGCTGCTTCAACAATAGCTACAAGCTCAATCCACGCAGCATGACGCGCATGCTGGCGGTGTTGCGCGCGGTACCGGGCAGCGTGCTGTGGCTGTTGTCCGGGCCGGGCGAGGCCGACGCGCGCCTGCGGGCGGTGGCGCAGGCGCAAGGCGTGGATGCGCAGCGTCTGGTGTTCATGCCGAAGCTGCCGCACGCGCAGTATCTGGCGCGCTACCGGCATGCCGCCCTGTTCCTGGACACGCATCCGTACAACGCGCACACCACCGCTTCGGATGCGCTATGGGCCGGTTGCCCGGTGCTGACGACGCCCGGCGAGACGTTTGCCGCGCGCGTGGCCGGCAGCTTGAATCATCACCTGGGGCTGGATGAAATGAATGTGGCCGACGACGCTGCGTTTGTGGCCAAGGCGGTGGCGTTGGCGAGTGACCCAGCGGCATTGAGTGCGTTGCGTGCACGGGTGGCGGAGCGTCGGCGCGAGTCGGGCGTGTTCGATATGGATGGGTTTGCCGACGGGTTCGCGGACCTGATGCAAGCACTCGCGCGCCAACATGGTTGGTCAGGTAACTAGCGGGCTGCTCGCCTTTTCAAGCTAGATGGCTGTCTTCCGCCGCACCCTCACCCCAACCCCTCTCCCGGGGGAGAGGGGCTCGAGAGCGACTCGTCCAGTGTGCGGCTTCACGCCGTGGTGCTGTACCCGGTCGTTCCGGCTCGCTAGGCTTGGGGCATGCCTTCCAATCTCGACTTCATTCCCTTGCACCTGTGCGTGCTGACGGTGTCAGACAGCCGCACGCTGGCCGACGATCGCTCCGGCGACTATCTGGTCGATGCCCTGACTCGCGATGGTCACGTGCTGCACGAGCGCGCCCTGTGTCCGGACGACCGTTACCGCATGCGCGCGATCGTCTCTGCGTGGATCGCCGATGCGCAGGTCGACGGCATCCTGATCACCGGCGGCACCGGCTTTACCGGCCGTGACAGCACGCCGGAGGCAATCACGCCGCTGCTGGACAAGACCATGCCCGGTTTCGGCGAATTGTTCCGCGCGGTCAGCGTCGACGAAATCGGCACCTCCTCGCTGCAGTCGCGCGCGTTTGCGGGGCTGGCCAACCACAGCTTCGTGTTCTGCCTGCCCGGCTCCACCTCGGCCTGCCGCACGGCCTGGGAAAAGATCGTGCGTGCGCAGCTCGATGCACGTACAAAGCCCTGCAATCTGGCGACACTGCGTCCACGCCTGGGCGAATAGCCTGCGCGCTTCATCGCTGTCGGAACGCGCATGTCGCACCTGAAACGCAAGGCCTACAAGAAGCTGTTGGCACCGCTGCAGCTGGAACTGGTCAACATGGCGCGCTGGCTGCGCCACACCAACCAGCGCGCGCTGGTGCTGGTGGAAGGCCGCGACACCGCCGGCAAGGGCGGCGTGATCCAGGCCATCGCCAGCCATCTGAACCCGCGCCAGTGCCGGGTGGTGGCATTGCCGACACCCAACGATCGCGAAAGCACGCAATGGTATTTCCAGCGCTATGTGGCGCACCTGCCGGCGGCCGGCGAATTGGTGCTGATGGATCGCAGCTGGTACAACCGCGCCGGCGTGGAACGGGTGATGGGCTATTGCACCGACGCGCAGTACGACGCGTTTCTGGAGCAGGCGCCGCGCTTCGAACAACTGCTGGTCGACGACGGCATCCTGCTGTTCAAGTACTGGCTGTGCGTGGATCAGGCCGAGCAGGAACAGCGCTTTGCCGAACGCCAGGAAGACCCGCTCAAGGGTTGGAAGTTGTCGCCGGTGGACCTGCAGTCACGCAGCAAGTACGAGGACTACACCGCCGCGCGCGAGCGCATGCTCAAGGTGACGCATACGCCGGACGCGCCGTGGACGCTGGTGGATTTCAACGACCAGAAGCGGGGTCGCCTGAGTCTGATCCGCAACCTGCTGGATCGGCTCCCGGACACCGCGGTGCCCGATGACACGTTGCAGCTGCCGCCGCTGGACGGCAAGCCGCACAAGGAACGTTACGGGGTGCTGGAACCGATCGACGATTACGCCGGCCAGTCCTGAGAGATCTCGTCGCTGGCCGTGGCACGTGGCAAGGGATACAGGCCGGACTGGCGTTCGGCCTGCTCGGCCTGCAGTACCAGCTGGCTCAGGCGCTGACTGAACAGTTGCATGAAACCGCGGTGCAGCGGGCGCATCGCTTCAATGTAATCCACATCGTCGGCCTGCGGACCGAGCGGGCTGCAGGACGACAGCAGCACTTCATCCAGGCGCAGTGCACTGTCCGGCAGACGCACCAGCGCGGCGCGGCGCAACCAGTCGCGCATGCCCTGGCGGTACTCGGCGGCCAGGATGTAGGCCACTTCGACCTGATCCAGGTCCACGTCCGGATTCCACGCCAGCACCTGGATGACCTGCGAGCGCTCGTCCAGCATGCGGCCTTCGGCAACCAGGCCGTGCAATTGCTGCAGCAGACGCCATTGGACGCCGGCGGCTTCGCGTTGCGGGGCCGGCATGCTCTCGATCGCCAGCGCCAGCCGGCGTGCGAACAGCGCCGGCACCTCGGCCAGGACGATCGGGCCGGCATCGGCGCCAAGCAGGAAACGTTCGGTGCGCAGCGTGGCGGTGTCGGGCAGGTAGCCGTCCTGCAGCGGCCGCATCACGCCATGGTCGAGCAGCGACAGCACCACATCCAGCCAGTAGCGACGCTCCTGTTGCAGCGCGCGGTTGGCGGCGGCGTTCTGCCAGGCCGGACGCACATCGTCCAGACGCGCGATGCAGGCCTGGGCATCCAGGCTGTCCCAAGGCGCGCGAGTGGCGTCGTTGGGATCGAAATTTTCCACGCTGAGCATGCCGCCGCCGAAACGGTGCCAGGCTGCGCCGCGCTGGGTGCCGGCGCGATCGGGTTTGGACGCCGTCATCGGCGCGGCGCTGGCCGGGCGCAACAGGGCAGCGTAGGCATCGGCCCAGGAATCGGGCAGACGCGCCGACAGCGGATAGCTGGCAGTGGACGCGCCCAGGCCGTGGCGTGCGAGCTTCAGGCTCCACAGCACCGCACCGATGGCGATGCCGCCGAAGATCCAGGCCAGCAGCCAGCTGGTGGCCGCCTGCCCAGGCTGCAGCACACGGGTTTGCGGCTGCAGGAACAACAACCAGCCGCTGCCCGACAGGACGCCCAGGTACAGCCATGGCGCAAGCTGCACCAGGCGACGATTGCGGTGGTGTGCCGGCAGTGCGTGCCCGTCGGTGTGATCTTGAGATGGAGCGGCCATATAGTTCCCCTGCGCGCCTGATCGCGCTGACAAGGTTATCGGCGACGCATCGCAAGTCTGTTGGCCTGCTCCGGTGGCAGCGACTCAGCCAGTTACAAATTCTTCAGTCGGCGGCTGCGCGCAGGGCATGCGTGTCACCGCCGCAACCCGGGCCACCGGCGGGCCTTGCCACAACCAGGTCTCCAGCGCATCCAGCGCGGCGTCGGTCCCGGCAGCGACAACTTCCACACTGCCGTCGGGCTGGTTGCGCGCGTGTCCACGCAGACCCAGCGCAACCGCGCGCTCGCGGGTGGAGGCGCGGAACCACACGCCCTGCACCACGCCGGTGACGACGAAGCGCGCCGCCTGCATCAGCCGGCCTTGCCGGTGATGCCGACCGCCGTTTCGATGTCACGTGCGGTCACCGGGCCGAGGAACTGCTTGGCGACCTTGCCGTCCGGACCGATCAGATACGTCATCGGCAACCCGCGCGGCGTGGCGAAGTCCTGTGGCGGCTGGTAAGGGTCGAGGATGGCGATCGGGTACGACACCGGGTGGTCCTTCAGGAAGGCCTGCATGTCGGCGCTGCTGATGTCTTCGTAGGCCAGGCCCACCGCTTCGATGGTGTCGCGCATGGTGTGCAGCGCCGACAGTTCGGGCATTTCCTTCAGGCACGGCGCGCACCAGGTGGCCCAGAAATTGACCACCACCCACTTGCCGCGATGCGCGGCCAGATCGTAGGCCTCGCCGGTCACGGTCGGCAGCGACAGCTTGGGCATCTCGGCGGTCTGCTGCACCACCGAGGAATCGGTCGCGCCTGCCGGGTCGGCGGCGGCGGGCTTTTCCGGCGTCTGCGCGGTGGTCGCCGGCGCTGCACCGCCGGCGGCGGGCGTTCCCTCGCTGGCGGGCTTGCAGGCGGTCAGCAACAACAGCGGCAACAGCAGCGCACAGGCGCCGCGCACGAGGCGCACGGTCATGAGGGGTCTCCGGGAAGGTGGGTGTAGAGGTCGCCGACCGGTTGCGCCAGCACGCTGCGCAAGGGTTGACGCAGTTGTTCCAGCGCAGCCGCCGCGGCCTGGCCGTAAGCATCGTCGCGGCATGGCAGGGGGCGGTCTTCGATCGGCACGCGCAGCTGGCAGTTTTCGTAGAGTTCGGCCAGCGGCACCACGTCCAGATCGCGCGCCAGCAGCCATTGGCCGCGCTCGTCGCGGCGCAGCAGGCGGATGCGTTTGAGTTCGCACAGCAACTCCTGCATCAGCGTGTCGGTGAGCATCGGCTCCAGCACCAGGATGCGGTCTTCGTCCAGCCCGTTGCCATGGATGCGTGCCTGGCGGAAACGACCAAGCAGGCGCAGCAGGCCATAGATCTCAAAGCCCGGCGGCAGCCGCATCGCTTCGGGCTGGTAGCGAAACGCGGACATCGACGAGGCCAGCGAAGCGCCCAGCAGCACCGAGACCCAGCTCAGATAGATCCACAGCAGCAGGATCGGCAGCGCCGACAGTGCGCCGTAGATGCGCTGATAGGTCTGGAAATTGCCCAGATAGAAGCCGAAGCCCCATTTGACGATCTCCATCAGGATCACCGCCAGCAATGCGCCCGGCAACGCGTGCCGCAGGCGCACCGCATGCTGCGGCACCACGCGGTAGATCAGCACGATGCAGACGAACTCCACCGCCATCGGCGCCAGCCGCCAGGCGAATTCGGCCAGCCACTGGCCTTCGGTGGTGCGGAACAGCGGCAACGCGAACACGTAGGCGGCCATCGCCATCGAGGCGGCGGCCAGCATCGTGCCCAGGGTCAGCACCGTCCAATAGATCAGAAAGCGGGTCACCTTCGGCCGTGCGGCGGCCACCCGCCAGATGCTGTTGAAGGTCTGCTCGATGCTGTGCAGGGTGATCAGCAGCGAGGCCACTAGCGCGACCATGCCGGCCACGGTGAACTTGCCCAGATCCTCCAGCGAACGGTTGAGGTAGTTCTGCACCGAACGCGCCGCGCCGGGCACGAAGTTGTTGAAGATGAAGTCGGTCAGCGCGTCCTTCCATTCGTTGAAGGCCGGAAACGCCGACAACACTCCGAACACCACGATCGCCAGCGGCACCAGCGCAAAAACAGTGGTGTAGGCGAGCGAGGCGGCGGCCTGGAACAGGCGGTCATCGAGAAAGCGGCGCCACAGGAAGCGCCCGAAGCTCACTGTCCGCGCGCGGTCGCGCAGCCGTTCTTTCCATTGGTGGAGTTTGTTCACGCGCGACATCGCGCAAGGGTACCCGATGCGCCGTCATCGCGGCCTTGCCGCAGCCGCAGCGTGCAGCGAGGTGGTGGCTTGGCCGATACTGCGGCAACTTACACAGGCGGTGAATGCGCGATGGCGGAGATTCTGGTGCTGTATTACAGCCGTGGCGGTTCGGTGGCGCGGCTGGCGCGGCAGATCGCGCGCGGCATTGGCGAAGTCCCCGGCATGAGCGCGCGGCTGCGCACGGTACCGCCGGTGGCGGCGGTGACCCAGGCCAGCGCCCCGCCGGTGCCGGACGAGGGCGCGCCGTATGTGGACAAGGCCGATCTGGCCGAGTGCAGCGGGCTGCTGCTGGGCAGCCCGACCCGCTTCGGCAACATGGCCGCGCCGGTGAAGCATTTCCTCGACAGCCTGGGCGCCGAATGGGCCAGCGGCACCCTGGCCGGCAAGCCGGCAGGCGTGTTCACCTCCACCGCCTCGATGCACGGCGGCCAGGAATCCACCTTGCTGTCGATGCACCTGCCGCTGCTGCACCACGGCTGCCTGATCGTCGGCATCCCGTTCACCGAGCCGGCGCTCAGCCACACCACCAGCGGCGGCACGCCCTATGGCGCCAGCCATGTCTCCGGCGCCGGCGGCGACCCGCAACCGAGCGAGGACGAAGCGCTGCTGGCGCGTGCGCTGGGCCGCCGGGTGGCCGACATCGCCCGGCGCCTGGCCAGCCCGTGAGCCTGCGCGCCACGTATTGGCTGCTGACCGCCGTGCTGATCGCGCTGACGGTGTTGTTCGTGACCTGGTTTCACGACGACCGCCACCGCGCCGCATCGCTGCTGGTGTTTGCAGTGCCGCCGGCGCTGATGGCCGCGTTGGCGCTGCGCAGCGCGCGTGCGCGTTTCTGGGCCGGCGTGTTCGCGCTGGGCTGGTTCAGTCACGGCGTGATGGTCGCCTGGAGTCAGCCGCAGGCGCGTGGACTGGCCTGGCTGGAAGTGCTGCTGGCCCTGCTGGTGGTGGCATTGGTGGGCGGCCCCGGCATGGCGGCGCGCTTCGGCCGCCCTCGCCCTCCACGTTGACCCGGCTTGGGCAGTGCACGCGCCGGGGTCGTATCATGACGGCCCTCGCGCGGCCTGCACCGCGCCCGTTTGAAGGACCCGCAGCAATGGAAGACCTCCTGATCGTCACCACCGGTGGCACGATCGACAAGATCTACTTCGACGACAAGTCGGACTACCAGATCGGCGACCCGCAGATCGGCCAGATCCTCAAGGAACTGGGCGTGACCTTCCGCTTTTCGGTGATTCCGATCATCCGCAAGGATTCGCTGCACATCACCGATGCCGACCGCGAACTGGTGCGCGCCACCATCGCCGCCCAGCCGACGCGCCACGTGCTGATCACCCACGGCACCGATTCGATGGTGGAAACCGGCAAGGTGCTGCAGTCGATCGCCGACAAGACCATCGTGATGACCGGCGCGCTCAATCCGGCGCGCTTCCGCGGCTCGGATGCCGAGTTCAACATCGGCTGCGCGGTCGGCGCGGTGCAGTCGCTGCCGGCCGGCGTGTACATCGCCATGAACGGACGCATCTGGAATCCGGAAAAGGTGCGCAAGAACGTCGCCGCCAACCGCTTCGAGTCGCTCTGACACCATGAGCAAGGCCACCCGCGCGACCAGGGCATTGGACGCCGCCGGCGTGGCCTATGTGTTGCACCCCTACGCTTACCAGGCCGATGCCGACGCCAAGGGCGTGCAGGCGGCAACCGCCCTGGGGCTGGCGCCGCACACGGTGCTGAAGACACTGATGGCCTGGGTCGACGACCAGGCCGTATGCGTGGTGATCCCGTGCGATCGCCGGGTGTCGTTGAAGAAACTGGCAAGTGCCTGCAACGGCAAGTCGGCGCGCATGATGGAGGTGGCCGATGCCGAGCGTCGCACCGGCTACAAGGTCGGCGGCATCAGCCCGCTCGGGCAACAACGCCAGGCGCCGGTTCTGATCGAAGCCAGCGCACTGGATGCCCCATCGCTGTGGATCAACGCCGGGCAACGCGGTTTGCTGCTGGAATTGCCGGGCGACGGCATCGTCGCCGCATTGCAGGCGCGGCCCTGCAGTGTCTGCGACTAGACGCGGCGAGACACCGCGCCGCGTGCGTGTCGGCTGGCGCCGGCCAGCACTTGGACATGCAAAAAGTATCGCTTGCTTGCGGCAGCGATCACGCACGCTCCATGAAACGTAAGTGTTTCGCCAGCGCTACGTGCCTGACGCGAGATCGCGCGCAAAGGCCGGGCGCAGCCCTGCACCCATCGGCGCAGGACTGCGTGCGCGCTCAGTACGTGGCCACCAGCGTGACCGCCGAAAACGCCAGCGTGGCCTTGAGCCGCACGTAATACACCCCTGCCGCAGGCGCGGTCAGCGTGCAGCTGTCGGCGTTGCCCACCACCGCGCTACGGCAGCTGTAGGCGGTATCGCTCGGCAATGCGCCGGGGCGCAGCGACAGATCGGCATTGCCGCTGCCACCGCTGAGTGCCACCCGCAGGCTGCGCGTGCCCGCGGGCACGTTGACCTGGTAATACAGCGAACCACCGGTCGCCGCGGCCAGGCCGCTGCGCGCTGCATTGCTGGTCAGGGTGGTCGAGGCGATCACCGCAGCCACCGCTCCATCGGCATTGACCAGCCCTGCTCCGCAGCCCTGCGGACATGCCACCGGCAATGCACGCGCAGTGCTCTTGAGCATGGCTTCGACGCTGGCCGCACTGAGCGGATTGAGCGCCACCGACTGCATCAACGCCACCACGCCGGCCACATGCGGCGCCGCCATCGAGGTGCCGCTGTAGACCGCGTAACTGGGATTGCCCGCCGCGGTGGTGCCGCTGTTGAGCGTGGACAGAATCGCCTGGCCGGGCGCGGCGATATCCACGCCCTGGCCGAAGTTGGAGAAACTGGCCTTGGCCCCGGCCGACGTGGTCGCCGCCACCGCAATCACGTTCGGACAATTGGCCGGCACGCTGTTGGAGACATCGACATTGCTGTTGCCGGCGGCCACCACCACGCTGGTGCCGCGTGACACCGCGCTGGCGATCGCATTGCTCAAGGTGGTCGAACAGGTGCCGATGCCACCCAGCGACAGGTTGATTACCTTGGCCGGGGTCGGATTGGCCGGCACACCGGATACCGTGCCGCCGGAGGCCCAGACGATCGCATCGGCGATATCGGACAGATAGCCGCCACAACGGCCCAGCACCCGCACCGGCAGCACCTTGGCATTGAACGCCACGCCCGCGGTGCCGGCGCCATTGTTGGCGGCGGCCGCGACGATGCCGGCCACATGGGTGCCATGCCAGCTGGAGCTGGATGCGCTGGCACCGCTGCCGCATTCGTTGGCCGCGGCCCAGTCGCCCACATCGGCGGCGCTGGTGTCGCGGGCGTTGCCGTCGCGGGCGATGGAGGCGTCGCTGATGAAGTCGTAGCCGGCCAGCACATTGGCCGACAGCTCCGGGTGCGTGGTGACGCCGGTATCGATCACGGCCACCACCGCGCCCTTGCCGGTCGCCTTGTCCCAGGCCGGCCGCACATTGATGCCGGCGGTCGTGGTGCCCAGCGCCCATTGCTCGGACAGGCGGGTATCGTTGGGCACCAGCATCGGACGCATCAACATGTCCACTTCCACGCGCTTGACCGACGGGTCGGCCGCCAGACGCCGCATCAGCGTTTCCGCATCGACCCGGTCCAGCGCGCGGTCGGCCACCAGCAGTTGCGGCCCGACGCCAAGCCAGCGCGATGCCGACAAGCCGAGGGCGCGCCCGCGCCGCGCCGGCACTGCGCGGGCAATCTCGCGCAGCGAACCACTCAGACGCCCGCCACGGTTGCCGGCGCTGCTGTCCTTGTAGCTGACGATGAAACGCTGATGGGCCGACGCCGACCCCAGCCCCTGCAGGCTGACGTCGCCAGCGAACGCAGGCGCAGTGCCGCACAGCAGTGCACAGGCCAGCGCGACGTGGCGTAACCCTTTGAATGATAGATGGTGCATGGATCGACCCCTCTCCAAGATGTCGTGGTGCAAACGCGGGCACAGGTGTGCCGCTTCGCATCGTGGTGAGGCGCGCCGACTGGCGTCGCTGCCCACCTGCCCACGCTATCGACCCGGTGCCGGCGGACCTGAGCCGGGATCGCTGACAAGGCGTGGCGAACCATGGGGTCTGTTAAGGCGGCCGCTTGAACGGCAGATGCCGGCGGCGACCGGAACTGAGCCGACCTGCCCTCCCCGTACCCCCAAAACGCCATTGCCCCGCGTTTTGGCGGGGCAATGGGGGGGTACCAAGCTTGCTGCAGACACGCTGCATCACGCAGACCGATGCGGTGCCAACGGTCCGGCCGCTGGCACCGCGCGTACCTTACGGGGTCTGGCTGACCGCACCGGCCGCGTTGACGATGCCGGCACCGCAGCCACCCGAGCAGGCGCCCGGCAGCGGACGGGCGGTGTTCTTCAACAGCGTTTCCACCGCCGCCGGGGTCAACGGACGGCTGGCCGCCGACTGCACCAGCGCCACCACGCCTGCCACGTGCGGGGCCGCCATCGAGGTACCGTTGTAGGAGGCGTAGCTAGCGCTGCCCGGCGTGGTGGTGCCGCTGTTGAGCGTGGACAGGATCGCCGAGCCGGGGCCGGAGATGTCGATGGTGCTGCCGAAGTTGGAGAAGCTCGAACGCGCCCCGGCCGAGGTGATCGACGCCACCGAGATCACGTTGGCACAGCTGGCCGGGGTGAAGTTGGCCACGTTGGCATTGCTGTTGCCGGCCGCCACCACCACCGTGGTGCCGCGCGACACCGCACCATTGATGGCGTTCTGGTAGGTGCTGGAGCAGGTGCCGTTGCCGCCCAGCGACATGTTGATCACCTCGGCCGGGTTCACGTTGGCCGGCACCCCGGACACGGTACCGCCGGACGCCCAGACGATCGCATCGGCGATGTCGGAGGTGGTGCCGCCGCACAGGCCCAGCGCACGCACCGGCACGATGCGCGCATTGAACGCGGTGCCGGCCACGCCGGTGCTGTTGTTGGTGACCGCGGCGATGGTGCCGGCCACGTGGGTGCCATGCCAGCTGGAGTTGGCCGCTGCCACGCCGGAGCCGCATTGGTTGGCAGCGCGCCAGTCACCCTGGTCGGCCGGATTGTTGTCGCGACCATTGTTGTCGCGCGCGCGTGCCGCGTCGCTGATGAAGTCGTAACCCGGCAGCACGTTGGCATTGAGGTCCGGGTGGCTGGTGATGCCGGTGTCGATCACCGCCACCACCACGCCTGTGCCGGTGGCCGTATCCCAGGCCGGACGCACGTTGATGCTCGAGGCGGTGGTGCCGAAGCCCCACTGCTCGGACAGACGGGTGTCGTTGGGGGTCAGCGTCGGGTACATGATCTGGTCGACTTCCACATACTCAACGCTCGGATCGGCGGCGATCCGGCGCATCAGCGTCTCGGCCTCGGCGCGGTCCAGGCCACGGTCGGTCTTGAGTACCTCCGACCCCAGCGCGGTGCGACGCACGTGATTCAGGCCGAGCGCACGACCGGCGCGTGCCGGCACGGCGGTGGCGACCGACTTGAGCGATGCACGCATCGAGGTCGGGCTCACCGCCGCGCTGGAACCGTCCCTGTACTTGACGATGAAGCGATCCAGGGTGGGCTGCGAATCCAGGCCGGAAAGATTGACCTGACCGGCAAACGCCGGCACCGCCAGCAGCGAGGTCAGCGCGGACACACCCAGGACCACCAGCGCGCGCTTGGGCGCACGACGTTGCGACACATTGGACATCGATCGTTCCTTAATTGAGAGAGTGCCGCAGGTGCGGCGAGATGGCCGAACCGTCCCCGCGTGCTGCGGATCGGGTCGGGCAGTGCACGGGCGCGTGCGCCCGGCGAGACGACTGACCGATGTCCATTCCGGTCGAGCGGCAACACATCACCGGCGCCTGCCGATGCGGCAGACGTGGGCAATACGTCGCTGATGGGGTGAAGCAGATCTGAAGCGGATCGGCACTGCCCGGCCATGGCCCGACAGTGCCGACGTGTCTCAGTAGCTGGCGCGCAAGGTCACGCCGGAGAACGTGCTGTACGCCTTGACGCGCACGTAGTACGTGCCCGACGGCGCGCTGATGCTGCAGGTCTCGGCATTGCCGCTGCGGTACGGGCGGCAGGTGTAGGTGGTGTCGGTCGGCGCACTGCCGGCACGCACGTACAGGTCTGCATCGCCGCTACCGCCGCTGATCGCCACCGTCAGCGTGCCGCTACCGGCCGGCACCGCGATGGTGTAGTTCAGTTCGGCACCCGTGGCCGCGCCCAGTCCGGTGACCGGCGTGCCGTTGGTCAGGGTGTTGCCGGTGCCGCCACCGCCGCCGCCATTGCTGCCACTGATGGCGGCGGTCACCGCCGCATCGGCATTGACGATGCCGGCACCGCAGCCGCCCGAGCAGGCGCCCGGCAGCGCACGCGCGGTGTTCTTCAACAGGGTTTCCACGGCAGCCGGCGTAAGTGCGCTTGGCGCGACCGACTGCACCAGCGCGACCACGCCGGCCACATGCGGCGCCGCCATCGAGGTGCCGTTGTAGGACGCGTAGCTGGCACTGCCCGGCGTGGTGGTGCCGCTGTTGAGCGTGGACAGGATCGCCGAGCCCGGCGCCGACACATCGATCCCGGTGCCGAAGTTGGAATAGCTGGCCTTGGCGCCGGCCGAGGTGGTGGCTGCCACCGCGATCACGTTGGCGCAGTTGGCTGGCAGCGAACCGGACACGTTGGAAGAGTCGTTGCCCGCCGCCACCACCACCGTGGTGCCGCGCGAGACCGCACCGCTGATCGCGTTCTGCATGGTGGCCGAGCAGGTGCCGCCGCCGCCGAGCGACATGTTGATCACTTCGGCCGGGTTGGCATTGGCCGGCACGCCGCTGACGCTGCCGCCGGACGACCAGACGATGGCGTCGGCGATATCCGACAGCGAACCGCCGCACTTGCCGAGTACGCGCACCGGCACGACCTTGGCGTTATAGGCCGTGCCCGCCACGCCGGTGGTGTTGTTGGTCACCGCGGCCACCGTGCCGGCCACATGGGTGCCGTGCCAGCTGGAATTGGCGGCGGGAATGCCGGTGCCGCACTCATTGGCGGCGTACCAGTCGCCTTCGTCGGCAGGATTGCTGTCGCGCCCGTTGCCATCGCGCGCCGTGGCGGCATCGCTGATGAAGTCGTAACCCGGCAGGATGTTGGCGTTGAGGTCGGCGTGGGCGGTGATGCCGGTATCGATCACGGCCACCACCACATTGGCGCCGGTGGCCTTGTCCCAGGCCGGGCGGATATTGAGGCCGGCGTTGGTGGTGCCGAAGGCCCACTGCTCGGACAGGCGGGTGTCGTTCGGGGTCAGCGTGGCGTGCAGGATCTGGTCGACTTCCACGCTCTGCACGTTGGGGTCGGATGCCAGCTGGCGCATCAGGGTTTCGGCCTCGGCGCGGTCGAGTGCGCGGTCGGTCCTGACCAGCTCCGGTCCCAGCGCCAGGCGGCGCACCGAGTTCAGGCCCAGCGCCTTGCCGGCCTTGGCTGGAACAGCGCGCGCGGCGGTGCGCAGCGAGGTGCTCAACGCGGTGGGACTGGCCAGCGCGGTGCTGCCGTCCTTGTAGGTCACGATGAATTTCTGATGGGTTTGGGCGGTGGCCAGGCCATCCAGATACACCTCGCCGGCAAAGGCCGGGGTTGCCAGCAGCAACGAGGTCAGCGCAGCTGCGCTCAGGATGGTGAGTGCGCGGGGGCACTTGCGGAAAGACTCGTTCGACATCGAATTCCCTTCTAGATCAAAGAGCACCGCCTTAGCGGTGGTAGCCGGTGCCGCCTTCCATAGGTCAGCACCGAGGTCCCGGATCGACCCCCTGTTATCGATCCGTTCAGCGAACCTACCGCACTACAACCAGACTGAACAATAATAAGTTCGCACTTTCCATAAATTAAATATCAGATTTGTGACACCGTACGGCACCGTTCAGCAGTTGAAGACATGTTCGGACACGCATTGCCACGCCCCTGCTGCGCTGCGCCCAAAAAAAAGGCCCCTGCGCGACTGCGCAGAGGCCTTTTTTGACGCAATGTGTTGGCTCAGGACAAACGCACCAGCCAACCATGGCGGTCCGGGACGCGCCCGTACTGGATATCGGTCAGCTCCTGGCGCAGCGACATGGTCACCTCGCCAGCCGGGGCGGACAGATCGCCGACCGCAAAGCCATCGCCCTTCAGCTCGCCGATCGGGGTGACCACGGCCGCGGTGCCGCAGGCGAACACTTCGGTGATCTCGCCCGACGCCACGCCCTGCTTCCACTCGTCGATGGCGACCTTGCGCTCGATCACCTGCATGCCGCGGTCGCGGGCCAGTTGCAGGATGCTGTCGCGGGTGATGCCTTCCAGGATGCTGCCGGACAATTCCGGCGTCACCAGCGTGCCGTCCTTGTAGACCAGGAACACGTTCATGCCGCCCAGTTCTTCGATGTACCTGCCTTCCACCGGGTCCAGGAACAGCACCTGCGAGCAGCCCTGCGCATAGGCCTTCTGCTGCGGCAGCAACGAGGCGGCGTAGTTGCCGCCGCACTTGGCCGCGCCGGTGCCGCCCTTGGCCGCACGTGCGTACTCGGTGGACAACCAGATCGACACCGGCGCCACGCCCTTGGCGAAATACGGACCGGCAGGACTTGCAATGACGTAGTACGAGGCCTTGTGCGCCGCACGCACGCCCAGGAATGCCTCGTCGGCGATCATGAACGGGCGGAAATACAGGCTGGTTTCCGGGGCCGACGGCACCCAGCTCGCATCCACCGCCACCAGCTGGCGCAGCGATTCGACGAACAGGTCCACCGGCAGTTCCGGCAGCGCCAGCCGGCGCGCCGAGCGCTGCAGGCGCTCGCCATTGGCCTGCGGGCGGAAGGTCCAGATCGAACCGTCGGCATGCCGGTAGGCCTTGATGCCTTCGAAGATCTCCTGGCCGTAATGCAGCACCGAGGCGGCCGGATCCAGCTGCAGCGGGCCGTAGGCGCGCACCTGCGCGTTGTGCCAACCGAGCTCGTTGGTCCAGGAAATGGCGACCATGTGGTCGGTGAAATGCAGCCCGAAGCCGGGCGCGGCCAGGATCACGGACAGCTCGTCGGCACTGCGCGGCGACGGGGAACGGGTGGAAGCGAAGGACACGGACACCGGAAGATTCCTGTTATGGCGGGCGAAAGGACGCGGCGCCACCTCTTCGACATGGCGCCTGATGATCAGAGCATGCCGGTCTCGAGACGGGCTGCTTCGGACATCATATGCCGGCCCCACGGCGGGTCGAAGACCAGCTCGACGTCGGCTTCGGCAATGGTCGGGATCATCTCCACCTTGCTGCGCACGTCGTCGACCAGGATCTCGCCCATGCCGCAACCGGGCGCGGTGAGGGTCATCTTGACGTCCACCCGGCGCTGATCGTCTTCCTCGCGATGGCTGACCACCGCCTCGTAGACCAGGCCCAGATCGACGATGTTGAACGGGATCTCCGGGTCGAAACAGGTGCGCAGCTGCTGCCACACCAGGGCTTCCACCTCTTCGTCGCTGGCATTGGCGGGCAGTTCCAGCCCGGGCGGGGCCTCCTTGCCGATCGCATCGCCATCCTTGCCGGCAATGCGGAACAGGTTGCCTTCGACAAAGACGGTGTAGCTGCCACCCAGCGCCTGGGTGATATAGCCGTAACTGCCTGCGGGCAGGGTCACCGAATCGCCCTGCGGCACCATGACGGCATCGCAATCGCGTTCGAACTGGACGGGTTCGCTGCTACGGGAATACATGGGCTGGATATGGGGCCGCGGCGGATGCGCGCAAGTCCGCCATTCTAGCCGACCACGGCAAGGCCGCTGCTGGTTGCGGGATGGAGCCAGCGACGACGCTGCATTCCATCGGCGCGCCCATCACCGCGCAAAGCACGTCGCGCGCCTTATCATGTGCGCACTGTCAGGAGCTCCAATGCCGCCCACCACCGCGTCCGCCAGAACCACCCACTGGCTCTGGCCCCCGCTCCTGCTGCTGGGATGCGTCACCGCCCTGATCGCCTGGATGCTGATCGCGCTTGCCGTCGGCAACCAGGCCGGCTGGATGGCGGTACTGACGGCCCCGGAAATCGTCTGGATGCTGCGCCTGGGCACGCTGGGCGCCGGCCCGTTGCGTATCGGCATCGCGGTCGTGGCGACCGCGCTGATCATCGTCGGCGCCAACTGGGGTATCGCCTCGGCGCACCTGGGGGGCGCACTGGGCCTGGACCCGTGGACCTCGGCGCAGAAGATGGGCACCGGGCTGGCCTGGACCCTGCTGCAACTGGCCAACAACGGTTTCGACCTGCTGTGCTATGCCGCCGCACTGGTCCTGGCGTGGTGGACGGCGCGCTGAGCGAAGCGAAGCGCGTTTGCAACGGCTACTCGGCATTCGTTGAAGCTGATGCTTCATCTGCATATCTTCAGGTAACGCTACTCCCACTAAGTGCTAGGCGTTTTGTTGCTCTAACGCGGCGATGCCCGGAGAGCTGTGCGACTTGGCTGCAGAACCGTTTACCTGGCTGCGGGGCCCTTGCCCGCCCACCATCGCGGGACACGCCGCAAGTACGTCCTTGTAGCAACTGTGTTGTTGGAGGGGGTTCTGACCGTTCTGGAAGCCGGGCACGGG
>NZ_JAJGQM010000030.1 GCF_020784175.1 Xanthomonas campestris pv. asclepiadis
CTCAACGCGCGAGTACGAGACGCTCACGCCGCAGACGTCCACACCGTCCCGACCTGAGCGTCCATGCTCTCGATGGAGCCGCCGGCTGCTGACCAGCGGCCGGCGCTCCGTGCCCGGCTTCCAGAACGGTCAGAACCTCCTCCAACAACACAGTTGCTACAAGGACGTACTTGCGGCGTGTCCTGCGATGGTGGGCGGGCAAGGGCCCTGCAGCCAACCCGCGAACCGCTGCTCTGGCGCCCTCGCCGCACGCCAGTGAGCGGGCATTGGCTTGAGAACTAGGCCTCTCGTCAACCGCTCTGCAAACGACGCATGCGTGCCACCCTAGCCAGCCTGCCAGGGCAACCACGTCCTCACGGCCTTGAAGCAGCCGACAAGACCTAGCGAGCACCGGGCACGTGGCTGGAGGCGGAGGCGGCATGCACACGTGGCACATGCCGCATCGGCAATAGCAACGCCGCTGATGGAAGCGCTGCCGCCGTTTCAGCCGGTCCTACTTGCGCGCCGCCTCGCTGGCATCGCGGGTGGCGCGGAACTCCGAATCGGAGCTCCAGTTCGGCCACTGGCGCGAATCGGCCAATTGCTGGCCCAGCGCGTACAGCACCCCCAGATCGCGCGCGGCACCGGCGAAGGTCCAGTCCGGCTTCCACTCATCGCCCTGCTGGTGATAGCGCTTGGCGGTGTAGTCGTCGGAGGCGGCCTTGCCCGCGGACACGCCGCCCACTTCCCAATCCTGCCCGGCCGCATACGACAGCGCCGGCACGCCACGCTTGGCGAAAGAGAAATGATCCGAGCGGAAGAAGTATCCCGCCTGCGGCTTGGGATCGGGCGTGTAGCGCAGCTTCCACTGGCCGGCGACGGTCTTGAGCTGATCGAGCAATTCGAGTTTTGCGGTGCCGTAGATACCGAAATCACGCGATGGCACGAACGGGCTCATGCCGTCCATGTTGATCACCGCCACGGTGGTGTCCAGCGGATACAGCGGCTTGGAGGCGTAGAACTCCGAGCCCAGCAGGCCCTTTTCCTCGGCGGTGACCGCCAGGAACACCACCGAGCGCTGCGGCTTGGGGCCGGCGGCAAAGCCACGCGCCAGCTCCAGCAGTGCGGCCGTGCCGCTGGCGTTGTCCAGCGCGCCATTGAAGATGGTGTCGCCACGTGCGTCCGGCTTGCCCACGCCGATGTGGTCCCAATGCGCGCTGTAGATCAGCGTTTCATCCGGATGCGTGCTGCCGTCCAGCCGCGCCACCACGTTGTGCGAGGTGATCACATCGGATTTGACCTGGTAGCTGGCACTCAGCCCCTGCCCCTTGAGTTCGACCGGCTTGAAGCCACGCGTTTGCGCCTGCTTCTTCAAGGCGTCGAAATCCAGCCCGGCCTGCTTGAACAGGTCGGCGGCCAGGTCGCGCTGGATCCAGCCTTCCAGGGTCGGATGCGCGGCGCGCGGGTTGTCGCGCACCACATCGAACATGGTGTTGGTGTTGGAGCTGGCCACAGTGTCCCAGCCATAGGAGGCCGGCGCGGTTTCGTGCACCACCAGCACGCCGAGCGCGCCCTGGCGTGCGCCTTCTTCGTACTTGTAGGTCCAGCGGCCGTAGTAGGTCATGCCGGCGCCGTCGAAGGCGCCCTTGCCGGTTTCGAAATCCGGGTCGTTGATCAGCACCAACGCGATCTTGCCTTTCAGGTCCACGCCCTTGAAGTCGTCCCAGTCGCGCTCCGGCGC
Organism: Xanthomonas campestris pv. asclepiadis; assembly: GCF_020784175.1. Taxonomy (GTDB): domain Bacteria; phylum Pseudomonadota; class Gammaproteobacteria; order Xanthomonadales; family Xanthomonadaceae; genus Xanthomonas; species Xanthomonas campestris_D. Next base: position 1,721 of record NZ_JAJGQM010000030.1, read on the forward strand.
CTTGACGCCGTAGCCGACGAACACCAGCGGTGCGTTGGCGATATCGACCTTGGACGCGCCGTCCAGCGCGGCGCGGATGGCGATCTGCTTGCCCTGGGTCAGCGCCTGCGGCTTGCCGGCATGCTGCAGGGCGATGGTCGGGGTACCGACGATATCGGCGCGGCGCAGCGGCACCGCCTGGGTCCAGGCGCGCTTGCCGTCGCGCAGATCGCCGCCCGGCTGCAGGCCGGCAGCGGCGAACTGCTTGCTCAGGTAGGCGATGGTCTTTTCTTCGCCGGCAGTGGCCGGGCCGCGGCCTTCGTAGGCATCGGAGGCCAGCTCCTTGACGTCGCGCGAGATGCGCGCGCCATCGAAGGTGGGCGTGGCCGCCATCAGTGCGGTCGAGACCGCCATGGCCAGCATTCCCATTGCAACGCGTTTGGTAACAACTCGCTTCACTGCAGCACCCAGGTAGTGTCAGAACAGCCCTGGAGTGTAGCCACTGCGGCGTTCGATCGGGTGTGCACGGCAGCGCTGCCGCCGGCGAACGCCAACGCATCACAGAACAGATCGACTCAGAACAGATCGACGCTGCCGACCTGCTGGGCAACCTGGCGCATCTGCCCGCTGGCCACCAGTTCGGTGTAGACCTCGGCGCGGTTGCGGCCATGCTGCTTTGCCCAGTACAGCGCCTTGTCGGCCTCGTCGAGCAGCTGGCTGATCAACCGGCCGTCGGTCAGCTCGACGATGCCGGCGCTGAGCGTGACCTTGCCGACCTGCGGAAACACATGCTCGGCCACCGCCACACGAAAGCGCTCGAACAACGTCACCGCGGTGTCGCGATCCACTCCGCGCAACACGATCACGAACTCTTCGCCGCCGAAGCGGAAGAGCAGATCGTCCTGACGGAAGCAGCGCTGCATCAACTGGGCCACCAACAACAGCACCTCATCGCCATACAGATGGCCGAAGCTGTCGTTGACGCGCTTGAAGTGGTCGATGTCCACGATCCCCAACCACACGCCCTCGCTGGCCGCTGCATCCGCGCCGCCGGCGAACAGGCGCAGGATCACATCGTCGAAGGTTTTGCGATTGCGCAGGCCGGTCAACGCATCGCGCTGGGCATCGTCGAGCAGGCTGCGGTAATTCTGGAAGAAACGCGCGAAGCCCTGCAGCATCACCTGCTCGGCGGCGCCGGGTGCGCGCGTGCCGCCCACGCGCAGGCAGGTGCGGATCCCGCGTGCTTCCATCATCGGATACACCAGCAGCGCGCGGCCGTCCTGCTGCAACTGCACCACATCGCCCGGCCCGTGCAGGTCGGCCAGTTGCGCGCGCAGGTGCGCGTCGTGGATGTCGGCCACCGTCAGCGACAGCCGGCCATCCTCGCGCAGCCGCGTCTCGGCCATGGTGCGGCCGTCCGGGGCGATGCGCAGCAACGACAGTTCCTCGGATACGCAGACCTCGCGCATGGTGCGCAACAGGCTCAGATCGAGCAGATCGGCGTCGCGGATGGCGGTCAGGTCCACCATGCGTTCCAGCAACGGTGCCGTGGTCATTGCCGCACCATCCCGCGGGCGGACGCAGACCCGCAGCGCCGGTCACGGCACGCGGGCACACCTCTCGGGCTGGAACGCACTGGCATCACGACGGGTTACCGGCAATCTCGATGCCGGTTCATCGGCGCTGCGCACGCGAACTTGAGTCCGCCCGCCGGCTGGCGCAGCGCACGGCCAGCCGGCGTACACGGATGTGCAGGCGCGCGACAGGCCTGCACACCTGCGGCACTTACGGCAGCGCGGACTCCAGCGTATCGTCGCCCAGCGCGTGCGCCTGCATCAGCCGCCGGCTGCCGGCATTCAGACCTTTGACCTGTACCTCCAGCGCATGATGGCGCAGCCGCTGCACCACCTTGTCCAGCGCCGCCACCGCGGTGATGTCCCAGAAATGCGCGCGGCTGACATCGATCACCACCGCGTGGCCGGGCACCTGGCGTGCGTCGAAGGCGTCGATGAACAGGTCGGCCGAGGCGAAGAACACCTGCCCGCGCACGTGGTAGGTGCGCACGCCATCGTCGCCATCGCTGTGCGCGATCTGCAGCAGCCCGGCCACCTTGAAGGTGAAGAACACCCCGCTCAGCACCACGCCCACCGCCACGCCGGCGGCCAGGTTGCGGGTGGCCAGGGTCACCGCCACGGTGGCCAGCATCACCACGCTGGAGGTGCGCGGATGTGTGACCACGGTGCGCAGCGAACGCCAGTCAAAGGTCTCGGCCGAGACCATCACCATGATCGCCACCAAGGCGATCACCGGCACCTGCGAGACCCACGGCTTGAGCAGCACCATCAGGATCAGCAGGAACACGCCGGCGAACAGGGTCGAAAGACGGCCGCGCCCGCCGTACTTCACGTTGCCCACGGTCTGCCCGATCATGCCGCAGCCGGCGATGCCGCCGAACAGACTGGCAGCGGTGTTGGCCAGGCCCAGCCCGGTGCACTCGCGGTTCTTGTTGCTCGGAGTGTCGGTGAGTTCATCGACCACGCGTGCGGTCATCAGCGATTCGAGCAGCCCCACCATCGCGATGGCCAGCGCCGGCAAGGCGATGATGCGCAAGGTCTCCAGCGTCAGCGGCACTGCCGGCCATTGCAGGAATGGCAGCGCGTCGGGCAGCTTGCCCAGGTCGGCCACCGTCTCCAGCGGCAGATGCAACGCCGAGCCCAGCAGCGTCAGCACCAGGATGCACAGCAGCGGCGAAGGAATCGCCGACACGCCCGGCAGCGGCAGCCGCGGCAGGCCGTAGATGATGAGCAGGCCCAACGCCAACATGCCCCAGGTAGCCAGGTTGGCATGCTGCAGATGCGGCAGCTGTGCGGCGAAGATCAGCACCGCCAACGCATTGACGAAACCGGTGCGCACCGAGCTGCTGACAAAGCGCATCAGCACGCCCAGCCGCAACAGACCGAACAGGATCTGCACCGCACCGGCCAGCAGACCGGCCGCCAGCAGATAGGGCAACCCATGTGCGGCCACCAGCGGCGCGGCGACCAGCGCCACCGACCCGGCCGCAGCGGAAATCATCGCCGGGCGTCCGCCAAAAAACGCGATGACGATCCCGATCAGGAACGACGCGAACAACCCCACTTGCGGGTCGACGCCTGCCACGAACGCAAAGGCGATCACTTCGGGAATCAGCGCAAAGGTGGCGACCGCACCGGCCATCAGTTCGCGCGCAGGCGAGGCGCGCCATTGCGCCAGTTCGGCACGCAGGAAAGACATTGGAAGACACTCCGGGGACAGAAAGGACAGCCTGCGGACAGGCCACAGCGGCGATAGTGTGCGCGAAAGCGAACCGGCCCGCAGCCAGCGTGTGATCGGTGCGGCAATGCGCCTTTCTGTGGTCCGGGTCACGCCAAACGACGCAGCCGAAGACCAAGATGCCCCCTCACCGGGTTCGGGTGTCGAGCCGGGTTCGCTAGGGAGACCACCATGTCCATCTTCAGGACTGCAACTACGCTCGCACTGGCCACGGCGCTGGCGCTCGCCGCCGCACCGGCCTTCAGCTACTCCATCAGCAACAACAAGATCGTCGACGACAGTGGCAAGGTGGTCCAGCTCAAGGGCGTCAACGTGTTCGGCTTCGAGACCGGCAACCATGTCATGCATGGCCTGTGGGCACGCAACTGGAAGGACATGATCAACCAGATGCAGGGCCTGGGCTTCAACGCCGTGCGTCTGCCGTTCTGCCCGGCCACCCTGCGCAGCAGCACGATGCCGACCAGCATCGATTACAGCCTCAATGCCGATCTGCAGGGCCTGAGCTCGCTGCAGATCCTGGACAAGGTGATCAACGAATTCAACGCGCGCGGCATGTACGTGCTGCTGGATCACCACACCCCCGACTGCGCTGCCATCTCCGAGCTCTGGTATACCGGCTCGTATTCCGAAGCGCAGTGGCTGGATGACCTGCGCTTTGTCGCCAACCGCTACAAGAACGTGCCCAGCGTGATCGGCCTGGACCTGAAGAACGAACCGCACGGTGCCGCGACCTGGGGCACCGGCAACGCGGCCACCGACTGGAACAAGGCCGCCGAGCGCGGTTCGGCCGCGGTACTGGCGGTGGCGCCCAAATGGATCATCGCGGTGGAAGGCATCACCGACAATCCGGTCTGCTCGACTAATGGCGGCATCTTCTGGGGCGGCAATCTGCAGCCGCTGGCCTGCACCCCGTTGAACATTCCGGCCAACCGGCTGCTGCTGGCACCGCATGTGTACGGGCCGGACGTGTACGCGCAGGCGTACTTCAACGACAGCAACTTCCCCAACAACATGCCTGCAATCTGGGACCGTCACTTCGGCCAGTTCGCCGGCACGTATGCGCTGCTGCTGGGCGAATTCGGCGGCAAGTACGGCGAGGGCGATGCACGCGACAAGGTCTGGCAGGACGCGCTGGTGCAGTACCTGCGCAGCAAGGGCATCAACGAGGGCTTCTACTGGTCGTGGAATCCCAACAGCGGCGACACCGGCGGCATCCTGCGCGACGACTGGACCAGCGTGCGCCAGGACAAGATGACGCTGTTGCGGACGCTGTGGGGCACGCTGAGCACCACCACGCCCACGCCTACCCCCACACCGACTCCCACGCCAACCCCGACACCTACGCCGACGCCGACGCCGACGCCGACGCCCAGCGGCAGCTTCAGCACCAAGGTGAGCGTGGACAGCCAGTGGAACGGTGGCTACTGCAATCGCGTGCAGGTCACCAACACCGGCACCGCCAGCGGCACCTGGTCGATCTCGCTGCCGGTCACCGGCACCGTCAACAACGCCTGGAACGCCACCTGGTCGCAGAGCGGCAGCACGCTCAAGGTCAGCGGCGTGGATTTCAATCGCACCCTGGCGGCCGGCGCGACGGCTGAATTCGGCTTCTGCGCGGCAGGCTGATGCAATAAGGCGGGCACGCAGTGCGTGTCCGCCGCTGCTTGCATGCTGCCGACAGTCTGCAAGTCACCAATGTCGCGTCACCCATCGATCGCTGGATCGATGCCCATGACCTTGTAGGAGCGCTCCCGGGCGCTCCTACATCGCAGCTGACGCAAGCGGACGCTGCCGCAATTAGCATTCAACCCGCATGTGAATCAGCCGCTATTCATGACATAGCGCCCTGCGCGCGTTCTGGATGTCGTTGCCATGCCCGTTGTGTCCCTGTTGCGTCGTCACGTTGCCAATCTTCCGCTCACCCGCAAGTTCGTCCTGTTGTGCAGCTTGTTGACGGTGGGCGTGATCCTGCTGGCAGTGGCTGCGGCACGCTTGCAATATCTGGACCTGATCGAGGCGCGCAAGCTCAGCGTCAAGACCGAGGTGGAGATGGGCCTGACCGTGATGCAGCACTATGCAGACAAGGCCAAGGCCGGCGAACTGACGGTCGAACAGGCCAAGGAAGCCGCGCGCACCACGCTGGCCGACATGCGCACCAACGACGGCGTGGATTACTTCTTCATCGTCGACCCGCAGATGCGCATCCTGATGCATCCCAAGCGCGCCGTCGGTACCGATATGAGCGACTACAAGAGCGATGCCGGGCAGTACGTCTATCGCGACATCAAGACCGCGATCGAGCGCGGCAACGGCTTCAGTTACTACAATGCGCCCAAGCCGGGCAAGCAGGAACAGCTGCCCAAGATCAGCTACGCCAAGACCTTTCCGGCCTGGAACTGGGTGCTGGTGATGGGCGTGTACGCCGAAGACATCCAGGTGCAGGCCTGGGGCTTCACCCGCACCTTGACCTTGATCGGCGGCGCCTTGGTGGCCATGGTGATCGGCCTGTGCTGGTTGATCGCCTCGGCGATGGCGGCACCGCTGCGGGCAGCATCGCGCACCGCAGAGGCGATTGCCTCCGGCCGCTTCGACAACGCCATCCAGGTTGAATCGCGCGACGAGACCGGTCAGCTGATGCACAGCATGCAGCAGATGCAGACCCAGTTGCAGCGCTTCAACGGCGAGATGCAGACCATGATCCGGCTGCAGCAGGGCGAGAATATCGCGCATCGCATTCCGGAGGATTTCCCCGGTGATTACGGCACCCTGGCGCACGGCGTGAACACGGTGGTATTCGAGCATCTGGATGCCATCAACGAGGCGATGGACCTGATGGGCGAGTATGGCCGTGGCGATCTGCGCCGCGACATGCGCCGCCTGCCCGGCCAGCGCGCGGCGCTGCACGAAGCGCTGGACACGGTGAAGAGCAACCTGTCGGCGATCAACAGCGACATCGCACGCCTGGCCGATGCGGCCGCGCGCGGCGACTTCTCCGCACGCGGCGAGCAGGCGCGCTACCAGTTCGCGTTCGCCGAGATGGTGCAGGCCTTGAACCAGCTGATGCAGCAGGCCGATGCAGGCCTGGATGATGTCGGCCGCATCATGGCCGCGATTGCCGATGGCGACCTGTCGCAGCGGGTGGAGTCGCATTACGAGGGCGCCTTCGGCCGCCTGGCCAATGCGGCCAACCGCACCGCGATCCAGCTGACCACCATCGTGCAGGGCATCCAGCACTCGGCCGAGATGATCAACACCGCCGCCGGCGAGATCGCCAGCGGCAATGCCGACCTGTCCACGCGTACCGAGCATCAGGCCGCGAACCTGGAAGAAACCGCCGCCTCGATGGAAGAGCTCACCTCCACCGTGCGCCAGAACGCCGACAATGCGCGCCAGGCCAATCAGCTGGTCAAGGGCACCGGCGAGGTAGCCGAAAGCGGTGGCCGCGTGGTGCAGGAAGTGGTCAGCACCATGCAGGCGATCACGCAATCGTCGGCGCGCATCTCCGACATCATCGGGGTGATCGACGGCATCGCGTTCCAGACCAATATCCTGGCCCTGAACGCGGCGGTGGAAGCCGCACGCGCCGGCGAGCAGGGCCGCGGATTTGCGGTGGTGGCCACCGAAGTGCGCGCGCTGGCGCAGCGTTCGGCCGGCGCCGCCAAGGAGATCAAGCAGCTGATCTCCGATTCGGTGGAAAAAGTGGCGCAGGGCTCGGACCTGGTACAGCAGGCCGGCAGCACGATGACCGAGGTGGTCAGCTCGGTGAAGCGGGTGACCGACATCATGGCCGAGATCACCGCCGCCAGCACCGAGCAAAGCGCCGGCATCGAGCAGGTCAGCACCACGGTGATGCAACTGGATGAAATGACCCAGCAGAACGCGGCGCTGGTGGAGGAAGCCACCGCCGCGGCACGCAGCATGGAAGATCAGGCGGCGGATCTGACGCGTGCAGTGGCGGTGTTCCGCCTGGTGCCCGAAGGTGGGCGACCGCATGGACGTACCTCGTCGACCGGGCGCACTGCCGCGACGCTGGCCGTCGACACGCAGACCGCGCATGACCACCGACTACGTGCGTGAAAGGCCATGCCTGCCACGCACGCGGGTTGTCGGCGGTGTGTGGCGGGCGATGCGGGTAGGATGCGTGGCGTTACCCGCTTCTGATTGCCCGGGATCGTGACGAAAAAGCAACCGTCGGCAGTGCGTCCGCGCAAGGCTCCGCAGCAATCGCGGGCCGAATACACCGTCGCCGCCCTCCTGGAGGCGGTCGCGTGTCTGCTGGAGACCGACGGACCGGAGCGACTGACCACCAATCGCGTTGCGCAGCGGGCCGGGGTTAGCATCGGTTCGCTCTATCAGTATTTTCCCGGCAAGGACGCATTGATCGTTGCGCTGTGCCAGCGTGAGCGCAGCGCCTTTCTGGCGGAGGCCGAAAGCGCGCAGCAGCAGCCGGACGGCCGTGGCGCCTTGTTGCGGCTCATTGGCGCCTCGGTCAATCAGCAAACTCGATCGGCCGGTACTGGCGCGTCTGCTCGACTTCGAGCAGCCGCGCCCGGTGATCGCCAGGGAACTGGCGCCGTTCATCGTCGCGATGACGGCATTGGTCGGTCAATTGCTGGCACGTGCGGACATTCCGTCACAGCCGGATAGCGCAACAGCGATCGACGATGTCATCGCCATCGTGCGTGGGATGGTCAATGCGGCCGGCGACCGTGGAGAACACGATCGGGCCTTGCTGGAACAGCGGATCGGCCGCGCGGTGCTGGGTTATCTCGGCATGCAGCACGCGGTGTGCACAGACCCGCATGCCACCCGCACAGCATCCATCTAGCGGTCGTCCGGCCGCCTTCAAATGTGAGCGATCGGGACGATCGTCAACAGCGCCACACCTGTAGACACCGCCATTGCAGGCCCATCGGCCGCGCAGCCAATGCGAGTTTCGCAATCGGGTCATTGCTCGCAGGATGGTTGCTCTGGACAACTCATCAGGAACAGACGCAATGCGTATTTTCGTCACCGGCGCGACCGGCTTCATCGGATCTGCAGTGGTCGCCGATCTCCTGCATGCCGGCCATCATGTCGTCGGCTTGGCACGCTCGGACACCGCCGCCGCCACACTTGTCGCAGCCGGCGCGCAAGTGCATCGCGGCACGATCGAAGACCTCGATCACCTGCGGCAGGCAGCCGCGATGGCCGATGCCGTCATCCACACCGCGTTCAATCACGACTTCTCGCAGTTTGTGGCCAACTGCGAGGCAGACCGCCGTGTCATCGACGCGCTCGGCTCGGCACTGGTGGGCTCGCAACGCCCGTTGGTGATCACCTCCACCACCGGCACGGCGAATACGGTGGCGGGCCAACCTGCGCTGGAAACCAACCCCATCGCCAGTTCGCGTGTGTTGCCGCGCGCGGCCTCGGAAGAAGCGGCTGTGTCGCTGCTGCAGCGCGGTGTCAATGTGTCGGTGGTGCGGCTTCCGCAGGTGCACGATCGGGTCAAGCAAGGTCTGGTCAGCAACTTGATCGAAGTCGCACGCGCAACCGCAACCTCGGCATTCGTCGGCGATGGGCGCAACCGCTGGCCGGCAACACACTTGCTGGATGCTGCACGCTTGTACAGATTGGCGGCGGAAGCAGGCAATGCCGGCGCCAGTTATCACGCGGTTGCCGAACAAGGCGTGCCGCTGCGCGAGATCGCCGAGGCCATTGGCCGTGGTTTGAACGTGCCGGTGGCCGCCTTGCCGCTCGAACAGGCGCAGGCGCATTTTGGCTGGTTGACGCGATTCGCCACGCACGACCTGCAAGCATCCGGCGCGCAGACCCAGCAGCGACTGGGATGGCACCCGACCGGCCCCGGCCTGCTCGCCGATCTTGCGCTGATGCGCTACTGAGCCAAGAGACGCACGCACTGCCTGCAACTGTAGGCAGTGCTGGCATGACGCACGCGGTGCACTGCAGGCTCAGTGCACCGCGCTCAATGCCGGGATGTTGCTTGCCCGGCAGGCGAACGTGCGCGTTTGGCCGCGTACATCGCTTCGTCTGCCGCATGCATCAGGCTGGCAGCGTCGGCGTGTTGGCCGTGTTGCCAGGCGACGCCGATGCTGGACTGGATCGGCAGGTGTTGCTCACCGAACACGGCGCCCGCTGCCGCGGCGGCGCGAATCCGGTCTGCCACGGCGGCGCATTCGGTCTGCGGATCCTGCAGGTTGTCCAGCAACACCACGAATTCGTCGCCGGCCAGGCGTGCCACCAGATAGCGGCTGCCTGCGGCCTGCTGCAGACAGCGGCCAAAGGCGACCAGCACCGCGTCGCCGGCGCGGTGGCCGTGCACGTCGTTGATGCGTTTGAAGCCATCCAGGTCCAGGAACATCACCGCGACCGCGCACTGCTGCTGTTGCGCCTGGGTCACCGCGACCTGCAGCGCCTCGGACCAGGCGTGGCGATTCGGCAGGCCGGTCAAGGCATCGCGCGTCGCGCGCTCGTGCATCAGCCGGTGCAGGGACTTGTGCGCGGTGACATCGTGCGCCATCAGGAAGAATCCCTGCGCCTGCGTCGCTGCGCCCTGCATCTCCGGCACCAGGGTGATTTCCACATCGCGCGGCGTCGCGCCGCCACGCAGGACGTGTTCGAAACTGGCCCGTTGCCCGGCGCTCACCTGCGCCAGCGCAGCGCGCGCGTCCGCACCGAGGTCCTCGCCCAGCACCTGGGTGATCGTGCAGCCGACCAGGCTGGCCGGCTCCACGCCGAGCCAGTCGCGATGCGCCTGGTTGGCGAACAGGCAGCGCTGGGCGGCATCGTAGTGCCCCACCAGGGTGGGTGTGGCATCGCTGATCGCACGCAGCCGCGCTTCGCTTTCGGCCAGACGTTCGGCGGCGACATGGCGTTCGGTGACGTCCTGGATCTGCGAGACGAAATGCACCGGCGCGCCGCTGCTGTCGCGTACCAGCGACACCGACAATTGCGCCCAGATCACCGCGCCCTGCTGGCTGATGTAGCGCTTGGCCAGGCTGTAACTGTCGCGTTGGCCGTCGATGAGTTCCTGCACCAGGCGCAGGTCCATATCCAGGTCGTCCGGATGCGTAATGGTCTGGAAGGTGGTGCGCAACAACTGCTCGCGCGGATAGCCCAGGATGCTGCACAGCGATGGGTTGACGTCGCGCCAGTCGCCGTCCAGCGAGACGATCGCCATGCCTTGCGGGGCGGTTTCGAACGCTCCGCGGAAGTGCTCCGCCGCCAGCTGCGCGGCGGCCTGCGCCTGCAGCTCGGCGGTGACGTCGATGGCCATGGCCAGGTAGCCGGACAGTCCCTGCTGCGCGTCGTGGATGACGTTGAAGCACAGGCGCACGCGCCGCAGTCCGCCGTCCTTTCGCACCAGGGTCCAGATTTCTTCTTCGAGCAGATCGCCTGCGGCAGCGGTGGCCAGCTTGAGGTACGACGGCGGCGACAAGGCCAGCGTGGCCATGTGCCGCTCCAGCTCGGCCGGCAGATGGAACTGCGCCGGGCAGCGGCCCAACACCTCGTCCGCCGCGTAGCCCAGCAGACGCTCGGCGCCGGGATTGAACAATTCGATGCGCCCGTTCGGATCGAACGCGATGATCGCCACATCCTGCGAAGCGTCCACCAGCGACTGCAGGCGTGCGCGCTCGCCCGCCAGCGCAGCCGAGGCATCGCGCAGTTGGGTGATGTCGTGCATCACGCACACCGCACCCAATGCGGCGCCCTGATCGCTGACCACCGGGTCTGCATTGCACAGCACGCTGCGTGCGGGCTGGCCGGTGGCGCGGATCACCATCTCGGCATTGCGCACGTGCTCGCCGGCCCAGGCGCGCACCAGCGGAATGGCCTCGGTGGGCAGCAGGGTGCTGCCGTCGGCAGTGTAGAGATCGAAGTGCTGCGCCCATTGCGCCGGCGGTAACAGGCGCGGATCGGTGCCGTGCCATTGCCGTGCGGCGTGGTTGAATTCATGCAGCAACCCGTCGCTGTCGCAGGACACCACGCCGTCGGGCATGGCTTCCAGCAAACGGCTCAGGGTCTGCCGCTGCGCTTGCGCGGCCAGCCGGTCGCGGCGCGCCTCCAGTTGACTGACGGCCTGGCGCGCCAGACGGATCAGACCTTGCTTCTGGTTCTCGTCGAGCAGGCGCGATCGGGTGCTGAGCGTGCACAGGGTGCCGTAGGCATAGCCTTCGCGGCCGACCAGCGGCACGCCCACATACGAGCGGACCCCTGGCGCGGCGGTGACCAGCGGGTTGAGCGCGAAGCGTGGATCGGCTTCGGCGTCGGGTACTTCCAGCAGTTCGGTCCCCATCACCGTATAGGAACAGAACGACACGGCGCGGGGGGTGCCTTCCAGATCGGTGCCGCAATGCGCCTTGAACCACTGGCGGTCGGCGTCCAGCAGCGACACCAGCGCCATCGGCGCACCGGTGATGTGTGCGGCCAGCCAGGCGATATCGTCGAATTCGGCCTCCGGCTCGGTATCCAGCACCCCCAACCGACGCACCGCCTCCACGCGCAAGGCGTCGTCGGCGGGAATGGGCACGGGCGGCATCAGGACGGTCATGGCGTGATCGGCGGGTAACGTCTGGGCAAGGTAGGTCGCCCCAGGTAACGGCGAGGCGACGGGCAACTTGAGCGCGTGCGGCCGGGCCTGCTTGAGGGCTGGTCAGCGCGCCGTCGCAGTGCCGGCCGGTCGATCCGCTGGCAGCGGGACATCGGAAGGCTCGCTGCACGACCCGGTGCGCTTGCCGTGCATGGGCAAGCGATCACATCCGTCCGGCAGCGGGGTGCATGCCGGACACCGGCCTTCGCACCCGCCATGCCGTCATGCCCGATGCCGGACTGGACCCACCTCCGGCGCGCGCTCCGGGTGCCTGGTGCTGCAGCCGCACTCCGGCCGACGCCGGAGTCGGAAGCCCGTCACTTGCCGTCCAACCGGCAGCCGCACGTGGCGCCCCTGCCGGACAGCATTTGCGACGCTGCCAGGCAGCCACTACCCTCGGTCGATTGTCCTGCTCTGGAGTGTCACATGCTGCGTCCGCTGTCCCTGTTGATCGCCGGTGTGCTCGGCGTCGCTGCCGGTCCCGTTGCTCCCGCCGTCGCGGCCGCCCCGGCCAGCCTGTCCAAGCCCGCGGCCAGCAGTGCCATTCCCGAGATCGGCTACACCCGCTTCACCCTGCCCAACGGCCTGACCGTGGTGGTGCACGAAGACCACAAGGCGCCGGTGGTGGCGGTGAGCATCTGGTACCACATCGGTTCCGGCGACGAGCCGGCCGGCAAGACCGGCTTTGCGCATCTGTTCGAGCACCTGATGTTCTCCGGCTCGGAGAACAACAAGGGCAGCTTCTTCGCGCCGCTGGAAAAGGTCGGCACCACCGACATGAACGGCACCACCTGGTTCGACCGCACCAACTATTTCGAAACCGTGCCGACCACCGCGCTGGACACCGCGCTGTGGCTGGAATCGGACCGCATGGGCCATCTGCTTGGCGCGATCGGCCAGGAAGAACTCGATACCCAGCGCGGCGTGGTGCAGAACGAGAAGCGCCAGGGCGAGAACCGTCCCTACGGCCGCGTGGACCAGAACATCCTGTCCAACCTGTTCCCGGCCAACCACCCGTACCAGCACGACACCATCGGCTCGATGGAAGATCTGGACGCGGCCTCGCTGGCCGACGTCAAACAGTGGTTCAACGACAACTACGGCGCCGCCAATACCACCCTGGTGCTGGCCGGCGACATCACCGTGGCGCAGGCACGCGCCAAGGCGCTGCAGTATTTCGGCGACATCCCGTCCGGCAAGCCGGTGGCGCGCCAGCAGCCGTGGGTGACCCCGCTGGCCGCGCAGAAGCGTGGCGTGCAGCACGACCACGTCTCGCAGCCGCGCATCTACCGCACCTGGGCCGCGCCGCAGCTGGGCAGCGATGCGGCGATCCAGCTGGATCTGGCCACCACCGTGCTCGGCGGCGGCAAGACCTCGCGGCTGTATCAGCGCCTGGTCTATCAGGACAATCTGGTCGATGACGTGTCGGCGGCGATCCAGCCGTTCGCGCTGTCCAGCCAGGTGCAGATCCAGGCCGACGTGAAGGACGGCGTGGATCCGGCCAAGGTCGAGGCGATCATCGACGAGGAACTCAAGAAGTTCATCGCCCAGGGCCCGACCGCCGACGAACTGCAGCGCGCGCAGGTGGCCTACCGCGCCGGCTTCGTGCGCGGGCTGGAAAAGGTCGGCGGCTTCGGTGGCAAGGCGGTGATCCTGGCCGAGGGCCAGGTCTATCGCGGCGACCCAGGCGCCTACAAGCAGGACCTGCAGCGCGGCCAGGCTGCCACCGTGGACAGCGTCAAGCAGACTGCGGCGACCTGGTTGGGCAAGGGCGACTACCTGCTCACCGTGCTGCCGGCCGGCAAGGGCTTCGACCCCGCCGCCGAAGACAAGGCGGTAGTTGCACGTGGCGCCGAACCCGGCAAGCCGGCGCCCAAGCTGCCGGCGGCCGGCAAGTACAAAGTCACCGCCTCCACGCTGGACCGCGGCAAGGGCGTGCCGCAGACCAGCCAGTTCCCCGACCTGAGCTTCCCGCAATTGCAGCGCGGCAAGTTGAAGAACGGCATCGAGGTGATCCTGGCCGAGCGCCACACCATCCCGGTCACCCAGGTGGAGCTGCTGTTCGATGCCGGTTATGCGGCCGACCAGGGCAACAAGCTCGGTACCGCCAGCTTCAGCGCCGCGCTGATGAACGAGAGCACCGCCGCGCTGGATTCGGTGGAAGTGGCGCAGCGTCGCCAGCGCCTGGGCGCGATCACCGCGGTCGGCTGCGATCTGGACAGCTGCAGCGCCTCGCTGGATGCGCTCAACGACCAGCTGCAGCCGTCGCTGCAATTGTTCTCCGACATCGTGCGCAACCCGGCCTTCAAGGCCGCCGACATCGAGCGCATCCGCGGCCAGTGGCTGGCCGGCATTGCGCAGGAAAAGACCCAGCCCAACAGCCTGGCACTGCGTGCGCTGCCGCCGTTGCTGTTCGGCCAGAACCACCCCTACGGCATCCCGCTCACCGGCAGCGGCACCGAGGCGGCGATCAAGAGCCTCAACGCCCAGGACCTGCAGGCCTTCCACCGCCAGTGGCTGCGTCCGGACAACCTGCGCATCCTGGTGGCCGGCGACACCACGCTGGCGCAGATCATCCCGCAGCTCGATGCCGCCTTCGGCGACTGGAAGGCGCCCGCCACGCCCTTGCCGAAGAAGAACCTGGTCAACGTCGCCGCGCAGCCCAAGCCGCGCGTGTACCTGATCAACCGGCCGGATGCGCCGCAGTCGGTGATCCTGGCCGGCCTGCTCGCACCTTCCACCAAGGCGCCGGACAACCTGGCGATCGGCGTGGCCAACGGCGCCTTCGGCGGCACCTTCACCTCGCGCCTGAACATGAATCTGCGCGAGAACAAGCGTTGGGCCTACGGCGCCGGCACCCGCATGCTGGATGCGCAGGGCCAGCGGCCGTACATGTTCTCCGCGCCGGTGCAGACCGACAAGACCGCCGAGTCGGCCAACGAGATCCTCAAGGAAGCCACCGCGATCATCGGCGACAAGCCGCTGACCACCGACGAGATCGAGAAGATCAAGAACCAGCGCATCCGCGCCCTGCCCGGCAGCTTCGAAACCACCGGCGCGGTGCTGGGTGCGATCGAGGGCATCGTGCAGTTCGACCGCCCCGACGATTACGTGCAGACGCTCAAGCCGCGCCTGGAAGCGATCGATCAGCCGGCCGCGCAGAAAGCCATCAAGGAAATCATCGCGCCCAACGCGATGACCTGGGTGATCGTGGGCGACCTGAAGAAGATCGAAGCCCCGGTGCGTGCGCTCAAGCTGGGTGAGGTGCAGGTGCTGGACGTGGACGGCAAGCCGGTCAAGCGCTAAGGCTGGTTAGTCGCACACCGACGACGCGGCTTGCGAGCCGCGCCGTCGGTGTGCGCAGTACACAATCGTGTGTGTGCGCGTGTGTGAGTTGAGTACCCGGTTCCTGCGCGCAATGCGCAGGCATCGCAAGCGGGTCGGCAAGCTCGCGTCAGCGCTTCAGTTTGCTTGTTCCCACCTCGCCTGCGCGGTGCGCCACGGACGCAGATCCGGATCTACTCTTCAGGTCACGCCAAGGCGCGTGGCCGATATCCACGCCGCGTTATCGGCAGCACCGGTATCGTGGCATCTTTCTCGCTCGCGCTTGCCTGGCTTATCGATGAAGCACATCCCCCCGGCTGACGAAGCCTCCCGCCAACAGGTCCTGGACGGCTATCGCATCGTCGACAGCCTGCCCGAGGACACCTACCAGGACATCGTGCAGGTGGCGGCCTCGCTATGCGACACACCGATCGCCTTGATGTCGCTGGTCGATCGCGACCGCCAATGGTTCAAGGCCCAACTCGGCCTGGGCATGCAACAGACCGACCGCAGCCAGGCGGTGTGCGATCACGCCATCCGCAGCCCCGAGCAATTGATGGAAGTGCCCGACCTCACCCAGGACAGCCGTTTTGCCGACGTCTCGGTCGTCACCGGCGACACCGGCGCGCGCTTCTATGCCGGCATGCCGCTGGTCACCTCCGACGGCGTGGCATTGGGCACCGTCTGCGTGCTCGACACCGAGCCGCGCACGCTCACCGACATTCAACGCACCGGGCTGCAGGCATTGGCGCGCGTCACCATGCGTCTGCTGGACGAGCGCAAGCGCGAGTTGCAGCTCGAGCGCGAAGCGATCCTGCAGCCGGTCGCACCGGTTGCCGTCCCGGCGGCCGCCGACACCGGCTATTGCCTGGTGATCCTGGAAGTGCAGGAACTGGCCGCGCTGGCCGAAAAACAAAGCGAGCGGCTGCTGGGCCGCGCCTTGCAACAGCTCGACCAGGCCTTGGCCGCGCAGGCACAAGCCAACGGCGACAGCGTGGACCGCGTGACCGACAGCGCCGAATTCATCGCCGTGCTGCGCGGTCCCAATGCCGAACAGAAGCTGCAGACCCTGCGCGACATTGCCCACCAACAGCATGCGCACGGCCTGACGGTACTGATCGGCCAGGCACAGGCAACCCGCGGCGACGAGCCGATCGGCCAGGTGTTCCTGCGTGCGGAAGTCGCGCTGAGTGCGGAGAAGGACCGTTACCGCCAGAGTCTGGCGTAACGCCCGCAGTCAGCACTTAGCAACAATCAGGTTTTTACTTAGCCATCGACCAACTCTCTGGTGCGGTGTCCTCGCCGATTGCGGGACCGTGTGGCGGCATGAATGCCGCCACCGAGCCCCCAGGGACGGGTCCACGGCGTGCCCCGCGAGCGGTGAGGGCGCCGCGCACTCGACCTGCTGCGCTTTTGACTACACCTAGTTACCGCGACGCCTGAAATTCAGTCGTCTTGTATCAGCGTTCTAAAGGTGCTGTCAGCCACCTACAGGTCAGCTGCAGGCAAACGCGCTCACCGAACCACTCACCCGATCGCACACTGCTTCAACTGGCGGTCCGCATACCACAGCGCGCGGCGGGCCAGATCGTAGGCACTGTCGGCCTGGCGCGGCAGCATTTGCGCGGCCATCACCGGGTCGGCGCCGTTGTTCAAGGCGTGCTCGGCACGTTCCAGATCGCCCAGATGCGTGCGTACCGGCGACAACAGCGACTTGCGCTTGGACGCATCGCAACGCGCGCTGCGTTGTTCCAGCGCTGCCAGCGCCTCGCGGATACGACGGCTGGCTTCGCCCTTGAGGTCGGGCGGCGTCTCGTGCGCGATCGGCGCGGCCTTGTAGGCATCGCCGGTCGCTTCGCTGCCCATCTCGGCCTGATTGCCGGCCAACGTGGGGTTGAAGCGCACATCAGGCGGTGGTCGCGCCTTGGCCACCTGCGTCTGCGGCCCGTTGAGCATGTCGTTGAACTTCTTCATACCGCGATTCATTTCCTGCATCGCCACATCGCCCAGCGTGCCGTCGCTCTTCCAGTCCTTGGCAAAACGCGTGTCCTGGTACTGCACCGGATTGACCCGTTCCATCACGTTGCGCGCCTTGGCCTGCGCGCGTTCGTCGGCCATGCCCGGCGGCACCGCGGCGCCGGTCTGCGCCATCGGGTCGACCTGCGCGTCGCGCGGCATGCGCAAGCGGCCTTCACGGGTGTAGAGCTGGGCCGCCATCGATTCGCCAGCCGGCGCATTGGCGGCCGCTACCTGCCGCTGCGGCGGTGGGGTGCGTGTCGGTGGTGGCGCACCGCGTGCGGATGAGTCCGCTGCCGGCGCAGCGCGCGGTGTGGGATCGCGTTGCGGCGGCGGCGTCACCGGTGCCGGCAGCGTCAACTGCGGACGCGGCACGAAATACACCTGCAAACTGTCGTCGTGTCGCACGGTGTCGCGCGGCGGCGGCATATACAGCAACAGGCAGGCAAGAAAGAACAGGATCGCGCCCGTGCATGCGACAGCGGCGACATGCGGGACAAGCGTTTCCTTCCTGCGGGTAATCACAATGCGGGAGACCGATGAGATGAGAGATGCGCACGCCGCACCGTGAACCCGGTGCAGGACGCGCAAATCTAGCGGGCGTGGCATTTGCGCGCGTTTGAAATTCGTTGTTTGGGCGGCAGGCGCCAGCCGCCATTCACATTAGCGGGCACGGCGGGCGACTTGTGACGTCTTCCGACGGCCTCTGCCGCATCGGCACGCGTCCTGCCTTTGGCACCGGGCGCGGCCATCTCCGAACGACGACGGCTCGCCGGGTGCGGGACGTACCCGTCTCAGCTGTCCTCCGAGCGGTACAGCCGCTGGCAGACCTCGCAGAAGAACGCCCGCCGCCCGGCCTTGCCCAGGTGCTTGCGATACTGCAGCGGCGCGCCATCGCGCGGGCAGCTGGTTTTGGTATGCACCTGATAATGCTTCTTCAGCACGAAGGCTTTCTTCCAGGTGTAGAAATCGAAACTGTAGTTGCGCGCCTGGGTGACCAGTTCGCCAAGCTTGCGCGCCGGCAATGCGCCCACTGCGCTTTCCGGATGCACACGGATGCGATGCAGCACTTCGTTCTTGATGATGTTGCCGACGCCGGCAAAGATGTCCTGGTCCAGCAATGCATCCGCGGCAAGCATGCCGGGCGCGGCGCGCAACTTGCGCCGTGCCTGCGCGCCATCCCAGCGCGGGTTCATGACATCGGCCGTCCAGTCATAAACCTCGTCCAGCGGGCGCTCGATGAACTGCACCGAGCAGGCGTAGAAATTCAGGCGCTGGCCCTTGGAAAACTCCAGGCGCAAACGCGGCACCGCATTCGGCTTGTCCTTGTCGATGCGATAACTGCCGAATAACAGGAAGTGGATGCGCACGCTGAATTGCGCGCACTCGATCAGGAAGTGCTTGCCCCAGCTGCGTAACGCCAGCACTTTCTGCTGCTCCAGCCGTGCGATGTCCTGCTTGCTGTTGCCGGACACGCGCAGGATCTTGCGACCGACAAACGCCTCGGTCTGTTCGCGCAGGATGACAAGGGAAGGACCTTCTGGCATGCGCCCAGTATCGAAGTCGTCGGTGAGTCGGCCGTGAGCGCGGCGCACACGCAACGCTGACACGTGCGCATGCATAGAGTGCTGCCCACTGGTCTTGCGCACACTTCATGCAAGTTCGTTCATCCATCGCCCTGCCACGCATGCGCTGTGGCTGTGCAGGCTGGTCGATTCCGGCCGCCGACCGCACCGCATTCGGCGACGGCACCAGCGTCTTGCAGCGCTATGCCACACGTTTTGATGCGGTGGAAATCAACTCCTCGTTCCATCGCCCGCACCGTGCCAGTACCTATGCACGCTGGGCCGACAGCGTGCCGGAGGATTTCCGCTTTTCGGTCAAGCTGCCGCGCAGCATCAGCCACGATGCACGCCTACACGGTACCGGTGCGTTGCTGGATGCCTTCCTCGCCCAGGCCGGCGCGCTGGGCACGCGACTGGGCTGCCTGCTGCTGCAACTGCCGCCCAGCGCCGTCTTCGATGCGCCAGTGGCGGCCAGGTTTTTCGCCATGCTGCGGCGGCGCTGGGACGGCGGCGTGGTCTGCGAACCGCGCCATGCCAGCTGGTTCCTGCCGCAGGCACAGGCGCTGCTGGCGCGCTACCGCATCGCACGCTGCGCCGCCGACCCGGCACCGGTGCCGGACGCCGCCACACCGGGGACGACCGCCGGCCCGCACTACTGGCGCTGGCACGGCGCACCACGCATTTACTACAGCAGCTACGACGACAGTGCACTGCAGGCATTGGCCGACGCGGTGCGCAACCCGGCGCACGATGCGGCGCATCCACAGGCAGAACGCTGGGTGATCTTCGACAATACCGCCGCCGGGCTGGCGGTGCCCAACGCGCTGCAGCTGCAACGGCTGCTGCAGACCGATCGCCGGCGCTCACGCTGACGCGAGGACACCCAGGTGCGCCTGGACTACACGAAGACGGCAAGCCGCCTGGCCTGACCCGGCCTGCCGCCGGTGCATCCCGGTGCGTCCACGCCGCCGCCATTCGTCAGGCGCCAGGCCGGCCTGCTGCCCGCCATTGCCCACGCGCACCGGCTGCCGTGCACGGGCAACGCCGCCCCCGCCCGTCGCTCACTCCGCTGCGCGCCCGCCGCACGCTGTGGCGCGCATCTTGCAGCAATGCCGGCAATCCGGCGCAGCCTGGACGCGGCTCAAGCTGCCTCGATCCGGGCCGATAGGCCTGGATCGGCAACGCAACCGGCGCGATCGCCTGCAGCACCGCGCCGGATCACCTTGCTGAATCCTGTCGTCTCCGTGCGAAGTCCGTCGGCCTGCCGACCCCCTCGTCCGGTCCCACCCGCCACTTCGGTCGTTTACCATGCCGCACGTCACTGCCCGTTCTGGAGATGCCATGAGTTCTGCCGCGCCCCCGTGCTGCACGTCGCTGCTTGGCCTTTCGCTGAGCATGTTCGTGGCGCCCTGCACGCTGACCGCCGCGCCCATGGACACTCCGGTCGTCAACGCCCCGGCGGCCACCCCGCCCACGCCCGACCTGGCCTACCCGGAACTGTTCCAGGCGGTGCAGCGTGGCGAGCTGTTCGACGACCAGAAGCACTTCGTCGACTTCCTGCCGCTGCGCGACCCGGCGCTGATCAATGCCGACTATCTGGCGCAGCACGACCACCCCGGCTTTGACCTGCGCAAGTTCGTGGATGCCAATTTCGAAGAGTCGCCGCCGGTGCAGACCGACGCGATCCGCCAGGACACCGCGCTGCGCGAACACATCGACGAACTGTGGCCCAAGCTGGTGCGCAGCCAGACCCACGTGCCGCCGTACAGCAGCCTGCTGGCGCTGCCATATCCGTACGTGGTGCCGGGCGGGCGTTTCCGCGAGGTGTACTACTGGGATTCCTACTTCACCATGCTCGGCCTGGTGAAGAGCGGGCAGACCACGCTCAGCCGCCAGATGCTGGACAACTTCGCCTACCTGATCGACACCTACGGGCATATCCCCAACGGCAATCGCAGCTACTACCTGAGCCGCTCGCAGCCGCCGTTCTTCTCCTACATGGTGGAACTGCAGGCCGGTGTGGAAGGCGAAGCGGTCTACCAGCGCTACCTGCCGCAGCTGCAGAAGGAATACGCCTACTGGATGCAGGGCAGCGACGGCCTGCAGCCCGGCCAGGCCGCGCGCCATGTGGTGCGCCTGGCCGACGGCAGCCTGCTCAACCGCTACTGGGACGAGCGCGACACCCCGCGCCCGGAAGCCTGGCTGCACGACACCCGCACCGCCGCCGAGGCCGGCGACCGCCCGGCCGCCGAGGTCTACCGCGACCTGCGTGCCGGTGCCGAAAGCGGCTGGGACTACACCAGCCGCTGGCTGGCCGACGGGCAGAACCTGCGCACCATCCGTACCACCGCGATCGTGCCGATCGATCTGAACAGCCTGCTGTACCACCTGGAGCGCACCTTGGCCCAGGCCTGTGCGCAGCCCGGCGCCGAATGCACGCAGGATTACGCGGCGCTGGCACTGCAACGCAAGCAGGCCATCGATGCGCACCTGTGGAACGCGGCCGGCTACTACGCCGACTACGACTGGCAGGCGCGCACGCTCAGCGACCAGGTCACCGCTGCGGCGCTGTATCCGCTATTCACCGGCCTGGCGACCGACGCACATGCCAAACGCACCGCCAGCACCGTGCGTGCGCGCCTGCTGCGCCCCGGCGGCCTGGCCACCACCGCAGTGAAGACCGGCCAGCAGTGGGACGAGCCCAATGGCTGGGCGCCGCTGCAATGGGTGGCCGTGGACGGCCTGCGCCGTTACGGCGAAGACACGCTGGCGCGCACCATCGGCGAACGCTTCCTCACCCAGGTGCAGGCGCTGTTCGCGCGCGAGCACAAGCTGGTCGAAAAATACGGGCTGGAAGCCGATGCGGCCGGCGGCGGCGGTGGCGAATACGCGCTGCAGGACGGCTTCGGCTGGACCAACGGCGTCACCTTGATGCTGTTGAACCTGTATCCGGACACGGCGACCAAGCCGGCGCCTGTCAAACGCGTGCGCAAGCCCGAGGCGGCGACGCGCTGAGTGTGCACCAGCGCTGCCGGGTACTGTCCGGCAGCGCTGGCGGCATCGCATGTCGATCAGTCGGCAACGCCGGCAGATCACTGCAACACGCATCGCCTGATCGTTGCGTCATTGCAAGGCGCCGCAGCGTGCTCCATTGACTGCTGCTACTGCACCACCGGCCATGCACTGCTGTCGTACCCCAGCCGATTGATGCCCAGGCGCGCGTCGCCGCGGTCGTCGTAGTAGTGGTAGACCAGGATGTCGCCGTCGCCATCGCGAAACACCGATTGCCCGCCCGGCCCATGCATGCTGCCCAAGCCGGACTGGATCACCGTGCCGCCGCCGTTGCGCATGTCCACACCGGCGCGATCCAGATATGGCCCGGTCACCGAACGCGCACGCCCCACCGCGATCTTGTAGGTGCTGCTGGCGCCCTTGCAGCACGCATCGAACGACACGAACAGGTAGTACCAGCCATTGGCCTGCTGGATGAAAGGCGCCTCCACCGCGCCCGGGGACGGCCGGCTTGCCAGGCTGTATCGCGCCGTGTTGCTGGACAACTGCTTGCCGGTGCCGGGATCGAGCTGGATCAGCTTGATGCCCGACCAGAACGAGCCAAACGCCAACCACCACTTGCCATTGCCATCCACCACCAGATTGCCGTCGATGGCGTTGTAGTCGTCACTGCTCTTGGAGGTATAGACGATGCCTTGATCCTTCCACGAGCCAGGCTTGCCGGTGCTGCTGCTGGCAAGCGCAATCGCCGAGGTATTGGTGGCGAATCTGGAGGCGGTGTAGTACATCAGATACTTGCCGCCGTGGAAGGACACATCCGGCGCCCACAGCTGATTATCCGGGTTGTAGCTGCGCACCCAGCTCGGCATGCTGCTGAAGATCGCGCCCGCATTGCTGAATTTGGTCCGGTCGGTACTGGTGACCACGCCGGTGGTGGCATAGATGTAGTAACGCCCGTCGCTCAGCTTGAGCATCGACGGATCGTGCACGATGGTGTCGCCGCTCACCACGCCCGGCCCCACTGCCGCTTGCGCCATTGCGCTGTGCAGGCAAAGCGCAATGGCGACCACGGCCAGCAGCGAGGCGATCGTGCCACCACGCAGCGAGATTCCGGCCCAGTCCCCTTCCCCTCGACTACCACGCACATTGCGCATCGGCCAACTCCCTTTAACAACGTAAAGACGTTATCTGTAGGAGCAATCTAGCGCGGCAGCAACGGCAAGAATCCGACGCTGATCCCAGAAGCACGGCGCAGGCGAATTGGCACTGTATTTTGCGACGCGCCTTCGCAGCGGACTGCCTAACGCAACCGCGATTGCATCGCGAGTGGATGGCACATGCCAGGCTGCTGCAGCGGTGGCGCATCGACAGTGTTTTAGTCTGATGCATGGCACCGAGGAGGTCGTAAACGTAGTGGTTCCTGCAGCAACCACAGCATTCCTCCAGCACGACACGCAACGTCCGAAGGATCGCCTGGCTGGTGCCTGACTCGTGCGTGGCAAAGCGCTGACCAAGCCACCCTGTGTGCCGTCGCAGCAGCGCGCCGCAATTGTGGACGCCAGGCAGCTGACCCATCAGCGCGCTTCGAAGACACCAGCCTGCCGCGTATCATGCGCACTCTTTCACGCATCGGGATGGACCCATGGCCGTACGCACGCTCAACGAATTTCTCGCCCATTCCAAGGAAAAGGACGTCAGCCCCGATCCGTTCGAACTGGAAAACCCGCATCTGCTGGAAGTGCGCCTCAACGGCATGGTGTGGTCCAAGGCCGGCGCCATGGTCGCGCGCACCGGCAACGTCAAGTTCACCCGCGAGGGGCTGCTGGAACAGGGTCTGGGCAACCTGCTGAAGAAGGCCGTCAGCGGCGAAGGCATGCAACTGATGAAGGCCGAAGGCCAGGGCCGGGTGTATCTGGCCGACCTCGGCAAGCTGGTGACCTTGCTGCGCTTGAATGGCGAGGCGATCTTCGTCAACGGCAACGATGTGCTGGCTTTCGAATCCGGCGTCGAACACAAGATCACGATGATGCGCAAAGTGGCCGGCATGCTGTCCGGCGGCCTGTTCAACGTGCGCCTGAGCGGCCACGGCATCGTGGCGATCACCTCGCACTACGAGCCGCTGACCCTGCCGGTCACCGCCGCCAGCGGCCCGGTGTTCACCGACCCCAATGCCACCGTGGCCTGGTCGGGCACGCTGAGCCCGGAGCTGGTGACCGACGTGTCGATCGGCACGCTGTTCGGCCGCGGCTCGGGCGAAAGCCTGCAGATGCGCTTTGCCGGCGAAGGCTGGGTGGTGGTGCAGCCGTACGAAGAGGCCAGCTTCCAGGCCAAGGGCTGATCCAGCCCGCCCGGCAGCAATTAACAAGGCGCATCCCAGCCAACCCTGTAGGAGCGCCCCTGGGCGCGAGGGACTTACCGGTAACGCCATGTCGCGCCCGGGTGCGCTCCTACGGGCTTATGGCTCTGATGCGTTACACCCAGCCGCGCTTACGGAACCACGCCAGCGGAACCACCATGCTCAGTACGATCACGCCCAGCGCCCAGTAATACGCATCGTGCCACTTGAGCTCGGGCATGTAGGCGAAATTCATGCCCCAGATGCCGACCAGCACCGTCGGCGGAATGCCGACCACCGACGCCACCGCCATCACCTTCATCACGTTGTTCTGGTCCATGTTGATCATGCCCAGCACGCTGTCGAGCAGGAACTCGATGCGGTCGTCCATGTGCTGCTGGAACTCGCTCAGGGTGGTCAGGTCCTTGTGCAGCAAGCCGATGCGTTTGGCCGCATCGGCGCCGAACCATTCCGGCGCGGCGCCATCCAGATAGGTGACCAGGCGCAGCAATCCCTGCCCGGCATTGTGCAGCCCGCCCAGACGCCGCCCCATGCCACCGACCTGATGCAGCATGCGCTCCAGATCCCTGGTCTTGTGCGGGTTGTCGAACACCTGGCGGGTGGTGTCGGTGACCTCGGCCTCCAGCGATTCCAGCCGGTCTGCCAGCCGCCCCACCAACTGGTCGAAGATGCGCAGCAGCAGATCGTCGGCGCTATGGCAGGGCTCGTGTTGCAGATGCGCCGCCACCGCATCCAGCGAGCCCATGTGCTGCTCGCGCAGGGTCACCAGCATGGTCGGCGACAACGCAAAGCCCAGCGGCGCGGTCGGGCCATCGTCGTCCTGAAAGCGTGGCACGTTGAGAAACAGCACCTCGTCCTGGCGCCGCACCCGGCTGGAAAATTCGATCTCGCCGATGGCCGCGCGATCGGGCAGCGTAAACCCCACCGTGTCTGCGGCCTGCGCCAGTTCCTGCGCGCTGGCCTGGCACAGGTCGACCCAGCACCCTTGCGTGTGCTGCGTTGTGGCGATCGGGTGCGTGGTGATCATGCGGTGGGCCGTGGCGATGGATGGCGGCGAGCATCCCGTTCCGTCCGATCCGCGTCAACGTCGTACGCACAACGCGCTTAGCTGCCAGTGGCCTTTATCGCGGCGCCGTGCAGCCATGCACGCCAAGGCCCCGCACTGCGGGGCCTTGAGGATGTCCTCGTGGATGTGTTCGGCCGTGCGTGCGCTCAGCCGCTGCGCGCCTGCTGCCGCTTCACCGCATAGCCGATTGCCAGGATCAGGAACCACACCGGGCTGGCCAGCAGCGCCTGGCGCGTATCGGCCTGCAAGGTCAGCAGCACGATGACGAAGGCGAAGAACGCCAGGCACACGTAGCACATCGCCACGCCCCCGGGCATCTTGAACGCCGAGGTCGCGTGCTGCTCGGGACGCTTGCGCCGGTAGGCGATGTAGGCGCACAGGATCAGCGACCACACGAACATGAAGAGCACCGCAGACAACGTGGTGACCAGCGTGAACGCCGTGACCAGGTTGGGGATCAGGTACACGAGCATCGCACCCAGCAGCAGGCACAGGCAGGAGAACAGCAGGCCACGCGCCGGCACCGCCGCACGCGAGAGCTTGGCAAAGCCCCTGGGCGCGTGCTGCTCCTCGGCCAGGCCGTAGAGCATGCGGCTGGTGGAGAAGATGCCGCTGTTGGCCGAGGAGGTGGCCGAGGTCAGCACCACGAAGTTGATCAGGCTCGCGGCCGCCGGCACGCCGGCCAGCACGAACAGCTCCACGAACGGGCTCTTGTCGGCCACCACCTGCCGCCACGGCGTCACCGCCATGATCGCGACCAGCGCCAGCACGTAGAAGATCAAGATGCGCACCGGGATCGAGTTGATCGCCTTGGGCAGGTTGCGGCGCGGGTCTGCGGTTTCCGCAGCGGTGGTGCCGACCAGCTCGATGCCGACGAAGGCGAAGACCGCGATCTGGAACCCGGCAAAGAACCCGCCAATGCCCATCGGGAACATGCCGCCGTCGTTCCACAGGTTCGACAGCGAGGCCACGTTGCCCGACGGCGAACGGAAGCCCCAGGCCACCAGCCCGGCGCCGGTGATGATCAGCGCGCAGATGGCGATGATCTTGATCAGCGCAAACCAGAACTCCATCTCGCCGAACAACCTGACCGTCACCAGGTTCAGGCTCAGCAGCAACAGCACGCAGAGAATGGCGGGGATCCACGGCGCCAGGCCCGGAAACCAGAACTGCGCATAGGCGGCAATCGCGATGACATCGGCGATGGCGGTGATGATCCAGCAGAACCAGTAGGTCCACCCGCAGAAGAACCCGGCCCACGGCCCGAGCAGGTCGGTGGAGAAGTCGATGAACGACTTGTACTCCAGGTTGGACAGCAGCAGCTCGCCCATCGCACGCATCACGAAGAACAGCATCGCGCCGATGATCAGGTAGACGAACAGGATCGACGGGCCGGCCAGGCTGATGGTCTTGCCCGAGCCCATGAACAGCCCGGTGCCGATCGCCCCGCCGATGGCGATCAGCTGCAGATGGCGGTTGGAGAGACTGCGTTGCAGATGATCGGGCGCGGACGGGTCAGACATGGGCACGGCACCGGAGGAGTGGGCAAGCGAGCCAACATACGAGATCGCGCCCATGCGTGCCAGGGGGCGCGCCTTATGTCAGGCCGTGGTGGACAAGTCCTCGGCAACGACCTGGGTAAGACCCGCGTCGCAGACCTGCACAGCCCCCAGACCGGAACCAGCGTTCGGGCCGTACCGCGCTCCCCGGGGAAGCAATCCGCCCTGCCTGCCTGCCTGCCTGCCTGCCTGCCTGCCTGCCTGCAGCTCAGTCTGCCGGCACCTGCCCACGCCTGCCATCTCGACCGTAGCGATCTCGCCTCGCATCGTCCCGAGGTCTTCCGAAACCGGCATCCAGGTCGGACGCGCTGACTCACGCTCACCGCCGGACGCCGGGCACCGGAAGCTGTGGCGTAACGCCCCCGGAACCACGACGCCAATCGAGACTGACATCCAGCATAATCCGCGGAAAAATATGCTTTATTACCGCCTTAATAAACTCAACACATAAACTATTTCAGGCAGCATCAAAATATTTCTTTAATTATTTTTATTAATCTTCCCTCCGAACAACCAATATCCGCCAGCGTTGGCGCCGCCACATAATCGGCATCTGCAATAACGCCAAACCCTTCACGGATGGTAAGCGTAGTCGTCGACAGTTCCAGGATCCGCTTTATGGTAGCGCTCGCTTTTTAGAGGCTGCGCACGGATTCGCGCCAACGATTCTGTTCTTTTAGTTCGTCGCCTCGCCAGACAGTCTCCCATGCATCTCCACCCGCATCCTGCCTGCAAGACCTGCTGCCGTTGTCGATCGATGCGCCGACCATGGCGGTCGATGGCTGCGCCTGGCGGGTCGACGAAAGCGGTCATGAGCTGCAACGACGCGGCACACCATGACCCGGCGCGTAGGCATCAACCGTCTGCAGCTGCGCTCAAACGGCAACGAAATTGGCGCATTGCACCGACCGATGCGTGAATACGGCGAGCCGCTTGAATGCGACATGCCGCTTCATCCCCTGCGCCGATCGCCCCGGCGCAGGGTCACCGATGCACGCACGCATTTGGAGCGCGTTCATTGCGCACGGGCATCCATCGAGATGAACCACCAGTCACGGCGAATCACGCGACATCTTGACATCTCGCTATCACACACCGTTTCACCACTTCCCATCTCAAGGCGAAATTCAATGCCATCTTCGATAAACTCCCGACCCTGCGTCACCTCCAAGCTCGCCGTTTCGTTGCTGACCGGCGCGCTGCTCGTTCCCGTTGCCGCATCCGCCCAGACCCATGTCGACAACCCGTTCGTCGGCGCGAGCGGGTATGTCAATCCGGATTATTCGAAGGAAGTCAACTCGTCGATCCGCAAGGTCAAGGATGTGCAACTGAAAGCCAAGATGCAGGTCGTCAAGTCCTATCCAACCTCGGTCTGGCTGGATTCGATCAATGCGATCTACGGCGGCTCGCGCAACGCCGGCCGTCTCAGTCTGAAAGGCCACCTGGATGCGGCATTGATGCAGAAAAAGGCCAATACGCCTATCACGGTCGGCTTTGTCATTTACGACATGCCGGGGCGCGACTGTCACGCGCTGGCCTCCAACGGCGAGTTGCCGCTGACGCAAGCCGGCTTGCAACGCTACAAGACCGAATACATCGACGTCATCGCATCGACACTGGCCAATCCGAAGTACAAGGATCTTCGGATCGTCAACATCATCGAGCCAGACAGCCTTCCGAATCTTGTCACCAATCAAAGCACGCCCGCCTGCGGCCAGGCGGCATCCAGCGGCATTTACGAGGCCGCCATCAAGTACGCGCTCGACAAGCTCCATGCCATTCCCAATCTTTACAATTACCTGGATATCGCCCATTCCGGCTGGCTGGGGTGGGACAGCAACCGTAACCCGGCGATTTCGCTGTACACGCGGGTCGTGCAGGGAACGGCAGCCGGTTTCGCCAGTGCGGATGGCTTCGTCACCAACACCGCCAATTACACGCCGCTGCATGAGCCGAACCTGCCCAATCCGGACCTGACGATCGGTGGCCGGCCGATTCGCTCGTCCAACTTCTATCAATGGAACAGTTTCTTCGACGAATCGACCTACGCCGAAGCGCTCTACAACGGCTTCGTCGGGGCGGGTTGGCCCAGCAAGATCGGCTTTCTGATCGACACCGGTCGCAACGGCTGGGGCGGCAGCGCGCGCCCTGCATCTGCCAGCGGCAATGACATCAACACCTACGTGGACTCCGGACGCGTGGACCGTCGCCTCCATCGCGGCAACTGGTGCAATCAGAGCGGTGCGGGGATCGGCATGCCGCCGACCGCAGCGCCCGGCGGGCATATCCACGCCTATGTGTGGGGCAAGGGAGCGGGCGAATCCGACGGCTCCAGCAAGTCCATCCCTAACAACCAGGGCAAGGGCTTCGACAGATACTGCGACCCGACCTATACGACGCCGGACGGCACGTTGACGGGCGCCTTGCCGAACGCGCCGATCGCCGGTAGCTGGTTCCACGCGCAGTTCGTCCAGCTGGTCGCCAACGCGTATCCCGCCATCGGCACCTCGACCAAGGCGGCGCTGCAGTCGGCGTCGACCGACGCGGTGCGCGCCAGCCCGCTGACGGAGACCAAGGGGCTGACCGCCAATGCAGCGGATGGCAAGGTCAGGCTCAGCTGGTCGTCCGTTGACGGTGCCACGGGTTACACGGTGCAACGTGTCGCCGACGCAGCCGCCACACCCATCACCGTCGCATCGGGCCTGACCTCGCCCTCATATGTGGACCGGGCGCTCACCAACGGCACCACGTACTACTACAAGGTAACGGCCAACGGCGCATCGGGTGCAGGCGCGAGCTCGGTCACCGTGAGCGCGACGCCGCATCGGTGATGCGATAACTGCGTTGCTACAGAGCGGTAGAGGCTAGTCTGCTCTACCGCTCCGCGGACGCGGGAGGATCGCTGCAACAACGATGGCGGCGCCTCGCGGCCGCCATTTCAATCCCTGTCGTGCTGTTCGACCTCTGTCTAGAGCGTGGCAAGCACATCGGAACGAGATGACATCGGAGGAGATGCCGTCGTCGGCGGAACGGGCGCTGCGTGGCGCAGGCCCGGTGGCGCCACGGCAAGCGACGCGGCGACCACTCCGTGCCGCTGACGGCCAACCCGGACGGGAGGCGGCCTGTGGGACGCCGGGACTGCATTGCGCGCGTTACCTGGGTAGCTGCGCCTTTTTGTTTCCACCCGCCACAGGCCGCTTCGCGCTCAGCTAAACATGCATAACACGCTGCCAGGAGATGTCCATGCTGTCACACAAGCATTTATTGATCGCGCTCGCAACGCTCATCCCGGTCACCGCGCCGGCGATACAGGTCAGTACGCGAGTTCCCCTTGTCGATGCAACAGGTCAGGCGCTACAGATTCGCGGGGTCACCTGGCCCGGCTTCGATCGCGAAGGGTTGGCGGCCGCCGGCATGCGCAACGATACACTGGCGCAAATGCTGGATCGGATGCAGGCGTCGGACATTAACGCCGTGCGTGTGCCGGTCTGCGCCGCTGTACTGCAACGCGCACCTGTGGCAGCTGCAGAAGTTGCCGGCGATCCCACGCTGCGCGGATTAGATTCCTTGCAACTGCTCGACGCAGTGGTGCATGCCGCAACCCAGCGCGGGATGCAGGTGATGTTCGCGTTTGCAGATGCAAGCTGCGATGACCGCGCACCGCTCCTGGGCGCACAGCAGCAAACATGGACGCGCGGCCTGGTCACGCTGGCACGCCGCTATGGCGACAACACCAATGTCCTGGGTATCGACCTTGGCAGCAGCGGCTATCGCAATGCCAGCTGGTCCGGAAACGCGGCGGATCAGGATTGGAACCGAATAGCCTCGCGCGCAGCTGCAACCGTGCTGGCGCAGGCACCGCGCTGGGTCGTGGGTGTGGAAGGTGTGGGCGGCAATGCGGTGTGCAGTGACCCAGGGCGCAAGGCGCCTGGCAGCAATCTTCAGCCGTTCGCGTGCGTGCCGCTGGACATTGCACGCCGACACCTGGTGTTGATGCCGAAGTTGGCGGGCCCGGATCGCGATGCGACAGATGCCTTCGCCGCACCCGGATTTGCGCAGGCACTGCCTGCCATGTGGCAACGCGACTTCGGCCAATTCGCAATCGACCATGCAGTGGTACCCGTCAGCCTCGGTGGCGGACTGGGCGACGGCGACCCGCGCGACCCGGCATGGCAAACCGCATTGAGCGGTTATTTGGCAAACGCAGGACTGCGCAGCGCGTTTCTAGGCAGTTGGGAAACGGGCAATGCCAACAACGGCGGCCTGTTGGCGCCGGATGGCAGACCCCGCGCGGACAAGTTGCAGATCCTGCACCAGGCCTGGGGGTTGTCGGGCGCGAACCTCGCCACGCCATCGGCAAGGAGCGCCGCTGCGGCGGATGCAGGCAAGGCCACCACCTGGAACAGCACCTTCACCGGCACCGCGACCCATACCGGCTCCGGCTATTCCGGCGGCGCGGTGCTGCTGGACCCGATTCCGCGCAACGCCTTCATCACCGCGCTCAACCCGACCCAGATGAACTTCGGCGGGGTCAGGGCCGCGCTGGCCGGCGCCTACCTGGAAGTGACCGGGCCCAAGGGCAAGACCGTCGTGTATGTCACCGACCTGTATCCGGACGGCGCGTCGGGCGGGCTGGATCTATCGCCCAATGCATTCGCGGCCATCGGCGACACGGTGCAGGGGCGCATCCCGATCAGCTGGAAGATCGTGCGCGCGCCGACCGCCGGCAATGTGCAATACCGCATCAAGGAAGGCAGCTCGCGCTGGTGGGCGGCGATCCAGGTGCGCAACCACGCCTACCCGGTGGTCAAGTTCGAAGTGAAACAGGGCAGCAGCTGGAAGAGCCTGCAAAAGATGGATTACAACCATTTCCTGGGCAAGCAGCTCGGCAACCAGCCCTTGTCCATCCGTATCACCGATATCCGCGGCAAGGCCATCCTGGATACGATTCCCGCCTTGCCGGAAAACGGCGACAAGCCGGTGTACTTCGAACCGGGGCATGTGCAGTTCCCTTGACATGCCTGCTCCGCAACACGGATTCGCAGGCCTGGACTGCGGGACATCGGGGCACTGGCCATGTGCCTGTCACCGCAAAACCGGCATTTGCATGGAACAGGTCCCTGCGCCCTCGAGCGACCAGGAGACAGACCCACAGAAATGAGCGCAGCCGGCTTTGCCACGTGATCGGTACACGACCACCTTGGCCGGTGCGGCGCTCCGGTTGCGTGCGGGGAGCTGCGGCGGCACGGATGCCGCCAACAAGTGTGCTTCAGCAGCCGCGCTGTCTTCAGAAACGGATTGACGGCGTGTCCTGCGGCGGCGAGGGCATTGCGCCCTCATCCGTCCTTGCTGGGCACCTCCAGGCGACGCTGACGCAATCCCGCCGCCAGCGGGGCGTACCGGGTGGCGGGTCAATCGCCCGGCCAGCCGCTACGCCCATCCGCTTCAGCCACCCGCAAGCCCACCGCCGACGCGCCCCGGCAAGGCCTGGTCGTCGTCCGCGTCCAGGTCGCCGACCTCCTCGCGCAGGCCGCCTTGCTGCGGGGTCTGCTCTTCCAGCGGGATCTCTTCCTCGTTGGTATCCGGATCGGGCGTGCCGTGTGCCGACAGACCGGCATTGGCGATGGTCATCGGACGCGCAGTGCGTGGATTGAGCTGCATGAAGTGACTCCGGTCGGTTCGTGGAAGACCGACAGTGCGCATCGCAGCGCTACCGCGCCGTGATCCCGGGCAGGATCGCGCTGACATGCCGTTGACGCATGGCAGGCGCACGCGCGTCAAAGCGGCTCATGCACCTGGCACCTGGCACCTGGCACCTGGCACCTGGCGGATGGCGGATGGCGGATGGCGGATGGCGGATGGCGGATGATGTCTATCGCCGAGGGCAGACTGCGTGCAAGCGCCGCTGCGTCTTCGCTTCCCATGGAAAGCGAGCATAGGCATGTTCGCGTGACATCAATCTGGTGGCTTGAGCCGTGCCCGACCACGCCGCACCGGCCGCGACTATCATGGGCGCATCCCTTCGAGGCCACGCCATGCGCCATCGTATCTGCCTTGTAGTGCTGCTGAGCTGCGGCATCGCCCATGCGGCCGAGCCCGCGCCTGCCTCGCGCCTGGATGCCGTGCTGCAGTCCGGCGTGCTGCGGGTCTGCACCACCGGCGACTATCGCCCCTACTCGCTGCTGCGTGCCGACGGGCAGTTCGAGGGTAGCGATATCGCCCTGGCGCAGTCGCTGGCCGGCAGCTTGAACGCGCGCGTGGACATCGTCCGCACCAGCTGGCCGCAACTGATGCCCGACCTGCTCGCCGATCGCTGCGACATCGCCGTCGGCGGCATTTCGGTTACCTTGCAACGGCAGCGCCAGGCCAGTTTCAGCACGGTACTGGATGTGGACGGCAAGATTCCGCTGGTGCGCTGCGCCGACCAGGCGCGCTACCGCAGCATCGCGCAACTCAATCGACCCGAGGTGCGCGTGATCGAACCGCCCGGCGGCACCAACGAGGCCTTCGCACGCCGTCAATTGCCGCGCGCGACCCTGCGCCTGTTCGCCGACAACACCACCATCTTCCAGGAGCTGCTGGCGCAGCGCGCGGATGTGATGATCACCGACGCCTCCGAAGCGCTCCACCAGCAGGCACGCCTGCCCGGCCTATGCGCGGTCGCACCGGAGCAGCCACTGCAATACGGCGAAAAGGCCTTCCTGCTACCGCGCAACGACCAGGCCTGGAAAGCCTATGTCGACCAGTGGCTGCACCTGAGCAAGGCCAGCGGCGAGTACGCGCGCATCGTCGAAACCTGGCGTGCACCGCGCAAGGAATCCACTGCGCCGTAGCGGGAATCGGGAATCGGGAATCGGGAATCGTAATAGCATTACGCGCATCGCAGCAGTTCGAAGCAGCGCCGTTCCGATTCCCCATTCCCGACTCCCCATTCCCGCGGCGCACAGCGCCGCCCTCAAACAATCTTGGTGCGCCGCCACCACCGCGACACCTGCTCTTCGCGGATCAGCGTGAACAGCCCGGCGCCCAGGATCAGTGCAATGCCGACCGCCATCGGCCAGTCCAGGTGGTCGTGGAACAGCAGGTAGCCGAACGCGATCGCCCACAGCATCTGGCTGTATTGCGTTGGCGCGACCACACTCACCGGCGCCATGCGCGTGGCATACATCATGCAGATCGCCGCCAGGCCGGCGAGCAGGCCATAGCCGGCCAACAGCCCCCACTGATACAGCGTGGGCCAGACAAAGCTCGGCAGCATCATGATCCCGCCCATCACCAACGGACCGATCACCCCGGCACCGTACAGGGTCAGGCGTTTCTCGCTGTGGCCGGCCATGCGCAGGGTGATGACCGAGATGGCACCGACCAGGCCGCACACGATCGCCGCCACATGCCCATGGGTGAGATGGCGAAAGCCCGGGCGCAGCACGATCAACACGCCGATGAAGCCCACGATCACCGCCGACCAGCGCCGCCAGTGCACCTGTTCCTTGAGAAACACCACCGACAGCACGGTGACGAAGATCGGCATCAGGAAGATCAGCGCGAACGCCTCGGCCATCGGCAAGGTGGTGAACGCAATCACCGAGGTCAGATTGCCGATGGCGCCGGTAAGCGCACGCAACAGCCACAGGCTGGGTTGCCTGGCCATCACCAGTTCGCGCAAGCGGTCGTCCGGCTTCTTCACGAATGGCACGGCCACCAGCATCAGCAAGGCGCCGAGAAACAGCACTTCGTAGACCGGCAGCGTGCCTTCCAGCAGCTTCACGAACGCATCGCTGATCGAATAGGCCGCATAACAGGCAAACCCCAACAACACACCCTTCAGCATTGCCGATCCTCCGCGGTTGGCGCCAATCGGACACCATGTCGATGGGGCAGTGCGCAGTATGCGGTGCGGCGTGCGCCAGAGGAATCGGCGCGCGTCTCCCGGCGCGCGACGGCCGATGCATCGCCATGGACACGCCGTTGCATGCGGCACGGCCGGCGGGTCGCGGCAGGCGGCTTGCCGCGCGGTGCCGCCAACATGCCGGTGCTGCACTGGATGCCTATGCGCGATGAGGTCGGTTACGATGCCAGTCCTCCCTTGTACCAGCACCGCGCGTGACCCGCGCCTACCCGGACCAGCGACTCGTGCCCCACTACTCCGGTCCACTTCTCATTTCCTCCGATGCCCAGGCGCTGCTGGCCGCGCGCGGCAGTGGTCTGACCCAATGGACCGGTTCGCTGGACCTGGGCCGCAGTACCGGTACCGCCCAGCTGGATGCGCAGACCTGGCAGTGGCGCGGCAGGGGCTACCCATATCCGGGCAAGTTCAAGCAGCGCACGCTGTACTTCTGGGACGGCGATGATTTCGCCCCGATCTCGCGGTTCAGCGGCGCGCTGATCAAGCTCGTTCCCACCGAATGGGGCGCACCCACCTTCGAGATCGATGGCATCAAGATGCTGCCGTCGGCGCAGCTGTCGCCGTTCGAGGATGCGCGGCGCAAGGTGGCGCTGGTCGATCCGCGCGGCAAGGTCGTGCTGGATACCTGTGGTGGGCTGGGCTACTTCGCCGCCTGCTGCCTGGAGGCCGGGGTGGCGCAGCTGCAGTCGTTCGAGAAGAATGCCGACGTGCTGTGGCTGCGCACGCTCAATCCCTGGTCGCCGGATCCGGACGATGCCGCCTGCGGCGGACGTCTGCAGCTGACCCAGGCGGACATCTCGCAGCACATCGCCACGCTGGCAGACGATTCGGTCGATGCGATCCTGCACGACCCGCCGCGCTTCGGCATCGCCGGCGAGCTGTACTCGCAGCTGTTCTACGATCAGCTGGCGCGGGTGTTGCGGCGTGGCGGGCGCCTGTTCCATTACACCGGCGCGCCCAACCGGCTGACCAGTGGCCGCGATGTGCCCAACGAAGTGAGCAAGCGCCTGAGCAAGGCCGGCTTCAGCACGCAACTGGCGCTGGATGGCGTGCTTGCAACGCTGCCGGCACGGCGCTGACTGCACGATTTTTCTGAGGTGACTGAAGCGCGCAGTCTGGAGCAGCCAGCCGTGTGTCGATGCTGCGTGTGAAACCGCGGCACAGCAGACAGATGCCGCAACTAGCACCGGCTGCCTCGTCTGACTGCAACGCAGTGCGTTTGTCGCCCACGCCTGGCCGGCAAACGGATCTGCGATACTGCACCGCCCACGACAAGGACGTTGCATGCGCATCCACTTTACGACCTGGTTGCTCTCCGCGCTGTTGATGACAACCGGCACGCCAGTCCACGCGCAGTCCGCGCCGCAGACGCCGTCACCGCCGCAGCCCATGTCCGAAGTCACCCCCCGCCATCCGGTCACCACCGCCATCCTGGCCGGGCGCACGATTCGTCTGGGCGAACACGCCGGCAAGTGCGCGATCCTGCGCGATGATGAAGTGCTCCCGCTGGGCATCGGCGCACCATGCTATTTCAGCATCAATCGCGAACACGGCGCCCAGGTTCATCACTTCAACGGCAGCGACATCGTACTGGTGCAACACGCTCACCCCACCGCGGAGCCGGACTGGGATATCAAGCTGTACGGGCCGATCTGCGCGTTCGAAGCGCAGTCCGTGCGCGAGGTGGATGGCGTGCTGGAACCCGGCAGCGTCGCCAAGTCCTGGCACTGCGATCCAACAGTGGGCGCCGATCAGAAGCAGTTCGTCTACAGCTACGACACCTGGCCCAAGCGCGAGACGCAGACGCCGTCACGCAAGCAAAAGCAAACGCGGCCCTGATTGCCGCATGACGCGCAGGGGTCGATCGGCGCAGGCGTTGCCACGGCCTTGTGACCCGTTTGCTGATCAACACCGTGTACTCAACAGCGGCTCGCCGCACGCATGCGCAGCCGCGCCGTCGTCGGCAGCGCGGCACCGCAGTTGCGCATGCTGTGGAACAACCGCGCAGGTCATCGCCTGCCGCGTCGGTACGTCGTCCAGGCAACGTAGGTGAACCAGGCGATGACCGCCAACGGCACACTGGTCAGCAACGCATCCCAGCAGACGGCGATCCAGAACCGCTGCGGGTCTGCATCCGCGTAGAAGATTCTGGTCGGCCGGCCGCGGATGACGCTGATATAGCGCCCCGTGACGATCGCCTCCAGCACCAGCCACAGCCGCATGCAACAGGCGATCGCCACGACAACGGCTCCCCCGCCGATGATCCATTCGTGGATCCGGGACGCTGCGGGAGCTGGCGCAGGTGGCGGTGATTTGGGCCGCTTTTTTTTTCACGCAGGCATCGGTTCGATGGTGGCGGCGCAGTGTACGCGCAGCGCAACCGGCCGAGGCCATCCATCGCACGCATGCAGCACCTGGTGGTCGCGTAACGAGCGCATGACACGCACCTGCCGGCTGCACGCGGCCGCTATACTGATGGCGCAGCGCACTCGCTCAGAGTGAATGGAATGTTCCACGCTGCATTCGTCTCAGGGAAGATGGCCAGCAACAGTGCAACATGGATTGTCCGGGCGCTTCCTTGGGGTTTTTGCCGTCTTCGCCATGCAGTGGCAACAACGGCCTCGTACCAAGGATCTTTCGCTTTGAAGACGTTCACCACCTTCCTGCTTGTCTCTTTCAGTCTGCTGCTGGCTTCCTGCGGTGGCGGCACCACCACCGGCGCCTCCAAGCTCTCCTCCAGCGACTACCTGCTGCACAACATTTCGGTCTGGAATGGCGCGGTGAGCATCATCGACCCGTGGGTGTCGGGCGACCGCGGGCAGAGCCTGGTGGCCGATGCCATCGCGCACAAGCCGCTGGACAGCTACAAGACCGCGCTGGGCAGCCAACGCAAGGCACTGGCCGCCAACGCGCAGGCCAATACCGCCGTGGCCTCGGGCGTGCCCGACAACGCCAAGGACCTGGACGGCAAGCTGTCGGCCTACCTCAAAAGCGCCGACGCGATGATGGCCGCGCTCGAACGCGTGGCCGCCCTGCCCAACGGCTATACCAATACCGAGCTGGCGCCGTTGGCCAAGGACCTGGAAACCGTGTCCACCCAGCTCAACACCGATATGCAAGCCCTGAATATCGCGCAGCGCGCGTATTCCCAGCAGCACAAGATTCCGATGCAGGAAGTCAGCCAGTAAAACGGCGCATTGCCGATGGCGTCCTGCTGGGCGCCATCTTGCCTTGGCGGCAGCTGCGCCCTGCGTGCCAGACACACACGCACTCGCCATGCACTGCCTGGGCCACGCACCACTGCGCGCACTGCGCCCGGTGCATCAGTGAGCGCTACGGCAGCCAGGCCGCAGCCGCCCTCATCCACGCGTCAACACACCGCCCATTGATCGCGCCCGGCGGTCTTGGCGGCGTACAGGGCCAGATCGGCCTGCCCCAGCAGCACATCCAGACCGGTCCCTGCAGTGACGCTCACCGCGCCCATGCAGAAGCGCACCGGCTGGTCGGCAGGCAGGCCGGCGATCTCGATCGCGGCCACCGCGTTGCGCAGCCGCGTAAACACGGCAGGAATCTCCTCTGCACTGCAGCCCGGCAGCACCAGCAGGAATTCCTCGCCGCCCAGCCGGCCCAGGCGATCCTGCGTCCGCAGTGCCAGCCTGGAGGCGCTGGCAAGCGCCTTGAGCACGGCGTCGCCGGCGGCGTGGCCATGCACGTCGTTGATCAGCTTGAAGTGGTCCAGATCGATCAATGCCAGCATGCACGGAACCTGCGAGCGCACCGCTTGCTCGACCTGCTGCTGCGCCTCGGCGCGAATGGCGCGGCGATTGGGCAGGCCGGTGAGTTCGTCGCGCATCGCCAGCCGCGAGAGCTGCCGCCGGTGGCGCGCACTGAAGGCCAGCACCACCAGCGCGCCCAGCAACAACAGGCAGGCCGCGCACAACGCGATCCACAAGCTGCGCTGACCGGCTTCGCGGGCCTGCAATGCCAGTTGCGCGGTCTCGCTGCGCCGGCGCAGCTCGGCGGTTTCGGCGCCCCGGCGCGCATCTTCGTAGCGCGCCTGCAGGCGCAGCATCACGGTGTCGCGCTGGCGATCCAGGCTCTGCGCGCGCAGCGTGTTGGCGCGTTGCAGTTCCTGGTATGCCTCGGCATGACGCCCCTCCGCCGCCAGTGCCTGGGCGATGGCATCGAGCAACTGCGCGCGCCGTCCCAGCGACAGATTGGGATCGTCTGCGGCCTTGGCCGCGACGATCTGCGCGCCGAGGCTGCCGGACTTGAGCGCGGTCAATGCCTGCAGCAACACCGCGTGGCAGGCGGCCACCCGGCCGACATTGCCCTGGCGTTGCATCAATGGCAGTGCCTCGCGCGCCATTGCCAATGCAGCGGTGGCATCATCGGCGTCGATCAGGACCTCGCTGGCGCTGGTCAATGCCGCGGCCACGCCGGCCTGATCGCCCAGCTCGCGGCTGAGCGCCAGCGCGCGCTTGAAATGCAGCAACGCCGCGTCCGGCTGCTGCGCTGCCAGCGAGGTGCCGTACTCGTATTCGATCAGGCTGCGCTGAAAGCGTGCCGGCTGGCCGCGCAGGCGCTCCAGGGCGCGCTGCAGATAGTCTTCGGCGTCGTTGTCCTCGGTCGAGCGGCCACCCACGCGGCTGGCCAGCGAGCCGAGCTGGGTCAAGGCATCCAGCTCCAGGCCCAGGCTGTGTTGGCGCACTGCGCACTGGTAGCTGGCCTGCGCGGCGTTCCAGGCCTCGTCGCTGCTGCCGGAGGCGAGCATGCTCCACATGTCGACCGCCTCGACCTCGCACAGCAGATCGTTGCGCCCCAGCGCACGCGCCTGCTGACGCAGTGCTTCCAGCCGCGCCAGCATGCCGCGGTTGGGACTCTCGCGCACATCGCTGAGCGCCTGCACGATCGCCAGCCACAGCTGCGCCTGCGCCGTGTTGCCACGCACTTTCGCCAACATCGCACGCGCCTGGGCCAGGGCCGCCTGACGGCGCTCGCTCTCTTCCAGGGAAATCAGCACGCGCGCCTGCGCCAGCAAGGCCCAGAACTGCGCGTCGGCATCGCCATCGCTGCGGGCACGCTGCAACGCGGCCTGGGCAACCTGCAGGGCAGCCCTGGGGTCGTCGATCGTGGCGGTTTCGATGCGCTTCCACGGCTGCGGCTGCGCCCACAGCGTCGCGCTGAACAGCATCGCTGCCATCCCCAGGACCCTGCGCCGCCAGCGCGGCGTCGCGCTGCTCATCGCCCCCTCACGACGACGATGAGCCACACCGCATGGCTGCCGTGCACAGGACAAGCCGCCCGGCCCGTATCGGGTTTGCTGGTTGCTGCGGCACTCAAGCTCTCCCATGGTTGGCTGGCGGTGAAATCGGAGCGACGTCGGCGTCTGCTTGAACGCCACATCGATGCAAACACGCGGCCATGATGGCTGGCGAGCGGGGCAGGTCATGTGATCGCCACGCATTGCGTCACGATCGTTATCGGCCTGCGTACTGCGGGCTTGAATCGGGCTGCAGATCGCGCTGGCAGCAACCGGCGGCCGTGCGCGCTGCGGCAAGCCTGCCACTCGGCAGGCTTCCGGCAAACGCGCTGCCGCAGATCGCCAGATGCAGCCGCGCTGCGACAGCCACGTAAACTGCCGCACGGCACCTGCCGCCCCCATCGATCCTGGAGACGCCGTGACATCCCGCCTGCCCCGCCTGCTCACGCTGCTTGCCGTCGCCTTGCTGTCGGCCTGCGCCACCCAGGCGCCGCGTGCGCCACAGCGCTCCCCGGATGCGGTCAAGGCCGACATTGCCCGGCGCCTGCCGACCACCCTGCCCGATCGCGCCGGCTGGGCCGACGATGTGTACGTGGCGCTGTCCTCGCAGGGACTGGACACCAGCGTCGAGCACATCTGCGCGGTGCTGGCGGTGACCGAGCAGGAGTCGACCTACCAGGCCAACCCGGTCGTGCCCAATCTCGGCAGGATTTCGCGCGCGGAGATCGATCGCCGCGCCAGCGCGCATCACATTCCCGGCTTCATGGTCGATGCCGCCTTGCGCATCGCCTCGCCCGATGGCCGCAGCTATGCCACACGTATTGCGAGCGCGCGCACCGAGCAGGAGCTGAGCCGCATCTTCGAGGACTTCACCGGCAGCGTGCCGCTGGGCGCGCGGCTGTTCGACGGGCTAAATCCGGTGCATACCGCCGGGCCGATGCAGGTGAGCATCGCGTTTGCCGAGCAGCACGCCGCGGGCTATCCGTATCCGCCTGGCGACTCGATCCGCCACGAGGTCTTCAGCCGTCGCGGCGGGCTGTGGTTCGGCACCACGCATCTGCTTGGCTACCCAACCAGTTACGACGCGCTGCTGTACCGCTTTGCCGACTTCAACGCCGGCTGGTATGCCAGCCGCAACGCCGCGTTTCAAGCCGCGCTGAGCAAGGCCAGCGGCATCGCGCTCGCCCTGGACGGCGACCTGCTCACCCCCGGCGCCAGCCTGGACGCCCCCGGCGGTACCGAACGTGCCGCACGCGCGCTGGGCAGCCAGCTGGCAATGAGCGACCGCCAGATCCGCCGTGCCCTGGAGGCCGGCAATTCCATCGATTTCCAGGACACTGAGCTGTATCGCCAGGTATTCGCGCGGGCCGAGCGCAGTGCCGGCAAGCCGCTGCCACGGGCGGTACTGCCCGGCATCACCCTGGACAGCCCCAAGATCACCCGCACGCTGACCACTGCCTGGTTCGCCCAGCGCGTGAATGAACGCTGGAAACGCTGCATGGGCAAGTAGCCGCACGTGCCGCAGGGCGCGCAGCACCTACCGCACCACGCCTGGCACCTTCGTTCCGCGGCAAGGCACGACGTTTGGCAGGGTCGCATGCCCTGCCCGCCCACGTAGCATGCGAGGTTGCACCGCCGTTGTCGGCGCGCGCCCTTTTGATGAGGTCCACATGCCCATACCGTTGCCGTTGCGCCACCTGCTCACTGTCCTGTCGCTCGCCCTGCTGCCTGTCGCCGCCAACGCGCAGGCGCCCAGCGTGACCGAGGCCGACTACGCGCGCGCCGAGCGCCTGATCTACTACGCCGCGCAGCCCCTGGTCGACCATGCCCCCACGCGCGTCACCTGGCTGGATGCCACCTATGTGGTCTACGTCGACCACGATGCCAAGGGCGACCGCCTGCTGCAGCTGGACACCGCCACCGGCAAGACCGCGCCGCTGTTCAAGCCCGCCGCGCTGGCCGCCTCGCTCAACACCTTGCTCAAGACCGGCGACAAGCCGCTCAAGGCCGCCACCCTGGCGCCCAAGGTCAGCCTCAGCGCCGATGGCCGCTACCGCTTCAGCGTGCGCGACACCGCGGTGCTGTGCGATGCGCGCGCCCGGTGCAGCAAGCTGTTCACGGCCGCCAAACCCGAACCGGGCGTGCTGTCGCCCGACAAGACCCGCGAAGCGTTCATTCGCAACTGGAACCTGTGGGTGCGCGAGCTGGCTACCGGCAAGGAGACCCAGCTCACCCGCGACGGTGTGGAAAACTTCGGCTACGCCACCGACAACGCCGGCTGGCAGCACAGCGACAACGCCATCGTTGCGTGGTCGCCGGACTCGCGCAAGATCGCCACCTTCCAGCAGGACCAGCGCAAGACCGGCGACATGTACCTGGTCAGCACCAAGCTCGGGCATCCGGAACTGCAGTCCTGGAAATACCCGATGGCCGGCGACAAGGACGTGACCATGATCGAGCGCGTGATCATCGACGTGCCCAGCGCCAGCGTGGTGCGGCTGAAGATGCCCGCCGACCAGCACCGCTCCACGCTGTGCGACGACGTGAGCTGCTCGCCGGGCCTGTGGGACGACGTGAAGTGGGCGCCGGACAGCAAGACCCTGGCATTCGCCTCGACCTCGCGCTTCCACAAGCAAGTGTGGCTGCGCATTGCCGATGCCGGCACCGGCGCCGTGCGCACTGCCTTCGACGAAACCGCCAAGACCTATTACGAAAGTGGCCAGGTCGCCGCCAACTGGGCCTATCTGCCCGGCAGCAACGAGGCGGTGTGGTTCTCCGAACGCAGCGACTGGGGCCAGCTGTACCTGTACGACCTGGCCACCGGCAAACCCAAGCGCGCCATCACCAGCGGCGAAGGCAACGTCACCGAACTGCTGCGCGTGGACCCGGTGACGCGCACTGCATGGTTTGTCGGCGTAGGCCGCACGCCGGGCGTGGACCCGTATTACCAGCAGCTGTGGAAGGTGAGCCTGGACGGCGGCAAGCCGGTGCTGCTCACGCCCGAGGTCGCCGACCACAGCATCGCGCTGTCGCCCGATGGCAAGCACTTCGTCGACACCTATTCCACCTCGGTCACGCCGCCGGTGAGCGTGCTGCGCGATGCCGCCGACGGGCGCACGCTCAGCACCATCGCCACCGCCGACATCAGCCGCCTCAAGGCCGCCGGCTGGGTGCCGCCGGAACCGATCACGGTCAAGGCGCGCGACGGCAAGACCACGCTGTACGGGCTGATGTTCAAGCCGACAAACTTCGATCCCGCGCGTAAGTACCCGGTGATCGACTACGTCTACCCCGGCCCGCAGACCGGCTCGGTGCGTGGCCGCAGCTTCCTGGCCGGCCATGGCGACAACCAGTCGCTGGCCGAACTGGGCTTCATTGTGATCGCCATCGACGGCATGGGCACGCCGTGGCGCTCAAAGACCTTCCACGACACCTGGTACGCCAACATGGGCGACAACACCCTGCCCGACCAGGTGGCCGCGGTGAAGGAACTCGGCTAGCGCTACCGGTGGTTCGACACCAGCCGTGTCGGCATCTGGGGGCATTCGGGTGGCGGCAATGCGTCCACCGCCGCGATGCTGCGCTACCCGGAACTGTTCAAGGTGGCGTGGTCGGAAAGCGGCAACCACGACAACCGCGGCTACGAGGACGACTGGGCCGAGAAGTATCACGGCGAGCACATCGTCAACAAGGATGGCACTTCCAACTACGACGACCAGGCCAACGCCACCCACGCCAGCAAGCTCA
This sequence comes from Xanthomonas campestris pv. asclepiadis, assembly GCF_020784175.1. GTDB lineage: Bacteria > Pseudomonadota > Gammaproteobacteria > Xanthomonadales > Xanthomonadaceae > Xanthomonas > Xanthomonas campestris_D. The sequence continues at coordinate 45,419 of NZ_JAJGQM010000030.1, forward strand.
AGGGCCGGCTGATGCTGGTGCACGGCACGCTGGACGACAACGTGTCGCCGCATCTCACGTTGCTGGTCGCCGATGCACTGATCAAGGCCAACAAGGACTTCGACATGCTGATGCTGCCCAACGCCAAACACGGCTACGGCGAGCTCACCCCCTACGTCGCCCGCCGCCGCTGGGACTACTTCGTGCAGCATCTGCTCGGTTCCACCCCGCCGGCCGACTATCAGATGAAGCCGATGCCGGAGAAGTAGGCGATGCTGGAAGCGGCATCGTCGGCCATCGACGATGCCGCGCTATCAAGCAGTTGAACCGGGAGTGCAGAGAAAACGTCGGTGCAGCCGGCCTGCGCCGTCGTCCGGCATCGGCTCTGGGCGCAACACCACACCCGCCAAACCCCAAGAACCGTAGGAGCGGACCCGGCCGCGACGCCCTACCCGCGCACGCAAACGTCGCAACACCGCATCGCAAAAGATGCAGGCGCACACACACCGCGGTTAACACAACAAGCCGCGTGCATCACCACCGGCACGCTAGATCATGCGCCCCCTCAGGCAACACCTGATGGAACGCCTCGCTTACTTCGCGGTCCCACCACCCAGCTGCTTGCTCAAGAACGCCAGCAAGCGCGTGTAGTACTCGCGTCGATGCGCCTCGGTGTAGAAGCCGTGGCCCTCGTTGGGGAAGTACAGCGACTCCACCGGCACGCCGGCACCCTTCAACGCGCGTTCCATGGCCTTGGTATGTTCGATCGGCGCGCGCTCGTCCTTGCCGCCGGCCGCCAGAAACACCGGCACCTTGATCTGCTTGGCCAGCACCACCGGCGAACGTGTGGCCAGGGTGTCACGTGCGCCCAGCCAGTCGCCGGTCCAGTTCTTTGCCCAACGCGCGGAGCGCGCGGTGTCGCGGGCCATCATGTCCAGATCGTAGACGCCCACATAGCCGGCGGCGCAGCGGTACACGGCCGGCTCCTTCGCAACGCCCATCAGCGCCGCATACCCGCCGTAGCTGGCGCCGTAGAGACAGATACGCGAGGCATCGGCCACGCCCTGCGCGATAGCCCAGCGGGTGGCATCGGTGAGATCGTCCTGCATGCGCCCGCCCCACTCCCTGGCACCGGCCTGGGTGAAGGCACGCCCGTAATTGGCCGAGCCGCGGTAATTGACGCGCAGCACCGCGTAACCGGCTGCGGCCAGCAGCTGGGTGTCGTCGTCGAACTCCCATTTGTCGAAGATCCCGAACGGGCCACCATGCGGCATCACGATCAACGGCAGCGGCTTGCCTGCCTCGGCGTGCAGCGGCTGGGTCAGATAGCCGTGCAACTCCAGGCCATCGCGCGCCTTGAAGCTCACCTGCCTGGTCGCCGGCACGCCATCGGGCGGAAACCATTCGCGGCGACTGAACACCCGGTCGGCCTTCTTGCTGACCGTGTCGAACAAATAATAATCGCCGTTATTGCGATCGCTCCACACATACACCAGCACCAGGCGACGGTCGCGGGTGGCCGAGGTGATGTAGACCGCATTACCGTCGAAGGCTTTTTCCAGGCTGCGATAGAGCCTTGCCGTCGGCGACTTCTCGTCGAAGAAGCGGTTGCGCACCCGGTCGCTCATGTAGGACGCACCGATCGGCGTGATGCCATCCAGGTCGCGCAGGATCCGGTAGGGGTCGACGGTGTCGTCGTGCAACAACGGCGTGGACTTTCCGCTGACCGGGTCCCATCCCACCAGCACATCGGTGCCGGTCGCCTGCTCCACTTGCAGGTAGGCCTGGCTGCCATCGGCCGCAAAGCCGAGCGGAAACTCACGATGCCCGCTGCTGGCGGCATCGTTGACCAACCGCCACGGCGCCGCATCGTCGTCGCGGTAATACAGCTTGCTGACGTTGGTCACATCGGCGCCGTTGGCAAAGCGGATGCGCCCCTGCTGGTCGGTCACGAAGTTCGCACGCCGCACCGGCGATGTCGCCACGGTACTGCGCCGGCCGGTCTGGATATCCAGCTTGTCGATGCGGATGCTCGGGTCGCCGACGAAGGGGATCGTCGACACCAGGATGTTGCGCGGATCACCCGGCAAGGTATCGAGCATGAACGTGCCAGGCTCCAGGTCCATCTTCAACTGCACGCCGTTGATCTCCGGATTGGTGCCATAGGGGCTGGCCAACAGGCGGCCATTCTTGCCATCGGCGTCGATGGCATGCAGTTGCCCGATCGCCATCGGCTCGTCGCGCGAGCCCAGCCGCTGCGCCATCGACACCACGATGCGGTCGTCGCTGGCCCACCAGAAATCGTCCACCACGCTGTTGGCGCCGCCGGTGACTTTCGCGGTGGCTACCTTGTCCTGGCGCCGCACGATGCCCAGCACGGTGCGATCTTCCAGCGGCATGGTGAGCGCGAAATAGTCGCCGGTCGGCGAAATCTTGATCCGCTCGAACTGGTCGCTCTTGAGATAGGGCGCCAGATCCACCGGTTGCGGCGGCGTCTGCGCGCAAACCGATCCGGTGGTTGCCATCGCCACCGCCAATGCGGCAGTCGCCTTCTTCATCCAGTAATGCATTGCGACACTCCGCTTCTTCCTTGGTCCACCTATGGTGGCAAAGGCGGTTGGCGGCGTCCATCGTCTGGCGTGACGTTGGATGCGTTCACAGCGAAATGCCGCGTACCACGCACGGCCGCCCGGCAATGCCTGGCCTGCCCTGATGTGCTCAGACACCGCCGCGTGTGCGCACACCCAGCAAGCCGATGCGCCGGAACCACATCTCCAGCGGCACCGTCACCAGTGGCGGCAATGCGGCCAGCACGCTCAGCGCCCACGCCCACCACGGCCAGCGCAGCCGCAACGCGGCAAGCACGCTGACCGCCACGTAGAACAGGAAGGCCGCGCCATGCAGGCGCCCGAATACCCACACCACCAGCTCGGTGGTGTGGGTACCGTACTTGAGCAACATGCCGAGCAACAGCCCGGCCCAGGTCAGCCCTTCGAAAAAAGCGGCGGCGGCAAACAGCCGGCCGATCGGCGACAACGCAGAAGAAGCACGCATGCAACACTCCAGACGGACAGGGATTGCCGCGACGCGATGGCGGCGGCGACGCCCGCTGGCCACCGCATTCTACAGAGCCCATCGCGCACCAGCCGCCCGCCGTCGTTCCTGGCGATAATGGGCGCCCTTTGCATCACCTGCCGGCCTCCCATGCGCATCCTCCTCCTGCTCGCCGTGCTCGCACTGGCACTGCTGCCCGCAACGTCCATCGCAGTCCAGCTCCAGGACGGCGACCTGTTGTTCGTCACCGCCGCCCGCACCGGCCTGAGCGGCGCCATCGATGATGCCACCGCCAAACAGGACGCACCCAGCTTCGATCACGTGGCGCTGCTCGCCCATGACGGCACGGAACAGGTGCTGCTGCACGCAGACGAACAAGGCTCGCGGCAGCAGCCCCTGCAGGCATTTGTCGAAGACGCCAACGCCAGGCACCGGCAGATCCATGTGTACCGGCTGACGGAAGAACAGCGCGGTGCGATCCCCGGCGCCATCGCGCAGGCTCGGCGCATGCTCGGCAAGCCCTACAACCAGACCTACGTGCAGGACGACAACAGCTACTACTGCTCGGACTTCATCGAACGCGCCTTTCGCGCACAGCACGTCTTCGCACTGCAGCCGATGAACTTCAAGAACCTGCAGACCGGCAAGATCTCGCAGTACTGGACCGATTTTTACCGCAGCAAAGGCATGGAGGTACCGCAAGGGCTGCCCGGCACCAACCCGAACGATATGGCAGCGGCTCCCGTGCTGGCATATGTCGGCCGCCTGAAGTGATGCGCGCTATCGCCACACCTGGCCGGGGGACGCTGTTGAACAGACACTTGCCGGCAGGGCTGCTCGCCTTGTCACTCGCTGGCTGCATCAATGCACCACACGCACCGCAGGAACAGGCGCTGGCGCCTGCGCAACCGCCGGCAGCGGCCACAGCGGCCATGGCCACCGCGCTCGCTGGGCAACGCGGCGAAGGGCAGCCGTACGAGATTGTCGACAGCCAGGTCTGGGATGTCCCGGATCCGGGCTCGGGCCGCCGCTATCAGGTGATTGTCGGCCTGCCGGCCGGCTACGCCCAACACCCGGAGCGTCGCTATCCGGTCCTTTACGTCACCGACAGCGACTATGCATTCCCTGTGGTGCGGCAGATCGCGCGCCGCTTGAACGGCGACGGGCCCGCGATCGAGGACTTCATCCTGGTCGGGCTGTCCTACGCGGTAGGTGACGCGCCGATGCCCAGCCGGCGGCGCGATTACACCCCGACGCTGGAAAATGGCGACACCGCACCGCCCAACGCGACCCATGGCGGCAGCACGGCCTACGCGGCCTACCTTCGCGGGCAGGTGCTGCCCTTCATTGCCAAGCGCTACCGAACCGACGAAGGCAGGCGCCTGTTTCTCGGGCATTCCTACGGTAGCCTGCTCGGCACCCATATCCTGCTCAGCACACCGCAGATGTTTTCCGGCTATCTGCTTGGCAGCCCTTCCTACTGGTATGGCGAGCACGCCACGGCCGCGCTGGAAAAACGCTTTGCCGCCGGACACACCGATGTGCCGGCACGGGTCTACATGTACGTCGGCGAGTACGAGCAGGTGCGCTACAACAAGCAGTACGACATGGTGATCGACGCCAGGACCATGGTGCAGACGCTGCGCGCAAGAGGGTATCCGTCGCTACAGCTGGAGCTGGAGGTGCTCAACGACGAGGATCACCTGAGCGTCGCGCCGCGCGGCATCACCCATGGCCTGAAGTTCCTGTTGGGCAGCAAAGCCCCCTGAGCTCGATGCCCTGCGCCTGGCTCAGCGGCGCAGGGCGGTGCATCCCGGCGCCGTGGCGCGCCGGCAGAACCGGTGGCTGGCGGGTGCCGCCAATGCACCGCATGCACAACATCTTGCCAATGCCCATACATGCGCAGCCCTAGTGTGTGCACGTCCATACAGCGTGCCGCACGCAGCGCATTCCGCCTGCGCCTGGTGAGCACATGCAGAGGTAACCATGGCCTTGATTCATTCCATCCTGATGGGCGCCGTCGCCGGCATGCGCTCGATGACGCCGCTGGCTGCGGTCACCAACGCGGCGCGCACCGGCAAGCTGCCTGCCGACAATGGCGCACCGGCGCTGCTGGCCAATCCGCTGGCATCGGCCGGCATGCTCGCGCTCGCCGGTGGCGAGCTGGCAGGCGACAAGATGAAAACCGCGCCCGACCGCATCGTGCTGCCCGGCATGGTGGCCCGCGTCGCCACCGGTGTGATCGTCGGCGCGGCACTGGCTCCGCGCCATCAGCGCGGCGTTGCTGCCTTGCTGGGCGCGACCACCGCAGTGGTGGCCGCCTATCTCACTTTTAACGTCCGTATGCGTGCGATTGAGCGCTACGGCCAGACCAGCACCGGCGTGGTCGAGGACGCGATCACAGTGGGCGCGGCGACGCTGATCATGCGCGACGTGGCAAAGCACTAGCGCGACAATCCGGTGACCGGATCCATCACCTGACGCAGCCGCGGCGACCGCCATTCCAGCGTCGCCGTGGCGCAGCAACAACACGGTGCTTGGTCGCGCTGCAGCATGTCGCAGCAGTGCGGGCATCACGGTTTAATCAGGTCGATAGATCGCGCAGAGTTTGTTGCCATCCGGGTCGCGCACATAGGTGAGCCAGACCGGTCCCATGCGGCTTTCACGCACGCCCGGTGGTTGCTCGATGGACACGCCGCCTGCCGCCACGGCAGCGTCGTGGAAGGCCTGCACCTGCTCGGGCGAGCTGCAGGTAAACCCGACGGTTGCACCGTTGCCGCTGGTGGCGGGCGCATCGTTGATCGGCTCGCTGACGGCGAAGGTGCTGCCGGCATGGCGGTAGAACAGGCGCACATGGCCGGAGCCGGCGGGGTTGACCAACGGCTCGGCGGCACCGAGCACGCCACCGAGCACCGCATCGTAGAACTGCCTGGATCGCGCAATATCGTTCGATCCTACCATCACATGATTCAGCACTTACCGCTCCTGCTCGTATCGAAGGCGCACAGCTTAGTGCACGCCATGCTGCTGCGTGCCTGAGCGCTGTCGCATGCGGCCGGCAGATGCATCAGCCGCCACGCCCATGCGGCGCCTGCAGATCCAGCAGCGGCCCCAGCGGCACGATGCCGGTGGGGTTGATCATGTCGTGGCTCTGGTAGTAATGATGCTTGACGTGCTGGAAATTCACCGTCTCTGCGATCCCCGGCATCTGGTACAGCTCACGCAGATAGCCGGACAACTGCGGATAGTCCGCAATGCGCCGCAGGTTGCATTTGAAGTGGCCCACGTACACCGCGTCGAATCGCACCAGCGTGGTGAACAGGCGCCAGTCCGCTTCGGTGAGCTGGTCGCCGCACAGGTAACGCTGCCGGCCCAGACGTGCATCGAGCCAATCCAGGCTTTCGAACAACGGCAGCACCGCCTCTTCGTACGCCGCCTGCGTGGTGGCAAAACCCGCCTTGTACACGCCGTTGTTGACGGTGTCGTACACGCGCGCATTGATCTCGTCGATCTGCGCGCGCAGCGGTTCCGGGTAGAAATCGCCGGCCGCAGCACCGACCTCGTCGAAGGCGCCGTTGAACATGCGGATGATGTCGGCCGACTCGTTGCTGACCACGGTATTGCGCTCACGATCCCACAGCACCGGCACCGTCACGCGCCCGGTGTAACGCGGATCGGCGTTGAGATACACCTCGTACAGGCGCTTGGCGTGGTGAATCGGATCGGCTATCACGCCCGGGCCAGGATCGAACGTCCAGCCCTGGTCGCGCATCAACCAGTGCACCACCGACACGTCGATCATCGACTCCAGCCCTTTCAGGCGCCGGAAGATCAGCGTGCGATGCGCCCACGGGCAGGCCAGCGACACGTACAGGTGATAGCGGCCGGGAGAAGCCTGAAAGCCGCCTTCCCCGTGCGGACCAGGGCTGCCATCGCGCGTCACCCAATTGCGGAACTGCGATTGCGAGCGCTCGAAACGCCCGCCGCTCTTGTCGGTGTCGTACCAACTGTCCTGCCACTTGCCGTCGACCAACAGGCCCATGTTGTCTTCTCCGCTACACCAGTAGGCCGCAACCCTAGCCCAGCCGATTTGGAGAGTGCGTGAGTTGGCGTATTGGCATGAGCAAACACGACCAGCCATCGGCGCTATAAGACCGGAGATCAATGACTGCAAGGCAACAGCGGCCCCTGCACCGCAAGCGGCAAGCAGCGCGCGCTACCTGGCAATCACCGACGCCGGAAGGCACCCTGTAGCAAACCTGCGCTTTCCTGCAGGCATCGGCGTTGAGCTCGGCGATCTGGCTGGCCGGATCCTGCCTGGCTGTCAGTCCCGATCAGGCACACCCTCGGCACCGCAGTTGTCCCCCCCTGCGACGGCCTTGACACGCCGTTGGCGTCAGCACCGCAGGATCGGCGAAAATAGCCACGGCCCGGTTGCTCCGGCCTGCGGCGCCCGGTTCCCGACCGGTGCGGCCGCTGGACGTGCCATCCACCGCGCCCTTCGCTGCACTCGCTCCGCTTTCTGCCGCTCTTTTCCGGATCCATCTTGAACACCAACGTCCCGCCCGTGCCCGCCAACGACGACCTGCCGCTCACCGACCGCCTGCGCGCGGCGCTGGACCTGCTGGAGGCCATCGAGGCCGACCGCAGCGTGCTCGACACCCTGCCCGAGGCCGACCGCGTGCGCCTGCACCAGGTGGTGGCCAGGGTCTATCACCCCGAGCCCAAGGCGCGGCGGCAGCTGCTCAAGCAGCGCGAGCGCGAGCGGCACCAGGAGAAGGTGCGCAAGGCCGAGGCGCTGCTGGAGCAGCGCGGCATCCGCGCACTGCGGCGCAAACCGGTGTTCAGCACGCCGAACTTCTTCCCGCCGCATGCCGCCGGCCTGCACGATGCGCACAACGGCGAAAACGCCACTGCCGCACCGGAGCCCACGCATTCGCCGGAGTTGCGCCACTGCTACGTGTGCAAGCAGAAGTTCACCCAGCTACATCACTTCTACGACCAGATGTGCCCGGCCTGCGCCGAGCTGAACTACTTCAAGCGCACCGAAACCGCCGACCTGCGCGGACGCGTGGCGCTGCTGACCGGCGGCCGGGTCAAGATCGGCTATCAGGCCGGCCTGAAGCTGCTGCGCGCCGGTGCGGAACTGATCGTGACCACGCGTTTCCCGCGCGATTCGGCCGCCCGCTATGCGCAGGAGCCGGACTTCAGCGAATGGGGCCATCGCCTGCAGGTGTTCGGCCTGGATCTGCGCCACACCCCCAGCGTGGAAGCGTTCTGCAGCCAGCTGCTGGCCACCCGCGACAGGCTGGACTTCATCATCAACAACGCCTGCCAGACCGTGCGCCGCCCGCCGCAGTTCTACGCGCACATGATGGCCGGCGAAACCGCCGCGCTGCATGAGTTGCCGGACACCGTGCGCAACCTGGTCGGCCATTACGAAGGCCTGCGCACGCCCGAACCACTGCGCGATGCCTCGGCGATGGCGCTGCCGGCAGTGCATGGCCGCGGCCTGGACGGCGCCGACGGCCTCACCCGCGCCGCCGAGCTGTCGCAGGTGGCGTTGCTGGACGACGAACTGGTTGGCCAGCAGCACCTGTTCCCGGAAGGACGGCTGGACCAGGACCTGCAGCAGGTGGACCTGCGCGGGCGCAACTCCTGGCGCCTGCTGATGGACGAAGTGCCCTCGGTGGAGCTGCTGGAGACCCAGCTGGTCAACGCCATCGCGCCCTTCATCATCAATGCGCGGCTGAAGCCGCTGATGCTGCGCACGCCCGAGCGCGACAAGCACATCGTCAACGTCTCGGCGATGGAAGGGCAGTTCTACCGCAACTTCAAGACCACCCGGCATCCGCATACCAACATGGCCAAGGCCGCGTTGAACATGATGACGCGCACCTCGGCGGCCGATTACCAGAACGACGGCATCCACATGAACAGCGTCGACACCGGCTGGGTCACCGACGAGGATCCGGCCGACATCGCCGCGCTCAAGGTCCAGCAGGAACGCTTCCACCCGCCGTTGGACATCGTCGACGGCGCCGCCCGCATCGTCGACCCGATCATCCACGGCGCCAACACCGGCGAGCATGTGTGGGGGCAGTTCCTCAAGGACTATGCGCCCACCGATTGGTGAGCGCTGTCTGCAGCCGGGGGCTTTGAGCGATGCCGCCAGCGGCGCAAAGCGCGCGCCGCTGCGATCACGCAACAGCGATTGCAAGCGGCGCCCGCCGCAGATGTTGCGGCCATGTGCATAACGGCCGAGCTCCCTTTTCACCCCATTGACTGTGCCACCGCTAGCGTCAGGGTCAACCAACCGAGACGCATACATGACAGAGCACGGCAAGCCCAACCCGATCATCGACACCCTTTCCAACGTCATCGGCGCCATCCGTGCCGACGACGACATGCACGACCTGGCCCAGGCCCACGATGCGCTCGAACCCAAGGCCATCGAAAAGCTCACGCCGGCCGAAGCCCGGCAGCAGCCAACCATCGCCGATGCGGTCAAGAAGTTGCTGCAGGACCAGGGCAAGACCGCCGATCCCGAGGTGCTGGTGCCCGGCGTCAAGCGCACCTCCCACACCCTGGAAACGCCTGCCGGCAATCTTCCTGCCTTCGTTTACACCCCGCAGGGCGGCACCGCACTGCCGGTCATCGTCTATTTCCACGGTGGTGGCTGGGTGATCGCCAATGCCGAGGTCTATGACGGCGGCGCGCGCGGGCTGGCCAAGGAAACCGGCGCCATCGTGGTCTCGGTCGACTATCGCCAGGCGCCCGAACACAAGTTTCCCGCCGCCTGGGACGACGCGCTCGCCGCCTACGAATGGGTGCTGGCAAACGCGGCCAGCATCGGCGGCAATCCGCAGCGCGTTGCCCTTGCAGGCGAAAGCGCCGGCGGCAACCTGGCCATCGCCACGGCCGTGGCCGCACGTGACAAGGGGCTGCAGGCACCGACGCATATCCTGGCGGTGTACCCGGTTGGCCAGACCGGCAGCCTGCACACCGAGTCCTACATCGAAAACGCCATCGCCAAGCCCCTCAACAAGGCCATGATCGAATGGTTCGTGGGGCACCTGATCCGCAGCGACGCCGACAAGGCAGATACGCGCCTGGACCTGGTCAACGCCAACCTGCGCGGCCTGGCACCGGTGACGATCATCAACGCCACCATCGACCCGCTGCGCAGCGACGGCGCCAAGCTGGAAGACGCACTCAAGGAGGCCAACGTAACGGTCGAGCGCGAGGTCTACACCGGCGTGACGCACGAGTTCTTCGGGTGTGCGGCAGTCGTTGCCAAGGCAAAGGCTGCGCAGGAGTATGCGGGCAAGCGGCTGCGTGAGTCGTTTCGCTAAGCAAGCCACGGCGTTTGGCACGCCGGTCGTGCAACGCGACAGCAGGAACAGATAATGTTCAAACGAGGGCCGCCCTGGCAAACCAGGCGGCCCTCTTTTAGTGGCCTCAGTTTGGGCGTTATAAAAACTCTTACTGTTGGGGCAGCGTATTGGCTCGCAGCCTGACTCGTACGCGGCACGATGTGACAAGCCCGGGACCAAAAGGACTACCGCAGCAACTCCTGCCGCAGCCATTGCATGTACGATCCAGCCAGGGGAGGCGTCGCGGTCAGACAAGGAGTTCGTCATGGGTGAAATCCACTCCAAACGTGCAGTTGCCTATGCGCAGGTCAGGCGCGCACTGCAGTCCGGGCGGTATCCGCCCGGTCAGCGCATCGACCCGGCAAAGCTGGCCACCGAGTTAAAGATCAGCTCCACGCCAGTTCGCTTTGCGCTGTATCGCCTGGTCGGCGAAGGCCTGCTCATCGATCACGCACGCTATGGCTTTCAGGTGCCGCTGCTCACCGAGGTCGCGTTGCGGGACCTGTACGACTGGATGGAGCGCCTGTTGCGGATGGCCTGCGATATCGGCGTTGCATTGGTGCCGCATGCCCCTGCCGAGCCGGAATCCACCAATGCAGCGACAGACGTGGTCAAGCAGACCTGGAAGCTCTTCGATGCCATCGCCCGTGCCACCGCGCACTGGTCGCTGCACCACGCGGTCAGGCAGACCAATGACAAGCTGGCCCCGGTGCGACGTGCCAAACACGGCCTGCTCGACGGGCTCGATGAAGAACTGGCAGAGCTCACGCTGCACTGGCAGCAGCGTGACCTTGCGGCATTGCAAACAGCGTTGCATGCCTATCACGTACGCCGTATCCAGGCCGTGCCGCGCATCGTGGCGGTCATGCATGAGCGCAGCCGTCAGGTTTGACAGCGCGGCACTGACTGTCGCCAGCGCTACGCCTCGCAAGATGCACATTCTGCGCTGGCGCACCGCCGGCAGTGTGCGCCTGATGTGGAATGAATGGCGCGATGCGACGCCACCGGCCAGGCTTGCACGGTCATCTTCGATGGCGGTCACACAGTGCATTTAATCATGACGGTGTTACGACTTAATCATTTGAAAATCAATACACCCGTTTTCTAACGTGTCTGCGTCATGGATCCCCATGGCACAACCAGGAGACAGCGATGAACATCAATGACACCACCCACAGCGATGCATCCAGCGAGATCACGGTGCTTGGCGTTGCCAGCACCGACACCAAGGGCGGCCCGCTCGCCGGCGAAGAAATCGGCGGCTTCAATGTGCCGGGCATTTCCGAAGAGTGAACTCGAGGCGTGCCTGAGTGCACGCCTCTCACACCAGGAGTAGAGACCATGGATACCAGCAACAACGACGCGCACACCAAGACGTTTGGTCAGGATCTCATCGTGCTTGGGATCGCAAGCCTGGACACGCAGGGCGGGCCACTGGCAGGCGAAGAAATGGGTGGCAGCACCACGCTGGGCATCAGCCAGGACTAGGCGCTGCCAACGCGCGGCGGTCGCCACTCGGCTGTACATGCCGGTGAGCAACTTCCCAGGCCACGGGGCGCACTGCAACGGTGCGCCCCTTCTCTCAAGGGCAGCGCCATGCACTGCTACACATTGCGCAACGACCTAGCGTTTTGCCGCATTGGCGAGCGCCTGGTGTTCCTGGATGTCGGCAACGACCGCTACTTCCGTCTGCCCGAGGCACTGGAGCACTCCCTGCTCGCCTACCTGGCACATGACCCGGTGTCGGACCTGGAGATCAACGACCTTGTCGAACGGGGCTTGCTGGTGGAGCGGTCGCAAGCGACCGCCGGCCCGCAGCTTCCCGTCATACCTGTTGCGCGTAGCGCGATGGAAATGCCTGTACCGGCGCGACGACCACAGCTGTTTGAAAAGCTCGAGGTGCTGGCACTTGTGCTGTCCACGCGCCTGGCATTGAAGCGCAACCCGCTTGGCAGGGTACTTGGCAGCCTCTCCGCTGGAGCACAGCGTCGGGGGACGCAGCAACGCTCGGCCGCCGGAGTCGAGCAACGGCTCACCGATGCGGCATCCGTCTTCCGGCGCGCACGCCTGTGGGTGCCGGTCGAGATGCGCTGCCTGCTCGATTCAGTCGCATTGGCAAGATTCCTGCGTAGGCGCCAGCTCGACGCCCAGCTTGTCTTCGGCGTCGCACTCGATCCGTTCTCGGCCCATTGCTGGGTACAGACAGGCGATCTGGTCCTGAACGACACGGTCGGCAACGTCCACGCGCATACCCCCATCCGGGTGGTGTGATGTACCGCTACATCGCCTTGTTCAACCATGCGCAGGCACACCGCGGTGGCGACCGCGCCGGTATCGATGCGTCGTTGCGGCAGATCGGGTTACGGCTACGGCAACGCGCTGGGCACATCGACCTGTATGCCTCAGACGACACGCCCGTGCTCGACCTGCCTGGTGGTGGCGCTCTGATCGGCCATGTCTTTTCGCAGCGCAACAACGCCCCCTTGCTGGACGGCGCATCGCTGCATGCGTTGTCCGCAGCACGACGGACACGGCACCTGATCGATACGCACTGGGGCGAGTACCTGCTGTTGCATGCACCGCGCGCGGACCCGAGCGCCATCACCGTCATGCGCGAGCCTTCCGGCGGCGTGGCATGCGTTTACGCGCTACAGCATGGCTTCATCACTTCAGACATTTCGATCGCCACGCATGCCGGTGTGTACACGCGTGAGATCGACTGGGACTCCATCGCCCATCATCTGTACTACCCGCACCTCAAGACCGAGCGCACCGGGCTTGCCGGCGTACGCGAATTGCTGCCGGGCAGCCAGCTGTGTCTGCAGTCCAACCGCAGCAGTGTCGAACACGTCTGGAACCCCTGGGATTTCGTCGCAGCCTCTCGACGCCGGCACGACCCACTCGACGCACAGGCGCAGGTGCGTCAGGCGGTGGCCTCCAGCGTCACATGTTGGGCGCGGACCGATGCATCTTTGCTGTTGGAACTCTCTGGTGGCCTGGATTCTTCCATCCTCGCCGCATGCCTGAAAGACACCACCGCGCGCGTGGCGTGCTGCAATCTGGTCACGCCGGTGCCTGGCGCCGACGAGCGGCACTATGCCCGGCAGATGAGCGATCTGTTGGGCACCGAACTGATCGTGCGCACCCTGGGGCTCGACGCTGCACCGGTCGATTTCGCACCGCCGGCACATGCGGTCGCGCCCAGTACCTGGTTTCTGCAGCATGCCTCCAATGCGCTGAAAGAAGCGATCGGCACGCAGCTGGCCATCACCAGTTTCTTTTCCGGCGGCGGTGGCGACACCGTGTTCTGCAACACCAGAACCGCCGCGCCCGCCGCGGATGCCTTCCGTGCAGGCGGCCTGCGCGCCGGCGTCAGCGCACTCCATGCGCTTGCCGAGCTGCATCAATGCACGCTCTGGAAAGCAGGCAGGCTGACGATCAAGAAACTCCTCGCCAAGGCCGGACCGCCACGCAAGCCGGAGCGATCGTTCCTGCCAAACACACAGGCTGCGGTTCCATTGCAATCGCATCCCTGGTTCGATGCTCCAGCCGACAGCCTACCCGGTGACCGCGAACGTATCGTCGATCTGGCCGGCACCCAGGTGTTCCGTGATGGACTGGCGCGCAGTGCATCGTGGCACCTGCGCATGCCGCTGCTCTCGCAACCGGTGGTGGAGGCCTGCCTGACAGTGCCGAGCTGGATGTGGATCGCTGGCGGCCGCAATCGCGCCGTCGCACGCGATGCGTTTGCGGATGTGCTGCCTGCGCAGATTCTGCATCGCCGCAGCAAAGGCACCTTCATGAACTACTCCGGCGCAGTCTATCGTCGGGGCAGGCAGCAGATCCGCGATTATCTGCTGCAGGGTCGGCTTGCAGGCCAGGGGCTGCTGGACGCCGATGCCCTGCGCTACCATTTCGACCACACATTGGCCGACGGCGACCACAGCGTCATGCGCATCTTCGACCTGTGTGCGGTCGAGAACTGGGTCCGTCATCAGCGCTGAGGTTGCCTGCACTGCGTAGGTGCGTGGCGCCCGCCTGCCAACGTGCCACGCGTCAGCTGCGCCACACACGCTAGTCGCCACGCGACGGCAGTGCCGCCTTGATTGCGCGCCAGCGCGCATACTGCGCGGCCTTTTCCGGCGCAGCGTCCTGGTAGTCCTGCAACCAGAAGCGGAACCAATCGACGTTGCGCGCATATACGGCCAACTTGTGCTGCGGCTGGAACTTCTGGTGCGGCTCGTTCGCAAACACGTACAACTCGGCGCGTTGCGCACGCAGCAGGGGAATCAGGTAATCCAGCGCGTACAGATACTCCTGCTCGGAATGCTGGAACAGGATCGGCGCGCGAATCCGCTCCAGCTTGAACGCCGGCGACAACACTTTCCATCGCTCGGGTGTCTGCTCCGGTGCACCCAGGCCCCACATGTCGCGCAGCCCCTTGAGGAAAGGCTCGCCCTTCATGCTGCCGAACAGGTAGTACGACGGCGACACCACCGGGTTGGCTACCGAAGCGGCGGCCAGCAGGTTCGACTCAGTGGCCGTCCACAGGGTCACCGCACCGCCGAAGCTCAGCCCGCCCATGCCCACCCGCGTGCGATCGATGCCGGCCTGTGACGACAACAACGCCACCGCGCTTTCCACCGCCGCCAGCCCTTCGCCGTGCCGTTCCACCGCATCCATGGTGTAGCTGGGCAGCTGATTGATGCACAGCGCTGCGATGCCTACCTGCGCCAACGCGGCGAGCGGCCACTCATCGCCCACGCCACCGCGTACGAAGCCAGGGCAGCTGTAGTAGGTGACGAACAACGGCGGCTTGCCCGCGCCGGTACCGTGTGCCGCGAAGAACTGACCGCTGTATCGCCGCCCACGTGCATCGCTCCACTGCAACAGCCGTGCAGGCGTTGCACGCGCCATGTCCGCTGCAAGCTCCGCATTTGGATCGAACAGCACCTGCCGCGTGCCATCGTCAAGGCCGATACGTTCCAGACGCGGCGGGCGATCGGCTTCGGCTGTCACGCACACCAGCGCAACGGCCGAGGCACCGCAGCGTGCCGCCGGGTCACGCCCGCCATTGATCAAACCGCGCCCCTGCACCACCAACCGCACCTGCCCGGTGGCCGGATTCCAGAGCTGGATGGATTGCGCCAGGCCCAGTGCAGGATCGGTGATGGTGAAGAGCACCTCCGCATTCCCCGGGCGCCACTGCACTGCACTGATTGCCTTGTCCACGCAGGCCGCCGCGGTGCAGCGCACGGCCTTGCGCGCATGTGCACTGGGCAAGACTGACAGCGCCACCTGCGGACGGAATAGCTGGCCCTTGCCATCACCCACACGCGACAGCACCGCCACCGCCCCACCGGGCGCAGGCACGGACTGCCACACGTCACCGTCGACACCGTGCGTACTGATGGGCGATTCCTCCGCAGGCACCGGCGCATCCGCGAGTGGCCGCGTGGTTGCCGCGGCCAGGTCCAGCGCCAGCCAGTGCTCCGGCACATCCGCCGACAACCCGGTGCGATCGAACCACACCGTGCCGAAACGCTGCGTCGCCAGGCGTCCTTGCACATTGCCCGAGCGGAACAGGCCTTGCCCGAGCGGCACCGTCTCGTCGATCCGGATGCCCTGCGCATACTCGTCCTGTTCGGCCGTCATGACCTGCGCGCGCGTGGCACCGACGCGGTAGCGCAGCACCCGCCCATCCGCGTCCAGCGAGAACTCCTGCACGTCGGCCGCATCGTGGGTCACCGCTTGCGCGCCGGACCCGTCCGCCGCCGCACGCCACACCGCAATCACGTCATCGATCAACGCGCGGTAGTACAGCCAGCGCCCATCCGGCGACCACAGCACCTTTGCAGGCAAGGACCCGCCTGCCGAATCGCGCAAGGGCACGCCGCCATCGGCAATGCGTCTGGGCGCAGCGTCCTGCAGGCCCTGCACGTACCAGACGCTGTCGTAGGTATTGCGCTGCACCGCTGCCTGCTCGGTGCGAAAGGCCACGCTGCGGCCATCCGGCGACAGCGTGGGGCTGCCGATATCCACCACCTCCAGCAATCGCTGGGACGATACCGTTTGCGTGTGTCCCACGCATGCACCTGCCGCCATCAGCACGCCTGCAAGCAGCAGGCGCCATGGTTTGTGATTCCTCACACACACACTCCTCTCAGCAACGCTCAAGGACCATCGCCAATACATCGGCTGCAGCAGGCAGCCCACGCATCACCAGTGCTTGGACACCGACACGCTCACGAAGCGACCAATCGCCGAATAGTTGGTGGAGTCGTACGACGCCACGTACAGCGGCGAGGTCACCCGATACAACGGCGGATCGCGATCGAAGGCGTTGTCCACCGACGCGCCGAACTCCAGCCCCGCCCACGCATCGCGGCGTGCGCCGGTGGCGTAGCGCAATGCCATATCGAATGTGGTGAACGATGCCGACTCCACCCCGTCGGCGCGGTTGCGCACCCCGCCGCGGTAGTTGCCGAACAGCGAGGCGGTGAGCCCGCCCTGCTTCCACACCGCGCCCACGCGGCTGCTCAGCTTGGGCGGATTGAACAGCGTGCCGGACAGATCGAACGCCGGTTGCGTGGGCAACGTCTGCTGCGTGCTGTCCAGCCAGCCCGCCGCCCCGCGCAAGGTCAGCGTGCCGCGCGTCAACGCCACCTGGTAGCTACCGCTCAGGTCCAGCCCCTCGATGTCCTGCTGCGCCACGTTGGCGTATTGCGTGTAGATGATTGCCGCTACCCGGCTCGGGTCGTAGGCGACGCCGGCAAAGTTGGAGAACCGGCTGGCCAGCGCAATGACATCGGCCTGCGCCTGCGGCGTCGGCGTGCGGTCCACGAAAGGCGCGTAGATCGGATTGCGCAACGCCTGGCTGGCATTGGCGATCGGCTGCAACACGCGGTTGCTGTAGTCCACCCCGAACCAGGTCAGCTCCGCCTCCAGGCCATCCAGCGCCTCGGGGTGCCAGGCCAGCGAGACCGAGCGCGTGATGGCGCGCTCCGGCTGCAGATCCTGGTTGCCGCCATCGGCCACCAGCACCGTCGTCCCGGCGGGAAAGCCCATCCCGCCGAACGCACCCGGCTGGAACAACCATGCCTCCTGCGCGTAGTTGCGCTCGAACAGCGTCGGCGCCTTGAACGACTTGCCCCACGAGGCCTTGAGCGTTACATCGCTGCCAGGCGCATACAGCACACCGAACTTGGGCGTTGTCACCCCCCCAAAGCTGCTGTAGTCCTCCCCGCGCACCGCCGCAGTCAGCGTCAGTCGCTGCACACCGGGCACGCCCTGCGCCGGGTCCACCACTGGCAGGCTCACCTCCGCATAGGCAAAGCGCGCGCTTTCGCTGCCGTCGATCGTCTCCACGCCATTGACGTGGTTGACGTTGCGGAACGTGTAGCTGCGATACCCCACCCCTGCGGCCAGGCGCGCATCGCCTGCCGGCAGCGCAAGCAGCGGCCCTTCGGCACCCAGCTCGTAGCTGCGGCTGTCGTTGCAGTAGCACAGGTCGGTCACGCTCACCGCACCGCTGGCCAGCGCCGTTTCCTGGCGGTATTGATCGTGCTTGCTGTTACCGTCGGTGGCGCCCAGCGTCAGCGTCCAGTCGTTGGGCAACCACACTGCAAGGCTCGGCGACAGCAGCAGGCTGGTGGTGGTCGGCGTGACCCGGCTGTTGCGGCCACTGACAGCATAAAAGTGCAGTTGGTCGCGTTCAGTGCGTAACGCATCCAGGCGCACCTCGGCGTTGTCGCCAAGCGCCTGGTAGGCACTCAGCAGCCCGCTGCGCAGGTCGCTGCCCGGATACAGCGTGGACGGGTCCACCAGTTGTGTGGTGTAACTGCGCTGACGGCTGTAGATGGGGTCTGCGGACACGTCCTGATAGGTCGCGATCACTCCACCACTGCGCCAGGTGGTGCCGGCCGTGACGCTGTATTGCCGCGAGGTGAGCCCGCCTTGCGTGGCCCGCCCGAAGCGCGTGCCAACGCTCACTCCATCGTAGTCGCGCTTGAGGATCACATTACCGACGCCACCCACCGCGTCCGACCCATAGATTGCCGACGCACCATCGGCCACGATCTCCAGCCGCTCCACTGCCTCCACCGGGATCGCGCTGAGGTCCACCGCCTGGGTGAATCCGCCATAGGCCAGCCGGCGCCCATTGAGCAGGGTGAGCGTGGCATCGGCGCCTAGCCCGCGCAGGTTGAGGCTCGCGCCGCCGGTCATGTTCTGGTTCGCATTGCCGGCCCCGGCCAGATTGCCGCTCAACACCCCCGGGTTCTGCCCACCGGAGAAGTTCTGCGGCACGCTGCGGATCACCTCGCCCAGATCGCTGAAATCCTCTTCCTGGATCCGCGCCGCGCTGATCGAAATCACCGGCGACGGCACCGCACCGCCCTTGATGCGCGTGCCGGTGACCTCGATGGACTCCAACTCGGTCGCGGCGGTTTGCGCCGGCGGTGCCTCCGCAATCGCAGGCCCCGGCGAGCCGCGCCTGGCCGGCTCGCCTGCGTTCGTTGCCACGGCTGCCGGCGTTTTCTGCGCCGCTGCCTCAGGTCCCGTCGCCACCTGCGCTGTCGCCGCCTGTGCCCCCACCGCACCTGCCGCCCCGCTCGCCATGGCGAACATGGCGATGGAAATGGCGTTGCGTAACGTACGTGTCTTCATGCTGCGTCCTTTGGCTTGCCTGGGTTGGCCCGCCGACTGCGCACTCCGGTCGGCCCGGAGCACATCGCCAGCTGAGCAAGATCGGTCCTGCACCTGACTGCTGAAACACGGTAATCCCCCCACTTCTAGCGGTCGCCAGAAGTGGAGCTAAGTGGCCATCGCCAACTTCATGGCAGGCGTGATGC
>NZ_JAJGQM010000031.1 GCF_020784175.1 Xanthomonas campestris pv. asclepiadis
GCCCGGCTTCCAGAACGGTCAGAACCCCCTCCAACAACACAGTTGCTACAAGGACGTACTTGCGGCGTGTCCCGCGAGGGTGGGCGGGCAAGGGCCTGCAGAAAAACCACAGATCAACCGCTCTACACGAGACCTATCTGCGCCGCCCGAACATGCGCTTGTCCGTCCGTAGCATCACCAACCGCAGCGGCGTCCACGCTAGGCACAAGCCGGCGAGGATGCCAAACGTATCGGCCAGCGCGTCATAAGGATCCGCGCTGCGGTTGGTGGTCAGTGCCCCTTGCGCGATCTCGATGCCGATCCCCAGCAGCACCAATCCGAATGCCGCAGACAACAGCGCGCGCCGGGTGGCGAACAGCTGCACCGCACCCCAGCACAACAATGCGAACGTCAAAAAGTGCTCGCCCTTGTCGCTGTTGGACGGCAGTTCCGGAAACTCCGGCGGCGGCCCCATGCACACCGCAATCACCACCAGGATTGCGGCAATCCACAGGCCTACCCACAACCGTGGCCGCTGGAATGGACGCAATGCCGGGCTTACAACCGCCATGTGAGATCGCCCGCCAGAAATGCCGGCGCAAAATCGACATCGCGCGCAAACCCCATCACCTGGAAACGCTCGCCCATTTCGCTGGGCAAGGTCAGCCGCTTGATCTGCTCGCGCAAGCGCATGCGCCCTACTTCATCGGTGCGCGTGTCGGCCTGTGCCAGCAATGCATCCAGGCCGTTGCCGAGCAGAAAGCTCGCTTGCGTGCAGTAGCCCGCCAACTCGAAACCGGCCCCGGTGCCGGCCTCGGCCAACGCGGTGAAGTCTACCGACGCGGTCAGATCCTGCAGGCCCGGCCAGCGATACAAGTCCTCATGCATGCGATGGCGATAGAACGCGCGCAAGGTGCCGTCTTCGCGCTGCGTACGATAGAACTCGCCACGCGGGTAACCGTAGTCGACGAACAACATCGCACCGCGCTTCAGACCGCCGGCCACCGCCTGGATCCAGTACGGCAACTGCGGCAGCAACTCGGAGCGATAGCCGTCGGCGAAGGGCTGCTCCAGATACCGTTCCAGATGCCGCACCGCCGCGCCCAGCAATGCATCGGCCGGCTGCTCGCCGCGCGCGAACTGCTGCTGCGCATCCAGCACCACGGTTTCCTCATACACCTCACCGTCGCGCAGCGTGAAGCGCGGCGTGGGCAATGCGTCGATCACCTCGTTGGCGAACAACACCCCATCCCAATCGTCCGGGAATGGACCGTCCAGCCACTCGACCAGATCGAACACCGGCGGGATCAGGCTGCGTCCCAGACGCTCACGCTGACGCTCGCGCAGGTCGGCGCTGGGCTCCAGGATCGCGTAACGCTCCGGTAGCGCATCCAGCTCGAGCAGGCGCTTGAGCGTGACTTCGGCGAATGCGCCGCTGCCGCCGCCCACTTCCAGCACGCGCGCCTGCGGCCCGAGCTGCTGCAGCACCGGCGCCAGCGCACCGGACACGGTGGCCGCGAACAAGGGGCCCAGCTCCGGCGCGGTGACGAAATCGCCGGCCTCGCCGAACTTGCTGGAGCCGGCGCTGTAATAGCCCAGACCCGGCGCATACAACGCCAGCTCCATGAAACGGGAGAACGGAATCGCACCACCGGCGGCGGCGATCTCGGCGCGCAGATGCGCGGCCAGCCGGTCGCTATGCGCCAGGGCGTCCGGATCGGGAATAGGAAGGTCGGCGTGCATGCGGGCACCGGTTGCGGGGACAATGCACAGGATAGCCGAGCCCTTTGCAACGCCGAGCGAGTACGCCATGACAGACAGTTCCAAGGTGGTGTTGATCACCGGTGCAGCACGCCGTATCGGCGCGCAGATCGCCACCACGCTGCATGCGGCCGGCTATCGCGTTGCCCTGCATGCGCACCTCTCCGGCGAGGCGCTCGGCGCGCGTGTAGCGGAGCTTTGCGCCCTGCGGGCCGGCAGCGCGCAGGCCCTGCACGCCGATCTGCGCTCGCCGGAGGCGCCGGCGCAGCTGGTCGTCGACTGCATCGCCGCATTCGGCCGCCTGGATGGCGTGGTCAACAATGCCTCCGCGTTCTATCCCACCGCGCTTGGCGCAGCGACGGCGGCGCAGTGGGACGAGTTGTTCGCCGTCAATGCACGCGCGCCGTTCTTCATCGCCCAGGCGGCCGCCGCGCAGTTGCGCCAGCACCGCGGCGCCATCGTCAATCTCACCGACCTGCATGCGCAGCAACCGATGCGCAACCACCCGCTGTATGGCGCGTCCAAAAGCGCGCTGGAAATGCTGACCCGCTCGCTCGCGCTGGAACTCGCACCGGAGGTCCGCGTCAATGCGGTCGCGCCCGGTGCGATCCTGTGGCCGGAAGAAGGCAAATCCGCAGACGCCAGGCAGGCGCTGCTCGCACGCACGCCGCTGGCACGCATCGGCACGCCCGAGGAAATCGCCGAAGCGGTGCGCTGGCTGCTGGACGACGCCAGCTTCGTCACCGGCCACACCCTGCATGTGGACGGCGGCCGCCAGCTCAGTTGAACCGCAACGACGCTAGCGCGCCACATCCAGCGCCGGGGCCGCGTCCAGCTGCACCGTCGTGAACGCGATGCCGTACTGTGGATGCGCCTGCCACAGCGCGGCCAGGGTCTTCCCGCTCAGCGGGTCGACAAAATCGGGCGCGATATCGGCCAGCGGCTTCAACACGAAGGCATGCTTGAGCTCGGGCCGCGGGATGCGCAGATTCCCGGGGCCTTCGACGATGCAATCGCCGAAGAACACCACATCCACATCCAGGGTGCGGTCGCTGAAACGCGGGCCGCTGCGATCGCGGCCGTGCGCATCTTCCAGCGCATGCAGCCAGTGGTCGAGCGCATGCAGGCCCATGTCCGTGTCCAGTGCCACGGCGTTGTTCACGAAGTCCGGTCCATCGAAGCCCACCGCCGGCGTGCGATACGCCGGCGAGATGGCAAGTGGGCCGAAGCGCGCGCGCAAGGCGTCGACGGCCAGGCGCAGGTAGTGGGTCGGCTGGACGTTGCTGCCGAGGCTGAGAAGCACGGTGGTCATGCGTTATTCGCGCATGCGGCCAGCGTGGACGTCAACTGTTGCAATCGTGCCGCACTCGACCATGCCCGCCCGCAGCGCGTGACATCCCGGCCTCAGGCCACTTCCAGCGCGTGCGCCACGGCGCGGAACACCCGGCGCATTTCCAACGGCTTGCGCAGCACGTGCACCGGGATATCCGGCGGAAAGTGCGAACGTTGCAGCGGCGCGCCGACATCTTCGAGCACGATCGCCGGACCGTGATAGCCCAGCTCCTGCATGCTCAACAGCACGCTCACCGCCGAGAGCTGGATGATGTCACTGTCGATGATCACCAGGTCCGGCATCACATGCTGCTGCACCAGTTGCAGCGCCGCCGCACCATCGGTGGCCAGCTGCGGTTGATACCCCTGGCTGGACAAGGCGTTGCCCAGCAGCGACAGGCGCGTGGCCTCGCCATCCACCAACAGGATGCGCTGCCCCTGCCCCAATGCCAGCGGCGGCTCGGTGTCGGCAACCGTCACCGCGGCCGCACGCATCGGCACGATCATGTCGAAACGCGTGCCCTCACCCAGGCGGCTGTCGACCACGATGTTGCCGCCATAGCTTTCGACGATGCGCTTGCAGGAAATCAATCCCAGGCCGGTGCCATCGGCCTTGGTGGTGAAGAACGGACTGAACAGGCGAGCACGGGTGTCGTCGCTCATGCCCACGCCGGTATCGGCCACGCTCATGCGCACGCGCGTGCCGTCGTGGCGATCGGCCGACAGGGTCAACATCCCGCCACCGGGCATCGCCTGGATCGCGTTCAGGCCCAGGTTGAGCAGGCACTGCTGCAACTCGGTGTAGTTGGCCTCGATGGTCAGATCCAGCGGAATCGTGTCCATCTGCAGGCGCACGCCGTCGGGCAGGCTGCTCTTGAGCAACATCTGCACCGCCTGGAACAGGCTGGCGATCGACACCTGCTCGCGCGGCTTGTTGGAGCCACGCACGAACGACAGCATCGACTCGGCCATCTCATGCCCGCGCCGACCGCATTCGGCCACCACGTTGGCCAGCTGGCGCAGCTGCGGATCGTCGGTGCGTCCGGCCAGCAGGTCGGGCACGATCAGCAACGGCTGCAGGATATTGCGCAGGTCGTGGCTCAAGCCGGCCGCGAGCATCGCGAGGCTTTCCAGCCGCTGCGCGCGCATCAGCTCGCTCTCTACGCGCTGGCGTTCCAGGTCCGCACGCGCCTCGCGGATCGCGCGGATCACCGCGCTCGGCAGGCGGGTCGGGTTGTGCTTGATGATGTAGTCGTTGGCGCCATCCTGCAGCGCCTTGACCGCGGTCTCCTCGCCCATGGTGCCGGAGACGAAAATGAAGGGCGTGGCGCCGTTCTGGCGCACCAGGCGCAGCGCCTGATGGCCGGAAAAACCGGGCATGCTCAGATCCGACAGCACGATGTCCGGCTGGAATGCATCCAGCGCGGCGCGCAGCGACGGCTCGCTGTCCACGCGCTCGAATGCCGCGTCCAGCCCGGCATCGAGCAGCTGATCGGACAACAGCTCGGCGTCTTCCGGTGAATCTTCCACCAGAAGGATCTTCAGCTGCTCCAGTTTGCCCCCCTCATGCAGCATGGGTCAGTCCAGCTCCGGTGCCTGATTGATGACCGCCCAGAAGGTGCCGAGCGTCTTGACTGCGTTGAAGAACTGATCCACGTCCACCGGCTTGACCACATAGGCATTCACGCCCAGGTCCCAGCTGCGGGCCAGGTCGCTCTCCTCGCGCGAGGACGACAGGATCACCACCGGCAGGCGCTTGAGCGTCTCCTCGCTGCGGATCTGCTTGAGCACTTCCAGCCCGTCCAGGCGCGGCATCTTGATGTCCAGCAGCAACACCGCCGGCAGGCCTTCATCGCGATCGGCAAAGATGCCCCGACGCAACAGGTAGTCCATGGTTTCCACGCCGTCCTCGACGTGCACGATGGGATTGGCCAGGCGGGCTTCGCGCAAGGCATCGACGGCCATTTCCGCATCGGCCGGGCTGTCTTCTGCCAGAAGAATGGTACGGATGGCGGTCATACACTGAACTCTTGGTTGGGCGCTTCAAGCGCAGGGGGAAGCACGAAATAGAACGTGGCGCCTTCGTCGACCGCGCCCTCGGCCCAGATCCGGCCACCGTGACGCGTCAGCACGCGCCGCACGCTGGCCAGGCCGATGCCGGTGCCAGCGTATTCGCTGGCCTTGTGCAGGCGCTGGAACACACCGAACAACTTGGCGCTGTATTCCATGTCGAAGCCGGCGCCGTTGTCGCGCACGCTGAACTGATGGCCGCCGTCGGCCATCGGTGTGTAGGTGACCTCGATCCTGGCCACGGCGCGCTTGGCGCTGTATTTCACCGCGTTGCCGAGCAGGTTCATCCACAGCTGGCGCATCATGTTCTCGTCGGCCACCAGCACCGGCAACGGCGCGATATGCCAGTCCACACGGTGGCCGGTGTTCTCGCTCTGCACGTTGGAATCCAGGATCGCGCGCGTTTCCGATACCAGCGACTGCATGTCCACCGCCTGCAACCGCAGCGCGCTGCGACCCAGGCGCGAGTACACCAGCAGATCGTCGATCAACGAGGCCATGCGCCGCGCCGAGCTGCTGATCACTTCCATGTAGTGACGCGATTTTTCGTCCGCCGCGTCGCCTAGATGGCGCGCCAGCTTGTCGGAGAATCCAGCCACATGGCGCAGCGGCGCGCGCAGATCGTGCGAGACCGAATAGCTGAAGGCCTCCAGCTCGCGGTTGACCTCGGATACCTGCTCCACCTTGCCTTCCATCTGTCGGTTGAGCTCCTGGATGCGCAGCTGCGAGGCCTTCTGCAGGCTGATGTCGCTGACCGTCATCAGTACCACGTCTTCGTCGCTGGTGTCCGGCAGCGGCATCCGGCGCGCGTTGATCAGCATGGTGCGCAGCACGCCGTCGGCGGCGCGCTGCTCGTGTTCGAAATCCCACAACTCGCGGCCGCGCAGCAGCACATCGGCCAGCCGTTGATGGATCTGCGCATCACGCCACACCCCATCGCCCACGTCCTCCAGTGCCATCGATTCGTTACCGCGCTCCTCCAGCCCGTACAACTCGGCAAACGCCGGGTTATGCAGCAGGATGCGCTGGCTGGCGTCCAGCAGCACGATCGGCTCGCGCACGGTCTGCAACACCGACGACGCGCGGCCGTTGGCGCGCAGGTATTCCTGCTCGGCCGCCAGGCGGCGACGGATCTGCCGCTGCAGCAACCAGGTCACCGTGCCCAGCAGCAGCAACTGCACCACCAACGTGGCCCAGCTCAACACGGCGTAGTGCGCGCGCTCGGTGTCGGCACGCGCGTTGCGCAGCTCCAGCAGCTTGCCCTCGGCCTCCTGCAACTCGTCGATCAGCACGCGGATCGGGTTGTTCAAGGTCATGTCGTTGATCAGCGCGCGGATCTGCTCCGGGTCGGTGATCACCGCAACCCGCTCGGCCAGCAACAGGCGCCGCTCGATGGTGCTCTGGATGCGCCCCATCCGTACCTGCTGGGCGGGGTTGTCCTTGGTCAGCACGATCAGCCCCTGCACCGCAGCCAGCGACTCGCGTCGGCCGCGCCGCATGCGCTCCAGCAAGGCCGGGCGCTGCACGCCGTGCGAGCGCATCAAGGCCGCCGATTCGGTATCGCGCATTGCCGCTTCCAGACGCTGGGCGGTCTCCTGCACGTCCTGGCTATGCGACACCCACACCGCAGCCTGGTTGGCGTTGTGCGCCATCTGCTGCAACAGCAACGACGGCACCACCACAATCAGGAACACGGCAACTGCCAGTAACGGCAGGCGCCAGCGATCCCATCTGTCTGCTTGGACCGTTGTCTGCATTGCTAGGTCTGTATCCGCTCGCTGCCAAGGCCCCGAAGGCAAGTCGGCATTGTCTCCGATCAGGCCCAGGATGAGATTAACGATTCAGCCTGGTCACTCCCACGGTGACATAGCTGAATGGGCATATGATAAGTGCAGTAAACGTGAAAATGGTGCGAGCGCCTTGCCGCCTGTCGGCCTGCCTGCGTCGCGCAGACAACAAAAAAGGCGCACTCCTTGGAGTGCGCCTCGTGCTCGGATCAGCCGCCTCGCCTCGGCTGGCCCGGCATTCGCTACCGCTGCAATTACATCTTTGCAGCAACGACCTTCAGGCCGGTGGACTTGACGCTCTTGACGCCTTCGATGCCCTTGGCAACCGCCACGGCCTTGTCGTGCTCGGCCTTGGTTGCAACCGTGCCGGTCAGGGTGACGATGCCGTTCTTGGTCTCGACCTTGACGTCGGTGCCCGACACGTTGTCGGTGGCCAGCAGATCAGCCTTCACCTTGGTGGTGATCCAGGTGTCGGTGACCGGCTTCTTGGACTCATTCATGCCGGCGGCATGGTCCTTGTGATCGGCGTGTTCCTGCGGCGCGGCAAATGCCTGCGACGCGCCCAGGGTCAGACCCAGCGACAGCGCCACGGCCAGCAGCTTACGTACCTGTGTGATGTTCTTCATCGGATAGTCCCTCCTGTTGAATGTGGCTGAAGTCTGCAGTGGCGCTCGTCGTGCAGGTGTGACTACCGGATGCAGGGGTTGTGAACCCGGCGCACACGGGTGTGTGCAATACCATGCAGGCCTCTTCCGTCGTTGCGATGAACCGTTTTCAATGCCTAAACCGTTCAATCTGGCCGTCGTCGGCTATGGCTATGTCGGCCGCACCTTCCATGCCCCGCTGATCGCTAGCACCCCGGGCCTGACGCTGCACAGCGTG
Source organism: Xanthomonas campestris pv. asclepiadis (assembly GCF_020784175.1). Classification (GTDB taxonomy): domain Bacteria; phylum Pseudomonadota; class Gammaproteobacteria; order Xanthomonadales; family Xanthomonadaceae; genus Xanthomonas; species Xanthomonas campestris_D. The sequence continues at coordinate 7,812 of NZ_JAJGQM010000031.1, forward strand.
GTGTCGTCCAAGCCGCAGCAGGCACAGGCCGACTTTCCCGATATCGCCGTGCTTGCCGATCTGGAAACGGCACTGGCTGATCCCGCGCTGGATGCGGTGGTACTGGCCACACCCAACCAGACCCATGCGCCCTTCGCGTTGCAGGCCCTGGCCGCCGGCAAGCATGTGCTGGTCGACAAACCCTTCGCGCTGGACGCCGCGCAGGCGCGCGAGGTGGTGGCGGCCGCAGGTGCGCGACCGCTGGCGCGAAAGCGACATCCCCGGCGCCGGTCTCTGGTACGACCTGGGACCGCATCTGCTCGATCAGGCGCTGCAGTTGTTCGGCACGCCGCAGGCGATCGGCGCGGATCTGCAGCGTCAACGCAACCAGGCGCGCAGCGACGACTATTTCCACGTCACCCTGCGGTATCCGCGGCTGCGCGTGATCCTGCATGCCGGCTCGCTGGTGGCTGACAGTGGCCTGCGCTTTGCCGTGCACGGCACCCGTGGCAGCTATCTCAAACACGGGCTGGATACGCAGGAAGACCAGCTACGCGCCGGACGCCGCCCCGGGACCGCTGGTTGGGGCGTGGACCCGCTCCCGGGCACGCTGACCCGCGTGGACGACGAAGGCCGCGTGCACACCCACCAACCCGACACCACGCCGGGTGACTACCGCCAGTGCTACGCCGCCTTCCGCGATGCCCTGGCCGGGGCCGGCCCGGCCCCGGTCAGCGGCGCCGACGCGGTGCAGCTGATGGAGTTGCTGGAGCTGGCGCAACGCAGCGCCGCCTCGGGCCAGGTGCAATGGCTGGAAGGCGCAAGCGCGGCCTCACGCGGCTGATGCACGGCTGGGCGCCGGTGCAGGCGCCCAGCCGATATTCGCATCGGCAATGGCGCGCTCGCGTTCTGCGGTGCCACGTGTGGGCACCGCATCAATGCGCACTGCAATCAGTGAGCGGGCACGCCGGCAGCCGCCAGACACAGACGCGAGGGAACAGACCTGCACTGCGCGCCCGCCATGCAGGCGCGCAGGGGTCAGCGCAATCGCTCAGACGTCCTTGCTGCCGATCGTCGGCGCTGCCGCAGTCGTAGTCTTGACCGCGTGGCCCCCGAACTGGTTGCGCATTGCGGCCAGCAGCTTGTCGGTGAACGAATCCTTGTCGCGCGAGCGCAGCCGCTCCATCAGCGACAAGGTGATGATCGGCGCCGACACTTCCAGGTCGATCGCTTCGGCCACCGTCCAGCGGCCTTCGCCCGAATCGGCCACGAACGGTGCGATACCGGCCATGGTCGGATTGTGCGCCAGCGCATCGGCGGTGAGGTCCAGCAACCACGAACGCACGACGCTGCCATCGCGCCAGATCTCGGCGACCTGGTGCAGGTCCAGCGCAAAGTCGGTCTTGTGTTGCATCAGCGCAAAGCCCTCGGCATAGGCCTGCATCATTCCGTACTCGATGCCGTTGTGGACCATCTTGGTGAAGTGGCCCGCGCCGCTCGGGCCGACGCGGCCCCAGCCCTTGTCCGCTGCCGGCGCCAGCGTGGCCAGTACCGGATGCAGCGTGGTCACCGCCGCTTCGTCGCCGCCCACCATCAGGCTGTAGCCCTCCTGCAAGCCCCAGACGCCGCCGCTGGTGCCGCAATCGACAAAGGCGATCCCACTGGCATGCAGCAGCGCGGCGCGGCGTTGCGAATCCTTGTAGTACGAATTGCCGCCGTCGATGACGATGTCGCCGGCCTGCAACAACGGCAGCAGCTGCGCCAGGGTGTCGTCGACGATCTTGCCCGCCGGCACCATCAACCACACCACCCGCGGGCTCGGCAGCGCGGACACCAGCGCGGCCAGCGCATCGGCAGTGACAATGCCCTTGGCCTGCGCACTGCTACGCGCGCCTTCGCCAGGATCGTAGCCATGCACGCGGTGTCCACCGTGCACCAGGCGCTCGGCCATGTTGGCGCCCATGCGGCCCAAACCCACCATACCCAGTTCCATAATCGCTCCTCATGATCTGATCAGTGCAGGGTGCCACGCCCGGCGTACGCCGGCGTGGCGGAATTCTCAATGGATTGTTCCGCCGCGGTGCCGGCGCCGCACTGTTGCAGCTGCCAGTCGATCCAGCGCCAGTACAAGGTGCTGCGCAGATTGTGCAAGGTCAGGTCGATGGCATACGGCGTGCGCGGATTGCGATCGAGCAGGCGCGCCACGTGGTACCCGATCGGCTTGATGCCCTTGGGATGCACGTACACCAGAAAGCCTTGATAGAACGGATCTTCCAGCAACGTTAGCAGCGTTTGTAGCTGCGCTTGCTGTTGCGCATCGAGCGTGGCGCGCAGCTGTGCATCGCGCTCGTATAGCAATCGCTCGAAGCGGCGCTTGCCCGGCCCGCGCAAGCTCTTGGCCAGCTCCCAGATCTGCCGGTTGCGCGCGTCGTAATGCGCAAAGCCGCCGTGCTGTGCCAGCGCCTGCGCGGCTGCATCGCTGACATCCACCACCACGAAGTTCTCGGCCTGGTTGTGGATGTCGTCCAGGTACGCCTTGTCGAACACATGCGCGATAAACCCCGGCGCGCCGACAAATGCCTGGCGCCCCAGCCGCGCGGTCTTGACCGCCTTGCCGTCGGCGAAGAAATCCCCGGCATGCGCACCCAGCAGGATGCTGTCGGTGTCGTGCAGGGTCAAAAACGTCCCGATCGACAACTCGCCGGCACTGAACACCTGATCGAATCCCGCATCGCCGTATAGCTCACGCTGCGTGGCCAATTGGGCCACCTGCCGCCCCACCCCGCATTCGGAGCGCACCTGGCCGCGATAGAACGCATCCAGCGCCCGCGCATTGCTGCCACGCGGCTGATAGCCACGCCCGAAACTGCGAAAGCCGCTCCAGCCCTGCGACGCCGCGCCACGCCAGCCGAACCCGATCCAACCAAGTTGCACCGCTGAAAACCGATAGCCCGGGTTGTCCTGCAGCTGCGTGGTGGCACGCCGCGTGGCCGCACCGAGTTCGAACGCGTACGCGCATTGGGTGGCGCTATCGTCCAGCAAGGCCTTGAGCGTGGTGCCGCGTTGTTGCGCGTTCCAGCTGGCCGGCAGCGTCAGCTGCAGATCGCCAGCCGCGCGCGCCTGCGCCAGCGAAGCGCGCGTGCATGGTTCGCCGCGCCGGATCACCGGCGCACTCACCGTGGCGCTGCGGATCTCCCAGCCCAGCTGCCGCAGCAAGGCGTCGACGCAGTCCACGGGCGCCTTGCGCGCGGCCTCGCTCGGCGTGGCCGAAGCAGCCTGCAACAGCTGCACAGCGAGCAACACGGTCGCGCATAGACGCACGGCGATACGGTGGCGCGGTCTGTGTGACGTGGCGGCAGATGCGGACGCAGGCCGGATGAATCCTGCCCGCAGTCGCATGCAGGACCTCTGGAAAGCACTCATCGGTACACGGTAATGCAGATCGGCAGCAAGGCGCTGCACCCTCAGACGTAGAAAGCCCCGGCAGGACCGGGGCTCGCAGGATTCAATGCATCAGCCTCAGCGACGTTCGCAGACGCGCTCAACCTGACGATTGCCGTTGGCCTGCTGGCGGTTGCCCTGGATGGTACGACCGGCTGCACCGCCGGCGACGGCACCGGCCACGGTAGCCAGCTTCTTGCCGTTACCACCACCGACCTGATTGCCCAGCAGGCCACCGATGGCCGCGCCAGCAACCGTGCCACCGATACGATTGGGATCGGTCGAGTTCTTCTGCACTTCGACGTTGCGGCAGCGCACGCGCGTGCCGTCGCCGAACTTGCGGCCTTCATCTGCTTCGGTATAACGCTGCTGATGCGATCGCGTTTGCGCCTGCGCCAAGGTGCTCGTCGCCATCAGCGCGATCAGGGACATACCCACAAGGGAATTGCGCATCTTCATCGTCTGTCTCCATTCTCGCCCCTTCGGCGAGTCATGGATCCACTTTCGCCACTTGGTCGAGAACGCAACGTGAAGCGTGCAATCGGCTATTCAGGCTTTGGAGCAGAGCCTGAATCACATCCTCACGGCTGTGTTGCCGGTTCGGTCTGCGGCGCCTGTGCTGGTGTCGGTGGTGGGTCTTGCGCTTCCACCGGCAATGGCGCCACCGGTGGCTGCGCGACGGGCGTTGCAGCCGGTTGCGGCGAGGTGGTCGGCGCGGCGGGCGCAATGGTCGCCTCGCCCGTCTGAGTGGCCGCAGTCGCCGCGGGCGCCGAGGCCACCTGTGCAGGCGACATCGCATGCGCTGGCGTTGGCGGCGCAGTAGCTGCAGCCGCAGGCACCGCCTCGGTGACCTTGGGCAGATACGAATTCAGGCGTTCGAAGAACCGCTTGTAGAAGGCCGCGTCCTGCACCGTGGTGCTGGACACGCGCACCAGCGAATCGCCGCTGCTGCCGACCGGCAACGACAACGAGCCGAGCACGCCGACCCCGACGCTGGCCGAGGTCGAACTCTTCTTCAGCGCGTAACGGTCCTGCAATGCGCTGACGAACACCTGCGCCTTGCCGCCGTCCTGCGTGGCGCAGGAAATGCGCAGATTGAGTTGCTCACTCTGGTCGGCTTCCTTGAGCTGGAAGTTTTTGCTGCCTTCCACCGCCGCAGCATCGGCCCGCGTCACCGCATAGCCCTGGCTCAACAGCACCCGTCGCGCGGCCTCGCAGGCCTGCGGCGAGGTGGACGCCACGCTGCGCGAGTAAGTGTCGTCGGAATTGAACGACTCGCGCATCAGCATCGTGTCGCCCTTGCTGCCACCGCAGCCAGCCAGGGTTGCCAACGCGCCAAGCAGGGCACCGCGCGCAATCAGGGAGGTACAAGACATGGAGAAATTCCGGCATCCAAAACCGGCACAGAGCATAGCGGCAACCGGTGTGCGCGCGGCGTCGCGGGGCCGATCAGGGCAACGGCGGTTCATCCGCAGGCAGTTGCAGGTCCAGCTGCAGGCGGCTGCCGTCTGCGCCGATACGCTCGGCGCGCAGATAGTGATGCGCACGCACTGCCGCCAGCGCCACCGGCGCCCGGCACGGCTCGCCCCACAGGCTCAAGGCGAATCCCTGCGCCTGCAGCCACACGGTGAGGCTGTCCCACAGTGGCTGCTCGGCCTGCAGGATCAGGTCCAGATCCGCCGGCCCCTCCGGCACCGACGCCGGCGACTGAAGCCAGCGCGCGTAGCTGCCGTGCACCTCCACCGGCAGGCCGTTTGCCCGCAACGCGTGCAGCAGCTGCGCCGCCTGCTGCAGGTCCAGCCGTGCACGGCAGTGCTGGAAGATCAGTGCGTACTCGTGGCTGCGATTGCTCTGCGTGCCTGCAGGCGCCAGCGCTGCGCCCGGCCGCCGGTAGCACAGCACCCGCTCCTCGCGCAGGGTGAACAGGCTGGCAAGGATCCGCCCCAGATCCCAGGCCTGCGGGATCACCCGCCCGCCGACGACGACGTTTTCCACCATCGCCACACCGAACCCACCCGGTCGCAACCGCTTGCGCAGCGCATGCAACACCGCGCGCATGCCGGACAGATAGCCGGCGTAATCGGCACTGGCGTACAGCTGCCCGGGTAGCACCTCACCGTGCCAGCGGCAACCGAAGTACGGCACGTTGGTCAGGCACAGGTCGATCGCCGCAGCGGGCGCGGTGTTGACCAACGTGCCGACCACCACCGGCGCCTGCACGCCGTGCCGCTGCAGGCGCGTGCGTGCCAGTTGCGCACGTGCGGCATCGATCTCCATGCCATGCGCGCCACGCCCTTCCAGCGTCGCCGCCAGCAGCGTGCTGCCGAATCCGCAGAACGGGTCGAACACCTGCGCGCCCGGCACGCTGAAGTGCCGCACGAACGGGCGCATTTGATTCACCCAGCCACAGTCGCGCCCGCCAAGCGGATCGGCAGCACGCAAATCCTCGGGCAATGCCCAGGACGGCTCATCCGGCGCCGGCGCCCACCAGCTGCGCTGATCGAGCTCATCCATCGGCCGGCTCCCACAGCACATCGGCATCCGGGTCCCAGCCCGTGCACAGGCGACCGTTGGCGAAGAACACCAGCTTGTAGAGGTCACCGGTGGCGTGGCGTGCGTGCATGGCCGCGTAGTCGGCACTTTCGAACACCACCTCCAGGCCGTCTTCGCTGCGCATGCGTAGATTCCAGAAGTAGTACCCCTCGGTCATGCCGTCGGCTTGCCAACGCGACCACCACAGCTGCTGCATGCAGTCCGCCAACAGGCGCTCCATGCCGATGCGATGCTGCGCGATATAGCGCCATGTGCCGTTGCTGCGGTACGCATCGTCCAGACGCGACAACTCGCGAAAGATCACCTGCGTGGCGCCACAGCGGCGCGCCCACGCGAGGTACTGCGCCACGGCTTCGGCAGTGTCCACGCCACCGCGCTGCACGATGCAGACCAGCCGCACCGGCAGGCGCGCTGCAAGGCGTTGCGCCGTGCGCGCGAAAGTGGCCGCATCGGCAATGGGCTCGTCGGGTCGAAAGCGCATGATCGCGTCGTTGCCGGCCTGTAGCGGGTGGTGGCGCGACAGCTCGATCCACGACAGGCCGAAGTCGACCAGGGCATCGAGCAACTGCGCCCCCTGCGCGCGCGCCAAGCCGGCGCCATTGCTGTACAGCACACGTTGCTCCACGCACGGGCCGTCGGGCGTCGTCGCCAGGGTCTGCAGCAAGTCCTGCAACCAGTCCGGGTCGTCGGTCATCTCCAGGCCGGACAAGGAATACGACAACGGCACCCCGTGCAGCAGCTGCAACGCAGCGCGCAACTGCGCGAAGTAGTCCGGCCCTGGCCGCAACATCGCTGCCGCCGGGCCACCACGGTGTTGACGCAGGTTTTCCGAACAGAAGCCGCAGCGCGCCGAACATGACCGTACCGAGGCATACGGCGTCAAGGTGATCGGCAACGCTGCCCGATACGCGCGCGCGCCGATGCGCAGTGCATGCCATCGGCTGCTTTCGCCCTGCTGCGGCACGCGCCGCCGCAGGCTGGGCGCGGCGGCGCGCAACCCTGCCAACAGCGGCGATGCAGACAGCAATGAGTCGTCGTCGAGGGAGGCGTCCATGCGGCTAGCCACGCGTTGAACGTCAGCGGCGCGCGGCGTCGGCACGTGCACGCACCTGTTCCAGGGTCCACTCCTGCTGCATGACGCCGTTTTCCCACACCGTCACCAGCGCATCGTCGCTGTCTCCATGTGTGGCGACCTCGTCCAGCAACGCGCTGCGATAACTGCCATCGCCACGGTTGCGCAGCAAGGTCAACCGACCGCGCTTGCTCTGCTTGCCCTTGTCGGTGACCGGGTCCTTGTAGACATCGATCCATTGCCCATCCACGCGCACGGCCGAGCACTTCAATGCGAACTTCTGGGTGTCGCGATCCACCTTCTGCAACAGCGCACCGCCCATGCCGAAGGCGACGTTGTCGGCGGCATAGCCGGCAGTGGTGATGCGTTCAAGGATCGCGCGCAGCGACTGCGGATTGATGCCATCGCCCTGGATCACCCGCACATGGTTGAGCACCTTGTAGCCCTTGCCGTTGCGCTGATGGCCGAACGCCTCGTCCAGCAGCAGCAGGCATTGCTCGACCACGTCGACCGGGTCGCCCGAATCCGGGCGGATCACCACCGTCGCACCGGAGGCGATCACCTCCTCGCGCAACGTGGTGCCCCAATGCTCGCGGATCGCGTGGTAGATGTCGTAGCTGTCCGACACCACCGCCACCAGTGAGCCGGGGCGTGCGAACTGCGCCAGCATGTTGCGGTACGCATCGGCCTCGCGCTCGCGGCCCCAGCTGGTGATGGTGCTGTGCTCGGCGGCGGGAATCGAATACCCCGCCACCGGCGTGTGGTAGTGCGCACGCGCCAGCAACAACGCCGACAAGGTGTCGGTACCGAGGAAGTTCACCAGATGCGCCGCACCACCCAGCGCGGCCGAGCCAAGACTGGAGACGCCACGCGCGCCGAAGTCATGCAGCTTGAACGGCAACTGCCCTTCCGGATCGTCGCTGGTGCGCTGCAGGTAATCGCGCACGACCTGCTTCACCTGCCAGCTCACCGTTGCTACCGTCACCGGGTACCACACGCGCAACAGCAGCGTTTCCAGATACGACGGCACCCAGAACGCCTTGGGATCGGTGGATTCGATCGTCATCAACACATTGTGCGTGGGCACGACCGCGCCTTCGGGCACGGCGCGGATGCGGATCGGCAGTTGCCCGCCGAGCCGATCGACGATATCGCGCCAGCCGGCTTCGTTGAACGGCTCGCCATGCGCAGCCAGCAAGGCCTTCGCATCGTCGATGTCGGCATGCGTCACCGGCCGGTTGATCGCCTCTTTCAGGATTGACTGCAGGCCGAAGAATACGGTCTGGTCGTAGACGCCACCACGCGATTCGACATAGAAAAACGCCGCATCGGTGCCGGGTGGATACTGCAGCCAGTGGCTGGCCTTGTAGCTGTCGGTGTTGAGCAGCAGATTATCGAGGTAATGCATGACGGAAGCTCCTTCGCGTCGGGTGAACCGGCGGTCTGTCCGCCGGCGGGAGGCTACGGTTCAAGCCGATCTTGGATTGCGCGCGGATGCCTTTGGTGGATGACGGCACGCACCCGTTATCGCCCTCAGCCGCGACCCAGGAAGAATTCGAGAATATGCAGATGATCTTCGTACAGGCGCGGTCCCATCGCCATCACTTCGGCAAGCGGAATCCAGCGCGCCTTGTCGGCATCGTCGCCACCGCGCACCGCAGGCAGTTCACCGGCCGGAAACTCGAAATGAAACGCATGGGTGATGGTGCGCCCGCGCAAGCTGCGCTCGGGGTGATCGAACACCTGGCGCCCACGCAGTGAACCTTTGAGCACCGGCACCGGCACTTTCAGCCGGGTTTCCTCGCGCAGCTCGCGCAGGCAGCCGTCCAGCAGGCCTTCGTCCTGGCCGACGAAGCCACCGGGCAATGCCCACAGGCCCTTGCCGGGCTCGGCGCGGCGACGCACCAGCAGCACGTGGCCCGAATGCACCACCACCGCATCGGTGGTGACGAAGGTTGGCGGATACGGCGCATCCTTCCAGGCGGCGCGATACTGCTCGATGAAACGGTATTCGGCCACCAGCTGTGCGTAGCTCGGCGAATTGCGCCGGAACGCGTCCAGCATGTCGTACACCGGCGCCGGCACATTGCCGCGCAGCATCAGCAACCCACCGTGGAAACCAATCTCGCCGGCCTCGAACAGATAACGGCGCAATTCGGTGGCCGACAGCGTGGCGGCATGTTGCACATCTTCCAGCGGCCACTGCGGAAACTCGCGCAGGTAATAGCTGCTGGCGTCCTTGTCCATGCCGATCAGGCCGATGCGTGCATCGAGCGTGCCGCCATCGGCCTGCACGGCCTCGGCGACCTGACGCTGCACCTCGGCAATCCACAGGCTTTCGTTGTACAGATGGTCGCGCAGCGGGCGCAGGATCAGCCGCTGGATCTCGCCCGGCAACGCGGACTCGATCATCACCGCGCGTTCGGCGACGGTCCACGGATTGCGAATGGTGCGGGGCGTGTCGGCGGAGCCGATCAACACGATGAGCTTGTTCGCCTTGCCCAGCGCGTGGCGGGCGACGGCGGCGTGGCCGTTATGAAAGGGCTCGAAACGCCCGATAAACACGAGATAATCGTACTGCAATGCCATGAGAATCCCTCACGGTTGATTAGGCAGCCAACGGTCTATCCGCTGGCTTGCTCTAAATGCTACGCCGATACGCGACGACGTCAAGCCGGCGCGGTGTGACAATGATCTTTCGGTCATGCAGGCCGATTAGACTCGCCGATTGGTCCTTGAGGAATCCGCCCGCATGCCACGCCTGTCCTTTCGCGTTGTGTCTCGTTCCTTGTTCGCTGCACTCGCGCTGTTGTGCATCGCCTTGCCTGCATTGGCTGCACCTGCACCCGCACCGTTGCGGGTGATGTCGTTCAACGTACGCGTGCCGGTGGATACCGATGGTGACAAGCGCTGGGCGGTGCGCCGTACCGCGATGGTGGCATCGATCGAACAAGCGCACCCGGACGTCTTCGGGATGCAGGAACTGGTGCAGGAACAGGCGCAGTATCTGGCTGCACAGCTGCCTGATTACCGCTGGTTCGGCAAAGGCCGCGACGCCGACGGCAGCGGCGAACACATGGGCGTGTTCTACGACAGCCGCGCGTTGTCGGTGGTGGAATCGGGCGACTTCTGGCTATCGGAAACGCCACAGGTCCCAGGCAGCCGCAGCTGGAATACCGACCTGCCGCGCATGGTGACCTGGGCCTTGTTCGAGCGCCGCAGCGACAAGCGCCGCTTCTATCTGCTCAACACGCACTTCGCCCACCGCGACCAGGACGAGGCCGCCCGCGAGCACAGCGCGCGCGTCATACTGTCGCGCATCGCGTCGCTGCCGGCTGACATTCCTGTGGTGCTGACCGGTGACTTCAACAGCGATCCTGACCAGGGCACCTACCGCATCCTCACCGCCACGCTTGGCGATGCACGTACCCGCGTCTCGACGCCGCAAGGCCCGGAAAAAACCTTCCAGGACTTCACCACGCAACCGACCCGACGCATCGACTGGATCCTATTCCGTGGCCTGACACCGACACGCTTTTCCACGCTGGATACTCGCCCAGGCGGTGTGTTGCCATCCGACCACTACCCGGTGCTGGCCGAATTCGCATGGCCGCGTTGATCGTGCCGGCGAGGTGACACTGTCACGATGCCGGCCCGTCTGACGGCACGCAGGTCAATCGCGTTGCAGCCAATCGACCAGCGCTTGCAGCATGGTCGATGACGCAGACGCGTGACGCAGCACGATCGACAGTTTCCGAGGTGCCCAGGCTTCATCCAGGGGCACCGTCACCAGCCGATCGCGCGCACATGAGCGTTGCACTGCGGCCTGCGGAAGAATCGCCACGCCCATGCCTTGTGCAAGCATGCGGCACAACGCGTCGATGCCTTGCACCTTTGCACGCGTGCGCAACTGCACGCCGGCGCGGTTCACCTGCACGCGCAGATGCCGTTGCAGGGCACTGTCGCCGGCCAGGCCCAGCGTGTCCATTCCGGCGAGCTCGTTCAATCGCAGCGTCGAGGCGCCAGCCAGTGGATGCGTGGCAGCCATCACCAGCACCAGCCGATCCTCACGGAACGGCAGCACCTGCAGGCCACTGAGATCGGCGTGGCCTGCGACCACGGCGATGTCGGCGCGTTCCTCGCGCACCGCACCGGCGGCTTCGTCGCTGCCCTGCTCGGTCAACGCCAGATCCAGCTGCGGATGCGCGATGAGAAAATCCGCCAGCCGTTCGGGCAGCCATGCCGACAGCGCCGCGGTATTGGCCGCCAGCCGCAGCGTCACCTGCCCACCGCCACCGTAGCCGCCCAACTCCAGCTGCAATGCCTCGGTCTGCCGCTGCAACTGCCGTGCATGCCGCAGCAACACACCACCGGCCGGGGTCAGGCTGACACCGCGGCGCCCGCGTTCCAGCAGGACGGCGCCCACTTGCAGCTCCAGCGCACGAATCCGCGCGCTGGCAGCCGCCAACGACAACGCCGCCCGTTGCGCGCCGGCAGTGATGCTGCCCGCCTCGACCACCGCGATGAACAAGCGTAAATCGACAAATTCCAGATGCATGACCGCTCCACACGCACGCTTAGCTCAACCGGAGCGCACTGGCCGCCGATGAGGCAGGCAGGCCAGCCAGCTAGCCGTGGATCTTTCCACGCTCCGCACTCCATGCCTCAGCCTTCGGCTGTACCGAAGCCTGCATCAAACAATCCCGCATTGTCCGCGGCGGAACAAGCCCGGATCCTTGGCTGCATGGAGACCTTGCACGCCCATTGGCATCTGATCGCAGGTATTTTCTTGCTGGCTGGCTGGGTCAAGGGCGTGGCCGGAATGGGCTTGCCGACCGTGGCAATGGGGCTGCTGGGTCTATGGCTGACACCTGCCGAGGCAGCGACGCTACTGGCGCTGCCTTCGCTGGTGACGAATGTGCAGCAGGCCTGGGGACCAGACACGCTCGCCCTGTTGCGGCGCCTTTGGCCATTGCTGGCAACCGTGACGCTCGGCACCTGGCTGAGCGCAGGAGTGATGACAGGCGCCGATCCCACCCGGGTCCGCGCCGGGCTGGGCGTGCTGCTGGCACTGTATGCCCTGCTTGGGCTGGCCCGCCGACAGTGGACGCTGCAGGTGCGTCACGAACCCTGGGCCGGGCCAGTGGCCGGCCTGGTCACCGGTCTGTTGAGTGGCGCCACCGGCGTGTTCGTGCTGCCATCCCTGCCTTACCTCAGCGCATTGCACCTCCCGCGCGAGTTGTTGATCCGGTCTCTGGGCTGGTGTTTCGGCGTTGCAACGCTGGCACTGGCCATTGCCCTGGCCTGGCACGGTGCGCTACCCGGCACTGCGATCGCTCCGTCGCTGTGGGCGCTGCTGCCCACCGCCATCGGCATGTGGCTGGGTGCCTGGGTACGCCATCGCATTTCCGCCGAGACGTTCCGGCGCCTTTTTTTCGCCACGCTGCTGGTGCTCGGCCTGCAAGGCGTCTGGCAGGCACTGACGTAAGATCACATCGGACGCACTGAACACTGCGAGGCATACAGGCACGGCAGCCGGCCGATCGATCAGCAGCCACACCCGCTCGCGCCGGCAAGACCGATATGAAGGGTCGGCCAACAAAAACGCCACCGCAGTGCGGTGGCGTTTTTTATTCCTTCAACCCGATGGAGTCGCCAGGTGCTCGGCAGACGATCAGTCGGCCCAGCGTCCCGGTGCGGTCGACTGCGGCAACACCTGCGCCGACAACGGCTGGTCCTGCGACAGCAGGCCCAGCGCATCGGCCAGGATGGCGGCCGATTCGTGCAGCAACGGGTCCGGGCGCTTTTCCGCAGCCTTTTCGCGTGCGGTGTCCTTGACGATATCGCGCTCGTTGCCGGTCAGGCCGTCATCGCTGTCTTCGGCAAGCGGATCCAGCGGCAGGCCCAACTGCTTGCGCAGCTGCTGGCGATCCTTGCGCTGCTGATCCTGCTTCTGACGCTCGGCGACGCGCTCGGCTTCGTTCAACGAGATGTACTTCTTGGCCTTCTCATCGCGGAACTGCTTGACGTCTTCTTCCCACCACTGGAACTCCTTGTCGGTGGCGATACGCGCGGTATGCAGGACCTGCAACTTGGGCAGCAGCGGCGCGAAATTGCCGTACTGGGTATGCGGTGCGGCGGCAATCCGCGTCCACGGCAGCGCATTGTCGTAGGTGCTCTCGCCGAACTCAGTGGCATCCACGCTGGCCGGGAAGGCGATGTCCGGCACCACGCCCTTGTGCTGGGTACTGGAGCCGCTGACGCGGAAGAACTGGGCGATCGTCAGCTTGACCTGCCCATAGCGCTGGCCTTCTGCAGCCGGCCAGCGGTCCAGGTCGACGATGTTCTGCACCGTGCCCTTGCCGAAGCTGGTTTCACCGATCACCAGACCGCGACCGTAATCCTGGATGGCGCCAGCAAAGATCTCCGACGCCGATGCCGAGCCGCGATTGATCAACACGCCCAGCGGACCATCCCAGGCGACCTTGGGATTGCTGTCACCATTGACGGTGACGCGGCCGCCGGATTCGCGCACCTGCACCACCGGACCCTGCTCGATGAACAGGCCGGTGAGCTCGATCGCTTCGTCCAGCGAACCGCCGCCGTTGTTGCGCAGGTCCAGCACCACGCCGTCGACCTTGTCGGTCTTGAAGCCGGCCAGCAGCTTGGCGACGTCGCGTGTTGCCGAGGCATAGTCGGTCGCGTTGCGCCGGCGGCCTTCGAAATCCTGGTAGAAGCCCGGCAACTTGATGATGCCGATGCGACGCTCCGGCTCGCTGCCCTTGGCCGGCAGGGTGATGGTCTCGCCCTTGGCGGCCTGTTCGGCCAGGCGCACCTTCTGCCGGGTCAGCGTCACGGTGCGGTGCTTGCCGTCGATGCCCGATTCGGCCGGGATGTATTCCAGGCGCACCTGGGTGTCCTTGCTGCCGCGGATCTTGGCCACCACATCGTCGATGCGCCAACCGATCACATCCTCGATCGCGCCGTTCTTGGCCTGGCCCACGCCGACGATGCGATCGCCCGGCTTGAGCGTGCCATCCACCGCCGCCGGACCGCCCGGGATCACCTCGCGGATCACCACCATGTCGTCCTGCTTCTGCAGCTGCGCACCGATACCTTCCAACGACAGCGACATCTGCTGATTGAAGTTTTCGGCCGTGCGCGGGGTGAAGTAATCGGTGTGCGGATCGACCGCATTGGTGTAGGCGTTGAGGAAGAACTGGAACACGTCCTCGGCCTTCAACTCATTGACCGAATCGGCCAGCGCGGCATAGCGCTTGTCCAGCGTCTTGCGGATGTCCTCGGGCTTCTTGCCGGCCAGCTTCAGGCGCAGCCAGTCGTTCATCACCGACTGGCGCCACAGCACGTCCAGCTGCTTGTCGTCGGCGGCCCACGGCACGTCCTTGCGGTCGTACTCGAACTTGTCGCTGCCGGTGAAATCGAAGTCCTGTTTGAGCAGGTCGCGCGCGTACTTGACGCGCTGATCGACACGCTTCTTGTAGACCGAAAACACCTGGAACGCCGGATCCAGCTTGCCACCGCGCAGCGCATCGCCCACGCCTGCTTCCAGCGGCGCAAAGCCGGTGATGTCGGTCTGGGTAAAGAACTGTTTGCTGCCGTCCAGGGTTTCCAGATAGCGCTTGAACACGTCCTTGGTCATCGCCTCGTCCAGCGTGCGCGGACGGTAGGCGTAACGGCTATCGGAAAGCAGGCCATAGACCAGCTTGGTCGCCGTAGCCTGGTCGGGCGTGGCTGCCGCCGGCAACGCCGTATCGGCGCGTGCGAGCAATGCCATCGGAGTGGTCAACACCAGCGCCAGCAGGCCGGCCTTCATGGACGCAGAAACGTTGTAGGTCATCGAATGGCTCTCGGCACAGGGCCGACGAAAGAAAGGCGGTGAACGGATCGGACAGCATGACAGTGCCGAAAGTTGCTGGCGTTGTCATCCGCTGGCTGAATCAGCCTAGCGCCGGGTCTGTAGCGGATTGTGAACGCGACCGTACCCTGCAGGTCAAAACGCAGAGGCCGGATACGAAAAGACCCCGCAAGAGGCGGGGTCTAGTGGGTCGCTCGGCATCGGGGTCACTGGACCAGCGTGCACGCAGTTGCCACGTAGCATGCGCCCGGCCCGCAAGGAGCTGCGGCGCCAGACGATGCATCCGCCCGGACTGGCGGCCGCGTCCGCCTGAGCGCGGACGCATCGACTGTCTTAAGCGGCGACGCCGGCGCCGGCCGCCTGCCGATCGGCGTGATACGACGAGCGCACCATCGGTCCGGAGGCGACATGGCTGAAGCCCAGCGCGTTGCCATACTCTTCCAGCGCCTTGTATTCCTCCGGCGTCCAGTAACGCATCACCGGATGGTGGTGCGGGGTCGGCTGCAGGTACTGGCCGATGGTGATCATGTCCACATCGTGCGCACGCAAGTCGCGCAGGGTGGCCTGCACCTGTTCCATCGTTTCGCCCAGGCCCAGCATGATGCCGGACTTGGTGGCGATGGACGGATGCTGCGCCTTGAAGCGCTGCAGCAGGGTCAGCGACCACTGGTAGTCGGCACCGGGACGCACGTTCGGATACAGGTCCGGCACGGTTTCGATGTTGTGGTTGAACACGTCCGGCGGGCTGAGCGCCAGGATCTCCAGCGCGCGGTCCATGCGGCCCTTGCCGCGGAAGTCCGGGGTCAGGATCTCGATACGGGTCTTGGGTGAGCTGACCCGGATGGCCGAAATGCAGTCGACGAAATGCTGGGCACCGCCGTCGCGCAGATCGTCGCGGTCCACGCTGGTCACCACCACATACTTCAGGCCCATGTCGGCCACGGTAGTGGCCAGGCTGGCCGGCTCGTTTGCATCCGGCGGCTTGGGCCGGCCATGCGCCACATCGCAGAACGAGCAGCGCCGCGTGCAGACCTCGCCCAGGATCATGAAGGTCGCGGTGCCGTGGCTGAAGCACTCGTGGATGTTCGGGCAGCTGGCTTCCTCACAGACCGTGACCAGGCGGTTTTCGCGCAGCTTGGCCTTGAGGTTCTGCACTGCATTGCCGGACGGAATCCGCACCCGGATCCACGACGGCTTGCGCAGCACCGGCGCATCGACGAACTGCACCGGCGAGCGGTTGATCTTGTCGCCACCGATCTGCTTGACGCCGGTCTGCAGCGGCGCAGGTGCGGCGGTGTCGCCGGAGACGACCTGCAAGGGGATGGAACGGGCGATAGGCTGGGTCATGGCAATAACGGGCGCTCAGGCCGGAAGCGAAAGGTCGGGCAACGTGGAGACAGGCTGCAGGACGAGACCGAACTGGCGCGCCAGCTGATCGAGCAGCACCGCCTTGACGGCGTCCATCCCGGAGGGGCCGCCCAAGTCTAGCACCGAGGTCACCTGCAGGCCCTGATAGCCACAGGGGTTGATGCGGTGGAACGGCTCCAGGTCCATCGCCACATTGAACGACAGGCCGTGGAAGGTGCAGCCGCGCCGCACCCGGATCCCGAGCGCGGCGATCTTGGCGCCGCCCACGTACACGCCCGGCGCGCCCTCGCGGCGCTCGGCGACGATATTCCATTCGTCCAGCGTGTCGATCAGTGCCTGCTCGATCTTGCACACGTAATCGCGCACGCCGATCTTGAGCCGGCGCAGGTCCAGCAGCGGATAGACCACCAGCTGGCCGGGGCCGTGATAGGTCACCTGGCCACCGCGATCGACCTGCAGCACCGGAATCTCGCCCGGCGCCAGCACATGCTCGGGCTTGCCGGCCTGGCCCAGCGTAAACACCGGCGCATGCTCGACCACCCACACTTCGTCGGCCGTGGCCTCATCACGCGCATCGGTGAAACGCTGCATCGCACGCCACACCGGCGCGTACTCCTGCCGACCGAGGTCGCGCAACTGCGCCGGCAGGACGGGAACAGCGCTTTCCACTGCCTGAACCGCTACAGCGTCCACTTCACTTCCGGGTGATCGCGCAGTGCCTGGTGCGCAGCGTCGAACTGCTCGCGGCTCTCGGCGCGGAAGCCGATCTTGACCGAGACATATTTGCCGCTGGACGAATGCTTCCAGCTGATGCTTTCCTCCAGCAGCTCCACACCGGTGGCGACGAGCAGGCGCGGAAGTTCGCTTTCCAGCCCGCGCTCGGCCGCGCCCATGGCGCTGAGCTCGAAGGTACCGGGAAACTGGAAGCCGTGATCGGGATTGTCGGTGCTGATTTCCATCCGCCCATTATCGGGACGATGGCAGACAAACCCAAGCCCGCAGTACGTGGAAAGAACAACGGGGCCACCGGGGCCCCGTCTTTTCACGCCAGACGCGTGACGCCCAGCATGAATCTCGCTAATTGCTTATTTTGACAGTTCCAGCATGGCCGACGAGACCCAGCCGCGATTGCCCATTTCGTCTTCGACTTCCCACATGACGCCTTCCTTGGTGCCGGTCGGGTACAGCATCATGCCCGGCTCCAGCGTGCGCACGGCCGCGCCAGTGCCCTTGGCATTGCCCAACAGACGCCCCGCACGGGTCACGGTCACAGCCTGCTGCACATTGGACGCAGCCGCGTTGCCGGACAGACCGCCGAGCTGGGTGACGACATCGGTGTAAGCCTGCAGATAGGCCAGGGTGATCACCTGGCCGATCTCGGTGTTGGCATAACCGCCGGCACCGGCCGCGCCGTAGTCGCCGCCAGTGAAGACGTTGCCACGCGCGCCCCAGCCCAGGTCGGTCTTCTTGGCGTTGCCTTCGGCCATGGCGACCTGTTCTGAGGAGCGCACATCCGTGATGGTCAGCACCACGTCAGCGGTCTTCTTGTTGAGGTTCAGGCCACCGACCAGGTTGCCGGCATTGCCGCCCATCAGGCCGCCCAGCATGCCGGCAATGGCGCTGCCGCCGGCATTGTGGTTCTGCGAAATGAGGTCCGGCGTCATCACATAATCGGCTGCGCGGATCTGGCCCTTGCCCACGTTGGAGCGTGCGCGCAGATCGCCGTTTGCCGCCATGTCGCGCTCGCGCTGCGATGCCGCCATGCCCGCGCCACGGTCCACCAGGGTGAAGCAGCGCGAACGGTTGACGAATACCTTGATCAGCTTGGACGGCGCCGGCAACTGCTGACCCGACCACCAGTTGACTGCATCCTCCGGCTCGAGCACCGACAGGCTGCCCAGCGGCTTGGCACACACCGGGATCTGCGCGACGGCATCCTTGCGCTGATCCTGTGCAGAGCCCTTGAAGGCATCCTTCAATCCGGCCAGGGCCGGCGCGCTGACGCTCGCCAGTGCAATACCCACCACGCCGGACAACAGCGCTGCGCTCACAGAAATCATCTTGCTCATATTGTTCCCCCGACACCTGCGCTGCCGTCGGCAAACGCGATCCGTTGTGATGAAACGGCCTGAGAAGGCCGCCGTTCCTTGGGGCTGGTTTCCCCGGGGGCGGATCATATGCTATTCGCGCGAGCTTTTCATGGCCGTCATGCCGCAAATGGAACGGACTGGTGTTCCAGACTCCGCCGCTGCATCCAGGCGGCTCGGGCATGATCCCTCCTGCACATTCACGCGGCGCAGCCGTGGCCGCAGGCACCTTTGCTGAACATCGCCTTTCCCTACCTTTCCAGGCCCTCCATGCTTCGACCGCGCGCGTTGTCCGCTGCCCTGCTGCTCTCTCTTTCCGGGCTGTCGATGCCGGCCCTGGCCGCCGACCAGTGCGACTCCAGCAGAATGAGCCGGACCCCGCCGGCGGTGAACTTCCGGGTCGACAACGACCTGTTCGGCGGGGAGGATCAGGATCAGGGCTATTCCAACGGTGCGGTGCTGACGCTGGTGTCGCCCAATCTGGTCGACTACACCGACGACCCCTGTCTGCCGCGCACCGCGCGCTGGGTCAACGGCTATCTGGAGCGTCTGCATCCGGGTGAGTTCGACCAGCAGAACATGGTGTTCTCGATCGGGCAGGCGATTTTCACTCCCACCGATTCCACCCGCCGCGACGTGATCCCCGATGATCGCCCGTATGCGGGCATCCTGCTGGCGAGCTTCGGCTACAACGCGCGCAACGATGCGCATCTGCGCACCACGCAGTTGCAGATCGGCGTGGTCGGCCCGTGGGCGTTTGCACAGGAAGCGCAGGACGCCATTCACGACGTACTGGGCGACGAGAAATTCCAGGGCTGGGATAACCAGCTGCACAACGAGCCGCTGATCAATCTGGTGCACGAGCGCATGCGCCGCTGGCCGGGTGATGCGGCGGTCAACGCGGACGGCTTCGGCTGGGATTTCATTTCGCATTGGGGTGGCGCGGTCGGCAACATGGCCACGCATCTGAATGCCGGTGGCGAGGCGCGCTTCGGCTGGAAGCTGCCGGACGACTTCGGCAGCACCCCGACCCGCCCGGCCGGCGAGAACACCGCCCCCAGCCGGCTCGGACGCGCCAGCGGCTGGTCTGGCCATCTGTTCGTGACCACCGACGCACGCTGGGTGTTGCGCGACATCACCCTGGACGGCAATACCTTCCGCAACAGCCACAGCGTGGACAAGCGCCCGTTCGTGGGCGATGTCGGTTACGGCCTGGCGGTGATGTACGGCCGCTGGAAGTTCGCCATCGCCCGCTACCACCGCACCCGCGAATTCGACACCCAGCGCGAAACGCCGGTGTATGGCAGTTTCACGATCAGTCGGATGCTTTGAGGGCTGGGATTGGGGAGTCGGGATTGGGGAGTCGCAAGAGCGGGCTGATGGCGCTTTGCTTCTGCTCTCGCTCTCGCCAATCCCGAATGCCCAATCCCCAATCCCCGCAAAGAAAAAAGCCGGCTTTCGCCGGCTTTTTCTTTGGATCACTCCGATTCCCACCACATCCAGAACGCATCCCAGAGGCGCTTGAAGAATCCGCCTTCTTCCACGGCATTGATGGCGACCAGCGGGGCCTGGGCGATGATCTTGCCGTCCAGGCTGACCTTGACGGTGCCGATCTGCTGGCCCTGCTTGATCGGGGCCTGCAGGTTCTTGGCCACTTCCATGCTTGGCTTGAGGTCGTTGTAGCGGCCGCGCTGCAGGCTGACCAGCAGTGGCTGGGCCACGCCGAGCTGCACTTCGTCCTGCGCACCCTTCCAGACCTTCTGCTTGGTCACGACCTTGCCGGGCGCGTACAGGCTGTGGGTTTCGAAGAAGCGGAAGCCCCAGTTGAGCAGGGCCAGGCTGTCGTCGGCACGCTGGCGCTCGGACGAATCGCCCATCACCACCGCCACCAGGCGCTGGTCGCCGCGCTTGGCCGAGCTCAGCAGGCAGTAGCCGGCCTCGGAGGTGTGGCCGGTCTTGATGCCGTCCACCGCCGGGTCGCGCCACAACAGCAGGTTGCGGTTGTTCTGCTTGATGCTGCCGACCTGGAATTCCTTGATCTTGTTGTAGGCGTAGGTCTCCGGGTAGTCGCGCACCATCGCCCGTCCCAGCATGGCCAGGTCATAGGCGGTGGAATGGTGGCCTTCGGCGCTGAGGCCGTGCGCGTTGACGAAGTAGGAGTCCTTCATGCCGATCTTGGCGGCGTAGCTGTTCATCAGCGAGGCGAAGGCCTCTTCGCTGCCGGCCACATGCTCGGCCAGTGCGATCGCGGCATCGTTGCCGGACTGGATCGCCATGCCCTTTTCCATGTCTTCCAGACGCGCGGTCTGGTTGACCGGAAAGCCGCTGTAGCTGCCGTCGGTGCCGGCGCCACCCTCGCGCCAGGCGCGCTCGCTCATCATGACCTGGTCGTCGCGCTTGACCTTGCCGTTCTTGATTTCGGCGGCGACCACATAGGACGTCATCACCTTGGTGATGCTGGCCGGCGCCAGCTGCTGGTGGATGTTTTCACCGGCCAGCACCTGCCCGGTGGCGTAATCCATCAGGATCCACGACTTGGACACGGCCGGGGCGGGTGCGGGCGGAACCGGGATGGCGGCCGGCGCAGCGGCAACGGCAGGCGTCGGCTGCGGCGCAGGCGTCTGGGCGCAGACCAGGCCAAAGGCGAACGTGGCCACCGCAGCGGCGGCGAAGCGGAATTTCATTGAAGAACGACTCCTGACGGGCCCGAAGGCTGGGTAATGCGAAATTGTAAGGCGCCGCGGCGATCAGGGCGACGCGCCAGAGGCTGCGCGCGCCTGCGCAGTTCAGCGATAGCGGCAGGCGGCGTGCTGAACGCGGCTGGCGGGACTGGCACTCGGGCAATCCGTACAGGGCGCGCAGTGATCACGGCTGCTCGACGACAGCTTTCGATGTCAGGCGCCGGACCATCCGCCGACGCCTTGGCAGGCAGATCGACCGAGCCTAGTTGGCAACGATCTGCGGACGCCCGAAGCCCAGGCCGGCGATGCGCTGCGCGATTTCCGAGGCATTGGCGTGATCGCGCGCGTTGACGCGCAGCCGCCACAAGGTACGACCGCCGCTGACGATATCGCTGACGCTGGCACCGGCAATACCGGCCGAGGCGAGTTGCGACAGCGCGCGATTGGCGTTTTCACGGCTGGCGAAACTGGCTACCTGCAACAGGATGTCGCCCAGTGCCGCCTCGGCCACGCTCGGCGCCTTGACCGGCGCGGGCTCGCTCCTGAGCGGACGCGCCGGTGCGCTGTCGGCGGGTTTGATCGCCGCCACCGCGACCGGGGCGGCCGGCGCGACCGCAACCGGGACAGCCGAGGCAGGCCGCGGCGCGGCGGCAGCCGGCTTGCCGGTGGCCACGCGCACGCCTTGCGACTTCATCCAGGCATCGAAGTTATCGGCATTGCCGGGCTGGCGCGAGTCGGCAACGCGGTAGCGCCAGCGCTCGCCTGCGGGGACCGCGGCGGCCGCTGCGCTGCCTGCTGCCGCGGCGGCCACCGGGGCGGCGGCGCTGGTAGCCACTGCACGCGGGGCGGCGGTCGGCACGGTGCGGGTAGGCAGACGCTGCACCAGGCTATCGATCTGGCTGGCGTTGGCGGCCGGCCGTGCGACGGCCACCGCGGTGCCGACCGGTGCGCTGCCGCTGCGACGCTTGGCCAGCAAATTGCCGTTGTCGGCTTCGGTCAGGCCACGCACCTCGACGTTGCCGGTGCCCTTGCCGGTGATGCCCAGCTTGACCGCGGCGGCGTAGCTCAGATCGATCACGCGCCCATCGTGGAACGGGCCACGGTCATTGACGCGCACCACCACCGAGTCGCCGGTGTCGGTGTTGGTCACCAAGGCGAAGCTGGGCAGCGGCAAGGTCTTGTGCGCGGCGGTGAAGGCGTACATGTCATAGACCTCCTTGTTGGAGGTCAGCCGGCCGTGGAATTTGCTGCCGTAATACGAGGCGGTGCCGCGTTCGACATAGTCGCCGGGGTTGTCCATCACCACGTAGCGCTTGCCCAGCACTTCGTACGGCGAGCGATTGCCCACCGCCGAGCGCGGCTCGTTGGTGACCAGAGGTTCGGGGATGCAGGCCACGTTGGGCACATGGTCCGGGGTGGTGTCCTTGACGCCGGGCTTGTACAGGCCGCCGGCGGTGTAATCGCCGCGCGTGGACGGGTCTTCCTTGGCAGCCGCGTACGGCGAGGTCGAGGGGCAACCGGTGGCGACATACGCCGGCCCCTTGCCGTCGACCTTGACGCCCTTGATCGCGCCGCTTCCGCCACTGCCGGCGCTTTTCTTCGGTGCGCTGCTACAGGCCGCCAGGCCGAGCATCAGTGCCATCGGGATCAGCCACTTGGGGCCTGTCATGCTGTTCATGCCGGGGGTAACTCCTTGCCGGCGATGGCCTCGGACAGCTGGAACACGGCCATCGCGTACATCTTGGAAATGTTGTACCGGGTGATCGCGTAGAAATTCTGGAAGCCCAGCCAGTACTGCTTGCCGTTGGCATCGTCCAGGGTGATCGGGGTGGCGGTGCTGCCGGCCACCACCGGCGCATTGGGGTGATAGCCACGCGCGGACAGATCGGCCAGCGTGTGCACCGGCGACCAGTCGGTGGGATTGAATTCCTCGTGGCCTGCGGCCAGCGTGGCGGGCACCGCGACCTGACCACCGCGCACCCAGCCGCCCTTCTTGACGAAGTAGTTGGCGACCGAGGCGAACACGTCGTTGTGGTCGGTAAACAGGTTGCGCTTGCCGTCGGCATCGCCATCGACGGCGAACTGGCGGTAGCTGGACGGCATGAACTGGCCCATGCCCATCGCGCCGGCATAGCTGCCGATCAGCGTGGTGACATCGAGCTGCTCTTCCTTGCCCAGCGCGAACAGCTGGCCGAGTTCATCGCGGAAGAACAGCTCGCGACGCACTTCGCGTTCGAGCTTGGCCGGGTCGCCGCTGCGCGGGTAGCGGAACGCCAGCGTGTACAGCGCGTCCAGCACGCGGTACTTGCCGGCGTTGCTGCCGTAACTGGTCTCCACCCCGATGATGGCCACGATCACCTGCGCCGGTACGCCGGTGGCCGCTTCGACCTTGCTCAATTCGGCGCGATGCTCGGCCAGGAACTTGCGGCCGCCATCGATCCGCGCCTGGGTGATGAACATCGGGCGGTATTCGTTCCACGGCTTGACCCGCTCGGCCGGGCGCGACATCGCGGTGACGATGGCGTCCTTGAACTGCGCCTTCGCCAGCACCGCGTCGATCTGTGCGGCGTCGATGCCGTACCTGGCGGCGGTGTCGCGCACGAAGTTGGCGCGGGCGATCTCGAACGGCACCGGGGTCAGGTCCACCGGCGGCAGCGCGGGCGCTTCGGCGGCGGCACTGACGGGCGCAACCGGGGCGCTCGGCGGCTTGGCCGGGGGCGCGCTGGCGGCCGGCGGCGGGGTCGGAGGGCTGGGCTGGGTCGCGCAGGCGACAAGGCCGAGGGTGAGCAGGCAGGTCAGAGTGCGTCGAATCATCGGCCGAGGGTAACAGAGAACAGATGAACTTCTGGCAATAAGACCATGAAAGGAAAGAGCGTTTGAGTGGCGGGGGATGGGGAATGGGGAGTCGGGATTGGTGCGGGGTGCGGGGTGTTGCTCGTGTGACGCCCGAGTTTGTCAGGCGAACCTCGTTAGGGGGCCGACGAAGCATTGCGTCGGCGCCGTGCCATGGGCCTGCTTTGGTTTCTCGCCTGACGGCATGACCGGTCGGCGTTGGTCCGTTCACTGCCGCCTCAGCCGTCAGGCGCGGCCGGGGCCGCGCCTGGTTGGTTACAGGGCCGGGAAGCGCGGCGCAGTCGAGCAGGTGGGCACGCTGCCGCTGAGTTGCACGGTGGGCGTGGTGACGTTGCTACCAGTCGGGGTGAGTGCGCTGTTGCTGAGCCCGATCTGCGCGTCGCTGGCGGTGACCGCGGTATTGCCGGTGGCCACGTTGGCTAGCGTCAGGTCCAGCGGCGTTTGCGCATCAAAGCCTTTCAGGATCCAGCCCTTGCCCTTGAGGCCGGCATCGCCGGTGGTCCGCAGGCCGTTGACGACGATCTCGCTGAAGCTGGGCTTGGTACCACTCCCGCCCGTCGAATAGAACGGGTTGATCACCAGCGGGCTGGTCACCCCGTACAGGCAGGTATTGCGATAGGTGACCAGGCTGACCGGGCCGCCCTTGGCGAGGCTGGTCTTGATGCGCAACCCGGTGTTGTCGGTGCTCCGATTGCCGGCATCGTCGGTGGCGGTGATGGCGTTGTTGTCGACCAGCACGTTGTTGACCCCGGACATCACTTCGCTCCCGATCGAGATGCCGTGGGTGCCGTAGCAGCGGTTGTCGCGCACGGTGATGTTGCCGGACTTGGACGCAATGGTCTTGATCGCCACGCAGTCGTCGCCGCCCATCACATCGTTGTCGACCAGGCTGGCGTTGACCACGCTGTCCAGATCCAGGCCGTCGGTATTGGGGCTGGTCGCCGGGGATTTCACCCGCACGCCCCAGATGGTCAGGCCATCGACGATGTGCGCGAAGAAATGGAAGTACGCCGCATTGATCAGATTGACGTTGTAGAGGGTGAACGTGTTTGAGTTCTGCACCTTGACCAGGTCCGGGCTGTTCTGCACCTGGCCGGCAGTCTTGGCGTTTTCGCCGAACTCCCACCAGGTGGTGGTCTTGCCGAGCATGGGCAGGTCGCCGCGCCCGTCGATCGTGCCCTGACGCCCGCCGGTGCGTACGCCCATCACGCCGGACCTGGTGCCCTTGACGCTGATCAGCGGCAGGCAGCCGCCACTCTTGGCGCCTGCAACGCCGCAACCGCTGCCGTAGTCGGCCGGATTGCGCGAGCCGTACAGGGTCACGCCCTGATCGACGACCAGGGTGACGCCGGTGGGAATGGTCAGCGGGCCGCTGAGAAATGCGTTGCCGGTGCCGGCCTTGAGCAGCACGCTGCCGTTCTTGCCGGTGCAGGCCGTCAGCGCGGCCTGGATGGCTTTGGTATCAGGCGGCGCGCTTTCCAGCGCGGCATCGAACAGGCGCCCGCTCGGCGTGTGGCTGGCGCTCACCGGCTGGCAGGTGGCAGGAATCGCCGGCTCGGACACAGCGCGCGTATCGCCGCTGGCAAGGGTGATGGCACCGGCGTGTGCGGCGAACGTCAGACAGACACCGCCGATGGCGGCGCTTAGCAATTTCATGGAAGAGGTCACCGGAAAGAGGAATGGTGCGCGCCTGCAACTGCAACGCGACGCAACCGCGGGCAGACAGCGGCGCATCGGACTCTACGGAGCAATGCCCTCATGCACAGAAGGCGAGCGAACCCGATGCCGCATGCGCGAAGCGGCCCTGCGCCGGCATCTCGTCATTGCAACGCAGCGCGCAGAACCGCACGCGCCTTGCGCAGCGTCAGCTGCGTGTCATGCGCCTGTCGCACACGGCGTGGTGCAACTGGCCAGCCATGATTCGTTCTGGCGACGCGGGTATGCCTGCCGCCTTCGGCTGCAGAACGCGCCGGCTCAGTACCCGTGTACCGGACGGTGCGTCTTGACCGCCATCACCAGGCCCAGCCCGGCCAGCAGCGACACCGCCGAGGTCCCGCCGTAACTCATCAGCGGCATCGGCACGCCCACCACCGGCAGCAGGCCGGAAATCATGCCGCCGTTGACCAGCACGTAGACGAAGAAGGCCAGCCCGGTGGCACCGGCGACCAGGCGCGAATAGGTGTCGCGCGCCTGCGAGGCGATCCACAGGCAGCGCGCGATCACGATCAGGTACAGGGTGAGCACGGTCGCCACGCCGATCCAGCCGAATTCTTCGCTGAGGACCGAAAAGGCAAAGTCGGTGGTCTGTTCGGGAATGAAGTCCAGGTGCGACTGCGACCCCAGTCCCCAGCCCTTGCCGTCGAAGCCGCCCGAGCCAATCGCGATCTTGGACTGGATGATGTTCCAGCCGGCGCCCAGCGCATCGTTTTCCGGGTTGAGGAACATCATGATGCGGTCCTTCTGGTACGGCCGCAGCAACCAGAACCAGGCCACCGGCGCGGCCGCCGAGACGCCACCCACGCCCACCGCCACCCACCACCACGGCAGGCCGGCCAGCAGCAGCACGAACACGCCGCTGGCGGCGATCAGCACGCCGGTGCCGAAGTCCGGCTGCAGCATGATCAGGGCGGTCGGCACGCCGATGATCACGCCGGTCACCAGCACGGTGGAGATGCGCGGCGGCAATGGCATGCGGTGCAGATACCAGGCCGCCATCATCGGCAGGCTGATCTTGAGCAACTCGGCCGGCTGCAGGTAGAACAGTTTCAGATCCAGCCACTGGCGGCCGTATTTGCCGGTGCCCAGCGCGAACACTGCCAGCAATGGCAGCATCGACAAGCCGTACACCCATGGCGTCCAGGCGCGCAGGCGCAGCACCGACATGCGCGAAATCCCCCACATCGCAGCCAGGCCGATGACAAAGCGCACGGCTTGCGCCATCACCAGATGATCGCCGTTGGCGGCGCCGCCGGCGCTCTTGAGCACCGACAGCCCGATCACCATCAGCGCCCCCAGCGCCAGGCACAGCACCCAGTCCAGGCTGCGCGTGAAGCGCGCCACCATGTCCACCAGCCAGCGCAGGATGTCACTCAATGGTCGGTCTCCTGGACCGCATCGGGCACATCCGGCACCACCGGCTGCGCCGGCGTATTGGGGTCCAATGCCACCGCGGTCTGGCCGATCACCACCGGCAGCTCGTCCAGCGTGGCCGCGGCCGCATCGCCGGCCTGGCGCGCATCGGTGGCGCCGGCTTCGAACTGGTTGACGCCCACCGCGGTCATGCCGAGCTCGCTGTCCAGCGGCTCCAGGCCGGCGGGCAGCTTGCCGAGCAGCCAGGCGTCGAAGATCTTGCGCGCGATCGGCGCCGCCGAGCTGGTGCCGAAACCACCGCCCTCCACCGCCACCGCCACCGCGATGACCGGGTTGTCGGCCGGTGCGAAACCGACGAACAGGCCACGGTGACGTAGATGCAGCGGCAGGCTGCGCGGGTCCACCGCGGCCACGCCCTTGCGGCTGACCACCTGCGCGGTACCGGTCTTGCCGGCCATCTGGTACGGCGCGCCGGGGGTGATCGCATAGCCGGTGCCGCCGGGACGCATGGTGTCCATCATGCCCTCGCGCACCACCTGCAGGTGCGCCGCGCTCGGACTGATCGGCTTGCCCGGCGGCTGGATCATCGGCTGCCAGGGGTGATCGAAGCCGGTGCGCTCCTCCAACACCAGGTGCGGGCGCAGCAGCAGCCCGCTGGCGATCGCCGACACCCCGCGCGCCAGCTGCAGCGGTGTGACCTTCCAGTCACCCTGGCCGATGGCGATGTTGACGGTGTCGCCGGGGTACCAGCGTTCCTTGCGGGTCTTGTACTTGTAGGCCGGCGACGGCAGGATGCCGCCGATTTCGCCGAGCAGGTCCACCCCAGTGGGCGCGCCAAACCCGTATCCGCCCATGTACTGGTCGAAGCGCTCGATGCCCATATCCACCGCCAGGCGGTAGTAGTAGGTATTGACCGACTGGGCGATCGACTTGCGCAGATCGGTCCAGCCATGACCGCCGCGGTGCGAGTCGCCCCAGCCGCGGCTGACCCCGGGCAGGTAGAACATGCCGGTGGACAACACCCGGTCTTCCGGCCGGCGCAGGCCGCTGTCCAGGCCGGCCAGCGCGATCAGCGGCTTGAGCGTGGAGCCCGGCGCCACCCCGCCCAGCACCAGCCGGTTGAACTGCGGCCGCGACGGGTTGTCGTTGAGCATCTTGAAGTCGGTATGCGAGATGCCGTTGACGAACAGGTTGGGGTCGTAGCTGGGCAGGCTGACCATGCTCAGGATCTCGCCGGTGCGCGGGTCCATCGCGATCGCCGCGCCTTCGTGCTCGCCGAACGCGGCTACCATCGCGCGCTGCAGGTCGGCATCCACCGACAGCCGCAGGTCCGCACCCGACTGCGGCGCGACCCGGCCGACGGTGCGGATCGCCCGCCCCTGCACGTTGGTTTCCACCTGCTCGTAACCGACCTGGCCGCGCAGATCCTGCTCGTAGTAACGCTCCAGGCCGGACTTGCCCATGTGGGTGAGCGCGGCATTGCCCTCGCCCAGCACCGCCAGGTCCTTTTCGTCGATGCGGCCGACGTAGCCGATGATGTGCGCGAACAGCGGGCCGTACGGATAGCGCCGGGTCAGGTACGGCTCCAGCTCCACCCCGGGAAAGCGCCAGCGCTCCACCGCAAAGCGCGCCATTTCCTCATCGCTCATGCGCAGCTTGAGCGTGACCGGCAGGAAGCTGCGGCGCGCGCGCCGCTCGCGATTGAAACGTTCCAGGTCCTCCGGCGCGATCGGAATCACCTTGCCCAGCGCGGCCAGCATGGCGTTCATGTCGGTGACCTTGTCCGGGGTCACGTCCAGGCGGAAGGCCGGCACGTTCTCGGCCAGCAGCCGGCCGGTGCGGTCGTAGATCATGCCGCGCCCGGGCACCACCGGCTTGGGCTTGATGCGGTTGGCTTCCGAGCGGGTGGCGTAGACCTCGTGGTCGAGCACCTGCAGCTTGAAGTACCAGCCGCCCAGGCCGACCAGGCAGATCACCACCATCACAAAGCCCAGCACCGCACGTCGGCGGAACTGCTCGGCCTCCGCATGCGGGTTCTTGGGGTGACGACGCCCGTGCATGGCTTACTTCTTGCTCCGCTTGCCCAGCCGCACCGCA
The DNA here is from genome assembly GCF_020784175.1 of Xanthomonas campestris pv. asclepiadis. Taxonomy (GTDB): domain Bacteria; phylum Pseudomonadota; class Gammaproteobacteria; order Xanthomonadales; family Xanthomonadaceae; genus Xanthomonas; species Xanthomonas campestris_D. The sequence continues at coordinate 36,909 of NZ_JAJGQM010000031.1, forward strand.
TCCAGCAACACGAACAGCGGCGGCCACAGCGCCATGCCCAGCAGCGGCGCCCACCAGTAGCTCCACGGCAGGGTCGGCTCGCCCACCGCCAGATGCACCGCCGAGGAGACGATGCGGTCGTTGAGCAGCAGCCCGCCGATCGCCAGCGCCTGCTGCGAGACCGGGAAGAAGCGCATCCGCGCGCGGAAGCGCTGCAGGATGAAGGTCATCATCACCAGCCGCAGCGCCTGTTCGCCGAGCAGCCCGCCATACAGCAGGTCGGCCAGCACGCCGGCCACGAAGGCGATGCCCAGCCCGACCCGGTCCGGCTCCTCGATCACCCAGTACGCTAGCACCAGCGCCAGCCAGTACGGACGCAGCGGCTGCACCACTACCGGCAGCGGCAGCAGGCCCAGCACCAGCGCGATGACGATGCTCGCCGGCAGGATCCAGGTGTTGCGCATGCGGGTCATTGGTCCGTCTCCGTTGGAGCCGGACGGGATTGGGGAGTGGGGATTGGGGATTGGCTGGAAGCAGCGCCCTGTGGTGGGGACGAACGGGAATCGGGATTCGGGCCGTTGGATGCGGCCGATGCGGGACGGCGGGCGGGCGTGCTGGCCGGGCGGCCGGACGCTGGCGCACTGGACGGCTGCGCGCCGGGCGCGGCAGGTGTCGCTGCGGACCGTGCAGGCGCCGAGGTACCGGCGCCCGATGCCGCGGCGGCCGTCGGGCGCGCGGTATCAGTCGCTGCGTTGGAAACACCGCCCGCAGGCGTGCGCGGTGTTGCAGTCACCGGCGCGCCGGCCGCCGCCGCGACGCCGTTGCTGTTGCCGTTACCAATCCCAACTCCCGAATCCCCAATCCCGGCCCCAGGCACCACCCGCAGCGGCTTGCCCGCGCGCAGCAGCAGCACATCGCGCCCGCGATCGAGCTTGGCGGCCGGGGTCAGTTCGCCGACCAGGAAGGCGTGGGTGTCGTCCGGGTGCAGTTCGGAGACCTTGCCGACCGGGAAGCCGGCCGGAAAGCGGCCACCGAGACCGGAGGTGACGATCTCGTCGCCCACCTGCACGCCGGCACTGAGCGGGATGTCGCGCAGTTCCAGCCGGTCGCCGCGGCCGTAGACGATCAGGCGCACGCCGTTGCGCGCCACGCTGACCGGTACCGCATGGTCGGGGTCGGTCAGCAGCAACACGGTCGAATGCAGCGGCGTCACCTCGATCACCTGGCCCATCAGCCCGCCGGCATCGATCACCGCCTGGCCCATCAGCACACCATCGCGGCTGCCGGCATCCAGCAGCAGGCGCTGCCGGGTCGGGTCCAGGTCGATATCCAGGATCGGCGCCAGCTGCACGTCCAGGCCGCGGCGCTCGGCCACGTTGAGCAGTTCGCGCAGTTGCGCATTGTCCAGCGCGGCGGTCTGCAGCCGGGTCAGGCGCGCATTGGCTACCAGCAGCTGGTTGCGCAGGTCGCGAGTTTCTTCCACCAGCTGCGCGTGGGTAGCGGCGTTGTCGCGCACCTGCGAACCGATCCGCCCCGGCAATCCGGCCACGGCCCAGATCGGCTGGATCAGCAGGTTGGCCTGCAGGCGCGCCTGGCTCAGCCAGCCACCGCGGCTATCGAGCGCGATCAGCACGATCGCCAGCACCAGATAGACCAGCAGCCGCAGGGTAGAGGTGACTTCGCCCGGACGGGAGGCGACGGGAGGACCGGCGTAGGAGGGCACTGTCAGGGCCGGGATTTGGGAGTCGGGATTGGGGATTCGTGGAGCGGTTGGCTGCCCCCGATACGGATGCGGCTAAAACGTGAACTAGCGGAACTGCCGCGCAGTCCTATCGGGCCGTAGGCAGGAACCGCTGTTGCGAATCCCGAATGCCGACTCCCCAATCCCGGATCCATCACTCCGGCGCGAAGAACTCGTTGCCATGCATGTCCACCAGCTCCAGCGCACGGCCGCCGCCGCGGGCCACGCAGGTGAGCGGGTCGTCGGCCACCTGCACGTGCAGGCCGGTTTCTTCGGAGATCAGGCGGTCCAGGTCGCGCAGCAGTGCGCCACCGCCGGTGAGCACGATGCCGCGCTCGGCCACGTCGGCACACAGTTCCGGCGGGGTTTGCTCCAGCGCCAGCTTGACCGCCGAGATGATGCCCGACAGCGGCTCGTGCAATGCCTCGAGCACCTCGTTGGAGTTGATCTTGATCATCTTCGGCACGCCTTCGGCAAGATTGCGGCCGGAGATTTCCATCTCCTGCACCTCGTCCTGCGGGTAGGCGCAGCCGATCTGCAGCTTGATGCGCTCGGCAGTGGCTTCACCGATCAGCATGCCGTGGTTGCGGCGCACGTAGTTGGTGATCGACTCGTCGAAGCGGTCGCCGCCCACGCGCACCGACTGCGAGTAGACGATGCCGTTGAGCGAGATCACCGCCACCTCGGTGGTGCCGCCGCCGATGTCGATGACCATCGAACCGCGCGCCTCGGTCACCGGCATGCCGGCACCGATCGCCGCGGCCATGGGTTCTTCGATCAGGTAGACGTCGCGTGCGCCGGCCTCTTCCGCCGATTCCTTGATGGCGCGGCGCTCGACCTGGGTGGAACCGGCCGGCACGCACACCAGCACGCGCGGGCTCGGGCGCAGGAAGCGCGACTTGTGCACCTTCTTGATGAAGTGCTTCAGCATTGCCTCGGTGTAGGTGAAGTCGGCGATGACGCCGTCCTTCATCGGGCGGATCGTGGTGATGTGGCCCGGGGTGCGGCCAAGCATCTGCTTGGCCTCGGCGCCGACGGCAGCCACCGAGCGCGTGCCGCCGATGGCGCGGTCCTGACGCACCGCCACTACCGAAGGTTCATTCAGCACAATGCCCTGCCCGCGCACGTAGATCAGCGTATTGGCCGTGCCCAGGTCGATGGACAGGTCGTTGGAGAACATGCCGCGGAGTTTCTTGAACATCGAGGGAGCCGTTCCTGAAAGAGTCGCTTGCCCTGTCGCCGATGCAGAACCAACTGGTCGATAAGCGGGCAGAAAACGAAGTCCACTAGCCTAGCAATCCCCCCCGGTGCGGGCAAGGAAAAATCGGCCGTTTCGGCGTGGTTTTCATGTGCCGGTCACGCCGGGCATGGCATGCGGTTGTGGCCCTGATCGATCGCAGCCGTTACCCTTTGCGCCGCGGCGCTCGCGCCGTCCCGCCGCCATGCCGGCAACTGGCGGGTATTTCCCAACGCAAAGGCCCGACTCGATGTCCGCACTGATCTGTGGTTCCCTCGCCTACGACACCATCATGGTGTTTCCGGACCAGTTCAAGAACCACATCCTGCCGGACAAGGTGCACATCCTGAATGTGTCGTTCCTGGTCCCGCGCATGCGCCGCGAGTTCGGCGGTTGCGCCGGCAACATCGCCTACAACCTGCATTTGCTCGGCGGCGCGCCGATCCCGATGGGCACCGTGGGCCAGGATTTCGGCCCGTACCGCGAACACTTCGAGGCGCTGGGCATCGACCTGTCGCGGGTGAAGATCATCGACGATCTATTTACCCCGCAGGCCTTCATCACCACCGACCACGACAACAACCAGATCACCGCGTTCCATCCGGGCGCGATGATGCGCAGCTACGAAAACCACGTGAAGGATGTGCCGGGCGTGACCCTGGGCCTGGTCGGCCCGGACGGGCGCGAGGGCATGATCCAGAATGCGGAAGAGTTCGCTGCTGCCGGCATCCCCTTCATCTTCGATCCCGGCCAGGCGATGCCGTTGTTCAACGGCCCGGAACTGCGCCAGTTCATCGAGCAGGCCCAGTACGTGGTGGTCAACGACTACGAATCCAACCTGCTGCAGGAACGCACCGGCTGGGACGAGAAGGACATCGTCTCGCGCGTGCAGGCCTACATCACCACGCAGGGCCCGAAGGGCGCGCTGGTGCATACGCCGGAAAAGACCTACGACATCCCGCCAGCGCACGAGCGCCGCGTGGTCGATCCGACCGGCTGCGGCGACGCCTTCCGCGCCGGGCTGATCTACGGCATCCAGGGCGGCTACGACTGGCTGACGATCGGGCGGATGGGCAACCTGATGGGCGCGCTGAAGGTGGAGCATCCGGGCACGCAGAACCAGCGGTTCGATTTTGCCGAGTTCAACGACCAGTTCAAGCAGCAGTTCGGCTACGCACTCTGAGACGGCATCGGCGCCGCAGGTGGGCGTCGATGTTGGAGTGTTGAGGCCGCAGCAAAAACCGGTCACCTGAGATCGCGGGCCGTGGCGACGGCGGGACATATGGTTGGCCCGGTTGATGCCTGGCGCAGTTCAAGCAGCAATTCGGCTACGCGCTCTGAGGCGCACCCGCACTGATCAGCGCCTTGCCCTTCTCCCGTCGGGAGAAGGTGCCCCGAGGGGCGGATGAGGGTACGAGCGACGCCTCGTGCAGTTGGAACAGCACGAGGCTTCGCACCCTCACCCCAACCCCCTCTCCCGCAGGAGAGGGGCTCGCCGCCCTCACTCGGTACTGAGCGGACAGCCACCATCCAGCTGATGCCATCACTGGCCGTGGCACCTGCACCCGCACCCGCACCCGCACCGCAATTTGCTGCAATGCAGTTTGAGCATGGCAGCGATCTGTGCCTCTACTGACGCTTCGCGCCCACTGAGGAACGCTGGCCCATGTCAGAGCCAAGCGTTGTCGCCGCCACGTCCATCGCCCTGCCCGAGATCGAACCGGATGCGCTCCGGCAGATCCGCCGGCTGCGCGACATCGCGCCGCTTGCCGCACCACTGTCGCGCTCGTGGCGGCGCTGCCTGGACGATTACGCCTTGTTGCCCGAGGCAGCCCCCGAGCCGCTGGTGCACGATGCGCTGCACGTGCGCGAGCGCCAGCAACGCCTGGGCGATGTGCTGCGCATTGCCAAGGTGGAGATGGAAAACCTCTACGAGCAGATCGCCGGCAGCGGCTATGCGGTGATCTTTGCCGACGCCGAGGCGACCGTGCTGCACAGCGTGCACGACCCGACCCTGCTGCGTGAATTCCGCCAGGCCGGTCTGTTCTGCGGCGCCAGCTGGGCCGAGTGCCATCAAGGCACCAACGGGCTGGGCACCTGCGCGGCCGAGCGCACTGCGGTGAGCGTGCATCGCGGCGAACATTATCTGACCCGCCATCTGCTGCTGTCGTGCAGCGGCGCGCCGATCCTGGACCCGCACGGCGGCCTGCTGGCGGTGCTGGATGCGTCCACCCCCAATGCGCAGGACGGCAAGCAGACCCAGCGCCATACCGTGGCGCTGGTGAGCATGTCGGCGGCGCAGATCTCGCGCTCGCATTTCCTCAACCAGTTCGGCCATGCCTTCATCCTGCGCTTCCATAGCCGGCCCGAGTTCGCCGGCCTGCTGCACGAGGCACTGATTGCGATCGATACCGACGGTCGCGTGCTGGCAGTCAACGAGGCGGTGCTGGAGCAACTGGGCAAGCTCGATCGCAGCCAGCTGGTGGGCCGCAACATCGCGCAGGTGATGCAGCTGGATTTCGACACCCTCGAGCACCGCGCCGGCAGCGATGCCGGCACCTTGTGGTCGATCCGCTGCGCCTGCCACGGGCGGCGCTTCTACGCGCTGGTGCGCCCGCCGCGTGCGCGCCCCGCGCTGCCGGCGGTGGGCGGGCCGGCGCAGCTGGCGCCCGATACCGAACTGCAACCCGGCGAGCACGTCGGCTCGGATTCGCGCATGCGCCACAACCTGGCCAATGCGCTGAAGCTGGCCGCACATCGCGTGTCGATCCTGCTGCGTGGCGATACCGGCACCGGCAAGGAGGAATTCGCCAAGGCGGTGCATCGTGGCTCACCGTGGGCCGGCGGCGCGTTCGTGGCGATCAACTGCGCGGCGATTCCCGAGGCGTTGATCGAGAGCGAATTGTTCGGGTATGCGCGTGGCGCGTTCACCGATGCCGCGCGCGAAGGCCGCCACGGCAAACTGTTGCAGGCCAGCGGCGGCACGTTGTTTCTGGATGAAATCGGCGACATGCCGCTGCCATTGCAGAGCCGCCTGTTGCGGGTGCTGGAAGAACAATGCGTCACTCCGCTGGGCAGCGAGCGCGCAGTACCGCTGGAGCTGCATGTGATCAGCGCCAGCCATCGCGATCTGGCGCAGCGGGTGGCGGCCGGTGAGTTTCGCGAGGATCTGTATTACCGGCTCAATGGCGTGGTGCTGCATCTGCCACCGCTGCGCGAACGCAGCGACAAGGCAGAGCTGATCCGCACCTTGCTGCGCGAGGAGAACAGCGAGCACAGCGTGCGCATCAGCGAAGAAGCGATGCACAAACTGCTGAGCTACGCATGGCCGGGCAATCTGCGCCAGTTGCGTAATGTGCTGCGCACGGCGGCGGTGTTGTGCAGCGACGGGGTGATCCGCCTGCCGAATCTGCCGCAGGAAATCGTCGATGCCGGCAGCGCGCCGTGTCTGGTCGATGGCCGCGCGGTGGCGGCCGACGACATGCCCGGCCGCGTCGCACTCGATCAGGCCGAGCGCCTGGTGTTGCAACAGCAACTCGAACGCCACCGCTGGAATGTCAGCCGCACCGCCGATGCCCTGGGCATCAGCCGGAATACGCTGTATCGCAAGCTGCGCAAGCACGGCCTGGATACCGGTTGAATGGGCGCTGGGATTGGGGAGTGGGCATTGGAGATTCGTAAACGCCAACGCAGCGGCTGTGCTGGCATTTGATGTTGCCAATCCCCAATGCCTAATCCCGAATCTCGGCTTCAGAGCGCCCAACGCACCCCGATCAGATACTGCCGCGGTACGCCCGGTGCGAGAAAACGTGCCGGGCCGGTTTCCACCGGCGCGTCCTGCGGGCGCGCAAGTTCGCCGTCGGGGAACACGTCTTCGGCCACGGCTGCGTACGTGGCATAGCGGCGATTGAAGACGTTGTCGACGCGGGCGAACAGCGACAGCCGCTCACTGAATTGCCAACGCGCCTGCAGATCCACCAGCGCGTAGCCGGCGGTGCCGATGTCGATGCGCTCGGGTGCGGGCTCGCCGTCTTCGGCGTTGTCGACCTGGCCGTCTTCGTTGCCGCTGGCCACGCGCCCGGACACCGCACGCACACCGGCACCCAAGGTCAACGCATCGTGTTGCCACTCCACGCCGAGCTTGAGGTTGTGGCGCGGCAATGCGGCGATGCGCAGGCCCGGCCGCAAGGCGATCACGCGCTCACCGGACAGCAGCTCGCCGTCGCTGCGGTAGGTCGCATCCAGAAAGCTGTAGCCGGCCGACCACTGCCAGTCACCGCTGCGCAAGCGCAGCGCCAGATCGGCGCCCTGGTAGCGGGTGCGGCCGACATTGTCGAAGTAACCCAGCTGCGTATCCGGTGCGCGCAGGAACAGGATGTCGTCGCGATTGTCGGCGCGGTACACCGACACCGTGGCATTGGTGTTGGCCGACGGTGTCCAGCGCGCACCCAGTTCGTAGGTGCGCGAAACGATCTGCTCCAGGCGCGGGTCGGCCTGCAGGCCAGTCGGCAATCGACACGGCTGGGTGGGATCGGCGCAGCCCAGTTCGATCGCGGTAGGCGCACGGCTGTTCTGTGCGACCGAGCCGTACAGCGTCAGCCCCGAATCGAGCCGATGGGTCAGCCCTAACGACGGATTGGCCTTGGCGTAGACGAAGCGCTCGCGTGGGCGGTCGCCGTCGTCGGCAGTGGAAAGGATGTTGTCGACCACTACATGATTCCAGCGCACCGCGGCGCTGAGATGGGTGGCAGCATCCAGCGCCCAGGTATCGGCGACGAACACGCCCAGCGCCTTGGTGCTGCCGCGCACGCCGGAAAAGAACGCACGCTCGGCATCCGGATCGGCGGCAACCGAGCGATCCGCCTGCACCCAGCCATCGCGCGCGAATTGCCGATAGCGCACATGGCCACGATCGAAGGTCACGCCGGTGCTGAGCGCATGCGCACCCCATTGCTTGCTCAGGTTGAGCGCAAGGCCCTGCGCGTCCTGGCGCATCTGGGTGGTGTTGAGCGCGCCGGTGGGCAATGCATCGGCATCGGCGCGTGCCACATCGCAATCGGCATCCAGCGCGCTGCCGTCGTCAGCGTAGCCGGAGGCGCATTCCTCGACGAATTCCTCGTAGTCCTCGCCGATATCGCCATTGACGGTATCGCGGCGGCCCACCCGCGCGTAGGCCAATGCATGCAATGCGGTGTCCGCATCGAAGCGATGGTCCAGTTGCGCGGTGAACAGCGTATTGCGATTGCGGGTGAGATCGGGCGAGGTGTACACCGCGCGGCGGTCGGCGCGATACAGGCCGGGCTCGGGGCCATCGTCGGTGTAGCGCGTATCCGGCAGCAGGCCATTGCCGATCAGGCGGCTGCGCCCGTGCAGCACCGACAGGCTCCAATCGGTCTGCTCGCCTTGCTTGCCTACTTTTCCGAACACCGTTCCCAGGCGACCCTCGGAGGCATCGCGCCAGCCGTTCTCGTCGAAGCCGGTGACCGCGACAAGGCCATGCCAGCCGTCCTGGCTGGCGAGACCATAACTGGCATCCAGGCGCTTGCGCGCACCGCTGCCGATGCTCGCTTCGCCCTGCAATCCCGGCGCGGTGAGGCCCGATGCGGTGGACAGCACCACCGCGCCACCGAGCGTGTTCGGCCCGAACAAGGGATTGGAGCCGGGCATCAGCGTCACTGCATTGATTGCCGACTCGGGCAGCATGTCCCAGCTGACGATGTCGGCAAACGGTTCGTTGAAGCGCACGCCATCCAGATACACCGACACGCCTTGCGAGGCGCCCGGCAATGCGGAGGCGCGAAAGCCGTGTAAGGTGAGATCGTTCTGGAACGCGCTGCCCTGCACGTCGTTACCATCCACGCCAACGAAGCGCCGCTGCAGCAGGTCGCTAAGGTTGTTGCTGCGCCCGCGCGACAACGCGCTGTCGGTGGCCGACTGCACCATGTACGGCAGCTGCGCCGCGTCGATGGTGGTGCCGGGAATCGGCGTGGCGGTGACCTCGATGCGGTCCAGCCAGGTCACCTGCGGCGCGTCTTCGGCCATTGCAGTGCCGATCGTACCAGCGCACAGCAGCGCTGCGCAGGCGCAGGCAAGCCGATGTCGTTGCAATGCATCGCAGCCATGGTGTGCGACGCGAAGCGGCGGTGTGCTGCGATCCCACAGTAAGTGATGCGTCGACCTCATGTCGTCTCCCTCAATAAAGCACGATCGATTTGATGCCGCGCGCCGCGCGTAGATCCGCCAGCGCCTGATTGATGTCGTCCAGCGCCAGCGTGCGCGTGATCAACGGCGCCAGCTGGATATCGCCGTGCAGATAGCGCGTGACATAGCCGGGCAACTCGCTGCGCCCTTTCACTCCGCCGAACGCGCTGCCGCGCCACACCCGCCCGGTCACCAGTTGGAAGGGGCGCGTGCTGATTTCCTGCGCGTCGTCGGCCACGCCGAGGATGACGCTCTCGCCCCAGCCCTTGTGGCAGCACTCCAGTGCCGCGCGCATCGCGCCGACATCGCCCACGCATTCGAAGCTGTGGTCGGCGCCGCCATCGGTGAGGTCCACGATCACCTGCTGGATCGGCGCGCCGTAGTCGCGCGGATCCAGGCAATCGGTGGCGCCCAGGGCACGCGCCAGCGCGAACTTGGCCGGGTCGATATCCACCGCGATGATGCGCCCGGCCTGCGCCAGCACCGCGCCCTGCACCACCGACAGGCCGATGCCGCCCAGGCCGAACACCGCCACGCAGTCGCCGGGCCGCACATGCGTGCTGTTGAGCACCGCGCCGACGCCGGTGGTGACCGTGCAGCCAAGCAGGCAGACCTGATCCAGCGGTGCATCCGGCGGGATCCGCGCAACCGCGATCTCCGGCACCACGGTGTATTCGGAAAACGTGCTGGTGCCCATATGGTGCAGGATCGGCCGCCCGTGCAACGAGAACCGGCTGCTGCCGTCGGGCATCAGGCCGCGCTCCTGGCTGCTGCGGATCGCCTGGCACAGGTTGGTGCGACCGGAGCGGCAGAACTTGCACACGCCGCATTCGGGCATGTACAGCGGGATGACGTGATCGCCGGGACGCACGCTGGTGACGCCGATGCCCACGTCCTCGACGATGCCGGCGCCCTCCTGCCCCAGGATCACCGGAAAGCTGCTCGCTTGCCCGTGCGCCAACGCATGCGCATCGCCATGGCAGATACCGGTGGCGACCAGGCGCACCAGCACCTCGCCGGGCCTCGGCGGCTGCAGGTCCACCTCTTCGATAGTCAGCGGCTGGCGCGGACCCCAGGCCACCGCAGCGCGTGTCTTCATCCGGCCTCCCTGGCGCGCGTCGGCATGGCCGCCGCTCAGCGCGCGATGACCACGCCCCACGGCAGGTCGCCGACGGGGATCTGTTTGATCTGCTGCAATGTGGCGGTGTCGATCACGCTCACCGTGTTCGAGCGCCCGTTGGCGACATACAGCTTGTCGCCAGCCGGGGTCAGCGCCGGATTCCACGGCCGCATCCCCACCGCGATCTCGGCAAGCCTGCGCGCGCTGGTGGTGTCTATCACGCTGACCGTGCCGGCACCGCCGTTGGACGCGTACAGCCGCGTGCCATCGGCCGACAACGCCACGCCCGCCGTGCGCACGCCGGCCGGCAGACTGGCGCGGCGTTGACGTGTCTGCAGGTCGATCACATCCACCACGTTGGCGGCCTCCTGCGCGATGTAGACGCTGTGCCCGTCCGGTGCGAACGCCATGCCGCGCGGATGGCCGCTGGTGGCGACCACGCCGCGCGATTGATGGGTGGCCAGCTCGATCATGTCCATGTCGTTGGAGCCTTCGTTGCTGGTGAGCAACCACTGCCCGTCCGGTGTGTAGGCGCAATGCTCCGGCGCCTGCCCGCGCGTGGCGATCACCTGCTGCACGCTGAACTGCGCCGCATCGATCAACATCACCTGGTTCTGCCCTTCCACACACACCGCGAACTGCCTGCCGTCCGGCGACAGCGCAATGCCCTCGGCGTTCTCGCCGATCTCCACGCTGCGCAGCACCGCGTCTGTTCCGGTATCGAGTTCGATCAGGCGATGATGCTCGGCATCGATCAGATACAGATGCCCGTTCGGGCCCGGCAACACCTGCTGCAAGCGCTTGCCCAGTTGCCCCTGCGCGCTGAGCGTGCGCACCACCGTATCTGTGTACGTATCGATCACCGACACCGTACCGCTACGTTGATTGGGCACATACGCAAATACCGGCGGCGTTGATGGCACGGGTGCGGCGGCGGGCGTTGCAGGCGTCGTTGTCGCCGGTGCAGCGTTGGACACAGGCGGCTGCGCATCGCGCCGGCAACCGGCCAAGGTCAGCAGCACGCCCAGCGCGGTGGTCGCCAGGACGCGCTGCCAGCCGATGGACGCTGGCCTCATTGCGCCTTGCCCGCGGTCTTGTTGATCGAATGGATGAAGGCGAGCAGTTTCTCGGTGTCGCCCGGCTTGAGCACCGGCGCGAACGGCGGCATCTGCCCGACCACCTTCTCATGCCCGATGCGGGTCTTGCCGTGGGTGATCATCGCGGCGGTGCCCTCGCTGATCAGCGTACGCAAGGTGTCGTCGTCGCTGCCATAGACCCAGATGTCGTTGGTCAACGGCGGGCACATGCCGCCGCCACCGGTGCCGCCATGGCAGGCATTGCAGCCGGCAGAGAAATAGATCTTCTTGCCCTCGGCGATCAGTTCGGGAGTGACCTTGACCTCCGGCCCCTTCGGGATCGGCACCACAGTGGCCGGCGCTGCGGGCAGGGTGGACGGATCCGGTGCAGGCCCGGCGGCCGGGTTGGGCACCCCGGCGGTCGCCGCTGCGGGCGCAGGCGCAGCGCTGCCGGTGGCCGGCGCAGGCATGCTGGCAGCCGGCGGAGCGGCGGCCTCGGACGCGGGCGCTGGCGGCGGTGCCTCCTTGCCGCAGGCGGCCAGCAGCATGCTGAGCATCACCGCGCACAACGGCGCGCGGACGGAACGATCGAAACAACCCACGGTGGACTTGCGCATGAACGAACCTTTCTGATCGGAGGGAACACCGCGCACCCCGTGCGCGCGGCGGGTGACACGGTCATTGCCGGGAGGGGCGCCTGGCCTCGGTGAGCAGCGTGGCCAGCGCGCTGTCGCCGCGCGCCTGCGCGAGCGCGGCGGCGGTCTTGCCGTCGCGATTGCGTGCGGCAGGGTCGGCGCCGGCCGCCAGCAGGCGCTTGGCCACCGCGTCGCGCCCGGCCGCGGCGGCCAGCATCAAGGCGGTGACGCCGGCCTGATTCGCGTGGCCGACGTCGGCACCGCCTGCCAGCACCGCATCGAGAATCGCCGGGTCCTCGCGCGCCACCGCAAACATCACCGGCGTGAAGCCGGTGGGATTGGCACGCCGCACGTTCGCCCCCGCTTTCAGCAATGCCTGCACCACGCCGACATCGGCGTAGGCCACCGCCAGGTCCAGCGCGCTCCAGCCATCGCTGGAGACGGTGTCCACCGGCGCACGCTTGCCGAGCAACCTGGCCACGCTGTCGGCATCGTTGGCCCAGGCCGCCTTCATCAACGCGGTCCAGCCGCTGCCATCACGCGCATCCAGGCCTGCACCGGCATCGAGCAACAGACCCACCAGGTCCGGCTCCTGATTGCGGATGGCCTGATGCAGCGGCGGCTCGCCGAGCAGGTTGGGACGATTGGCATCGGCTCCATGCCGCAACAACCACGCCGCACGTACCGCGTCGCCGGCATCCAGCGCATGCGCCAGTTCCTGGTTGGGGTCGGCACCGTCGGCGATGCGCAGTTGCAACTGCGCCAGTTGCTGCGAGGATGCGGCCGGGCTGGGGGACGTCGACACGGGCGTCGGCATCGCGTACGGCCCGTGCGACGCCAGATCGCCCGCCACCACGCAGTCGCTGCAGCGCACCAGCGGCACGTGATAGCTGCGCAGGATCTCGGAAATTTTTGCCGCGCTCTGCTGCATCGCCGTGTTCAAGGCATCGCGCAGCTGCGCATTCTTGCGCGACACCGCCCACGCCATCGAATACTCCAGCACCGCATCGTCGATGGTATTGAGCGGCACCACGCCCAGGCCACCGCGTTGCGCGTAATACCCGGCCACCGGGCCCCAGGATTCGGCCGCATCCAGCTCATTGGCGGCGACGCGTTCGACCAGCTTGCCGGGATGTTCTTCCGGCGCAGTGGCCGAGTCGTAGAACAGGTATTGCACCTGGCCGCTGATGCCGTGTTCGTACAGGGCCTGGCGTGCGGGTGAACTCTGGAACACGCCCAGCCGCAGTTTTTTCAGCGCCGGCTCGTCCAGCGAGGTCGGCACCAGATCCAGACCCTTGCGCGTCACCAGCACATAGGCCGAGCGATACAGCGGGCGCGTGGTCAGGCCCTGCTCGAAATCGCTGTTGAGGTCCATCAACACATCACAGCGGCCGGCAGTGATGGTGCTGCGCGCCAGCCCGCGTTGGTAGTAGGTGCGCCATTCGTATTCCAGGCGCCGGCCCATGGCCTCGGCCAGCACCTGCGCGATCTTGTTCTGGAAACCTTCGCCAGCCTTGTTGGACAACGGCATGTTGCCCGGGTCGGCGCATACCCGCAGTACGTGCGGGTCGGGCGCCGGCGGCGGGGCATTCGCCGCTGCCGGTGCCGCAGTGGATGCAGCCGCCGCCGCGGGCGCCGCATCGGAATGAGAAGCGCGAGCCGTCGGTGAGGACGGCTCGCGTGCGCAGCCTGCGGCGACGAGTCCGAGGCTGCAAACCACCAGCACCCGGCACAGCTGCCGGTGCATGCCACGCGCACCGGCAGCGAACTGCCGGTGCGCGTGTCCAACGCCGTGCCTGGAGCTCATCGTGCCGTCTTCGCGACGGCGTTGGCAGCGCCGCCGCCTGCCGCTGCAGTGGCGGTGGTACCGGCGGTCACGGTCTTGCCCGCGCCATCGATACGGAAGGTATGCACCATGCCGCCGAGCGGGATCTTGTCGAAGCCGGCGCCGAATGCCAGCCCGGCAGCCCCCAGCGCGCCATACGGATCGGATGGATCCAGACCTGCGGCCACCGGCAGACCGATCCAGCCGCCGATGCCGGAAAACACCGCCACGTACTGGTGCCCGTTGGCCTTGTAGGCGATCGGGTTGCCGATGATGCCGGAGGGCAGCTTCATCTCCCACAGCTTCTTGCCGGTGTCCTTGTCCACCGCACGGAACCAGCCATCCAATGTGCCGTAGAACACCAGCCCGCCATCTGTGACCAGGGTGCCGCTCCACACCGGGAACTTCTCCTTGATCTCCCACTTGGACTTGCCTTCCACCACATCGAAGGCCTTGACGATGCCCAGCGCACCCGGCTCGTTGGGCTTCATCATCACGTTGGCGAACACGTAGGGCAGGCCCATCATGGTGTTGCCGCGCTCCTGCGGTTCCAGCTCCATGTGCCAGTTGTTGGTGCCGCAGAAGAACACTGCCGAATTGGCCGGATCCACCGAGCACGGCTGCTGGTCCTTGCCGCCCATGGCCGAGGGAAAGGCCTGCACTTTCCTGCCGCGTTCCAGCGGCGAATGCGCGGCCACCTTGACCGGGCGGCCGGTCTTCATGTCGATGCGCTCGGCCCAGTTGGCCGGCACGAACTTGTGCGCGCGCAGCAAGGTGCCGTCGCGGCGATCGAGCACATACGCAAAGCCGTTGCGATCGAACTGCACCACCGACGGAACCTGCTTGCCGTCGATGGTCAGATCGACCAGGATCGGCTCGTTGATGCCGTCGTAATCCCACTGGTCGAACGGCGTCTTCTGGTAGCCCCACACCGCTTCGCCGGTATCGATCTTGCGTGCGAACAAGGTCATCGACCACTTGTTGTCGTGCTCGCCGTTGTTGCATTCCTCCTGCGAGGTCTTGCCGCAGCGATACGACGGGCTCCACAGGCCGGGATTGCCGGTGCCGTAATACAGCAGCTTCAACTTCGGGTCGTAGCTGTACCAGCCCCAGGCCGCACCGCCGCCACGCTTCCATTCGTCGTTGGGAAAGGTCTTGACGCCCAGGTCGCCGAGCTGACCATGCTGCGGATTGGCCTTGTTGAAGTCCGCACCCAGGCAGATCGCCTTGTCGGTGCCGGCCGCATCGCAGGACCAGGACTGCTTGCCATCGGCCAGGTTGTAGGCGGCCACACGCCCGAGCACGCCGAACTCGTTGCCGCTGATGCCGGCGATCACCTTGCCGTCGGCAATGATCGGCGCCATGGTGATGGTCTCGCCCTTGTCCGGATGCCCGAGTTTCTGCTTCCACACTTCCTTGCCGGTCTTGGCATCGAGTGCAATCACATCGCCGCTCAGGCTGCCGAACACCAGCTTGCCATCGGCATACGAGGCGCCGCGGTTGACCGTATCGCAGCACGCCACCGCCACCGAGCGTTCGTCCTGCTGCGGGGTGTATTTCCACAGCACCTTGCCACCGTCGTCCTGCGCCGCCAGGTCGATGGCGAAGACGTTGTTCGGATACGCGCTGACCATGTACATGACGCTGCCGATCACCAGCGGCTGGCCTTCGTGGCCGCGCGTGGCATCGGTCTTCATTTCCCACGACATTTTCAGGTTCTTGACGTTGTCGCGATTGATCTCGGCCAGCGGGCTGTGCCGGGTGAGCGCGAAGTCGCGCCCGATGCCACCCCAGTTGTCCGGGTTGCTGGCATTGGTGGTGAACTCGCTATCGGTGTCGACCACCGCAGCGGCCGGCGGCGCAGCGGCGGGTGCAGCGGCCGGTGCCGGCGCAGCAGTCTCGGTGGCGGCCTCTTTTTTACAGCCGGCCAGCGCGGCGCTCAGCGCAAGCATGAGCAGCACACTGCTGCGCAGGCTGCGACAGGAAGATTGGTGCATGTGCGTCTACCCCTCTCGATTGAACAACCAGTCGGTTGAAACATTCCGCGGCGCAGGCGTTGCACCCGCCAGTTGCGTCGCGGACGTCGGAAACGTCGAGAGGTGAAAGAGCAAACGCCATGCCAGCGCACTGGTGCGACGCACCATGTCGGGGCAGCGGGGGTTTGCTGTGATGGCAATCGCTTGCGCAAGGCGCACTGTCACGCTTCTGGCACAGTTTGCGCCGGGCGTGCTGTGACATTGGTGGCGCAGCTTTGCTTTCTCCCGCCGGGAGAAGGTGCCCGAAGGGCGGATGAGGGTACGGCGTCGACAGCGGTGTAAGGTTTGGCGTAGGTTGATGCGTGGCGAAAGATTCAGCAGCTCTCACGCCCTTCGAGCGCGAACCACTTTTTCCCACTGCGATGACGGTGCCTCAATCGTCATCGTCATCCAACGACACGTGGCCAGCCGCGCATCGCAATCCATCCTTCTGCACGCTTCGCCTACTCGCGAGACGTCGCGCTAGTCTTGCCACTGCGCAAGCAACTGCGTGCAGTCCCGCAACCGCCAGTCGGCAAGACCCGGCCACGGATCGCCTGGTGTGTTGACCAGCACGGTGCAGGCACCGACTGCACGGCCGCAGGCCAGATCGTTGAGATGGTCGCCGACCATGACCAGTGCCGCGCCCTCCACCGACCAGCGGTTTGCGAAGTACTGCAAGCCGTCTGGTGCGGGTTTGGGCGCGGCTTCGTCGCGGCCGACGATGTCGTCCCAGGCGAATGCATCGTGCAGGCCGATCGCCTGCAAGGTCACCTGCGCCAACGCACGCGCGTTGCGGGTGAGCATGCCGAGCCGGCATCCGGCGGCCTGCAGCGCGCGCACCAATGCCACTGCACCGGGTGCCGGCTGTGCGACCTGCGCGAGTTCACGCTCGTGCTCGAGCAACCAGGCGTGCTTGGCTGCGGCCTGCTCGGCCGGCAGCGATGCTAGGTGATGCAGGATGTCCGCCTCTGGCGGGATCTCCAACACCCGGCGGATCAACGCGAAATCATGCACGGCTTCGGTCAGCGTGCCGTCCATGTCGAACACCCAATGGCGGCAGTCCGACAACGTGGGAGATCTCTGTGGGATGGTCATACCGTCCATACCTGCAAACACTTGAGAGGTGGTTGACGCAACACGGCAAGCCGTCGCCAGGTGAACGCACACCTCACGCACTCCCCCAGTCGACCAGCACTGTATGCCGATGCAGTGCAGCGAGCGCGCGCCTGATGCCGCGCAGTCGGTGTTGCGCCTACTTCCAGCCCGGCATCTGGGTGGTATCCAGGCCACCTACTTCAAACTCTGCCGTGCGGGTGCCGCCAGCCTTGACGGGGAACACGATGCTGATGCGCTTGGCGTTGCGCACCAGCTTCCACAGCGCCTTGTCGTCGTCGATGAACATCGCGATCGCTTCATCGGTATCGGGGCGATGCGCGGCCATCGCGCGTGGTGCGCCACCATCGGCTGAGACCTGCACCTTGCAGCCGCCATAGCAGTTGAAATCGCCGGCCTTGAGCACGAGATAGCTGTGGCGCTTCCACTGCGGGTGATCACGGAACACCAGGCTCACCGGCTTGGGACCGCTGCCGTCGACATCCACGCGGCTCTTGGCATCGATCATCGCCGAGCGCTGCGTGCCGCCCTTGGCCGGCACTTGCGAGTATTGCCACAACGCCTGCATGCGGCGCAGTTCGCGCGCCTGTTCTCCCTTGGCCTTGATGTCGGCATAGCCAGGCTCGATGCGCGTGGCCGCCGCCGTGCCCGGGAAACCTTCCAGCACCGCGGCGCCATGCGCACGCGCCATGTCCCAGTTCCCGGCCTTCACCGCCTCGTCGTATTGCTTGGCGAGTACATCGGCCTCGTGTTCTTTGGCTTGCGCCTGCGCGGTTTCCTGCGCCTGACGCTGCGCCTCGCGGTCGGTACAGCCACTCACTGCAGCGACGCACAAGGCCGCGCTCAGCAGATACTTCATCGTCGACTCCGGAAGGCATGAAAGCAGCGGCAACGATACCAGCCTGCCCGCAGTCCCCGCGATCAGACAGCCGCACACCGTAGGAGCGCACCCGGGCGCGACGGGGCTCCACCGGAAAAGCCCCATCGCGCCCGGGTGCGCTCCTACCGCGGTGACTGCAGGGCACGGTGCTGCGATGCAAGCGGCGGGAGGCGTGCACCTGGCGCGATCGGCCTTACGGGAAAGCCCCATAGCGCCCGGGTGCGCTCCTACGGCGTAATTGCAGGGCACGATGCCGCGATGAAAGCGACGGAGGGCGTCTGCGGCGCCCTCCGTTGCCGTTACGGCTGCGTTGGCGGTGCTGCCTTGGCCTTGGCGATCATCTCGGCCACCGATGCGGTGGTGATCGGGTGATAGCTGGGCTTGGCCTTTTCGAAGGCCTGCTCGGCGAAGGCGATGCCGTCCGGCGTCTTCAGCAACTCGGCGTAGATCGGCAGCACCAGCTTGCGACGGCCGACGCGTTCGATGAACGCGCCTGCAGCGGCACGCGCATCGGTGTAGCCGCTGCGGATCGCCAGCGGATACCAGCGCATGGCGATTTCGCCGTTCGGTGTGCCGGTGAAGTGGTAGGCGTCATCCAGCTGCTTGAGCTGTTCCGGCTTCAAGGTCGCGCCCATGCCGCTGAGGAAGTGCACCCACTCCTGCGTGCCCCATTCGCCGGTGACCTGCTTGCTCGGCAGCGTGCCGCTGCCACTCCAGGCGATGCGCGCGGTGTCCACGATCGAGAAACTGCGCGAGCGCGCCTTGGTGGCGAAGGCCGGGATGCCCGGCTGCTTCAGCCACGCATCCACCTCGGCCGCGCTGACCGTATTGGGATGCTTGTCCAGCAGGTTCTTCTTGAGGTAGTCGACGAACTGGTCGGTGGTGGCGCTCTGGAACGCATGATCGTCGAACCAGCCACGCAGGAACGGGTCGAACACCGCGCGCCCGAAGCGCTGCTCCAGGAACTGCAGGAACCACGCACCCTTGACGTAGGCCACCTGGCTCAGGGCTTCGTCGGGGTCGCGCTCGGCCAGCGGCGGCAGCGCCAGCGCCTGGTCGGCCGGCGCCATGCCCTTCACTTCGGCCAGCAGGTCGCCCTGGTCGATCTCGCGCTCCATCTCGGCCATCTCGGCGCCATATAGCGCCTCGGTGATGCGCGCCTGCACGTAGGTGGTGAAGCCTTCGTTGAGCCAGATGTCCTTCCAGCTGGCATTGGTCACCAGGTTGCCGGACCAGCTATGCGCCAGTTCGTGGGCGACCAGCGAGACCAGCGACTTGTCGCCGACGATCACCGTGGGCGTGGCGAAGGTCAGGCGCGGATTCTCCATGCCGCCGAACGGGAACGACGGCGGCAGCACCAGCATGTCGTAACGGCCCCAGCGATACGGGCCATAGAGCTTTTCGGCGGCGCCGATCATCTTTTCGGTGTCTTCGAATTCCTTGGCGGCCTTGTCGGCCATGGCCGGCTCGGCCCACACGCCCGAGCGTGCGGAAATCGGCTTGAACACCACATCGCCGGCGGCGATCGCCAGCAGATAGGACGGAATCGGCTCGGGCATCTTGAAGCTGTAGTCGCCGTCGCGCGCGGCCTTGGGGTCGTTGTCGGCGCTCATCAGCACCATCACGTCCGGGCGCGAGGTCACATGCGCGCTGTAGGTGAAGCGCACGCTCGGGGTGTCCTGCAACGGCACCCAGCTGCGTGCGTGGATCGCCTGCGACTGGCTGAACATGAAGGGCAACTGCTTGCCTTCGGTCATCGACGGCTCCAGCCACTGCAGGCCGGAGGCGGTCGGTGCGGTGTGATAGGTGATCACGACCTTGGCCGGCTGAGTCGGCGCCTCGATGGTGAGCTTGCTGCCGAAGGTCTTGTCGGCCGGCGCCAGCGCGAACTGCAGCGGCGTCAGCGTGCCCTTGCCGTCGTCGGCCTGCACCTGCGCAATGCTCAGCTCGCGCGTGTCCAGCACCAGTTGCTTGGCGGCCTTGTCCTTCCACTGGAGCGTATAGGTGGCCGTGCCGCCGATCTGCTTGCTGTCGAAGTCCAGCTTCAGGTCCAGCGCCAGATCCTTGATGACCACCAGCTGCGGCTGGGCGTAGGAGCTTTCATCGTGGTTGCGGGCGTCTGCTTTCACGGGTGCCTTGGCAGTGGTGGCCGGCGCGGCGGTACTGGCGGCCGGCGGCGTGGACTCATTGGAACAGCCGGCCAGCGCGATGGACACGGCCAGGGACAGCGACAGGAACGGGCAGCGCATCGACGGCACCGCAGCGAGGGAATTGGGCATTTTAACGCCCCGGGCGGTTGCCTGCCCGTGCGGCCGATGGCGAGCGCTTGCCGGCTGCTCAACCCGCGCCGGCTGGGGACACCGTGCATGTCGCTGGCGCATCGGCGCGAGCCTGGCGCAGCAACCGCAGTGGTGGCGTAACGCGTGCGGCCCATGCGCAGCGTGCACCCGCCTGCGGCCCGGCCGCCAGGTGATTGCCGGATCGCCTAGACCACCGGATGACTGCGCGGGCTGTCATGCCCGTCGCGCACCAGACGCCGGCCACCGGAGAACTTGGCGCGGTACATCGCGGCATCCGCGCGGCGATACAGCTCGGTGGCGTCCAGGCCACGCTCGCACACCGCGCTGCCGGCGCTCACATGCAGCGGCGCTTCGTCGGCATCTTCGCGTTCGAGCATCGACAGCCATTGATTGAGCTTGAGCGTGGCGTCGTCTTCGCTGGCATGCACGCCGATCAGGAATTCATCGCCGCCCCAGCGCCCGATCCAGTCCTGCGCGCCCAGCCAGCCGTAGGCCGATTCCACCAGCCGCACCAGCACGCGATCGCCGGCCAGATGGCCGAAGCGGTCGTTGATCGGCTTGAGGTTGTCCATGTCCAGCACGAACAACACGAACGGCTAGCCTTCGCGCTGCGCGGCGGTGACCGAATCGCGCATCGCCTGCTCGCAGCCGCGCCGGTTCAAGGCTTCGGTCAGCGGGTCGAACAAGGCATGCTTCTTGAGATCGCGCATGCCGGCATCGATGCCGCGCAGGCTGCGATTGATGCCACGCAGCAACCGCCCCAGCTCGTCGTCGCCATGTTCGGGCAGGCTGGGCAGGCGTTGGTCGGCGTAATACGCATCCAGGGCGTCGGCGGCAATGCGCAGCGGTGCGAGCAGGCGATACAGCGCCGACAAGGTGGCCGCGGTGCCTGCCAGCGTGGCCAGCAGCGCCACGATCACCACCGACCACAGCGGGCGCCCGCTCAACTCACTCTGCGCGGCCAGCCAGGCGATCAACAACAGCAGCGGCAGGTGGATGCCGACAAAGGTCACCGCCAGCAGCTTGGCACTGAAGGAGCGGGGAAACACGCGCGACAACCCTGCGTACAAGCGCATCCACGTCTCCGACAAAAGAGCGCCTAGTGTCGCCGACCGTTGGTGGAGCCGACGCGACGGGAGTCTCAAAATTTTGTCGGCAAACGCACCTGCACACAGTGCAATCGTGCGGCAAGCGAACACGAGCATGGCGTGCTCGTGCGATGTCCGGCGCGCGATACCCGGCGCGCGATGTGCGCCGGACGAGATGCTCAGACACGCACCCGCCCGATCCGGTTCAGATCTTGTAGCCGGAATGGATCGCCACGATGCCGCCGGTCAGATTCTTGTAGTGGCAACGCGCGAATCCGGCCTCGCCCATCATGCCCTTGAGCGATTCCTGCGGCGGATGCTTGCGGATGCTCTCGGCCAGGTACTGGTAGCTGTCGGCATCGCGTGCGAACAGCTGGCCCAGTTTCGGCAGGATCTTGAACGAGTGGAAGTCGTAGATCGGCTTGAACCAGTCGGCGGTGACTTCGGAAAATTCCAGCACGCGCGCCTGCCCGCCCACCTTCAACACGCGGTACATCTCGCGCAGCGCGGCGTCCTTGTCGGTGACGTTGCGCAGGCCGAAGGAGATGGTCACCAGATCGAAGCTCTGATCCGGGAACGGCAGCGCCTCGGCATTGCATTGCACGTAGTCGAAGCCGGCCACCAGGCCGCGGTTGGTCAGCCGGTCGCGGCCCACCGACAACATGCCGGCGTTGATGTCGCCCAGCACCACCGCGCCTTCGTTGCCGACGCGCTCCTTGAGCAGCACGGCGATGTCACCGGTGCCGCCGGCCAGATCCAGCACACGGTCGCCCGGTTTCACCTGCGCGGTCGCCACGAAGTAGCGTTTCCATGCACGGTGCACGCCCAGACTCATCAGATCGTTCATCAGGTCGTAATTGCGCGCGACCGAGGTGAACACTTCGCCGACCAGCTTCTGCTTGTCCTTGGCAGCGACATCGCGGAAGCCGAAATGGGTGGTACCGGAGGTATAGGGGGATTCGCTCATGGGCGGATTATCGCACTGCTGACGCCGCCATGACCGCAACCGGACCACAATCGCTGCCTCCCCTGCGACCGGCCCTGCGAGCCTTGCGTGCACGACAAGTACGTCCAGCGCGACTGGCAGCCCCATGAGAAGCCCACCCTGCCCGGGTCGGCCTCCACGCCCCTGCACCCCACCCGGCGCCGCATCCAGTACGGGCTGGTGGGCGTGGTGGTGGCGCTGACCGGTGGGCTGAGCAATGCGCTGGTCACCGCCAACCTGACCTATCTGCAGGGCACGCTGGGCGCCTATGCCACCGAAATGGCCTGGCTGCCGGCCGCCTACGTGATGACCAACATGTCGGCCAACCTGTTGCTGGTGAAGTTCCGCCAGCAGTTCGGGCTGCGGCGCTTCACCGAGATCTTCCTGGCGCTGTATGCGGTCATCGCCTTCGCGCACCTGTTCGTGCACAGCCTGAGCTCGGCGATCACCGTGCGTGCCGCGCACGGACTGGTGGGCGCCGCGCTCAGTTCGCTTGGGCTGTATTACGTGATCCAGGCGTTTCCGGCCCGGTACCGGCTCAAGGCGGTGGTGACCGGGCTGGGGGTGACCCAGCTGGCGCTGCCATTGGCGCGGGTGTTCTCCACCGATCTGCTGGAATTTGCACAGTGGCAGGGCCTGTACCTGTTCGAACTCGGCCTGGCGGTGTTCGCGCTGGCCTGCGTGCTGGCGCTCAAGCTGCCGCCGAGCGATCGCTATCGCGTGTTCGAGCCGCTGGATTTCCTCACCTTCAGCCTGTTCGCGGCCGGTGCGGCCGGCCTGGCGGCGGTGCTGTCGCTGGGGCGGCTGCTGTGGTGGACCAGCACGCCCTGGCTGGGCGTGGTGCTGGCGGCCTCCATCGTGCTGCTGTGCACGGCGGCGTGGATCGAGCACAACCGCCGCAACCCGATGATCAACACGCGCTGGCTGGCCAGCGGCGACATGTTGCGGCTGGGCCTGGCGATCCTGCTGATCCGGCTGGTGCTGTCCGAGCAGAGCACCGGCGCGATCGGCTTCTTCCAGACCCTGGGGCTGGCCAACACGCAGTTGCAGACCCTGTTCGTGCTGATGTTGCTGGGCGCGGTGGTCGGTGTGGCCGCCAGCGCGTGGCTGATCAATCCGGCGCGCGTGGCCGAGCACCTGATCATCGCGGTGGCGGCAATCTGCATCGGTTGCTTCATGGATGCCAATGCCACCAGCCTCACCCGCCCGGAGCAAATGTACGTCAGCCAGTTCCTGCTCGCCTTTGGCAGCACCTTCTTCATCGGCCCGGCGATGGTGGCCGGGCTGGGCCGGGTCATTGCACAGCCGGCCAATCTGATCAGCTTCATCGTGCTGTTCGGCATGGCACAGAACATGGGCGGCCTGCTCGGCAGCGCGCTGCTCGGCACCGTGCAGGTCGTACGCGAGAAATACCATTCCAGCCAGCTGGTCGAGCATCTGACATTGACCGACCCGCAAGTGGCCGCACGCGTGCAGGCCTATGCCACCCTTTACGGCCGCAGCATCGGCGACCCGGCCCTGCGCCAGGCCCAGGGCGTCCGCGCTTTGGGCAGCGTGGCCACGCGCGAGGCCAATGTGCTCGCCTATAACGACGTGTTCCTGTTGATCGGCTGCATCGCCATCGCCACCGGGCTATGGATCCTGTCCGTGCTGGTGTGGCGGCGTTATCTGCGCCCACCCGCTTCGCCCCCTTCTCCTGCTTCCAGTACGCGCCCATGAATACACCTGCAGATTCAACTTCTGCTGCCGATCGGCAACGTCGCAGACGTCGCCGCATCGGTGGCGTGATCGGCTTTGGCGGGCTGGCCCTGCTCGGCGTCGCACTGGTGCTGTATGCATGGCGGTTGCCGCCGTTCGTCAGCGCCGTCGAGCGCACCGAGAACGCAATGGTGCATGGCCAGATCACGGTGATCGCGCCGCAGGTCAGCGGCTACGTCACCGAGGTGCCGGTGCAGGACTTCGCCCACGTCAAACACGGCCAGTTGCTGGCCAAAATCGACGACCGCATCTACGCCCAGCAACTCGAACAGGCCAGGGCGCAACTGCAGACCGCGCAGGCCAACCTGTCCAATTGGGACCAGCAGCGGCATAGCGCCGATGCCACCATCGCCGAACAACGTGCCGCACTGAGCAGCAACCAGGCGCAGCGCGACCGCACCCGCTCGGCCTATGCGCGGGCACAGCAGCTGGCCGACCGGAAGCTGGTGTCCGAACAGGACCGCGACACCGCCTTCGCCGCACGGGCGCAGGCCGATGCCGGCGTGGCACAGGCACGTGCCGCGGTGCAGGCCGCCGAAGAGAACGCACGCAGCGTTACCGTCAATCGCGCCGCGCTGGAAGCGGCAGTGGCCAACGCGCAGGCGGTCGTGCAACTGGCGCAGATCAATCTGGACAACACCCGCATCCTTGCCCCGCGCGATGGCCAGCTCGGCCAGCTTGGCGTGCGCCAGGGCGCCTACGTCACCAATGGCACGCAGCTGATGTCGCTGGTGCCGGACACGCTGTGGATCGTGGCCAATTTCAAGGAAACCCAGATGGCGAAGATCCGCATCGGGCAGCGCGCCAGCTTCACCGTGGATGCGCTGGACAACGCGCGTCTGCACGGCCGTGTGCAGGAAATCTCCCCGGCCGCCGGCTCGGAATTCAGCGTGCTGCCGGCCGACAACGCCACCGGCAACTTCGTCAAGATCGCCCAGCGCATTCCGCTGCGCATCAGCGTCGATCCGGACCAGGCGCTGGCACCGCGGCTGCGCCCGGGCATGTCGGTGGTGGTGGCGATCGACACTGACAGCGCGGTCGACTGAGGCGACGCAGCCGCTATCATGCGCTGATGTCGTCCCTGCCCCTACCCTCGCTGCACTGGCAGTGCCTGCGCTTCGACCAACTGAGCACCACGCAGCTGTACGCGCTGCTGCGGCTGCGCTCGGACGTGTTCGTGGTGGAGCAGCAGTGCGCGTACCCGGAGCTGGATGGCAAGGACAGCCTGCCGGGTGTGCTGCATCTGCTCGGCAGTACCGACGATGATGCGTTGGCTGCCTATCTGCGCGTCTTGCCGCCAGGCGTGAGTTATCCCGAGCCGAGCATCGGCCGGGTGGTGATTGCCGCCGCGCAGCGTGGGCACGGCTTTGCCCATCCACTGCTACGCGAAGGCTTGCGCCTGGTGCAGCAATACTGGCCTGCCAGCGCCGTGCAACTCGGTGCGCAAGCGCACCTGCAGGCGTTCTACGCCGCACATGGTTTCACGCCCTCGTCCACACCGTATCTGGAAGACGGCATTCCCCACATCGACATGCTGCGTCGCGCCGACGCCGCCACCCAGGAGCCTGCATGATCACCACCCCCGACTACCGCGCACTGCTCGACACCGCCATTGCCGAAGCCCGCCAGGGCCTGGCCGAAGGCGGCATCCCGATCGGCGCGGCGCTGTACCACAACGACGGACGTCTGCTCGGTTGCGGCCACAACCGCCGCGTGCAGGAAAACGATCCCTCCGTGCATGGCGAAACCGATGCCTTCCGCAAGGCCGGCCGTCAGCGCCGCTACAAGGACACCATCATGGTCACCACGCTGGCGCCCTGCTGGTACTGCAGCGGACTGGTGCGCCAGTTCAATATCGGCACCGTGGTGGTCGGCGAGTCGGTCACCTTCCAGGGCGGTGTGTCCTGGCTGCGCGAGCACGGCGTCACTGTCATCGACCTGCAGAGCCAGGAATGCATCGACCTGCTCGGCGGCTATATCTCGGCCAACCCGGACGTGTGGAACGAGGATATCGGCGAGGACTGAGCGGTTTGCCGGATTTAGGTTGGCTGTGCAGTGCAGGTGGTTGCCAAGGTGACGGCCGATTGCAGAGCCGATGATCTGCGCCTCCGTTGCAGGGAGTGATCTGCAATCTGGCTGCAGGGCCCTTGCCCGCCCACCATCGCGGGACACGCCGTGAATCCGTCCATGGAGGCTCTTACGCGGCATCC